>CAXTLD010000005.1:0-81655 GCA_964245045.1 uncultured Acidobacteriaceae bacterium | reverse complement strand
GCTCACGACAGAAGGCTCCGACAGTTCGTCCAGGTGTTATAGCCCGAGGGAGCCTGTGCCGGAGGTGCTGCGCACAGGTGGGGGCACGGCTTCCGCCGATTGGTCACGGGGGGCTGCCAACGGAGGTGGCGCGGTACGTTGCAACAGCAGCATTCCGCCCCAAACTACAAGCAACACCGGCCAACTGCGGTGCAGCGAGGCGGCATGCCCGGCCTGCAATGCAAGCAAAACGGCGACGGTGAACAGGAGGACCGGGCCGACCATAGCCCCCATTAGATTGGCGTTGCCTGTGGCCGGAAGTGAGCGAGTCTGGAACTGCTCCCACCGACGCACAGCGCTCCAAGCGGCCAGAGCTGCCAGCAGGAGCGGGACCAGCCAACGGCCACTTACGCGCCACTCTGGTAGGAGATTGCCTACCAGAAACACGGTTCCCAGACAGATCAGCCAAAGCGCGCCGATAGGGAAGCGTTGCGCACCGGGCAGCGTGTTGACCCCGGTTACCTGACTGGGTGCTGCCGCGGTGTACGTTGGGGCGTACGGTACATAGGACGGCGGGAGGGGATCCGGAGGCGGAACAGGCCTCGGACCAGCCTCAGCGTATGGCGCGGTGTAGGGGCTTTGCTGCGCGGGTTGGCTGCGGGGCGCATACGCTTGGCGGCCGAACTCCGTAGGCGGGACGTAACCCGCCCAGTTCGCCCGTGTGTCCTGGGCGACTGCCGCGTTGGGTGCTTTGGCGATCGGTTCTGGCGGAGGCGAGGTGCGATACAGCCCGATCCGTTCGCCGAGGTCGTTCCAGCCGAACGGGTTTGGGAGTGGAAGTCCGTCTCGTCGCGCGCTGGCGGTGTGGTAGGCGTCGAATGCCTGGTAGAAGACCCAGCCCCAGACCAGCCAGTAGAAGACCCAGTTGACGTTGTCGGCAACGGAGACCAGGACAACGAAAACGATCAGGTGCATCGCCCCCTTGGCGTACTGGCCGTTGTACATCGCGCCGACGCCCGGGATGAAGCCAAGAACGGCGGCGCGGACCGGATTTGCGTCGCCCGCCAGGGGAGGACGGGCCGCTCCCGCATAGCTAGCGTCTACCGGCTGCCATGCAGCGGAAGCATGGTGCTGTGCGGCGCACGGGGGGCAGAACACACCGCTAGTGTCCCGGTGTAGGGTCGTAGCGGTCAGGCCGCAGCCACACTCCTGGCAGAAACCTACCCGCGCCTCAGAGGCGGAGACGGGGTCTCCGGTCGCCTCGGCGCTGCTGCCCGGTGTCTTTCGATCGTCGATCATCGCCCCTCCTCTCCGGCGTCGGTGCGCCCTTAACTTGTTGTTCGGCTAGCGAGCCGGTGAGGTCTCACCCGGGTTGTCCATCTGAGCGCGCATTTCGTTCACCCGCGATTCAACGCGGTAGACGACCCGAAGTCCCTCGATGGAGCGAACGAGCGAGGCACGTTTCTTGGCAACGGTGCGTTCCAGGCCGCCTTTGCGGAAGCTCTGCGCATCCAGCTGCGAGACCGAGATGCCGAGCAGGTTCACGGTAAGGCAGATGGAGAAGAATGCCATGGCGCCGGTCATGGCCAGGCGTGGCTGCAGGAGGCTGGACCACGTGCCTTCTTCGCCCCGGATCCACCTCCCCAAGTCTCTTCCGAGTTGTGCCCAGGCTCCAGGAGCGACCACCAGACTTGGCCCCGCAACCGGCGCCGTGGCTACCGGCAGAGGTGGCAGCATGACCCCGGTTTCCACCATGCCGGTGGTCCGCGCCAGGATGTCGGCAAGCATATCCGGTGGCGGTCCAGGGGGGTACTCCTTCAAGACGGTCAACCACGCGAATCCCCGTTGTGCCTCGGCCAACTCCAGAGTGCAAGCCGAGCACTCAGCCAGGTGGAAGTCCAACGCCCGTTGCTCCGCGTCGTTCAGCAGACCCTCCACGGCGTCCGGCAGCAGCGTGACCCAAGGCGCGCAGGCGTCGTTGGCGCGTGCGGGTGGCGGCACGGTGTTCGTTTTCATCAACCGATGATCTGTATGCTTCATTTAGACCACCTGCCCTTCCATACCCTTCAGTAGACGCGCCAACTCGGCACGGCCGCGACTGATGCGGCTTTTCACCGTTCCCTGTGGGATGCAAAGCGTTTCCGCGATCTCGCGGTAGTCCATGTCCTCAAGGTCACGCAAAATGACGGCCTCGCGCAGCTCCGGAGACACCTGCGCCAGCGCGGCCTGGATCTTTGCCCGCAGCTCTACGCCGGCAACGTGACGTTCTTGCCCGCCGCGGCTGTCCGCCAGCCGCTCGGCGCGGGTAGGGCCGTCGTCTTCGCCGCTGGAGCTCACGTCCAGTGATTCGCTGATGCGGTCCATACGAGAGCGGCGATAGTGATCCACCAGCAGGTTGCGGGTCAGGGCCGTCAGCCAGACGCCGAAACTGGCCTTGGTGGGATCGAAGCTGTGGAGGTTACGGTAGACCTTGAGGAAGACATCTTGGGTCAGGTCCTCGGCCTGGCTGGGCATCCCGGTGAAGCGATAGCAAAGCGCGTACACCCTGCGCTGCTGGCTGCGGACCAGCGCCTCCCAGGCGTAGGTGTCGCCCAACAGGCAGCTGTAGGCCAGCTCCGCCATGCGCTGCTGTTCGGCGACGGCGGCAGTAGTCGCGGCGGCGCGCATCTCGGTTGCGTCCGGTGCGGGTTGGAGTTGCGGGCGCGGCTCAGGACGCGAACGGGCTGTACCCGCTTCGACGCCCGCGGCAGGGCGCACCGGGTCGCGCAGTGTCTCTTCAGGCTGCGCCAGCACCGCATTGCGCCCCGTATGCGCGTAGCTGGTCCCGCGGCTTGACGCCCTTTCCGGAGCTTTGGCCAGCCCGATCCACATCGGATTGATCACCATCGAAGCCATGCCGGACCATACGCAGCGCGGTCGGACTTGGTTCCCGATCCCGCTTGCCGGCATCAGCAACTTCGGTCCGCACGGCCTCACCTTTCCCTTTACTGCTGAATCAGCCCGCACGCAATCCGATTGCCGGAGTTGCCGCTGGGGTCAGTCTTCATATCGTCCGCATGCGCGTGAACAATGAGCGATGTCCCAGAATTGGACAAAAGCGAGTTGGAGGCGCCCGGTTGTAACGTGACGGCAGTCATCGTCCAGGTGGCCGAGCCCCGGTGATCATCGCCTACAACGATGTTGCTGGGCGTGTCTCCCGCGTGGTGCCCAGCCGGGTTCTGAAAGCCGTGTTGCTTGCTGTCCGGATTGAAGTGGCCGCCGGCCGTCTTGAAGTCCGGACCTTCGCAGACCGCGTTTTGGTGAATATGGACGCCGTGCTCGCCCGGCGGCATGTTTTCGAGCGACACTTTCACCTGCACGCCATCTTTTTTCTGCTTCAACACCGCCGTCCCTGCGGGTTCGCCCTTGCTGTCATTCAGCTTGACCTTGATCTCCTTGACGGGTTTGGCGGACTGGGTGCCACCGGGTATTGCCGCTATCACCAGAAATCCCGCAGCTACGACAAACGGAAACGACCTGAACCACAGACGCATGCAAACGCTCCTTGTTCCCCACGTAGCGCGATGAAGGAACACGGTTCAGCATACCGCCTCCCTCCCAGGTGGCGACCAATAAAAGCCCGCGTCGGTTTCCACTTCGCCCTCCGCTACCATCATGGCTGGCATGTCTTCTCTCCCCCAACCCGCACCTGGCGTCCTCGAGGTCATCACCGGACCGATGTTTTCAGGCAAAAGCGAGGAGCTGATCCGACGCCTCACACGCGCGCGTATTGCCCGCCGCCGTGTGCTGTGCTTCAAGCCGGACATCGATCTGCGCTACCACCAGACGCACATCGCCTCGCACTCGGCGCAGACCCATGAGGCCTTTCCCGTCACGTCCGTCGAGGACCTGCGCGCCAGCTTGCATCCGCAGCTCGAAGGCGTCGAGGTGATCGGCATCGACGAGGTGCAGTGGCTGGCGCCCGCGGTCATTGCCTTGATTACGGAGTTGGTGGGCCTGGGCAAGCGCGTCCTCGTTGCCGGCCTGGATATGACCTACGCCGGCGAGCCCTTCGGCCCCGTGCCCGCGCTCATGGCCATGGCGGACAAGGTCACGAAGCTCTCGGCAGTGTGCATGATCTGCGGCGCAAGTGCGATTCACACCCAGCGGCTCGGCTCTTCCCAGGAGCTGGTCGTGGTCGGGGCCACGGGCCTGTATGAGGCGCGCTGCCGAGCACACTTCCACCCCCATCGCGATCAGTTCGGCTCCGAGCAACTCAAGCTGCCGGCGGCGGTGCTCGAACCGTTAATAGCCAGCTGAAGCGGGAGGCACGGAGCGCACCGGCCTCACGTCTGCGAAAGCGCCGCTACCAACGCTGTGACCGCTCCGCTGTCGATCGTCTCTGCCGCGAGGCGCACACCAGCAGCCATGTCCGACGCCAGTTCCGCCACAACCAACACGGCGGCCGCGTTCAGCACCACAACGCCCCGGCGTGGCCCGGGTTCGCCGGCAAACACACGACGCAGGACAGCCGCGTTTTCGGCCGCGTCGTGCCCTCCCGCGAGAGCGCTGAGCGGGGCAGGGCGGAGGCCCAGGTCCTCCGGTCGAATGCGTTGCTCCGAGATCGTGGTCTCCGAGGCGTCGCGGCGCAGAGACACCGTTTCGCTGGGGCCGCTCAGCGACAGCTCATCCAAGCCACCCGCGCCATGCACGACCAACGCCCGTCGCACGCCCAGCAGCGACATCGCCGCCGCCACCGGTTGCAACAGCCGCCCGTCATACACGCCCATGACCTGCCGCCGCGCCCCGGCCGGGTTCAGCAACGGGCCGAGCACGTTGAATATCGTTCGCACCCCCAACCCACGGCGCACCGGCATCACAGCACGCATGCCCGGGTGGTGTTGCGAGGCCAGCAGAAAGCAGAAGCCATGCGCCCGCACCGACGCCGCCGCGGTCTCGGGGGGGAGCGCAATCGGTACGCCCAACGCCTCCAGCACATCGGCCGAACCGCATCGGCTGGTCACGGCGCGGTTGCCGTGCTTGGCCACGTGTGCGCCTGCGGCCGCGGCCACCAGCGCCGCGCCGGTGGAAATGTTGAAGGTCCCCGCGCCATCGCCGCCGGTTCCGCACGTGTCCACCAGGGGCTCACGTTCCGCTTCGGTCAGCGGCAGCGTCGTCGCCGCGTCCCGCATGGCGAGCGCAAATCCGGCAATCTCTTCCGCGGTTTCGCCGCGCGCCGCCATCGCGCCGAGCAGGGCAGCCAGCTCCATCTCGGCCGCTTCGCCGGCCAGCAGCCGCTGCATCAGCGCTCGCGCGTGCTCCAACCCGAGCGTCTGCCGCGCTTCGGTCACCAGCTTCAGCTCTGCCGTGATTGCCACTGGAACGAGCCTAAACCACCGCAACCTACCTTCCTCGCGCAACGGTCGCGGCCTTCGAGTGAGCGCCGCCTCACTCACGTCAACGCCGAACTGCACCGCCCAGTGGTTCCGTTAATCGCCCAGCGCGCCTTGCCCCTGCTTTCCGCAACTCGCTACCATGGCTGCGACACACCGCCAGACCCCAGCCCGTACACCGCCACTCAGGAGCGCGCATGAAGATTCACGAGTACCAGGCCAAAGAGATCCTTCGCCGCTACGGCGTCAGCGTGCCTGACGGCCAGGTTGCCGTCACCTTTGAGGAGGCCGATGCTGCCGCGGGGCAGCTCTTCGGCGCGGGCCACGGGGTTGTCGTCGTCAAGGCGCAGATCCACGCCGGGGGCCGTGGCAAAGGCGGCGGCGTCAAGCTCGCGAAATCGCGCACCGAGGCCGAGCAACACTCCAAGGCCATCCTCGGCATGCAGCTCAAAACGCACCAGACCGCACCACAAGGCCAGAAGGTGCAGCGGCTGCTCGTGGAGGCCGGCTCGGCTATCGCGCGCGAGCTCTACCTCGGCATCGTGCTCGATCGGGCAAGCGGCAAGGTCGTTTTTATGGCCTCGCAGGCCGGCGGCATGGAGATCGAAGAGGTCGCGCACGAGAACCCGGACGCGATCTTCAAGGAGGTCATCGACCCCACGCTCGGCCTGGCTCCTTACCAGGCTCGCCGCCTTGCGTTCAAACTAGGCCTCGAAGGCCCGCAGGTGCCGGAAGCCGTCCGCTTTATGACCGGCCTCTACAAGGCCTACATCGACACCGATGCCACGCTGATGGAGATCAACCCGTTCATCACCACCAAGGACGGCAAGCTCGCCGCGCTCGACTGCAAGATCAACTTCGACGACAACGCGCTTTTCCGCCACAAGGACCTGAAGGACCTGAGAGATTTGGCGGAGGAGGACCCCCTCGAAGTCGAGGCCTCCAAGTTCTCGCTCAACTACATCAAGCTCGACGGCAACATCGCCTGCATGGTCAACGGCGCCGGCCTCGCCATGGCCACCATGGACATCATCCAGTACGCCGGCGGCTCGCCCGCCAACTTCCTCGACGTAGGCGGCGGGGCGAACCAGGAGCAAATTGAAAACGCCTTCGGGATCTTGCTTTCCGACAAGAATGTGAAGGCCATCTTCATCAACATCTTTGGCGGCATCTTGCGGGTGGACGTGCTAGCTACCGCGGTCGTTGCGGCAGCGAAGAAACTTAACGTCCAGATCCCGATTGTGCTGCGGTTGGAAGGCACCAACGTCGAAGAGGGCCGCCAGATCATTGCCGAGTCCGGGCTGAAGTTTCAGATTGGCGCAACGATGAAGGAAGCGGCCGATCTTGTGGTCACGGCGGCAAAGGGTTAGGCCCGAGCGGAATGTTCGAGCTAAGGCCAAGTATTCAAAACCCGCTGCTATGGAGGTGGGTGCAGCCGCGTGGGAAGGTTTGGAATGAACTTCGCGCAAGTGTTCTTAAGAGAGACAACTTTACATGCAACTGGTGCGGGCACAGAGCAAGTAAGTACATGCATGTGCACCACCGTTACGGTGGGCTAGATCATGAGCCAAATCACCTCGCTACGTGCTGTAATGCATGTCATGCTGTGATGCACATCGGTCTAAATCTCTTTCACCGTACTATTGAGATTTGGTCAAGTTCGCTGAGTCAATTAGAGATTGTGACGACAACTCGATCCCTCGTGAAAGAGGAACGAAGTATGACAGAGATCAAAGCAGTTCTGCAACTCAAGCCCGGTCCGATGCCAGAGTCCGCTATTGAGTACGCCAACATCCTTGCCGATATTGCGCAGACGAACCCGGCGTACTCTGATATTCCCAATCTTGCACTTCCTCGGCCGCTCTGTGCCGTTTTCGTCAATCTAAAGAGATGGCAAGTGGAAGATTGAGGTGAAATGCCCCTGTTAGTCGCAACTAAAGCCCTCCTCTTCGACATCTTCGGCACAACTGTCGATTGGCACGGCGGCATGATTGATCAGGCGATCCGACTCGGTGAGCAGCGGGGCATTGTCGCCGACTGGGAAGGGCTGATTGAAGAGTGGCGAGCGCACTACAAGCCGGCGATTAAGCCTGTCCGCGAAGGGAAGCGCCCCTGGATCGACTTCGATCAAATCCATCGTGAGGAGCTAGACAAGATTGTTGCCGATTACGGCGCAGAGCAACTTTCCAGCGCGGATCGCGACACCTTGACCCGTGGCTGGCGCTCTCTCCACCCCTGGCCTGATGTGGTTTCGTCGCTGTACCGGCTCAAGAAGCATTTCATTCTGGGACCGCTCTCCAACGGCACAACCCGGCAGCTGATTGAGACAGCACGGTTTGCGGGGCTACCGTGGGATGCTGTTTTCGGAGCTGACATGTTCCGTACCTACAAGCCCGATCCGAAGGTCTACCTCGGCGCAGTCGCGCTGCTCGGTCTCCAACCCGAAGAGGTGCTTATGGTCGCCGCGCATATTGAGGATTTGAAAGCAGCACAGAAGAACGGTCTGCGGACGTGCTTCGTCCATCGCCCAACCGAAGACCAAAAGGTCGAAGGCACCTTCGACTACGTCGTCGACGACTTCGAGCATCTCGCGCGCATGCTCGGCGCGGTGTAGCCAAGAAGGAATCCGCACAGACGGCACCCCAACATCCAAGCGCAACGAACAACGAACAACGAACAACGGAGAACGAAAATGGCAGTCCTCGTCGACAAGAACACCCGCCTGATCGTGCAGGGCATCACCGGACGTGAAGGCACCTTCCACGCCAAGGGCTGCGCCGAGTACGGCACAACCGTTGTCGGTGGCGTGACGCCCGGCAAGGGCGGCACCACGCACGAGGGCTGGCCCGTCTTCAACACCGTGGACGAAGCCGTAAAGGCCACCGGCGCCAACGCCACCGTCATCTTCGTTCCACCCCCGGCCGCCGCGGACGGCATCCTGGAGGCCGCCGACGCCGGCCTGCCGCTCATCGTCTGCATCACCGAAGGCATCCCCGTGCTCGACATGGTAAAGACCTGGGGCGCGATCAAGCATCGGTCCTCGACCCTTATCGGCCCGAACTGCCCCGGCGTCATTTCCCCCGGCAAGGCCAAAATCGGCATCATGCCCGGCCGCATTCACAAGGAGGGCTCGGTCGGCATCGTCTCGCGGTCGGGGACGCTGACGTATGAAGCCGTCCACCAACTCACGCAGCTCGGCATCGGCCAGTCTACAGCGATCGGGATCGGCGGCGATCCCATCGTCGGCACCACGCACGTCGACGCGCTCAAGCTGCTCAATGACGACCCCGAGACCGAAGCCATCGTCATGATCGGCGAGATCGGCGGCACCAACGAGGAGGCCGCCGCGGACTTCATCAAGGCACATGTCAGGAAGCCCGTCGTCGGCTTCATCGCCGGCCAAACCGCGCCGCCTGGCCGCCGCATGGGCCACGCCGGGGCTATCATCTCCGGCGGCGAAGGCACCGCCGAAAGCAAGATGGAAGCGATGACCGCTGCCGGCATCCACGTCGTGAAATCCCCGGCAGAGATCGGGGAAACGATGGCGCGGGTGCTTGGTCGCTAGATCCTGGTCCGGCTAAGTGACTCTAAAAGAACTAGTTACCCTAGAGTAAGCACGTCAACTCGCACAAGAATAATTGCATCGCGGGTGTGGCCCACACATCCTTTCAGCAGCACTCGGGACCGCAGCGCAGATCGCTTCGGGGAGTCAACCGGCTCCGACGCACGGCTGTGCCCGCACGAAAGGAACCACCATGCGCCACCTCATACAGACCCTCGCCACCCTTGCGCTGCTCGCCGGCACCACCGCCTACGCGCAACGCGTTCCCTACACCATTGACCCAGCGCACTCCACCGTGGATTTCGGCATCAAGCACATGGCCATCTCCACCGTGCACGGTCAATTCACCGTGAAGGACGGCACGGTCGATCTTGATGCCAACAACCTGCCCGACTCTTCGGTCCTGGCGACCATCGACGTGGCGAGCGTCTCCACTGGCAACGCGCAGCGCGACGGTCACCTGAAGAGTCCCGACTTCTTTGACAGCGCCAAGTTCCCCACGGCCATGTTCAAGAGCACCAAGATCAGCCAGACCGGCAACGGCTTCGACGTGCTTGGCGACCTCACGCTCCACGGCGTCACCAAGCCCGTCACGCTTCATATGGAGGCGCCCAGCAAGGAACAGATCGGCATGGACAAGAAGGCCCACCGCGGCTTCAGCGCCACCACCACGATCCACCGTCAGGACCTCGGCCTCACCTGGAACGGTACGCTCAAGAGCGGCGACAACATGCTCGGCGATGACGTGAAGATGACCTTCGACATCGAAGCCGGCCAAAAGTAGATCACAATCTCGTGGCTCAACAGGGCAGCGACAGAACCCGCTGCTGCCCTAAGCTGTTTGTATGACGCTCACCCTCGGCCAGATTGCCGACATCCTGCACGCGGAAGGCGACCTCGCCACCGCCGCCCTGGCAACCGGCTACTCGATCGACTCGCGCACCCTCAAGCCAGGCGATCTGTTCTTCGCCGTGCGCGGCGAGCGGGTCGACGGTCACGACTTCGTGGAAGCCGCCCTGGCCAACGGGGCCGTTGGGGCGGTGGTAAGCCAGCGCTGGCTCGTGCCGCCGCTCCTCGACCCGACCCGGCTGCTTCGCATGCCGGATGAAGACAGCGACTGCGTTCTGAGCGCGCTGCAAGCGCTCGCCCACGCCACCCGCCAACGGTGGGCGGAGCAGGGCAGCGGCAAGCGCGTCATCGCCATCACGGGCTCCGCGGGCAAGACCACCACCAAGGACTGCATCGCGCAGGTTCTCGCCGCGCGCTTCCGCGTCCTCAAGACCGAAGGCAATCTCAACAATCACTTCGGCCTGCCGCTGCAACTGCTGCGCCTCGAGCCCGAGCACGACCTCGCCGTGCTCGAGATGGGAATGAACCACGCGGGCGAGATCACCGCCCTGGCCCGCATCGCCGACCCCGACTGGGCCGTGATCTCCAACGTCGCCGCCGTTCACACCGAGTTCTTCCCGGATGGCATCGAGGGCGTAGCCCGCGCTAAGCGCGAGCTCGTCGACGCCCTCCGCCCCGGCAGCCTCGTTTTCCTCAACGCCGACGATTCCCGCGTCGCCCGCTTCGCGGGAGCCCGCCCGGACCTTCAGACTATCCCCTACGGCACCACGGAGGCTGCCGAACTCCGCGCGGTCGAGATCGAAGACCTCGGCCTTGCGGGCACGCAGTTCCTCGTCAAAGCCGAGCACGAGCAACACAGGCTGCACCTCCACTTGCTTGGCCGTCACAACATCCTCAATGCGCTTGCCGCCATCGGCGTTGGCCTAGCGAGCGGCGTTCCGCTAGGCACCAGCTGCGAGGCGCTCGAAGTTCTTCGCCCCACCGAGAAGCGCGGCAGCCTCGTGGAATACAACGGCGCCCGCCTCATCAACGACACCTACAACGCCAACCCACACGCCCTTAACGCCATGGTGGCCACCCTGGCCGCCACGCCGGCAGCCCGTCGCATCCTGGTCGCCGGCGAGATGCTCGAACTTGGCCCTGAAGCCGCAGCGCTCCACGCCGACTGCGGCCGCGTCGCCGCACAGGCCGGCATCGACACCATCCTCGGCGTGCGCGGGCTCGCCCAACACCTCGCCGCAGCTGCGAAAGCTGAGGGCGCGTACGCGCTTTTCCTAGAGACTCCGCAAGCCGCCGGCGCCTGGCTACGCGACCATCTACAGCCGAACGACCTTGTCCTGCTCAAAGCCTCCCGAGGCGTTCGCCTGGAACGCGCGCTCGATCTGCTGGCCCATGAACCCGCGCCGCTACCGCCCCACACGGACTTCGACGCGCCGCAGCGCTAAACTGGCCCAGACACTATTCCGAGGGCACACCTCCGGGCCACCGCGCACAGTTTCACCTTCTGCGCCTTTGGCTCCAGGTCCGTACCCTGCCCTTGAGGGCTTACGTTGCTTTATTGGCTGCTCTACCGCAAGCTGTTCCCGTATTTCAGCTTCTTTCGCATCTTTCGCTACGTCACCTTCCGTTGCGTATTTGCCTCGCTCACCGCATTGCTTATCGGCCTGCTTATCGGGCCATTTGTTATCCAGCGCCTGCGCGAGTTCCAGATCGGCCAGTACATTCGCGAAGAAGGCCCACAGCACCACCAAAAGAAAGGTGGCACGCCCACCATGGGTGGCGTGCTCATCTGCATCTCCATTCTCGTCCCTACACTGCTTTGGAGCGACCTTTCCAACGCCTTTGTCTGGCTGGTGATCTTCGCCACCGTGGCGTTTGCCGCAATCGGCTTTGCAGACGATTACATCAAGGTCGTGCACAAACGAAACCTCGGCCTCACCTCCCGCCAGAAGCTCTTCTTCCAGATGGTGGCAAGCCTCGCCATTGCGGTCTCGCTGCTGGTGCTGCGCGCAGAAAACCTCTACTCCACGCGCCTGGTCGTTCCATTCTTCAAGCGCCTCCGCCCCGACCTCATCATTGGCAGCCTGGTCCATGCGCCGTATCTGTGGCCGCTGGCGTTTCTCCCGTTTGCGCTCTTCGTCATGCTCGTCATCTCGGGCTCGTCCAACGCCGTCAACCTCACCGACGGTCTTGACGGCCTTGCCATCGGCTGCACTATCATCGCCGCGGGCGCGTTGGCCGTACTCACCTACGTCTCCGGCCACGCCGTGTTTTCTGACTATCTCGAACTGCAGCGCATGCCCGCGGTGTCGGAGCTCACGATCTTCTGCGGCGCCATGGTCGGCGCATCGATCGGCTTTCTTTGGTACAACGCCCACCCTGCCGAGATCTTTATGGGCGACGTGGGCTCGCTCGCCCTTGGGGGCGCCATCGCAACCGTCGCTGTCATCATCAAGCAGGAGCTTCTGCTGCCGTTCATCGGCGGCGTGTTCATCTTGGAAGCGCTTAGCGTGATGCTGCAGGTGGGCAGCTACAAACTGCGCAACGGCAAACGGATCTTCCGCATGGCCCCCCTGCACCATCATTTCGAACTCGGCGGCTGGTCGGAAAGCAAGGTGATTGCGCGCTTCTGGATTTTGGCACTGGTGTTCGCGCTGTTTGCGCTGACGACGCTGAAGCTGCGATAGCTACGGTAGCGCTGCCGCTCAGTGTCCGAACGCCAAGTCGATCAACGTCCTTTCTTCCAACTCATGCGCCTTTGCCGATCCCGTGGCCGGGCTTGCCGAGGCGGTACGTTTTACGGAGATAACGGGACGATCGTGGGCGATCTGGCGCAGGCGCGGCATCACGAAGCTGAGTGCGCCCATGTTCGCCGGCTCTTCCTGAACCCACACAATATCCTTGGCGCCCGGATGCATCTCCAGCGCCTGAAGCAGCTCGCGTTCCGGCCAAGGATATAGCTGGTCGACAAAGATCACGGCCACATCGTCGAGTTGGCGCTTGGCCCGTTCCACGCGCAGGTTGTGCCCGATTTTGCCAGTGCAGACCAGCAGGCGACGCGGATTGTGAACGCTGTGGTCGGCCAGCACGGGTTCGAAGGCCGGCGCACCCAGGTCCGCGACGGTCGACATCGCATCTGGATGCCGCAACATGGATTTGGGAGTGAACACGACCAGCGGCTTACGCCACCGGCGCATCGCCTGACGACGCAGCAAGTGGAAGAACTGCGCTGCCGTGGAGGGTTGCGCGATCTGGATGTTGTCTTGCGCGGCGAGTTGCAGATACCGCTCGATGCGTGCGGAGGAGTGTTCCGGTCCCTGGCCCTCATAGCCGTGAGGCAGCAGGAGCACGAGGCCGGAGAGCAGGCCCCACTTGGCCTCACCGGCCGCGAGGAACTGGTCGATGATGATCTGCGCGCCGTTGGCGAAGTCGCCGAACTGCGCCTCCCAGAGCACGAGCGTTTCGGGGTAATCCCGCGAGTAGCCGTACTCGAAGCCGAGGCAAGCCGCCTCGGACAGCATGGAGTTGTAGACCTGCCAGCGGCCCTGGTCCGGGGCGAGGTGCGCCAGCGGCGACCAGCGCTGTTCGGTCTCGATGTCGGTGAGCACGGAGTGCCGTTGGTTGAACGTGCCGCGTTGCGAGTCCTGCCCGCTCAGCCGGACCGGCGTCCCGGCCTTGAGCAGAGAGGCATAAGCGAGCAGCTCCGCAAAGCCGTAGTCGATGGGCCGCTTGCCAGCACCCATCTCCGCGCGCTGCTCCAGCAGCTTGGCAACCTTGGGGTGCACATGAAAGCCTCCCGGCGCGCGGGTCAGGGAAGCGGTGAGCGCCTCGATCGCAGGCGCTTCCAGGCCGGTTCGCGGCGTGTCATCGGCAGCCAATGCACCGCCGTCATAGCCGGACCAGTAGTCGGGCAGACTGTGCATGCGTTTCATCACGAAACCGACGTGCTCTTCGTGCTTTGCATCGTGCTGGGCGGCCCGACGTTGGTCCCCCAGGAACCCGGCCTGTACAGCGGCGACCTCGGCGGCTACGTCGATGCCGAGCTTATCGGCGTAGAGCTTATACAGGGCCGGATGATCCTTGATCTTGGCGTAGCGACGGGGCTGCGTCACGGTGGGGTCGTCCACTTCGGAGTGCCCATGGCGACGATAGCCGATCAGGTCGACGACCACGTCCGAGCCGAAGGTCTGGCGATAGCTGGCCGCGATCTCGGCGACGCGCACCACGGCAACGGGGTCCTCAGCGTTCACATGGAAGATGGGGATAGGAAGGCGTTTGGCCAGATCCGTCGCGAAGCGTGAGGAGTTGGACTCTTCGGGCGTGGCTGTGAAACCGAGCAGGTTGTTTACGACCACCTGAATGGTGCCGCCCACGTTGTACCCGTGGATGCTGGCCAGATTCAGCGTCTCGGCCCAGATGCCCTGGCCGGCGAAGGCGGCGTCCCCGTGAATGATCATGGGCAGGATGCATTGCGTTCCGCCCGCGCCCACACGCTCCTGCCGCGCCCGTGCACGGCCCATCACCACAGGGTCCACGGCCTCGAGGTGGCTCGGGTTGGAGGCGAGGTGCAACGCCACCTCCTTGCCGTTTGCCGTGGTGAACACGCCGGTAGCGCCCATGTGGTACTTGACATCGCCGCCGCCCATGGTCGAGCGCGGGTCGACGTCTTCAAATTTTGAGAAGATCTCGTGCGATCCGCGACCGACGGTGTTGACCATCACGTTGAGTCGGCCACGATGGCTCATGGCGAAGACCGAGCGTGTCACGCCCAGCTCGGCCGCCGTAGTAAACAGCTGGTCCATAAACGGGATGAGCGCGGTGAGACCCTCAAGCGAGAAGCGCTTGGTGCCCAGGTAGCGCTGTTGAATGGCCTGTTCAAAAACGTCCGCGCGGATCAGCCCGGTGAGGATGCGCCTTGGATCCGGGGCCGAAAACGGCCGTTCCATCCGTTCCTGAATCCATGCCCGTTTCTCCGGCGAGCTGATGTGCATAAATTCGGCGCCGATGGTGCCACAATAAGCGCGGCGGGCTTCCGCGGCGGCTTCGCCGTCGGGCGCTGGTGTGGGGAAGGGTTCGGGCGCAAGGTATTGCCCGAGGGGGTCCAGCGACGCTTGCAGAAAGCCCCAGCGCCGGAAGATATCGAACACCTGCTCGCGATCCGGCCCGCTGTCGCGATTGCGCGAGATGCTTGCTGAGGGTTCAGGCTTGCGGGCGAGCGTGGGTTCCAGCGCGGTCTTGGTCGACATAACCACTTTATGCTAGACCTCCCCAAAGGCGATGCGAAGGGAAGGTGCGGTTATCGGATAGGGCACATCTCCCACGTTGGTGGGAGAAGCGGGCTGTCCGAAGGTGGGCGGAGAGGTTGCGTTTGTCATTGCAACGTCGCCGTTCTGAGGAAACCGAAGTCACCGCCCGGCTCCAGCCGGAGCCCTCCAAGACGCGAAGCGTGCGCGACCACGATGTCGGGATACCAGAGGGGGATGCTGGGCAGATCGGTAGCAAGGATTCTTTGCACCTCGAGGAGATCGCGAGTACGGGCTCCGTTGTCCACTTCGCCCGCCGCCTTGTCGAGAAGCGCGTCCAGCTGCGGGTTGCTGTAATGTCCGCGATTGCCGCCCTTTGGCGGGAAGCTGCGGAGGCTGTAGGCGTAGCGGAAGATCTCCGGGTCTTCGTTGGATCCTGTCCAGCGCAACATGTACATCTGGAACGCTCCCCGGGTGATGTCCGCGTAGAAGGTGCCGAATTCGGCTGACCGGAGATCGAGCTGGATGCCCACGGCGCGCATTTGCTGCTGCAGCACCTGGGCCAGCAGACGCGTGGTCTCGTCGGTGGAGGTTTTCAGCGTGAAGCGAAGGCGAATCCCGTGCGCATCGGGACGCAGCCCGGCCTGATCCAAGAGGGCCTCGGCGCGCCTCGGATCGAAGGGGTAGGTGGGCAGCTCCGCCGCGGAGGCCGCAGCCCAGTGCCCGGGCGGTAGCAGCGTGAGCGCCGGGGTGGCGTGGCCGCGCCAAAGGCCGTCGATCAACGCCCGTTTGTCGAGCGCGCAGGCGATCGCCTGGCGAACCCGAACGTCTTTGAGCGCGGGGTCGTTCACGTTGAAGTTGGCGTAGAACACGTCCGCCCCCGGGCGAGACTCGACCGCGAGCCCCGGTGTGTTGCGCAGCGCGTGGACCTCGTCCGGCGTGATTGCGTTGCTTTCCACGTCGGCTGCCCCTTTCTTGAGTTCCAGGGCCATGGTGATGTTGTCCGGGACGACCTCGAAGCGGACTTGGTGGATGGACGGAGGCGTCTCCCAATATTCGGCGTTGCGCTCCAACACGACGTCCTTGTCCTGCACCTGGCTTACGAAGCGAAAGGGCCCGGTACCGACGGGATGGAGGCCTTCGCTTGCGGTCGCGCCTCGCCGTACGACCCCAAACAGACCATCGCTCAGGTTGAACAGCAAGCTGGGATTGGGGGCGGCGGTTTCGATTTGTACGGTGTGCTCGTCCAGCACCCGGATGTCCGTGACACCGGCGAAG
The DNA here is from genome assembly GCA_964245045.1 of uncultured Acidobacteriaceae bacterium. Lineage (GTDB taxonomy): Bacteria > Acidobacteriota > Terriglobia > Terriglobales > Acidobacteriaceae > Granulicella. The sequence continues at coordinate 65,372 of CAXTLD010000005.1, read as the reverse complement.
CTGCCGCCCTTGGCCGTGACGAGCGTGCCGTCGACCATGCTGCGGACGGACCAGACCACATCCTCGGCGAGGAGCGGCTTGCCGTCATGAAAGCGTACGCCGGGACGGAGGTGAAAGATCCAGGTCCGCGGGTTCGGTCGCTCCCAGGAAGTGGCCAGGGAGGGTCGCAGATCGAAGTGCTCGTCCTTGCGGGCCAGGCCGTCGTAGACCAGCGCGCCGATGCGCTCCGACTGTGCATCGGTGCCCTGACGCAGGTCGAGGTTGTTGGGCGAGCTTTCGATGAGAAACCGGACCGTGAGGCCATCTCGCTTGTGTGCCACGGGCCGGCAGCCGGCGATCAGCAGGAGAACCGGCAGAGCAAACAGGGCGAGCAGAAGCGAGGAGAGCATCGCTTCCTTTATCGGCAGATCACGGGAAAACTTTAGCCCGAACCGCTTGGGGCCTTCCCAATCCGGGAAACCACGACGGTTGCCGCTGTCAGACATGGGAATTCCGCCCAAGGACCACCGGTCGCGCGGCCCCGGTCGCTGCCGGGATATTGCCGGGCAGACCGTGCCAGGTGAGCCAACCCAGCAGCGCAAACGCGGCCGCTTCCTTGGCCTCCACGCCTAGGCCAGTGTCGTCCGTCGGGCGCACCGAGACGTAGAGTGGATCGAAGCCGGCACGCAGCCGCTTCAGGAGCGCCATGTTGTGCGCGCCTCCGCCGGAGACAAAGACCTCGGTCGCCTTGGCCAGCGGAGCGCGCTGACCAAGATGCGTCCAAACGAAGCGGCGGTACGCGTCCAGGATCGTTTCAGCAGTGAGGGCGGTGGCCGTGGCGACGATGTCGCGCTTTGGGGCCTGCCCGCAGCGGGCGAGGAGGCGTTCCGCGAACGCCGCGCCGAACTGTTCGCGGCCGCAGCTTTTGGGCGGAGCGGCGGCGAAGTACGGGTCGGCCAGAAGCTCGCGCAGGACATCTTCCAGCACGTTGCCGCGTTCAGCCAGGGCTCCCCCGCAATCGTAGCGTTTGCCCGTGAGCCGTTCCATAGCGGCATCGATGACCATGTTGGCCGGGCCGCTATCGAAGGCCAGCACATCGGCGATGCCGCCGCCAGCCGGCAGTGCGGTCATGTTCGCGATCCCACCTAGGTTCAACAAGATGCGGTTCCGAGTCTGGTGGCGAAAGAGGCTGATATCGAGCATCGGCACCAGCGGTGCCCCTTGCCCGCCCGCGGCCAAGTCTGCAGTGCGGAAGTCGCTAACGACAGGCAGGCGCAGGCGCTCGGCGACGACGGCGGGCTCACCGGTCTGCCAGGTGGAGCGCACCGCGTCGCCGAGGAAGGGAACGGGGGTGGTCTCGTGGAAGAGGGTTTGCCCATGGAGCGCGACCAGTTGCGGCACGAGGCCGGTTCGCTGCATGGTTTGCTCCACGGCGTCGGCGTAGACTTCCCCAAGACGCCAGGAAAGCCGGGCCAGCGCGGCCGTGGAGGTTTGCTCGGCGTTCATGGCCGCAAGAACCGCGCCCCGGACCTCCGGGGCGTACGGAAACCCGCGATGGGCCAGTACTCTAACGCGGGCGAAGCCGCCGGCCTTGGGGGAGGGCGCGACACGGCAGATAGCCACATCCACGCCGTCGGCAGAGGTGCCGCTCATCACGCCGGCGACCACCATGGGACGGGGCTTCGGGCCGGCAGCGGGAGCCTTTCGGGCGCTCACGCGACACCTCCGCGGAGCTCCCGTTGCAGCTCGGCCAGGAGCACAAGCGCCTCGCGAGGGGTCAGCCCGTCGATGTCCACGGCCTCCAACCGATCCACGATGCGTTGCGACAACGGCGTGAACATGGTCATCTGCATGGCCGGCGCACGCTCCACGGGCACGGGTGCGGCCTCGCGAACGCCCTGCGCTTCGGCGCGTTCATGCACCCGCAACACCTCACGTGCACGATCGATCACAGCGGCCGGTAAACCAGCCAGCCGAGCGACCTCTATGCCGTAGCTCTTGTTGGCCGCGCCGGGCTCGACGGTGTGCAGAAACACGATGCCGCCGTCGCGCTCGCGCACCGTGACGCGCGCGTTGTGCAGCCGGGCTAGGCGATCTGCGAGCAAGGTGAGTTCGTGGTAGTGCGTGGCAAACAGGGTGCGCGCGCCGATGCGGTTGTGGAGGTACTCCACGGTGGCCCAGGCGAGCGACAGGCCGTCGTAGGTGGCCGTGCCCCGGCCCATCTCGTCCAGCAGGACGAGCGAGCGCACGGTGGCGGTGTTCAGGATGGCGGCCGTTTCGGTCATCTCGACCATGAACGTGGAGCGACCGCGGGCGACGTTGTCCGCCGCGCCGATGCGGGTGTAGATCCGGTCGACCAGGCCCAGGCGCATGCGCTCGGCGGGCACGAAGCACCCGCACTGGGCCATCAGCGTCAGCAGCGCCGCCTGGCGCAGAAAGGTGCTCTTGCCGCCCATGTTGGGACCGGTGATGAGCAGCAGCGAAGGTGCACCGGTCGGTGAAGGTTCCGCGCTACCGGCGCACAGGCTCAGGGAATTGGGCACAAAGCGCCCGGCGCCGGTGTCCTCCAAGCGGCGCTCGACGACCGGATGCCGCCCGCCGACGAACTCAAGCGTGGTGCTCCCGTCGACCAACGGGCGCGTCCAGCCGCGCATAGCGGCGAGGTGCGCGAAGGTGGCCAGGAGGTCAAGCTCAGCAATGCGGCGGGCGGTTTCTCGCATCCGCGGGGCCTCCACAAGCAGCTGGCGACGCAGCTCCGCGAAGAGGCGGCGCTCGATCTCGCCGGACCGCTCCTGTGCGGTGAGAATCTTGCCCTCGAGCTCCTTGAGCTCAGGCGTGGTGAAGCGTTCGGCGTTCACCAAAGTCTGCTTGCGTTCGTAGTCGGCCGGCACGGCCTTCAGGTTGGCGCGCGTGATCTCCAGGTAGTAGCCGAAGACGGAGTTAAACCGCACCTTCAACGAGCCGATGCCGGTGCGTTCGCGCTCGCGCTCCTCGATCGCGGCCACGCGCTGCCGACCCGTCGTGCCCAGCGCCCGCAACTCGTCGAGCTCCGCGTCCACGCCGGCCCGGATCGCGCCGCCGTCGCTCAGCAGCGCGGGGGGCTCCTCGACGAGGGTGCGCGCGATAAGCTCCTGGAGGTCATCAAGCGTTTCCATCTGCGCGAGGTCGGCCCAGCGGCCGGCGTCGGTCCCCAGCGCGGCGGCAGCGGCTTGCAGCGCGGGCAGGCAGCGCAGCGTTGCGCCCAGGGCGACCACCTCGCGCGGCCCGGCGGAGTCCATGGCGACCCGGCCCAGCAGCCGTTCGAGGTCGAGAACGCCGTCCATGGCGCGCCGCACGCCCTCGCGTCGGCGGATGTCATTTGCCGCCAGCGCGACGGCGTCCAGGCGTGCGTTGATGTTGCTGAGGTCGTTCATGGGCCGCAGCAGCTGAGCGCGCAGCAGGCGTTTGCCCATGGGTGTGCAGCACGCGTCCAGGGCGTGAAGAAGCGTGGTGTCAGCGCCCTCGCCCGAGAACAACGGCTCTACCAGTTCCAGGTTGCGCACGCTGACGGCGTCGAGCTCCAGGCAGTCGCGCCGTTCGTAAAAGCGCACGGTGTCCAGATGTTCCAGCGCACCCTGCTTGGTCGCGCGCAGGTAGTGAACGACGGCGCCCGCGGCGATGGCAGCCGCCGCGTGTCCGCCCAGCCCCATGCCGTCGAGCGAGTGGACGCGCAGGCCCTGGCGCAGCAGCGGCAACGCATACTCCTCGGTGAAAACCCAGTCGTCGAGCTCGGTGCGGGAACCGCTGAACTCCGGGCTGGCGGTCTCGGTGGCAGGGTCGGGCGTTCCCCCCAACTTTGGCTGGCGCGGGTTGCCGTTGGGCTGCTGCGCGCCGCGGGCAAAGAGGGTTTCCGCAGGGCGCATACGCGCCAGCTCGTCCAGCGCAGCCGGCCAGGCGCCCGGACCGGGGAACTCGGTGGCGCGCATCTCCCCCGTGGACAGATCGACCGAGCAGACGCCCACGCATGCGGCGGCACCGGTGCCGGCGGTGGCCACGGCGGCCAGCCAATGGCTTTGTCCGGCGGCGAGCACCGTGTCGACCGCTGTGCCAGGCGTCAGCACGCGCGTAACCTCGCGTCGCACAACCGTTTTGGCGAGCTTTGGGTCCTCCATCTGCTCGCACAGGGCCACCTTGAAGCCGCGCCGGAGCAGCTTCTGCAGGTAGCCGGCAACGGAATGGAAGGGAACGCCGCACATCGGCACCTGACGGGCCTTGTCCCGGGCGGTCAGGGTGAGCTGCAGCTCGCGGGAGGCGACCAGCGCGTCCTCGTAGAAGAGCTCGTAGAAGTCGCCCATGCGGAAGAAGAGCAGCGCCTCCGGATGCGCCTCCTTGGCGGCCTGGTACTGCCGCATGGCGGGCGTGAGCGCGGCGTCGGCGGCGAGGATCTTCGGTGGGGCTTCGGGGTCGTGCGAAACGGGCATCGCGGCTCAACAATCAGGAAGGCTTAGGATACTCCGCATCGTGCCCGTGCCGCTATCGTCGCCGGTGGCGGTACACTCGGACGCATGATCGATCTGCCGATGACGGATGACCAGTTTGCCGCCGCGACCCGCCGTCTCGCGACCAACGGAATCGCGCTGACCGGAGCTTCGGGCACGCTGAGCAAAGACGGCGTAACGGCGAAGTACGAACACGCCGAGGGGCACCTGCGCATCACGATCCTGGAGAAACCGTTTCTGCTGCCGCAAAGCCTCATCGAAGGACGGCTCAAGGCGTATCTGGAGCAGAGCATCGCTACGCTGTAAATTCGCTGTGCTTAGGTGGACGAGCCCGGAACCATGTAGGCGATGAGCCGCGCACGTGGGTTGCAAGCCGGTTGCGCTCGCTATACTAAGGGAGCGCTGCTGCCGCTGTACGCGCCTGGTTTTATGTCCCTGCTTTGGCTCCGACTTGCGGTTCTTCTGTACGCCGTCGCCGCGCTCGCGGTGCTGCCAGCCGCGCTGTATAACCGGCCCCGCTGGCGCTACCTTGCGTTGCCGGCGGCGCTGGGCGGCGTCTTCTTCCACTTTGTGGCTTTCGTGGAGATGCTGGTCACCGCGCACCATGCGCTGCCGGTCGACACGCATGAAACGCTGTCGCTGCTGGGGCTGCTGCTGGCAGTTGCCTTTCTGGGGCTTGCCGTACGCTACAAGACGGTTGCGTTTGGGATCTTTCTGCTGCCGTTCGCCGTTCTGGTCTCGCTGACACCGGCGTTTCGGCCCGGTGCGGAGATGATCTCCTACCCCTACCTCGGCGCGGGCTGGTGGTTGTTTTTGCATGTGGCGCTGTTGCTGGCAGCCTACGCCGCGCTGTTTGTCTCGTTGCTGGCCAGTGTGCTGTACCTGGTGCAGGAGCGTGGGCTCAAACAGAAACGTGGGTCCTCCGGACGGACCTGGCTTCCGCCGCTCGAAACTACCGACGCCATCGCGCTCAAGGCTTTGCTGTGGGGATTGCCGTGCATGACGGCCGGGCTGCTGATCGGCTCCGTGGTGGCGCTCCAAACGGTGGGCCCGGCCTTCTTCGCCGATCCCAAGGTGCTGCTATCGCTACTGCTTTGGGTGGCGTACATGCTGATGATCTTCATCCGGCAACACAGCGGTCTGCGCGGCCGGCGCGCCGTGTATCTTTCGAGCTTTGCGCTCTTTTTTGTGCTGGCCGTGTGGGCCGCCAATCAGATGTCGGTTGTGCATAGGTTCAAAGCGCCATGAGCAAGCTCGCCGTCGCCGGGAACGGCACACTCGCGCTCATTGGCGTGAACCACACCACCGCGCCGCTGGCCGTGCGCGAGCGCCTCGCCATCCCCGTCGAGCGCCTCGCCGACGCCACCCGCACGCTGCTGCGGGAGCCCGGCATTCACGAGGGACTCATCCTGTCTACCTGCAACCGCGTCGAGGTGTTGACGGTCGGGGAGCCCTCCGCCACGCCGGCGCACTTCATCCAGCGCTACCTCCACCTCCACTCGGCTGATGTTGAGTCGCACCTCTATACCTTTCGCGAGTCCGACGCGGTGCGCCACCTGTTTCGCGTGGCTTGCTCGCTCGACTCGATGGTCGTCGGCGAGCCGCAGATCCTGGGACAGGTGAAACAATCCTTTGCCGTGGCGCGCGAGGTGGGCGCCGTCAAAGCGACGCTCGATCCGCTGTTGCAACGGGCGTTTTCCGTGGCCAAGCGTGTGCGCACAGAAACGCACATCGGCGCGTCCACGGTGTCGGTGGCCTCGGTCGCCGCGGAGCTGGCGCGCAAGATCTTTGGCACGCTGGCCGGCAAGACGGTTCTGCTGGTGGGTGCGGGCAAGATGAGCGATCTGGCCGCGCGACACCTCATCCAGCAAGGCGCGACCACGCTCTTGGTCTCCAACCGCACCGAGGCTCGCGCCGAGCGCATCGCCGATGCCCTGCGCACACCCGCGATCACCACCGGCGTCATTCCCTTCGATCAGCTCCATGCGCAGGCGCATCGTGCCGACATTGTGATCACCTCTACCGGCGCGGCGGCGTATGGGCTCGAGAACTACATCTTCACGCCCGCGCAGGCCCGTGCCGTGCTCGGTCGGCGGCGCAACCGGCCCGTCTTCTTCATTGACATCGCCGTGCCGCGGGACGTGGCGCCCGCGGTGAACGAGATCGAAGGCTGTTTCGTATACGACATCGACGACCTGCAGCAGGTCGCGCAGGGCAATCGCGCCGGACGTTCCAGCGAGGCGGAGGCTGCCGAGCAGATCGTGCAGGCCGAGGTCACACGCTACGCCGAACGGATGGCGCAAGGGCCCACGACTGAGGCCATCAAGCATCTGCTCGCCGAAGCCGAGTTGACGCGCCGGGCCGAACTGGCGCGCGCGGTCGCACGGCTCAGCAGCACCCCGCTGACGCCCGAGCAGAACACGGTGGTGGAAGCGCTGACACGATCGTTGATGGCCAAGCTGCTGCACCCGCAGATCGCCGCGCTGCGCGCGGACAGCGCCGAAGAGCCTAGGTAAGCGAAGTCGCTGCCTTTTCGCGCACAGGCGGGAAGCGTCCGGCATACCTCAGCACAAAAATGTGTGCAAAGTGAGACAGCGCTGTGCGATGATCTCTCATCCGAAGCCGTGACGGCTCAACATATCCCGGAGGCAAGTTAGAACAATGGCATCCAATACGACGCAAGATCACGACTTCATTCGCGAGTGGGCAGAAAAGCGCGGCGGCAAGCCTTCCGAGGTCGCCAGCACAGAGCAAAACGGTCAGATCGGTATCCTCCGTCTCGAATTTCCCGACGCCCCAAACGCGAACGACGCCGCGCTGAAGGAGATCAGTTGGGACGAGTTCTTTGAGAAGTTCGACCAAAGTGGTCTCGAGTTTCTCTACCAGGAAGAGACCGCTGAGGGCGAGCTTTCGAACTTCAACAAGCTCGTGTATCCGGATCCGGAGTCGGATGCAGGCAAGCGCCTGCTGAAGAAGTCGGCGCGCAAGGGCAGCTCGGCGAAGAAGACAGCCGGCAAGAAGACCGCAACCAAAAAGAGCGCAGGGAAGGCGGTCTCGGCCAAGACGGCCGCGAAGCCGGCTGCAAAGAAGACAGCGGGCAAGAGCGGCGTAGGCACCAAAGGCGCAGTGAAAAAGACGGCCGCCAAGAAAACGGCAAGCAAGGGTGCTGGCAACAAGACTGCGGCCAAAAAGACGGCCGCCAAGAAAGCGGCAAGCAAGGGCGCCGTGAAGACCTTAGCCGCCAGTAAACAAACCGCCAAGAAGGGTGCGGCGAAGAAGGTCGCAAGCAAGAAATCCCCGGCGAAGAAGATCGCGGGCAAGAAGACGGCAACGAAGAAGTCCGCGGCAAAGAAGGGCAGATAGGCCAGGGCGCGACGGAGCCCGCGGCAGGCGATCCCTGCTTGCCGCAGGCCCCCGGCCGTGCCCGGGCGTATGCTAGTCAGCGATGAGCACGCAACCCATTCGTATCGGAACGCGCGGATCGCAGCTGGCCCTTTGGCAGGCCAACCACGTTGCGGAGGAGCTTCGCCGTCACGGCCACACGGTGGTCGTGGAGGTGATTCGCACCACCGGCGACCGCATGCAGGATCCCAACTTCAAGGCCCCCGCTGCTTTTGAAGACGGCACGCCGCTCGATGCCAAAGGCATCTTCATCAAAGAGATCGAGGACGCGTTGCTGGATGGCCGCATCGACGTGGCCGTGCACTCGTTGAAAGATCTTCCAACGACGCTCGATGCGCGCTTCACCTTGGCCGCCATTCCGGCCCGCGCCGATGCACGCGACGCCTTTGTTTGCGAGAGCTTCTGGGGCCTGCACATGCTGCCGTCCGGCTCGCGCGTGGCTACCACCAGCCCGCGCCGCCAGGCCATGCTGTCGGCTCTGCGGCCCGATCTCCAGTTGGTGCCCATGCGCGGCAACATCGATTCTCGCTTGCGTAAGTGGGCGGCGGGTGACGCGGACGCCCTGGTGCTGGCATCCGCCGGCCTGGACCGCCTGGGCCGCACCGAGCACGTGCACCAGCGCTTTGCCGTGGATGAGGTTTGCCCGGCGCCGGGGCAGGGCGCGCTTGGGCTCGAGACGCTCAGCACGGCCAACGTCGCGGCCGCGCAGGACCCCGAGGGCCGGCATCGACGCGATGTTCTGGAAGCTATACGCGCGCTGAACAACGCCGAGGCAGCCTTTGCCACCACCGCCGAACGCACGGTGCTCGCGGCCCTCGGCGGAGGATGCAACCTGCCGCTTGGCGCCTTCTGCCACAGCGTCGACGATGCCTGGCATCTACATGCGATGGTGGCCGCCCCGGACGGCGATGCGGTAGCGCATGTGGTGCACAGGTCGGGGCACGGCGTGGCCCCGGAAGAGTTGGGCCACGCCGTGGCGGAGGCCCTACGCGCGCGTGGGGCGATGGAACTGCTTGCCGGGGAACGACAAGAAGCCTGAGCGGCTGCACGCTAAGCCAAAAAGCTAACCCAATACCGCATCCGACTCCGTTCGCCCTGGCCTTGCCATCAACTCGCGCATGGCCTCCTGCGGCGACTTATGCTGGTGCAGAATCGCGGCCATCTGTTCGGCGATGGGCAGCTCGACGCCGTGACGCGCCGCCAGCCCCAGAGCGGCCGTGGTGGAACGCACGCCTTCGGCGACCTTGCCGTTCAGGCCCGCGAGAATCTCGGGCAGGTGGCGTCCCTTGCCCAACTCCACTCCGACGGTGCGATTGCGGCTAAGGCCGCCGGTGCAGGTCAGCACCAAGTCGCCCATGCCCGCCAGCCCTGCCAGGGTTTCGCGCCGGCCGCCGCACGCCGTGGCCAGCCGTGTGATCTCCGCCATGCCGCGGGTGATGAGCGCGGCGGCCGAGTTTGCCCCGAGCTCCAGGCCGGCCACCACGCCCGCGGCCAGGGCGATCACGTTCTTGAGCGCGCCGCCTAGCTCCGTGCCGATCACGTCCTCGTTGCGGTACACGCGCAGGCCTGGGGAGGAGAAGTCTTCCTGCAAGCGCCTGCCGAGCGCCGGGTCACCCGTGGCGATGGTGATCGCGGTGGGCATGGCGGCGGCTACTTCCTGTGCGAACGAGGGTCCGCCCAACGTACCGAAGGCGTTCCCGGGCGCGTACGCGGCGGCCACCTCCGCCATGCGCAGAAAGGTTGTTTCTTCAATGCCCTTGGAGGCCGAAAGCAGCACTTGGGCAGGCGCGAGCACCGGCGCAATCGCCTCCATCAACGAGCGCATGGCCTGCGCCGGGGTAACGCACAGAACGATGTCGGCGTCCTCCACCGCATCCGCAGCGTGTGCCGTGATCCGCACATTCGGCGGCAGAGGGAATCCGGGCAGGTAACGTCTGTTTTCGCGCGTGGCCTGGAGCTCCTCGGCGTGCGCGGGGGAGTGCGCCCATAAGATCAACGCGTGCCCGCCGTGCCGGGCCAGCGACAGTGCCAATGCCGTTCCCCACGCCCCGGCTCCCAAGACAGCGATGCGACTCATGCCTACGCCTTACTGCCCGCGCGTTCGGCGGTGGCGGTGCCGCTTGGGGCGCCAAAACGGCTTTCGGTGCCGGCCAACAGGCGTCCGATGTTTGCCCGGTGTTTGCTGATCACCAACAGAGCGATGAACAACACGCCCCCCAGGCACAACGGCGAGCGGACCGGCGAGAGCACGAACGCGAAGACCGGCAGCAACGCTGCCCCGACGATCGAGGCCAGGCTGACGATGCGGGTAAGGGCCACCAGCAGGGCGAACACGCCCACCGTGGCCAGCGCCACCCATGGCAGCAGCCCAAGCAACACGCCCAGTGCCGTGGCAACGCCTTTGCCACCCCGGAAGCGCAGCCACACCGGAAACACATGCCCCAACACCGCCGCCACGCCTGCGCCCATGGCGAGATTGGACGGCACCCCCGGCACCCCCGGCGCGACATGGCGCGCGATGCCCACAGCGAGCAGCCCTTTGCCCAGATCCAGCAGCAAGGTCAAAACCCCAAGGCCCTTTGCCCCGGACCGTGCGACGTTGGTTGCGCCGATGTTGCCGCTGCCCACGGCGCGGATGTCTTCTTTGCGAAACACGCGCACCAGCAGGTAGCCAAAGGGTACCGAGCCGAGCAGGTAGGCGACCGCGAGGGTGGGGATCCAGAGCGTCATACGCGTCGCATCCGAGTGTACCAATGCTCAGCGAGCTCGTTGGCCGGCTCCATGCTACAGCAAGTGCCGGCGAATCATCTCCAGCGCATGCTGGGTGGCCCACAGGCGCACGCGCTCGCGGTCGCCTGCAAGCTGGAATTGCTTCACCTGGGTTCCTTCCTCGTCCGCCAAACCGATGTACACCAGACCCACGGGCTTGCCCTCGTCCGGTCCGTCCAGGTAGCCGTTCGGTCCGGCAACGCCGGTGATGCTGAGGCCGAGGTCCGCCCCCAGCCGGGTACGTACGCCCTCGGCGAGCGCTCTGGCTGCGGGCTCGCTCACGGCGCCGTGGGTGGCCAGCAGCTCCGGCGACACACCGGTCAAGATCGTCTTCATCTCCGTGGTGTAGACGACTACGCCGCCCACAAACGAGCGCGACGCCCCGGAAAGGCCGGTGAATCGCTCGGCTAGTAGGCCGCCGGTGCAGCTTTCGGCCGTGGCGAGCTGCAGATCGCGCAACCCCAGCATCAGTAGGACGACCTCTTCAAGCGACTCGCCCGCGGACGAAAAGATGTCGTCGCCCATCTCGTGCTCCACGGCCTCCACCACGGCGTTCACGCGGGCTTCCGCCTCTTCGGCAGTGGGTTTCACGCACGCAAAGTGCAGCTGGATCTCGCCGCCACCCGCCAGGATGGTCGTTTCCACGTCGGGGAAGCGCCCGTACAGGGGCGCCGTGCGGGCGTCCACCTGCGACTCCGGAATCAGCGCCATGCGCAGCAGCCGTTTGGCCAGCGCGCGCGGGGGCAGGGAGGCGGCCAAGCGCGGCTTGCACACCGCATCAAAAAGCGGCTTGAGCTCTTTGGGCGGCCCGGGCAGCAGGATCACCACCTTGCGATGGCCCTCAAAGACGGTGTCCAGCCACTGCCCGGGCGCGCTGCCGTGTTCGTTGGGCAACAGTTGCGCGCCTTCCAGCACCTCGGCCTGCTTCTCGTTGTTGGGCGGCATGGCCAGGCGGCGCGCCGCAAAGCGCTTGTACAGCGCCGCCATGGTGTCGTTGTCCTTGTGCAGCCCGATGCCGAGCGCCTCGGCGACGCAGGGCCGGGTCAGGTCGTCCTCCGTGGGCCCCAGGCCGCCGGAGAAGATGACCACATCGGCGCGCCGCAGGGCGATGCGGGTCGCCTCAACCATGTGCTGCCGGTTGTCGCCGATGATGCTCTTGAACGCAACCGAAACGCCCAGGTCGTTCAGCCCTTGGGTGAGGTAAAGCGAGTTGGTGTCCTGACGGAAGGGCGTCAGCATCTCCGAGCCGACAGCGATAATTTCAGCGATCATAGGCCATCTGACGCCGCGTACCCCGGTTACGTCGCGGGTCGGGGCTGGACGGCGGCTACAATCTTAGCTGTCCACCGGTGAGGCCAGCGACTTGGAAACGCCCGCGATCGAGCTCGGCCCCTTGCGCAACGCCGTGGACCGGCTGGCAGAAGGCTTGGATATCCTGGCCTGGATGCCGCAGGACACGCTGCTGCGCGACGGCGTCATCCAGCGTTTCGAGTTCACCTACGAGCTGAGTACACGGACGTTGCGCCGGTGTTTGGAAGCGGCGTCGGCCAACCCGGTCGAGATTAGCAGCTTGTCGTTCCAGGATCTGATCCGGGTGGCGGGGGAGCGTGGCTTTTTGCGGTCGTCATGGCCGCAATGGCGAGCGTATCGCCAGGCCAGAACGGACGGTGACTTTGTCGGCAGTGAGGCCAAGGGGCAGCAGGTGCTGGCGATGGTTCCTGCATTCTTCGAGGACGTTCGCGATCTGCTGACGAAGCTGGAGGCGCGCTGTGAACGCGGTTAGACGACGCAGGTTGCCTTCAACTCGGCTGAGGTGGCGCTCGTCTTGCTTAGCCCTTTAGGTTAGGCAGGCAGAGCTGTTCTTTGCCATGCAGGTCCGCTGCCACTCATTCCATTGTGTCTCCGAGATGCCTGACTTAAGGGCGACAGCTTGCAGGTCTTGCCACTTCTTAATGCTCGGGGTTACCAGCAGAAGCCGCATGAATGCTTGCATTTTCTCCTCTCCTACTGTCTGTTCAAGCCGGAACAACAAGAGGGGACCGAAGTCGTATCGGTAGGTGCCCCCGATCTGATCGGCATTGGTCACCTGATCGAGTGGAATTATGGATGTCTTGTCGGCTTGGAGCGCCTTAGACCATTGAGCGACATGTTTATCTCCGGCTGATTGCCCGAGAATAGATACCTCAGCCTTCATCGAAAGGAATTCCGCGGTGGATTCCAAGAGAAACCAAAAGTAGGGACCGGAGGGTCGATCGGCAGTTCCAAAGTAAAAGTGTGCGCTCTCATGAGCAAGATAAGAGACTGGTGACCACGTGTCAGCACCAGGAGATATCAAGCTCTGTCCGAGCTTCCCAACGCTCCCACTTAGCGCAATGGTGGGCCAGGTGGCGAAGCCCCAGGAGGACCCCCTACGGTCTCGTTCGTTCTGGTTCAGCGTCACCATTCTCAGGAGAACCGGCTTGTCCGTAAAGTCCTTGCCCATATATTGGGTGTAGTAGCGTTCAATCTGTCCAAAGGTCGAGGACAGAGCAGCCGCCTCTGGCGCAGGTACATTTTCGTTTAGAATCGTGACATCCCTTGTACGTGTGATCGGGCCGGTGCCTCCGAAGAGCAGTGGAGGGCGGCCGATCTTGCTGACAAAATGGCCGCTCGATTGCTCTACCGCTTGGGAGCCATTCATGTAGAGGAAGCGGCAGCCATCACATGTAACGTTCAGGTCATACGACGTGTCACCTTCGCGCATCTTGCTATTTGTGTTGTAGGGAGTAGGCAACCAGGCTGCCTGCTCCGCCGCACGCATGCTGTCCCCGTTAAAAGCGATCACTCCCTTGAAGTCATCCGGTGCATCATGGACTTTGTAGACCGGATAGGCACCTACGTAGCTTACGCAAAGCACCTCGGCTTTTCCTTCGATCTGGTATAGTCTCGCTTCCCCGTCGACGACGGGATCGGACCAACCGTTAAAGCTGATTGCCTGCCCGCTGCCATCGCTTACTCGAGTGACGTTTAGCCCGGCGTTCAGAGAGAACGCAGAGAGAGCATCGGCAGGCCGGTGCCGCAAACAGACTTGCCCATCAAAATGCCCGCTTGTCAGATTGATGTGTACATCGCCAGTGCTCTCAAGAGCGGGGGGCTCGGTGATCGACGGTGACTGCGCTTTGTCAAAGCCACAGGATAGGGAAAGGAACATCGCAGCAGCGACAGTTCGAAGCACAAGGAACCTCACAAACCAGATCTCGCGTCTTTCGTGCTTATGATAGGCGAGAGTTTGGCGTCTTTGGCAGAGTACTTTAGGCTCAGCTTTCACTGCTCTGTCAGAAAGACGCAGTAACGCTTCAACGCTAGGACGAACCAGTTCTTTAGAAAGCAACCTGACCCAAGTGACCCCGACAATTGGCTTGTGGGAAGTGACAACAAATCGACAATGAGGCGTTGGTGGACGGGTTAAGTCGCTACTGCCCGAGGATCGCCGTTCCCACCAGCTCCATCGAGTGCGCGATTCGTTCCTTCCACTCCGCCGGGCCTGTAGTGTGCACGCTGGTGCCCTCCGCGTCGACAGCGACGGTGACCGGCATGTCCACGACCTCGAACTCGTAGATGGCCTCCATGCCGAGGTCCTCGAACGCGAGCAGCTTCGCATGCCGGATCGCTTTGGCAACGAGGTAGGCGGCGCCGCCGATGGCGATGAGGTAGACGGCTTGGTTGTCGCGGATGGCGTCGATGGCGGCGACGCCGCGCTCCGCCTTGCCGACCATGCCGAGCAGGCCGGTGGACTCGAGCATCTGGCGGGTGAACTTGTCCATGCGCGTGGCGGTGGTGGGGCCGGCGGGGCCGACGGCCTCGTCGCGCACGGCGTCCACCGGGCCGACGTAGTAGATGAGCTTGTTCGTGAAGTCGACCGGGAGTTGTTCGCCGCGGTTGAGCATGTCGGTCATGCGCTTGTGGGCGGCGTCGCGGCCGGTCAGGAGCTTGCCGTTGAGCAAAAGGACGTCGCCGGGCTTCCAGGTCTTGGTTTCCTCGCCGGTGAGGGTGTCTAGGTCCACGCGACGCGCACCGTGGGCGGCGGGGTCGTAGGTGAGCTTGGGCCAGTTCTCAAGGTTGGGTGGGTCGAGGTAAACGGGGCCGTCGCCGCGTAGGACGAAGTGCGCGTGGCGCGTGGCGGCACAGTTGGGGATCATCGCGACGGGCAGGTTTGCCGCGTGCGTGGGCCAGTCGAGAATCTTCACGTCGAGCACGGTGGTGAGGCCGCCGAGACCCTGCGCGCCAATGCCCAACGCATTGATCTTGTCGTGCAGCTCGATGCGAAGGCGCTCGATGTTGGTGCGCGGCCCGCGAGCTTTGAGTTCGGGCATGTCGATCGGGTCCATGAGCGATTGCTTGGCGAGGAGCATGGCCTTCTCCGCCGTGCCGCCGATGCCGATGCCGAGCATCCCTGGCGGGCACCAACCCGCACCCATGGTGGGCACGGTTTTGAGCACCCAGTCGACGATGGAGTCCGACGGGTTAAGCATGACGAACTTGGACTTGGCCTCGGACCCGCCGCCCTTGGCCGCGACGGTGACCTCCACGATCTTGCCGGGGATCAGGGCAACCTCGACGACGCAGGGCGTGTTGTCTTTGGTGTTCTTCCGGCTGAAGGCAGGGTCGGCGAGAATGCTGCCGCGGAGTTTGTTGTCCGGGTCGAGCCAGGCCTCGCGCACGCCCTGATCGCACAGGGCCTGCAGGCTGGCGGTGGCGGGCGCGTCGCCTTTTTGGAGGCGGCAGTCCATGCCGAACTTGAGGAAGATGGTGACGATGCCGGTGTCCTGGCAGATGGGGCGATGGCCCTCCGCGCACAGGCGCGAGTTGACGAGGATCTGCTTCATCGCGTCCTTGGCGGCAGGGGATTCTTCGAGCTCGTAGGCCTGCGCGAGGTTCGTGATGTAGTCGACGGGATGGTAGAAGCTGATGTACTGCAGCGCGGCGCGGATGCTCTCGATGAGATCGTCTTGCTGAATGATGACCATGGCTGGGCGGGATGCTACAGCTCAAGTTTACGCCGAGGAGGCAGTCACGCTTACTCGATGAGGTCGTCGTCGAGGACGCCGAAGATGTCTGCGAGCGGGACCTGGATGGGCGTGCCTTCAAGGGCGAGGGTGCCCTCGTTCAGTCTGCTGGAGAAGCCGCCGGGGCGAAGGATCAGCACGTCGCGCTTTACGGGGTCGAAGACCCAAATCTCAGGGACGCCCAGGTTGAAGAAGTCCTCGCACTTCACCTTCACCCGCGGGAGGCGGTCCTCCGGAGAGAGAACCTCAATGCACAACAGCGGTGGCACTTTGATGATGGGCGTGCGCGTCCAACTTGCGCCGAGAACGCACAGGTCGGGGACGCGATAGCGCGTTGGGCTGACCTGAACGCGCTGTTCTACGAGAGTCTTGACCCTCCAATCCTTGCGATGGTTACGGAAAAGCGTGATCAACTCGCTTTGCAGGTCCGAATGATCGTGCTCGCCCAAGTTTCGTTCCTCCAGAACACCATCGACGTAGTCCATGTCGGTTTCGTAGACGGAATGAAGGTACTCGTACACCGAAACGAGAGGATTGACTGCCGCTGCCATGGGAAGCCTCCGCGTCCATAGGCTACAACAGAGACACAGGCAGGGAGCGATGGATCGCGGCACACAAAACACGGCACAACCCGGACTGATCCGCGTACCGGGGTGGGAACGGTACAGGTGGCTGCGCGCCGGGTTCAGCACGCGGCAGGGCGGGGGATCGTCGGCGTACGGCGAAGGCGAGGGGAACCTAGGCTGGACCGCAGAGGACGATCCAGGGATCGTGGCTGAGAACCGTGCGCGGTTCGCCGAAGCTGTCGTAGGCGCGCCGACGCGGCTGGTGACGGTGGGGCAGGTGCACGGAAGCGCCGTGCGCGATCTGGAGAGCGAGCCGGAGCCTTGGATGACGGCCGACGGGCGGGCGGGCATGGAGGGCGACGGCCTGATCAGCCGCACACCGGGCCGTTTACTGGCAATCCTTACCGCCGACTGTGTGCCGGTGCTGCTGGCCGACACGCGCACGCATGCCGTGGGCGCATTGCACGCTGGTTGGCGCGGTACGCTGGCGCGCATCGTGCAGCATGGGGTGGCGGCGCTCGGTGAGCGCTACGGTTCCGAGCCGGGCGACATCGTGGCGGCGATCGGGCCGTGTATCGGCGCGTGCTGCTTCGAGGTTGGCGAGGAGGTGCACCTGGCGTTTGCGGAGCAGTTTCCCTACACCGCGGAACTGTTCCGGCGGCCTACGGATGGCAGCGCGTTGCATATGGATCTAGAAACCGCGAACCGGCGGCAGCTGATGGACGCCGGTATTCCGGAGGCGCAGATCAGCAGCCTGGCGGCGTGCACGGCGTGTGCGCGGCTTCCTGACGGGCGGCGTCGATTCTTCAGTTACCGGGCGGAACGTGGGCGAACGGGCCGCATGTTGAGCGCCATCGCAGCCGTTGCGTGAGAGGCACTAGGTCTTTTTGCCGAGCTCCTCGAAGAGCGTGTCCCGGTGATCCATAGCGTACGCCTCGATGCCGCGCAGGCCTTGCGTGTAGGCGACGAGTCCGCCCACGGCAAAAGCGCCCATAAGGCACAGCCCAAGCCACCGGAGATGAAGATAGGTGGACAAGAACTGCAGCCCGGCACCGACGCCGCCGCTGCCGGCAAGCAGGCCGATTGCAATCCAGGCGCTCACCTGCGACTGGGCGCGATTGAGCGAGCGTCCTGGGTTGACCTTCTTGGGAGCCGAGAGTGAGCGGAGGTTGCCAAGCGACGTGTTCAGTAGCAGCGTGGCCGTGGCCCAAAGCAGGACAAAAAGGACGTCGTCCACCTGCGGCGTCCCCGTCACGTAGATCACAATGGCGATGACGGCGCATACTTCCACCATGGCGAGCAGAAACTGCATTGCGTTCTTCGCCAAGAACACGTCGCGCATCGGGACTGGGGCCATGAAGTAGAACTGCGCCCCCGGACCCTCCAGGCCAAACGTGTTATAGCTCATCGGCGCCAGGCCGAGCAGCGCATAGCTGACAGCCATCAGCAGGATCCAGTGTGATCCACCCCGCATCGACAGGCGCCCGGCGAACAGAAACACCATGACGGTGGGCGCGACGACGCCGTAGAGCAAACCGGTATTGCGACGTAGATACAGGAGCTCTTTCCGGAACAACGGTGCGAAGCTTCCAGGCAGCCACGTACGGCTTTGGGTTGCTGCGTTGGGGCGGAGTTCCGTTCCTGGCGACAGTGCGATAGTCCGTGCAGGGTCCGCTCGCCTCGAGGCGGGGCGGACGGCGTTGGCCGCGTCGCTCAGGTTTTCTCCGCGGTACTCCGTCCGCATACGCAGGGCGTAGGCCAGAAGAAATACGGTCGCGTAGGCGAGCACAAGCGCCACATCCAGCACCGACATCTGGAACCGGCCACGCGCGGCCGCGATGATGGACGCGCTCGTGAGCTCGGGGGGAAGCCAGCGCAGCCACGGGTGCAGGTGATCGAGGGCCGTTTGCACGGAACGCAAGCGCTGCGGCGTGAAGCCATGGGAGCGCCCGTGGTTGAAGCCGGGATTGTAGTTTACGTTGAGATACTGCAAAGCGAGCGAGCCGACAAAGATGAAACCGGTAAAGAGCTCGCGGGCACGGCGTGTGGAGAGCCAGCGATCGATCCAGGCGAAGATCAGGCGAGAAAACAAGACGTTCGCCAACGCGAAAGCCGCGGTGGCGGCGAGTGTCCATGGCCACAACGCCGGCCGAGCGATGGTAACGCCGACGAACACAGCTACCGACATCAGCGTGACGATGAGGTTGGCCGGGCTCAGCAACCCGAAGCACAGGCGCACCAGCACGTAGCTGGGCAGTGCCACGGGGAAGCGGATGAGCTCGGTCGGGTCGAAGGTGGTGCCTGGCTGGCCCAGGTTCAGGTTGAATAGCTGCGTGATAGCAAAGGCGCCCCAGAGGACCAGGCTAAGGTGTTGCGGCGATCCACCCGCGAACGCGGCCCAGGCAAAAAAACCGGCAAGAGCCGTAGGCGCAAGGGCAACGCCCGCGGCGATGGGTAAAACCAGGATGCGCCCGATCAGCTCCCCGGCTCCGCCCTTGCGGCGAAAGCTGTTGGCCAGGATGCGCCAGCGGAGCCAGGCGATGGCGCGGAACTGCGCCCAGCTGAGCCGGGCGCCGGTATGGGTTGGGAGGGCAGGCGTCAGCTCAGCCAAGCCAATTCGCCTTCCGTGTGCTGCCGCGTACCCTCTTCGCCGACCAGGGCCAGAAAGATTTGCTCAAGCGTTAATGTGGCCGCCGTTCCAGGCGCTCCGGGCGTGTGGGATTGGTCTGTCGCGGCAATGCGCGCGCGGACGCCGGCCCGCAGCTCTTCCAGGGAACCGTGGGCGACGAGGTGACCGCGGTTGATGATCGCCACGTGACTGCAAAGGCGTTCCACAATCTCCAGCACGTGCGAGGTGAGAAAAATGGTAGCGCCGCGGGCGATCATGCCCTGCAGCATCGCTTTAAGAGTGCCGGCGGCAATCGCATCGACGCCCTCGAACGGCTCGTCGAGAAACAGCAGCTTGGGTGCGTGGATAACCGCGGCGGCGAGGGCGAGCTTCTTGCCCATGCCGTGGGAGAAGTCGGCGACCAGTTTTTTGCGCTGGTCGGCAAGGTCCATGAACTCTAGCAGCTCGGTGGAGCGCTGCTCCGTGGTGCGCCGGTCGAGACCGTACATCTCCCCGACGAAGCGGAGGTACTCGGCGGCGGTGAGTTTACCAAACAGCGCCATGCCCTCCGGAACGACGCCGATCTGGCGCTTCACCTCAACCGGATGCGCCAGCAGATCCTGACCCAGGATCCGGATCAGCCCCGAGGAAGGCGCCAGCAAACCGGTGAGCATCTTGATGGTGGTGGATTTGCCGGCGCCGTTTGGGCCAAGAAAGCCGAAGAACTGGCCCCGCTCCACAGTCAGGTCGAGCGTGTCTACGGCATGGAAGGTTTGAAAGGCACGCGTCAGGGCCTTGGTCTCAATGGCCGGTGTGGTCATTGCTCACTGTTATACACAGAGCGGAAGTCCACGATACAGTGCCGCTGGCGCACAGATCGTTTACGCGTCTTCGGCTGACGCTTCGGAAGACGTTGCGGATGCTTTCTTGTGGGCACGAGGAGGTGCCTCGCCGACGAGTTCGCGAAGCTCCTTACTCGGCTTAAAGAATGGAACGCGTTTGGCAGGAATAGAGACAGAGGCTCCCGTCTTGGGGTTGCGCCCCGTGCGCGAGTTGCGCTGCCGCGTGCGAAAGCTGCCGAATCCACGAATTTCGACCTTGTCGCCGGACTTCACCGCCGCGACTATGGCGTCGAACATGGTTTCCACAATCACTTCGCTGTCGCGGCGGGTCAGGTCACCCAGCGCGGCGACGCGATCGGTGAGATCGACCTTGGTCATACGGCTCTCCTCCAAGTGTTCGGTACTCGCAGCCCGACCAGTGTACCCTCCCAACCGGGAGGGGCGGGTACGCTGGTGGCGGTTGGTGAGGATACCGGCCCTGCAAGGTCCCGCGCCGAGTCATTACCCGCTCAGCGTGGCTGAATGCCGGCGTGGGCGCCCCGGAATAGCTGTTTGGACACAGGGGTCGTCGTCGGGGCCCCCGCGCCAATCAGTTCGGAAAGAGTGAAGCTGCCCGGTACGCAACCGATGCCGTTGCACCCGTAGTTGCTGACCCACACGTTGCCGGCGCGGTCGACGGCGATCCCGGCGGGGTTCACCAGGGTGCCGCCGTTGTTGGTGTCATGGAGCAGCAGCGTGTTGTTGGCCTTGCCGCCCGCGGTGAGGTACGACCCGCCGGTGAGCGGAACCGCTTCGACGGTCGGGGTGGCGTTGTCGGATAACCAGAGCGTTCCGTTGCCGTCGACCGCCAGCCCGGAGGGGTGGTGGACGGTGGTGTCGTTAGCCATCAGATAGCAGCTTTGGGCGGACCACACGCAGATGCCGTCCGCCCCTGGGGCGTAGCCGCCGCCCGGCGCGACGAAGCTGGTGCCGTTGGTCGCGACCTGACCGCCGTCTTCGGCGAACTGATAGGTGTTAGTGGCCACCCCTTGCAGCGACGCGTAGGAAAGATAATAGCTCAGAGGTGCGTACAGCGACTGCCCCGTCATCGCAAACGTTCCGTTGGCGTTGCCTCCAAGACTGGATGCGAAGAAGCCGATGGAGAACGGGAACTCCGTGCTTGGGATCTCGCTGTAGGTGCTCCCGCCCGTGACCTGGGCGAGAGCGAGCGTTCCATCCGGAGCGATGATCCCGTAGCGCGGATTGTTGTCGCTACCGATGGTCACCGTCGTGGAGGTGCTGCCGGGCAGGGACAGCAACGTCGGTGCGGATGGGTTCGCGGCGGGAAACCCGGCAATGTTGGGCGATCCGGAGTCGGCCACCCAAACGTAGTTGTTGCGATCGATGGCGAGCTGCTGCGGATGCGCAAGCCTGCCCGTGTAGAGCTGGCTGAATGTGCCGCTGCTCGGATCGAAGTACCCGACGCCACCGGCGCCTCCGCGATTGCTGGGAAACCAAACCCGCCCGTTGCTGTCGATGTCGATGGTAGTGACCGTGCGCGGATTCACAGCAAGGCCGAAGCTGGGAGAAGTGAAGCTGGCCGACAGAGTCCAGTCCGCCGGCGCGGTTGTCAAGCCGCCCGGAAAGGCCGCTGCGTTGCCCGGCGGCGCCAAGGCAAACAGTGGCGCGACGTTCTGCGTCGGCAGTTGCGCGAGAGCGACCGCCGCCTCCAGCGTGTTGGTTGGCGCCGCGCCGTTAGCCGGCCGCGTGTTCTGGAACAGCGACGTGCAGGCTTGGCTATTGGGTCCCAGCGAGTTCACGCACGCGCCAAGGATGTTGCCGAGGGTGATGAGCTTGTTGCCCTCAAACGTCATCGTGGGGGTGTTCGGGTTGGGCAAACCCTGCGTGGTGTTGAGCACGGTGCTCACCGTGCCGCTATTGCCGTTGCTGACGACCTGCGTCGCGTCGGACGGAGATCCGAAGTGGTCGTACGTGATGCCGTCGTAGCTGGACGCGCTGAAGAACTGCGAAAACGTATACGCCAGCATGGCCGTGCTAATTTCGTTGATGGTGATGTAGGCCTGCATGGCGTTCGCGCACGTGCCCAGGGCTGCCCCGAGATTGATGGCGGTGTTGACCTGTCCGGGAGGATTGCCGGGATTGCCACCGACCGAGAGGATATACAGAGGGGAGTCCGGCGACGGGCAATTCATGCTGGCCGGGTCAATACTGAATTGGCCGTTTCGATCCGTGGTGGCCGTGGCAAGCAGGGTGCCTGCGGAGCCGTAGCCGGTAGCGCCGTAGGTGTACAGCGCGATCTGGGCGCCAGAAACGGGCAGTTGACCACCGTGCGCCTTGCCCCGAATGGCCCCCGGTCGCGTTGCGCTGCCTGCAAGGGGAGCAAGCGAGTCGACGCCACAGCCGGACAGGGCGGCAGCGAGGGGCAGCAAGAGGCCGAGACCGAGGGTGTGACGACGCATGGATGCCTCCGCAGGGCAGGGCGCGAACCTCAACCGATACCCTCACCAGCAACTGTATTGATCCCCGCGCGGGGCGGAAGTCCCCATTTGGGGGATGGCCATCCCCCAAAACGGCCAGTCCCCCCCTCCTTCAGCGACGGCCTTTTTACCGTGCATTAGCAAAAGCGCCGGTCGCTGGGCGTAGGCTTGGCACGAGGCCGCACCGCTTACAGGCCCGGAGTGCAGGTGAGCCAGACCATCTTTGTTCTTGAAGACGATGCCGACATCCGCCGGCTAATCCAGTACCGGCTGGAAAGCGCCGGGTATGCCGTCCGCATGTACCCCACACCCGGCACGATGCTGCAGGATGCCGAGCGGCAACGGCCCGCATTGTTTCTGCTGGACATCATGGTGCCGGGCGGCAGCGGCCTGGATGTATGCCGACGTCTTCGGCGCGACGAAGCGCTGAGCGGTGTGCCGGTAATTTTCCTTACGGCGCGCGCCTCGGAGGACGATCGGGTGCTCGGCCTGGAACTGGGCGCGGACGATTACATCGTGAAACCGTTCGCCGTGCGCGAGTTACTAGCCCGCATCCGTGCCGTGCTGCGCCGGTCGGAAACGCCCGACGACCCAGCCGCCGCTCCAGCCGTGCTCACCATTGAGAACCTCGAGATCGACTCCGGTTCCATGCAGGTGCGGGTGCGCGGAGACCTAATCACGACCACCACCACCGAGTTTCGGCTGCTCGAATACCTTGCCCGCCACCCGGGCCGGGTGTTCAGCCGCGACCAGCTGCTGGACGCGGTGTGGGGCGACGCGCGCTTTGTGACCCCGCGCAGCGTGGATGTGTACGTGCGGAGGCTGCGCGAAAAGATCGAGGCCGAACCGGAAACGCCACGCTTCTTGAAGACGTTGCGGGGTGCGGGGTATCGCTTCGACATCCCGGTGGTGCGGTTAGCCGCCGCAACGCCCGAACCCGCGATTTACTGACCCAACGAGTCTTGAGCCGTGATTCCGTAGAGTAGGTGCATGGTGAAACGCCGCTCCAGCCTGTTTTGGTATCTGCTGCTGTGGGCCGCGGGTGGTGGGGTGGTACTGCTGCTGGGCCTGTTTCTCCACGCGCGCTGGTGGCTGTTGCTGGGAGTGTGGGTGGCGGGTGCCGTTGCCGGAGCCCTGCTCGGACTGTCGCGAGTGCGCGACGCCGCGGCCGTGCTGGAGCGCGAGGTGCGTGCGTTGCCGGACCTCCCATCGCCGGAGCCCACGCTGCCGGAACTCGGCGACCTGGCCGACGCCATCCTCGTCGCCGCGCCACGGCTTACGGCGGTGATCGAGGCGGCCCACGAAAACGGACGCAAACTCGAAACCGTGCTAGACTCCATGCAGGACGCGGTCACGGCGATCGACGCCGCCGCCCGCATTAGCTGGGCTAATAAGCCCATGCAGCAGCTTATGCGGCTCTCGCACGGCTCGGTGCGGACGGGGCACTCGCTGGTGCAGACCTTGCGGGCGCCGGAGGTCCTGGAATGTGTGCAGGCTGCGCTGGAATCGCGCGAATCGGTGGAGCGCCGTCCCGTGACATTGCTGCCCGGACGCATCGTCGCGATCAGCGCCGCCCCCATGCCGGATGGCGGCGCCGTGATCGTAATGCACGACATCACGCGGATCGAGCAGGTGGAGCGCACCCAGCGGGAGTTCATCGCCAACGTGTCGCACGAGCTGCGTACGCCGCTCACCTCCATTCAGGGCTATGTGGAGATGCTGCTCGAAGAAGGCGAAGAACCCTCCGGCCCGGGTCTGTTCTCTGCGGGTGAGCGGCGCCGCGAGTTCCTAGAAGCTATCTTGAAGAGCGCCCGGCGTATGGGTCGCCTGACGGACGATCTGCTGGCTTTGGCGCGGGTGGAAAGCGGCGAACGCAAGTTTGCGCCGCAGGCCATCGCCGTGTCCGTGCTCATCGAAGAGTGCCTGGAGGCGGTCTCCGGCCTGCTTAAGGAGAAGGGCGGCACGCTGGCGATCGCCGGAGACCCGCCGGAGGTCGACGTGATCGCCGACCCGGATACGATCCTGCAGATCATGGGCAATCTGATCGAAAACGCGCTGAACTACGGTCGCGGCGCCGACGGTTGGGCGGTGATTGAGATCTCCGCGGGCATGCTGCCTGCGACCGAAGAGGGCCTCCTGCCGGAGGTCCAGATCCGGGTACGGGACTTTGGGGCGGGCATCGCCTCGGAACATCAAGACCGCTTGTTCGAACGGTTCTACCGGGTCGATAAAGCCCGGTCGCGCGAGTCGGGCGGCACCGGGCTCGGACTGGCCATCACGCGGCACCTTGTGGAGGCACACGGGGGGCGCATCTGGGTGGAAAGCGAACTGGGTAAGGGCAGCAGCTTCGTTTTTACGCTGCCGTGCGCGGAGCCGGCAAGGCTGCTTGCCGACCCGACCGAACGGGCGGTCGTGACCACGAAGTTGTAGATACGGACTCGGCACCCTGGTACGGATTAACACTGCTTTAACACGAGCTTCTCAGAGTATTGAACTGGGGCTGACAGGATTACCCCAAAGAGCACTCCAGACGAGATTCGCTAGCCGGGCACCCTGGCCCAGCGTTTCCCTGTGGGCTGCCTTCCCGAGGAGCTGATGAAACATCGCAGCACATTACTGACGGCGCTGATGACAGCGCTTCTAGTTTCTGCGTCTAGTGGCGCGCACGCCGCCGACGCATCGCAGCCTGCAGGGCACAAGAAGACGCGCCGGTCCGCCCATAGCACGCGTAGACGCAGCACAAAGGTAGCCGCGGAGGGAGCCGGCTCACGGCAGATGCGCGAGATGCGGGAACAGCTCGCGGCGCAGCAGGCGGAGATCGACGCGCTGCGCAACCAGGTGTCCACGCGCGACACCCAGGTAGCCGCGGCCCAGCAGAGCGCGGCCGACGCACAGCAACAGGTAGCCTCCGCCGCCGCGGCCACGGCTGCCGCCGCCGCGCAAAGCACGCAAAATGCGCAGGACGTGCAGCAGCTCAAGACGTCCGTTGGCGATCTTTCCACCCAGAACCAAACGCTGCAGGCGACCGTGGTGCAAAACCAGGCGCAGGTGCAGCAGGAGATCAACTCGCCCACGGCCTTGCACTACAAGGGCGTGACGATTCAGCCGATCGGCTTTGCGGCCTTTGAAGGCGTGTGGCGGCAGCGGTCGGTCAACTCCGACATCAACACGCCCTTCAACACGATTCCGTTCCCCGGTTCGAGCGAAGGCCATATCAGCGAGCTGAACTTCACCGGGCGGCAGAGCCGTTTAGGCGCGCTGGTCACCGGCGACACGGGAAAGCTGAAGCTGCGGGCCTACTTCGAGGCTGACTTCCTCAGCGCCGGCACCACCTCCAACAACAACCAGAGCAATAGCTACACGTTCCGGCAGCGGCAGTTCTGGGGCCAGGCCGAGACGGGCGGCTTCATGCTGACCGGCGGGCAGATGTGGTCGTTGGTGACCGAAGACCTGCGCGGCACCGACGCCCGCACCGAGGTGTTGCCCAACACCATCGACCCGCAGTACATGGTCGGCTTCAGCTGGGCGCGGCAGCCGGGGATTCGCCTGCAGAAGAGCTTCGGCGACCCGCGCGGCAAAGGCGGCTTTACGGCGGCGATGTCGCTCGAACAGGCGCAGATCACCAACTTCACCGTGAATGCCGCGGTGGCCAGTGCCGTGCCGACGAACTTCTTCTTTGGCGGCGGCGGGCAGAACGGCGGCTTATATAACGCTTTCAACGGCACCTACGCCAATAACGTAGCTCCGGACGTCATGGTCAAATTTGCCTATGACGCGCCGCACGCGCATGTCGAGCTTGGCGGGCTGGCGCGCTTCCTGCGCGACACCTACTACCCCGTGCTGACCCGGACCGCGCCCGGCTACCTGGGACCGGTGACCTACACCTATTCGACCACGCCGCAGAAGGACACCAAGACCGGCGGCGGCGTGTTCGCCTCGGCCCGCGTGGGCTTCCGGAAGTACATGGATGTGGGTATCTCGGGCATGGCGGGCGACGGCACCGGTCGGTACGGCTCGTCGCAGTTGGCCGACGCCACCTTGCACCCGAGTGGCACGCTCGAGCCAATCCGCAACTACCATGGTCTCGCCTCCCTGGTCACGCACGAGGGCAAGAACCTGGACATCTTTGCCTACTACGGCGGCGAATATGACCAGCGGACGATCTACTCGACGGCAGGATCTAACCTCATCGGCTACGGTACCTACAACGTGCTGGATACCGGTTGCTACGCTTTGCCTCTCAATCCGGGTGGGACAAACGGGGTTACCGGTTCTCCGGCTTCGCCAGCCACCTGCGCTTCCCCGACACGCTACATCCAGGAAGGCATGTTCGGCTTCATCTACCGCGCCTACAACAGCCCCAAGTATGGCCGCTTGCAGTACTCGGCGACGTACAGCTACCTGCAGCGCAACCTGTGGTCGGGGTCTGTCGGCGTCGGTCAGGTCAACGGGCCGCGCGCACAGGACAACATGGCGCACGTCAGCATGCGGTACTACATCCCGTAGTCGCATCGTCGTCACGCCACTGCCGGGAGAGCTGCAGGACGCAGCCTCCCGGCGGTGGGCGCAACCAGGCAAAGTTGTTTCAGGAGATCCACTCGTGAAAGTCAAGTTTCTCTCGGCTGTTGTTCTTGCGGCGACCGCCGTGTTCCCGCTCGCTGCGCAAAACCTCACCGGCGCCGGTGCCACCTTCCCCAACCCGATCTACTCGCGCTGGTTCTCGGAGTACTCGCAGCAGCACCCCAACGTCCACATCAACTACCAGTCGGTGGGCTCGGGTGCCGGTATCCGGCAGGTCACGCAGAAGACCGTCGACTTCGGCGCGTCGGACGGCCCGATGAGCGACCAGCAGCTGAACGAGTCCAAGGTCAAGCTCATCCACATCCCAACTGTATTGGGCGCGGTGGTGCCCGTGTATAACGTACCCGGCATCAGCGGCGACCTGAAGTTTGCGCCGGAGGTCATCGCGGGCATTTATCTGGGCGTGATCACCAACTGGAACGACGCCAACATCCAGCACGATAACCCCGGCGTGAAGCTGCCGGATCACCAGATCCTGCCGGTGTACCGCTCGGACGGCTCGGGCACGACGTACATCTTCACCGACTTCCTAAGCAAGGTTGTGCCGGAGTTCCAGCAGCGCGTGGGCAAGGGCACCAGCGTGAAGTTTCCGGTGGGCATCGGCCAAAAGGGCAACGAGGGCGTGGCCGGCATGGTCAAGAACTCGCAGTTCAGCTTCGGCTACATCGAGCTAATCTACGCCGAGCAGAATCACATTCCCTTTGGGTCCGTGCGCAACCACGACGGCAAGTACCTGAAGGCCTCCACCGAGGGCGTGACCGCGGCTGCGGCGGCCGATGCGAAGATGATTCCGCCAGACTACCGGGTGTCGATCACCAACGCGCCGGGCCCGAACTCCTACCCGATCTCGTCGTTCACCTGGCTGCTGATCCCGCAACACTGGGACGACCAGGCCAAGGGTAAGGTCATGGTGGACTTCCTCAACTGGATGCTGGAACATGGCGAGGAAGAGGCTGCCGGCATGACCTATGCGCCGCTGCCCAAGCCCGTAGCCGACCGCGTACGGCAGACCATCAAGACCATTCAGTAGCTCGGTCTGATGCTTAGGACGGGGTTGTGCGAGCCCCTCGCACAACCCCGTCCTCCCCGTTTCAATCCCTCTTGTCCGAACAGATTCCGCAGCACCGGCATCTCACGATGCAAACCCACCTATGCCTGATCTTGGCTCGATCCCCGTACCGGCGTTGCGAACGCAAGCTCCGCTGCCTGCTGTCCCGGAGACGAGCGCTGCCGGATCTGTCGCTTCGGTGACGCCGGCAGCCCCGTCCGAGATCCGAACGTTTCTGCGGGAGCGCGGCGGCGGCAGCATGGCCGATTCCACCTTCGCTGGACTAATGGTGGTTTGCGCGCTGAGCGTCATCTTTATTGTCTTGCTGATTGTATTTGTGCTCATCGCCAACTCCAAGCTGTCCATCCACGCCTTCGGTTGGCGTTTCTTCAAAGACACGAACTGGGACCCGGTGAACGGCAGTTTCGGCGCGCTGCCCTTTATCTATGGCACGGTAGTATCGTCCCTTCTGGCCTTGGTGATAGCCGTGCCGCTGTCGATCGCGGTATCCATCTTTGTGCTGGACATCTGCCCCATCCCCTTGCGTGGCCCGATCGCCTTTCTCACCGAACTGCTGGCGGCCATCCCTTCTGTGGTGTACGGCCTGTGGGCTGTCTTTGTCCTGGTTCCCATTGTGCGGGACCAGGTCGGTCCGCTCATGATCAAGCTCTTCGGCTGGACGGGCTTCTTTGCAGCACCGAACTTCGGCGTGGGCATCTTTACGGCCAGCCTGATCTTGGCGGTGATGATCTTTCCGGTCATCTGTTCCATCTCGCGCGACGTCATGCGCGCCGTGCCGAGCTCGCAGCGGGAAGCCGCGCTGGCATTAGGAGCCACGCGTTGGGAAATGATCCGGATGAGCGTGTTGCGCAACGCGCGCATCGGCATCGTAGGCGCGGTCATTCTGGGTCTCGGTCGCGCCCTGGGAGAAACCATGGCGGTCACCATGGTCATCGGCAACCACCCCGAGATGAGCAAGAATCTGTTCAACCCGGCGCACACCCTCGCCAGCGTCATCGCCAACGAGTTTTCCGAGGCAACGGGCGACTTGTACCTCAGCGCCCTGATCGAGATTGGCCTGGCGCTGTTTCTGGTCACCATCGTCGTCAACGCGGTGGCCCGGCTGCTGGTGTGGGCCGTGACGCGCGGCAACAGTGCGAGGGCGGTGGCATGAGCGCGTCTTCTCAGCAGAGTCCGCAAGGTTTGCCGAGCAAGCAAAGCCCCGAGGCGTCGCGGCCACCGGTGCCGGTCGTCAGCGCTCCCATCGCGTCGCATCCCGGACCAGCAGGTCCTGGCGGGGCGCAAAGCATCTCGCTGCCGCCGCGTTCGCCTAAACGGGAAACCTGGCTGCGCCGCAGCCGGTCGGCGATGGATACGGCGGTGACCGTGATCGCCGTGGTAAGCACAATGTTGGTACTCGTGCCGCTCGTGGCCATCCTCGGCTACCTGCTCTACAAGGGCGCGAGTTCGCTCAACTGGGCATTCTTCACGCGCGTCCCTGCGCCCGTGGGGCAGGCGGGCGGCGGCATGGCGAACGCCATCGTCGGCTCGGCGGTCATCCTGGGCATCGCCAGCCTCATGGGCATTCCGCTGGGCATAGGCGCCGGCGTTTACCTGGCCGAGTACGGGCGTGACGGCCTTTTCGGCAACGTCGTGCGCTTCACCGCCGACGTTCTGAACGGTGTGCCGTCCATTGTGATGGGCATTGCGGCGTATGCGCTGATCGTGGCGCACCAGCACCACTTCTCCGCCTTTGCCGGTGGCGTGGCGCTGGCCATCATGATGGTGCCCACGATCACCCGCACCACGGAGGAGATGCTGGCCACCGTGCCTTCCAGCCTGCGCGAGGCCGCCTTCGGTCTCGGCGTGCCCAAGTGGCGCACCATCCTGTCCATCAGCCTGCGCACGGCGTCGCCGGGCATCATCACGGGTTGTATGCTGGCCTTCGCGCGCGTCGCCGGAGAAACGGCGCCTTTGTTGTTCACCGCGCTCGGCAACCAGTTTTGGACGTTGAAGCTAAACGAACCGATTGCCGCGCTGCCGCTGCAGATCTTCGTCTACGCCGAGTCCCCCTATGATGAATGGCACCGGCTGGCGTGGGCAGGGGCTCTGGTGCTGATTGTGTTGATCATGGTTTCTGTAACCCTGGTGCGCATCTTCGCGAACCGCGGTGCGCTCAAGGGAGGGCGATAGGTTTGGGAGTCGATATCAAGGTAGACAACCTGAACGCGTGGTACGGGCCCGTGCATACGTTGAAGGACGTAACGCTGCGTATCCCGGCCAACAACGCGACGGCGCTGATCGGACCCTCGGGTTGTGGCAAGTCCACCTTTGTGCGCTGCCTGAACCGCATGCACGAGACCACGCCCAACGCGCGCGCCGAAGGCAGCGTGATGATGGGCAACCTGGACATCTACAAGGACGCTTCGCCGGTGGAGATCCGGCGTCGCATCGGCATGGTTTTTCAGCGACCCAATCCGTTTCCAACCATGTCCATCTACGACAATGTGGCGAGCGGGCTCAAGCTGAACGGCTACCGCAAGCGCAAGGTGCTGGATGAAATCGTCGAGCGCTCGCTCAAGCAGTCTGCACTCTGGGAAGAGGTCAAAGACGACCTGCGCAAGAAGTCCGGGGCGAGCCTGTCGGGCGGCCAACAGCAACGGCTGTGCATCGCGCGCGCTCTCGCGGTTGACCCCGAAGTGCTGCTAATGGATGAGCCGGCCAGCGCGCTCGATCCGGTATCGACCTCCAAAATCGAAGATCTGATCTTCCACCTGAAAACGCAGTACACCATTGTGATCGTGACGCACAACATGCAGCAGGCCGCACGCGTTGCCGAACAGACCGGATTCTTCTTAACCGGTAAGCTGGTCGAGTTCGCGTCTACGCACAAGATCTTTACCAGCCCGTCGGACAAGCGGACGGAGGACTACATCACGGGGAGGTTCGGCTGATGCGCACACGATTTCATCAAGCGCTGGATGGATTGAAGGAACGGCTGCTCGTGATGGCCGGGTTGGTGGAGCAGGCGATCCAGCGCGCGACCTCGGCGTACTCGGAGCGCGACGGCGAGCTGTGCGACCTTGTCCTGATGTCGGAGCCGGCGATCAACCGCATGGAGCGCGAGATCGACCAACTGGCGTTGGACCTGCTCGCGATGGAGCAACCCATGGCGGTCGACCTGCGGTTCATCATGGCCGTCATCCGCATCAACGCCGATCTGGAGCGCGTGGGCGATCAGGCGGTTAACATCGCCAACCGCGTCAAGGAACTGGGCATGCTCGACGCGAGCGATCTGCCCGTCGACATCCCGCGGCTGGCGCAGCTGTCGTCGGCCATGGTGCGCAAGGCGCTGCAGTCCTTCATCGAGGCCGACGCGCAGATGGCGCAAACCGTGCTAACCCTGGACGATCAGGTGGACGACATGAACCGCGACGCGTACCAGGCGCTAGGACGCTACATTCAGGAGCATCCGGAATGTGCGTCGCAGGCCCTGAATGCGTTGGTCATCTCGCGCAACCTGGAGCGTGTGGGCGACCACGCGACCAACATCGCCGAAGACGTGATCTTCTGGGTGAAGGGCGACGATGTGCGGCATGGTGGGGCGATCAACACGGACGAGGTCGCCGCGGCCACGAGCTGAGCGCGACCGTCAGCGCAGGTTGCCCTCGTTCAAATCATAGGCCGCGATGCCGAGGTCGTTCAGGGTGCCGATCGTGTTCTCCAGGTTGCGACGCACGACGGGCTCCTGCGTGCCGGGGGTGTGATGCGCTTCTTCCACTGCGACCACCCGCCCGTACGGCCACGCGCTCGGCGGGATGGCGACCATGGCCTCGGAAAGCTTGCCGGGGCGGATGTTGACCTCCTGCCGACGCGCGCCATTGGGCCGCAGCATGCCGCCGGCGCCGTAGGCCGAAGGGTTCAGGTCGGCGACCATGATGTGCAGCGTCAGCATGTCGGGCTGCACGGTGATGGACGGGTTCTCCCAACTGTCAAACGTATGGATCGACATGTAGCGGCTCTTACTAGGCGGGGGAAGCTGAGCGAGCTCCTGTCGATCTCGTGCGGCCTCCTCGCGGGCTTCGGCCTTGGCCTTGACGCTCGGCAGCGAGGCGCTTTTGCAGCCCCCGAAACAAGCAGCGGCAAGGAGCAGGACGGCAGGTAGCTGACGGGAACGCGTTGAGGCAGTCACCCCTCCAGCATAGCGAAGTTTGGGGCGGAAAGCTGCGGTTGGGCTGCGGCCGGGGCTGCGATCGCCCGATGCATTCCGTCCCGCGCCGGTACAATGGAGGGATGGTCAAAGGGATTAGCAGCATTGTGCCGTTACCCTCGCGTGAGAGCCTGGAGCAAGTCTCCGAACTGCTGCGCTCCCTGGGGTTTGAGGAGGGCAAGGGCTGGCAGGACGACACCGGGCACGGCGCGGCGTTTCTTGCGCCTGTGGGCAATCTGGAGCTGGTGTCCGGGCAGCTGCCGACGACGCCGTTACTGCTGGTAGAGACCACGCAGCTGGACGCCGTGCAGGCGGCGGTGCAGGCGTGGATGGCGGGCAAGCCAGGCGAGGTGAGTGAGGTGGCGGCGACGCACTGGAACTCGCGGCTGTTTACGGCGGAGTTGGCCGATGGTCTGCGCGTAGGTTTCTGGGAGTCGGAGAACCCGCTGCATGGGCGGCCTGTGGCGGTGGAAGGCGACCTCCATGCGGCGGGAAAACGGTTTGCAATCGTCGTGGCACGCTGGAACGCCGTGATCACCGACCGGTTGCTGCAAGGGTCGCTCGATGCGCTGTATCGCAGCGGGGTACGGAAGCTGGATGTGGAGATTGTGCGCGTCCCGGGCGCGTGGGAGATCCCGTCGGCCGCGCGGAGCGTGGCCGCATCGGAGCGCTTCGACGCCGTGATTACCCTGGGCGTGCTTCTGCGCGGAGAGACGGCGCACTATGAGGCGATCTATACCGAGGTGGCGCGTGGCATCGGGCAGAGCCAGGGGGAGACAGGCGTGCCGCACGCGTTTGGGGTGCTGACGTGCGAGACGCTGGAGCAGGCGCTGGACCGCGCGGGGCTGAAAGCCGGGAACAAGGGCTTCGAGGCTGCGATCGCGGCGATTGAGATGGCGTCGATTCAGGAAAAGCTGCAGGCCAAGAGTGGTGAGCCGGTTGCGGCAGGGGCGGGGCGCTGATGGGGACCCGGCGCAAATCGCGAGAGTTGGCCATGCAGATGCTGTTCCAGGGCGACCTGGGCAAGCAGAAGCCGGACGAGGTGGGGCGGCTGTTCTGGGAGTCGCGCGACGACGTCGACGACGAGACCCGAGGGTTTGCGGACGATTTGCATCGGGTGGCGACGACGCGGGACGAGGAGATCGACGCCCTGATCCAGAAGCACGCGCAGAACTGGCGTCTGGAGCGCATGCCGGTGGTGGACCGCAACCTTCTGCGGGCAGCGGTAGCCGAGATGGTGGGCTTCTCCGCCACACCGGCGGCCGTGATCATCAACGAGACGCTCGAGATCGCACGACGCTACGCGGCGCCCGAGAGCCTGAACTTCCTCAACGGCGTGCTCGATGCGATTGGGCGGGAGCTGCTGGAGAAGCGGTTGGCCCGGTAGAGGGCGTCAGCGCTGTGCGGGGTGTTCGGTATAGCGACGGCATGGGCCATACCCCGTCATCAGCAGCTTGGGTAGCAGATTTGTTCAGCACTGAGGTGCGAATTTGTGAGCTACGAGTGAGGGGGGCGGTTTGCATACGTGCAAGCCGCCCCTGTGTCGTTTAGGAGGTGGTGCGGCGGACGCGCTGCGCGATGAGGTTGGGGGTGGCGAGATTGCCGTTGGGGTCCTGGAGGTTGGGGCTCAGGGTCCCTGTGTCTTTGCTCGTGGCGCCGGTCACGGAGATGATGTGTACCTGATTGTCGCCGGAGGTGCCGGCGTAAAAGGTGGTGTCGTCAGAGCTGTACACGCCGGCGACGGGGGCCATAGCGGCGCCGGTAAGCGGGATGTTGGTGAGGGTGCCCGTGCCGGGTTGGTACAGCGGCAGAACCGAGCCTGTGCCGGTGTAGGTAACGAAGGCTGTACCGGAGTTGCTAGCTGCGACGACGCCGGTGATCGCCGTGGGCGTTAGGCTGGCGAGCGGGTGCGTGGAGGGTGTGCTGGTAAAGTAGCCGGGAGCGACCTGCGGCTGGTTGGGTTGAGGGCAGGCGGCGATCGTCGTGGTGCCGTTCACGACCGTGGTGGGCAGGGTGATCGCGAGATCCTGCAGCGCAGCCGGAGCTGTAGTCGTGGCGCCGAGGATATGTTTGCCGTCCGTGGTGGCGATAAGGCGGTCGGTCGGCACCGCTTTGGTGTCAGCCAAGGGGTAAAACATGTTGCTCGCGACGGGGGGTGCCGTTGCAAAGTTTTCTATCGTGCTGGAGCAGTCGCTGCGCCCATCAGTCTGCGCGCCAGCGAAGTACGCGCCTACGGACGGAACCGTGACCGCAACGTCCGTGTAGGGAGTTCCGGGCGTGACGACCTGCCAGCCGACGAAGGTGGAATACGTAAGCAACTGGTTACTCTGGCCCGTGACCCCGCCGGTGTTGGCGAGCACGTACAGTGTGTTCGAATCGGGCGTCCAGGCAGCGCGGGTGCCGATGCCGTTGTTGCTGGTGAAGACGCCACCGGTGGGAGTGACCAGCGAGACGGTCTGGCGGGTGGGGTCGGTAACCACGGCATAGCTGTTGTTGGGGGCGACGGCGAGCACGGTGCCCTGCACGGTGGTGTAGGTGGCGGTGACCGTGTTGCTCGTGGTGGCCACCGTCATTAGGCCTTGGGGGCTGCCGAGGTAAAGCGTCGATCCGTCCTGGGAGATGACCATGGAGTTGGGCACAAAGGGCAGCTTGATGGGCGAGCCTAGCTGGCCGGTGGTGAAGTCCTCAGTGGCGATGAATTGCGAGTTGGTGCTGGCCATGTAGAGCACACTGGCGGAGGTGCCGGCGGCGGTTACCGTAATGCCGTTGGAGGTGATGGGCTTGCCGTTGCCGTTGACGCCGATTTGCGAGAACGGCGCCGGGTTGCAGCTGCCGGGGTTGCAAACGGCGGTGATCGTCGCCGTGCCGGGAAAGACCGGCGTGACCGAGCCGGAGGCCGCGGGGAAGTTGAGCGGCAGGGTGGAGTTGAACTCCAGCGCTAGGCCGGTGAGTACAACATTGTTGGTGTCCAGGACCGAGGCGGTAAAGTTTTGTGGCGTGTTGAGCGCGACGTTGATTTGGGAGGCGTTGGCCGGCTGGTTCACGGCGGACAGCACGATGGAGGCCGGCGGGCAGACGGAGAAAAAGCCCGAATTGACGGCCGACGAGGAGTTCGACACGGTGGCCGTGACCAGCGCGGAGCCCGGGAGGTTGGCGGTGGCAAAGCCCTGGGCGTTGATGGCGGCAATACTGCTCGCGCCCTGGAGGTTGAAGGTGACGGGCCCGACCTGGCAGGTGATGTTGCGGTTGTTGGCGTCAAAGACGCGGGCGATCAACTGGCGGGTGTCACGTTGCGAAACGCAGCTCTTGCCGTCATAGGCGGGAAAGTTGGGGTTGGTGCCTGCGGTGCTCGTCTCGCAGGTGACGCCCTGACTTGTAGCGCAGGTGGTATCGGGGTCGGTGTCGCAGGTGCCGGTGGTTGCGCCCAGCTGGACGTTGGTCACAGGCGCGTGGATGTAAATGGCAATGGCGTTGCTGGTGGCCCCGTTCGCGGTGGCGTAGACAAAGGTCTGATGTTTGGTGTTGGTGGCCGCGGGCGGCGTGCAGATGGTGAAGTCGCCGATACCGCCGCCGGAGTTGCGGTTCCAGGTGCCGGCGCAGACGACGCCGCTGCTGGGGTTGATGTCGGCGATCGATGGATCCTGGGAGTTGTAGGTGTAGCCGGAGACGGACACGTTGGCGCCGTTGCAGTCCTGCGCGGTGGCGGAGAGGCTGGAGCCGATCTGGCCGTAGTTGAGGCTCTCCCCGGTAACGGTGAGCGCGGACGCGAGGGTAATCTTCGAGACCTGGCCGACCTGCGGGCCGGACTCAAGGTTGCCGGAGCAATATTGGACGGCAGCTTTGTGACCGCAACCGGCCACGGAGAGCCCAAAGGGCATCGCAAACAGAAAAAGAACAACCAAACCGAGAAACTGCCGCATTCCACCTCCCCGTTGCGGCGGCATGGCTGCCGTAACGGTCGTACCTACCCTTGGGTATAGCCCGTCTAGTGTAGATTTTGACGGATGGCGAGGCAAATGGGTGTTGTCGGCGCTGCGCGTTTGCGGCTTTGCCCGTTGGCGCTGCGCGTTGGCTGGGGTTGGCGGCGGTGTTTCTGAGCTTGGGTTCGGTATGCCGCGAAAGGGCTATCGCGTCCGGCGTAGCGGCTTGGTAGAACGATTTGGTGCGTACGAGAAACTTTACCGAGCTTGTGATTTGGCAGCGTGGGATGGACTTGGCCCGGTGCGTGTATCGCGAGACCGGTTCGTTTCCGAAACATGAGCTGTTTGGGCTCACAAGCCAGCTTCGCCGTGCCGCCGTATCGGTCCCGAGCAACATCGCAGAAGGGCATGGAAGAACGTCGGATAAGGTGTTTCGGACCTTTCTCGGACAGGCCAGGGGCTCCCTGTACGAGTTGCAGACGCAACTGATCTTGTCCGCCGATCTGGGATACCTCGATCCAAAATCGGCAGACAAGATCATCACCGACTGCAAAGAGCTAGCACGCCGCATCAACGCTCTCCTAGCCGTAATCGGCTCCGACGCCAATATGCAGGAAGGTACCAGCAAGCAGCTCTCACCGCGCTAAGCCACCTCGCCAACGCGCAGCGCCAACCCCAGCCAACGCGCAGCGCCAACCCCCGCTAACGCGCAGCGCCAACTCGCATGTTGTCGTCAAACCACTTGGCCGTCCTTTCCGCGCGGTCCCTGATGTGTTCTGGGTCGCGGAAGCCGTGGCCTTCGTTGGGGTAAACGACGAGCTGGGTCTTCACGCCGAGGTCGCGGAGGGCGTGCCAGAACTCAAAGCTCTGTGGGGCGGGGCACTCGCCATCTCGGTCGCCGACGATGACCAGGGTGGGGGTTTTGACGTTTTTGATGTAGGTAATGGCGCTGGACTTGGCGTAGACCGCGGGGTCGTCGTAGACGCTGGCGCCGAAGAAGGGGAGCATCCACTGGTCGATGGAGTTTTCGCCGTAGTAGCTGAGCCAGTCTGATAGCCCGGCACCGGCGACCGCGGCCTTGAAGCGGTG
Organism: uncultured Acidobacteriaceae bacterium; assembly: GCA_964245045.1. Taxonomy (GTDB): domain Bacteria; phylum Acidobacteriota; class Terriglobia; order Terriglobales; family Acidobacteriaceae; genus Granulicella. The sequence goes on along the minus strand of CAXTLD010000005.1, from coordinate 28,358 downwards.
AGTTTGAGTGACGGCGAACATGGTCATAAAACCGCCGTAGCTCCAGCCGGTGAGGCCTTCGCGGTCGTGGTCGATGGCGTACTTGGATTCGACGAAGTCGAGGCCGGCCTCAATGTCGTGTAGGTCGCCATAGCCGAAGTCCTTGCGATTGGCCTCCGTGAAAGCCTCGCCCTGACCGAAGCTGCCGCGGGGGTTGGGCTGCAGTTCGAAGTAGCCGCGGTCGGCCCAGCTGATCTGGGTGCTGGAGCTCCAGCGAGCGGTGATGGACGCTGACGGGCCGCCATGGACGCTGACGATGACCGGATACTTGTGCGCGGGGTCGTAATGGGCGGGGAAGGTGAGCCAGCCCTGAACGTGGAAGGGGCCGTCCGTCCACTCGACGGACTCGGTGCGGCCGGCGGGCTTCAGGCTGTCGTTGAGGTGGGTGAGTTGCTGGAGGCCTTCGCGCGAGAGGCTGTAAACTTCGGGCGGCTTGTTGAAGCTTTGGAGGGTGAAGGCGGCCGCGCCGCCGTCGTTGGGGATACTGGAAACGGCGTCCTTGATGGGACCGCCCCCGACGGAAACCTCGCCGAGGTCTTGGGTGGCGCCGGAGATGGCGGACTTGGCGGTGACGTCCCAGGGGACGATCAGGGTGTGGCCGCGGCGGTCTTCCACGAAGCCGAGGGTGTCGTTGTTGAGCCACGCCTCATAGCTGGGCGTGCCGTCGATGCCCGGGGTGATGTCCGTGGGCTGGCCGCCGTTGGCGGGGACGGTGTAGAGATCGCCGCCGGTGGAGCCCTGGTCGGACATGAGGCCGCCGATAAAGGCGATCTGTTTACCGTCGGGGGAGAAGCGGGGTACGGCGATCTGGAGGCCATGGAGGGAGCCGGAGGTGGTGGAGGGGTCGAGGACGGTGGTGGTGTCGAGATGCGAATCGTGAACAATCACGTCGTCACCTTTTGCGCCACCTATCGTTTGCATAGAAAGAGCAGTCTTGTAGAGCTTGGCCACCCACCAGTTGTTCTCGCCCGGGGGGTTCGCAGCGATAAAGGCGATCTGGTGGGAGCTAGGAGCCCAATCGAATTCATAGACATGCAAGTTGGAGGTCGTCAGAAACGTGCCGTGGCCGGAGTTGCTGTCAACGGCAAAGACTCTCTGGATCTCAACCCAATCCTCGCCGATCACGCCCGCATAGGGCTTCATGGCGTCGAGCGCGCCGGCGGAGCGGCTCGCGTTTTCCACGAACAGGAACGCGATGGCTTTGCCGTCGGGGGACCAGGCGGGCTGCTGGATCGCGCCGGTCAGACGGCTGAGCTGGCGCACTTGACCGCCGTTCTTGGACCACAAGAAGATCTGCAGCTGACCTTTGGCCTGCTTGCCTTCCGGCGGGGCGCAGTCGGAGAGAAAGGCCAGAGTTTGGCCGTCAGGAGACCAGATGGGGTTGGTATAGGCGCAGCTCGCGGCGCTGTCGACAGTGATGAGCTTCTCGGTCCCCGGGTCGGGGTGCGTGGCCGAGGTGAGATGGACGGCGGCTCCGTCCTTTCCGCGCAAGGTCCAGGCCACGAGTTGTCCGTCCGGCGAGAGCGCGACGCCATCGGGCGTGCGGGCGCGCCCCGGCGCTGTTTGGGCTGCCTGCGTCTGCGGCGCTTCACGCGCCACCGGATCTTTGGGCTGCGCGGCAGCGGGCGTTTGCGCGTGGGCAGGGAGGCTCAGTTGTGAAAGCGCGGCGGCAACGGCCAGGCCGCGAAGCGGCGTGAGAAAGGAGCGTGAGGGAGCCATGAACCGCAGGCTACCACCGCGGCGGGTCACGAGGTTCGCTGCACCCTGTAGAGTTCGACGGAACGGACCGTACGGAAGCCCAGCCGAAGGTAGAGCTGTACGGCTTTTCGGTTGCTGGCGGTAACGTGAAGGAAGGATTGGGTGCCTTCCGCTCGATGGAGCGCGAGGAGGTGTGCCAGGATCGCCGTCCCGAGGCCTCGCCCGGCGTGACTGGGATCGGAGCAGAGCCCACTGATCTCGGTCCAGGGGTCGAGCTGGAGGCGTTCCCCGCCCATGGCGACCAGGGTGCCGGCCCCGTCACGGATCCCAACGTACCGGCCCATGAGGCAGGTTTCGGCACGGAAGAAGCCCGGATACACACGGTCGATCAAAACCAGCATCTCCGGGGCGTGCTCGCAGGTGAGCGGCACGATACGGAGGTCGGTGGATATAGGCGGAAGGGGAGCGTGCACGGGGAAATACATCTGCAGGGACGGCACGGTCTCATTTAGGCGCGGCACGGGGGTCGCGGGCGGGGGTTGGTCAAGAATGTAAACGGCGTCGTCTTTCTGTAGAAGCGAGGCAAGGTCGGCAAAGGCGGACGCGCTCCTATCCGCGACAGCCGCGAAAGGGGCCACGGTTGCCGCATAACGTCGTGCCTGACCCTGCGCCTGAGCCAGGTGCTGGTGGGAGGTAGTGAGCGCCTGCCAGATGGCATCCGGTGGGAGATCAGCGTGCATGGGCTTAGGGTAGTTCAGGTGTGGGCAAGCATTGACTGGTCGCCCCCGACTTGGTACAGTGAAATGGTTCCGCTTGTTTGGGGAGCTTGCCTGTCTGAGTGCCTGCGACACCCTCCTCCCTTTGCTCTTGATGAAGGAATCTGTTGAGGCTGGGCTATGCCGGACGTGAGCGACGAAACGGAGCTGGGCCGGGTGCGGCAGTAGGGCACCGGACTTTTGGTCACCGTCGTCCCTCCTAAGCCTGAGCAGTGAAGTTTTGGTAGTACGCGTGGTTGGAAGTGGTTTGGCCGCGTGCAGGATTTCAGGACCTTGCCGGAGCGCGTGTTGGGGGCTCCGCCTTTTGTGTGGGCGGCGGTTTTCGAGCTCGCCGGCACCGAAGTAGCGCAAGGGAGCTGCCCTGCACTCGCGTTCGACAAAGTGGAGTCGGATAGCTCCGAAGGTGACGAGAGTCATCCGCGGACTGGCAGCAAGGAGTGAGAGAAGTGCCTACATTTCATCAGCTTGTGAAGCAGGGCCGGACACCGACCCGGTATAAAACGGCATCGCCCGCACTGCAGGGCTCGCCGCAGCGGCGCGGCGTGTGCACGCGTGTGTACACGCAAACCCCCAAGAAGCCGAACTCGGCACTGCGCAAGGTGGCGCGTGTGCGGCTGACCAACGGCATCGAGGTCACCACCTACATCCCGGGCATCGGGCACAACCTGCAGGAGCACTCGATTGTGCTGATCCGCGGCGGCCGTGTGAAGGATTTGCCGGGTGTGCGCTACCACGTCGTGCGCGGCACGCTGGATTCGGTGGGTGTAGCCAAGCGGATGCAGAGCCGGTCGAAGTACGGCGCCAAGCGACCGAAGGCAGCAGCAGGGAAGTAAGTGGCTAGTCACAAGTGCGTAGTGGTTAGACGTAGTTCTAACTAGGCACTAGCCACTGACAACGAACCACTAAGAACTAACAACTACCAAGCCCGGACGCGTGAGAGGTTGACCGCGCCGGGGGAAGACGAGAGAGACCAAGGATGCCGAGAAAAGGACATATTGCCAAGCGTGAGGTCGCAGCCGACCCGATCTACCAATCGACGCTGGTGACGAAGTTTGTGAACAGCATGATGTGGGGCGGCAAGAAGTCGACCGCACAGGCCATTTTCTACGAGGCGATGACCAATCTGGAGCAAAAGGGTGGCGGCGACGACGCGCTGAAGCTATTCAAAAAGGCGATTGAGAACGTGAAGCCGCTGCTTGAGGTCAAAAGCCGCCGTGTGGGCGGTGCCAACTACCAGGTGCCGATCGAGGTAAACCCGGAGCGGCGTACCTCTTTGGCGATCCGGTGGCTGGTGACCTATGGCCGGGCCCGTGGCGAAAAGGGCATGGTGGACAAGCTTTCCGCTGAGCTGCTGGACGCGGTGAACGGTCGCGGCGCGGCAATGAAAAAGAAGGAAGACGTCCAGCGCATGGCAGAAGCCAACCGGGCCTTTGCGCACTACCGCTGGTAAGAATTCGTAGCAGGAGATCGTTGTTCGTTTTTCGTTGTTCGTGAGTTAGGGCGAGCGCGGAATCTAGTTCCCCAGACGAGCAACGGATAACGAACATTAGCTTTGCATCACCGCGGGCACGCCCCGCAGAAGAGACGAACACAGTGGCACGCACAATCCCTCTCGCAAAATGTCGCAACATCGGCATCATGGCGCACATCGACGCGGGCAAGACGACGACGACCGAGCGCATTCTTTTCTATACGGGCGTAAACCACCGTATCGGCGAGGTGCACGAGGGCACGGCGACCATGGACTGGATGGAGCAGGAGCAGGAGCGCGGCATCACGATCACCTCCGCCGCGACGACCTGCTCCTGGAACGGCATTCGCATCAACATCATCGACACGCCCGGCCACGTGGACTTTACGGCCGAGGTGGAGCGTTCGCTCCGCGTGCTGGACGGCGCGTGCGCGTGCTTTGATTCCGTGCAGGGCGTGCAGCCGCAGTCGGAGACGGTGTGGCGGCAGGCGAATAAGTACAAGGTGCCGCGGATCTGCTTCGTCAACAAGATGGATAAGGCCGGCGCGAACTTTGACTACGCCACCTCGACGATCGTGAACCGGTTGGGTGCCAAGGCTGTGGCCATTCAGATTCCTATCGGCGAAGAGGCGAAGTTTGCCGGCGTCGTCGATCTGGTCGAGATGCGTGGCATCCTGTGGCACGACGAGACCATGGGCGCGCAGTACGACGTGGCCGAGGTCCCGGCAGATCTGAAGGAAAAGGCAGAAAAGTTGCGGACCGAGTTGATTGAGGCTGTCGCGGACTCCGACGACGAGGTGATGAACAAGTACCTCGAAGGTGAGGAGATCACCGTTGACGAGCTGAAGCGCGCCATTCGCAAGGCAACGATTGCCATGAACATCTTCCCGGTGTTGTGCGGATCCTCGTTCAAGAACAAGGGTGTGCAAACGCTGCTGGACGCGGTCGTGGACTACCTGCCCAGCCCGCTGGACGTGCCCGCGATTGAGGGTACGGAGCCCGGCGAGCCGGACGTGAAGCTGCTGCGCCATGCGGATGACAAAGAGCCGTTTTCTGCGCTCGGGTTCAAGATCATGACGGACCCGTTTGTGGGCCAGCTGATCTTCATCCGCGTGTACTCGGGGCAGTTGAAGACGGGCGATTCGGTGTTGAATCCGCGTACTGGCAAGACGGAGCGGATCGGGCGGTTGTTGAAGATGCACGCCAACAAGCGCGAGGAAATCACCGAGATTTTGGCGGGCGACATCTGCGCGGCAGTGGGTCTAAAAAACCTGAACACCGGCGATACCATCTGCTCGGACAAAGCGCCGATCCTGCTCGAGTCGATCGACTTTCCCGCGCCGGTCATCGAGGTCGCGGTGGAGCCGAAGACCAAGGTCGATCAGGAAAAGATGGGCATGGCGCTGGCCAAGCTCGCGCAAGAGGATCCGACCTTTAAGGTGCGCACCGATATCACCAACGGCCAGACGATCATCTCTGGCATGGGCGAGCTGCATCTGGAGATCATCGTCGACCGGATGATGCGTGAGTACAAGGTTGAGGCCAACGTCGGCAAGCCGCAGGTGAATTACCGCGAGACGATCCGCGGCAATGCTGAGGCGGAGGGCAAGTACATCCGTCAGACCGGCGGCTCGGGCAACTACGGCCACGCAAAGATTCGTATCTCGCCCAACGAGCCGGGTAAGGGCTACGAATTCTCGAACGACATTAAGGGCGGCACCATTCCGAAGGAGTACATCAAGCCGATCGACCAAGGCATCCAGGAAGCGCTGCTCGGCGGTGTGTTGGCTGGCTACGAGATGGTCGACATCAAGGTGTCGCTCTATGACGGCAGCTATCACGACGTAGACTCGAACGAAATGGCGTTCAAGATCGCCGGTTCGATGGCGTTCAAGGAGGCCGCGCGCAAGGCCAAGCCGGTGCTGCTGGAGCCGGTGATGTCGGTCGAGGTCACCGTGCCTGAGGAGTACATGGGCACGATCATCGGCGATCTCAACTCGCGGCGTGGACGCATCGAGGGCATGGAGATGGTGGGCGGCGTACAGGCCATCAAGGCGACCGTGCCGTTGTCGACCATGTTCGGGTACGCGACGGCGATGCGTGGATCGACGCAAGGTCGGGCGAACTTCTCGATGGAGTTTAAGCAGTATGAAGAGGCGCCGCGCGTGGTCTCGGAAGAGATCATTGCCAAGGCGCAGGGTAAGGACAAAGAGCGGTAGCTCAAGGTTTCGCACAGAGGCCGCGCGCTGGAGCCGGTGGAGTTTAGCCGGCGCGCGCAGAACACCAACGGTTTCTCGAGCAATGCAACACGGAGAAGAGATATGGCGAAGGAAAAATTTGATCGCAGTAAGCCGCATGTGAACGTCGGGACGATCGGCCACATCGATCACGGCAAGACGACCCTGACCGCGGCGATCACCAAGGTGTTGAGCAAGCACAACCCGAAGAACAGCTTCCGGAGCTTTGACACCATCGACAACGCACCTGAGGAACGGGAGCGCGGCATCACGATCTCGACCTCGCACGTGGAGTACGAGACGGCCAACCGGCACTACGCGCATGTGGACTGCCCGGGCCACGCCGACTACATCAAGAACATGATCACGGGCGCGGCGCAGATGGACGGTGCCATCCTGGTCGTCGCGGCCACCGACGGCCCGATGCCGCAGACCAAGGAACACGTGCTATTGGCTCGTCAGGTCGGCGTGCCGTACATTGTCGTCTTCTTGAATAAGTGCGATGCGGTGGAAGACGAAGAGCTCACGGACCTAGTTGAGATGGAAGTGCGCGAACTCTTGAGCAAGTACAACTTCCCTGGCGACGATGTGCCGGTGATCCGCGGCTCGGCTCTGGGGGCGCTGAACGGTGAGGCACAGTGGGAGGCCAAGATCGACGAGTTGATGGCGGCGGTGGACGCGAGTGTACCGCAGCCGGATCGTCTGGTGGATTTGCCGTTCTTGATGCCGATCGAAGACATCTTCTCGATCTCGGGGCGCGGCACGGTCGTCACGGGACGCATTGAGCGCGGCAAGGTGAAGGTGGGTGAGGCTGCCCAGATCGTCGGCTTCCGTGACACGCAGGCGACCACGGTCACCGGTGTCGAGATGTTCAAGAAACAGCTGGACGAGGGTCTGGCGGGCGACAACGCCGGGCTGTTGCTGCGCGGCATTGCGAAGGAAGACGTGGAGCGCGGCATGGTGCTGGCCAAGCCCGGCTCGATCACGCCGCACACCGTGTTCAAGGGTGAGGTGTACGTGTTGAGCAAGGAGGAGGGTGGCCGTCACACGCCGTTCTTCAACGGCTACCGCCCCCAGTTCTACTTCCGCACCACGGATGTGACCGGCTCGGCGAAGCTGCCCGAAGGCACGGAGATGGTAATGCCGGGCGATAACATCCAGCTCGAGGTCACGCTACACACGCCGGTGGCGATGGAAAAGGGTCTGCGGTTTGCCATCCGTGAGGGTGGACGTACCGTGGGTGCCGGAACGATTGCGGAGATCATCAAGTAAGCTCTCGGGTCTCACCGTAACCGAAACAAGCAGGTCAGCCCATAGGGCTGGCCTGCTTTCGTCTTGGCGGGTCTTAGTGGGGCTGTTCGATTACACTGCTGACAGACGCTGGAGAAAGCGCTCCTATGAAAATTCTGATCGATGGCAATCGAGCTAACTCCGAGAGCTGGTTTATGGCTCACCAACTCACCTCGTCGGAGCTGCCGGGTATCACGCCGCAAGAGCAACGGACGGCCGAGCAGCTCGGCTTGTCTGCCGAGGAGTACAGCCGTGCAAAGTACGCTACCGATCTGACAGCTCTGGAGTTGGGAGAGCGGGCGCGCCAGCTCGGCGACCTTTTACGGAGTTGGCTGCAATCGCACCAGATCGGTGGTGAGATCCGCTCGATCACCCTGAAGACCTTTGAAGGCAAGTACCGCATTGAGATCGGCTTTGGTGATCGGTTGCGAGTCGTATTGGTAAGCGAAGATGTGGTGAACGATCTGTTTGAAAGTGGATCGAGGCAGGCCAAAGACAGCTTGGACGAGATATTCGCCGTGAATCTTCTTCCTGAGCTAGCGAAAGCCTCATGAGGCTTGCCGGGCAGTCTGTGTCCTTGCTTCTTACGGAGGATGGTAAACAAATACTTTCATTGCTAACGGTGAGAACACCCCTGCAAGCCTGCTTACGGTCACTGTAGAGGAATCAGAGGACATGGGCTTGTGGTTGCGCATCCCGCGCGAAGGCCAGATGCACCTTGTCTTAATGAGGTGGGAGTACATCCTGGCGATCGACATCGCCATTGGTGCTGGACGCGTCATCGGCATCAAGAGCTAGCCCGACGTGCCCATACCGTGCCGGCTTGCTTTTCTCGTTGCGCTCGGGTACTCTTACTTGGTTGGGCTGAGTGCGTCTGCGCCGCCCTGTGCAGTTAGCGCAATCCAATTGATCCAAGAACAACTGAGGGTTGCCGGCCGGTCCAGAAGGTGATCGCCCGCAAGTCACTCCCAGCCGATCTTTGTGTAAGGTCAGAAAGCAGTAAGAACTATGGCGCAACAGCGCATTCGTATCCGCCTGAAGGCGTATGACTACCGGGTGCTCGACACCTCCACCGGAGAGATTGTCGACACCGCCAAGCGTACGGGCGCACAGGTAGCGGGACCGATTCCCTTGCCGACGGTGAAGAACAAGTATTGCGTTCTGCGCTCACCGCACGTGGACAAAAAGTCGCGCGAGGCATTTGAGATTCGCACGCATAAGCGGCTGATCGACATCCTTGAGCCGACGCAGCAAACCGTCGATGCGCTGATGAAGCTCGACCTGCCGGCCGGTGTGGACGTTGAGATCAAGACCGTAAGCAAGTAACCGCAACACCTACAGTGCCCTTGGCCGGAAGAGCCGGGCATGATGAGGAGAAAAACGCAATGCCAGTAAACGGGATGTTAGGCAAGAAGATCGGCATGACCCAGGTCTTCGACGACCGAGGCGAAGTGCATCCGATCACGGTTCTCAAGGTAGGGCCGTGCGTGGTGACGCAGCTGAAGACGCAGGCCAAGGACGGTTACAACGCCGCGCAGATTGGGCTTGTGGAGTTCATCAAGGCGTCCAAGATCAACAAGCCCATGACGGGACACTTCGGCAAGGCGGATGCGCCACCGGTGCGGCTGATCAAGGAAGTGGCGATCGAGTCGGCAGCAGACGGCACCGACGGCGTGAAGGCCGGCGACCGCATTTTGGTAGATCTGTTTGATGGTGAGAAGTTTGTGGACGTGATCGGGACCAGCAAGGGCCGGGGTTTTGCGGGCGTGGTGCGCCGGCATAACTTCGGGGGCGGACCGAAGTCGCACGGGCACATGTTTCAGGTCCAGGGTTCGATCGGTGCGTCGTCGTTTCCGTCGCGCGTGTTCCCCGGCCAACGTATGCCGGGTCACTACGGAACCGACCAGGTCACGGTGCGCAACCTCCGCATTCGCGGGATCGATACAGAAGAGAACCTGCTCATGGTGGAAGGTGCAGTCCCTGGGCCGCGCGATGGGTACGTGATGATCTCGAAGGCAAAAGCGCCGCCGCGCGAGCGTCGCGGCTTTGCTGGGTCAAGCACGGTGGATCCGCTCAAGGCCAGCAAGAAGGCTTCGGCCGGCAAGAAGAAGTAGTCCTACGCGGACGGCGAGGTGCGCTTTCCGCGCTTCGCTTGCCAGCCGCTGATGCAGACAAGACAGACCTCTGCGCGGGGAGCACACCGGGAACGCAGATTAATACAGGAAGGGTGAGCCGCAACGATGGCTCGCAGGAGAGCGAAAACGACGATGGCCAACATCGATATCCGCAACCTGAACGGCGATACAACGGGCAGCCTGGAGCTGCACGATGAGGTGTTTGCCGGCGAGGTAAATGAGGCGTTGCTGTGGGAGGCGGTGAAGCACTACCGCGCCGCCATGCGCCAGGGAACGCACGCGACCAAGAACAAGAAGCTGGTTTCCGGGTCGGGCAAGAAGCTGTGGAAGCAAAAGGGCACTGGCCGGGCGCGTGTGGGTTCGGTGCGCTCACCCCTCTGGCGGCACGGCGGCACGGTGCATGGACCGCAACCGCGGAGCTACGACTACCAGTTTCCGCGCAAGAAGCTGTTTGGCGCCCTGCGCTCTGCGTTGGCGTCCAAGCTGGCCGACGGCAAGCTTCTGGTCGTGGAGAACTTCGACGCCCCCGAGGCGAAAACGAAGCTGTTCCGCGGCGCACTGGACCGGTGTGAGGCGACTAAAACGGCGCTGCTGGTCGAGAGTTCGCAACAGCTAAACGAGAAGGTGTATCTGGGCACACGCAATCTGTCTGGCGTGGAGTTGGTACTCTCCTCGGAGGTGCATCCGTACGATCTGCTTCGGTACGAGCATGCGATCTTCTCGAAAGCGGCGCTTGAGGCCCTGCAAGACACATTGATGAAGAACCTGCCGAAGCGGAGTGCAAAGCCTGCTGCTGCCGAGCAGAAGGAGGCAGCATAATGGCGACCCTGTATACAACAATCGTGCGCCCGTTGATTACAGAGAAGGCGCTGACTACGCGCGAATCTGAAGGCACGCTGGTGTTCGAGGTAGCCGCAACGGCGACCAAGACTGAGGTGAGGACGGCAGTCGAGACGCTGTTTAAGGTGAAGGTCGCCTCGATCCGCACCGCCAGCGTGGAGGGTAAGGAGCGCCGCCGTGGCAAGTTCGCGGGCTACCGGCCGGACTGGAAGAAGGCGTATGTGCGCCTGAAGGCAGGGGAGAAGGTTCCTGATTTCGCAGCGGAGATCTAGGGGTATGTTCTTTAGTTCTTAGCTGTCAGTAAGTCGACACTTCCACCTACTGACAACTGAGACGAGCAACTAAGAACGGTTAACACGTATCGTGCCCCGGCGACCCGCGGCGCGGCAGACAAGAAGGACAAGAGATGCCGATCAAGAGCTTTCGACCGATTACACCGACGCTTCGCTTCCAAACGAAGCTGGTGAACGATGACATAACGACGGACAAGCCACACAAGCCGCTGCTTTCGTCCAAGCAGCGCACCGGCGGACGAAATTCGCTGGGGCTGCTGAGCATCCGGCACCAGGGCGGCGGCCACAAGAAGCAGCTCCGACTTGTGGACTTCAAGCGCGAAAAGTTTGGTGTTCCGGGCACCGTGGCAACGATTGAGTATGACCCGAACCGCTCTGCGCGTATCGCCCTGATCCACTACAAGGATGGTGAGAAACGGTACATCGTGCAGCCGGTTGGGTTGAAGGTGGGGCAGACGATCATGAGCGGCCCGGAGGCGGACATCCTGGTCGGCAACGCGTTGCCGCTGCGCAATATCCCGGCCGGAACGACGGTGCATAACATCGAGCTGCGGCCCGGCAAGGGTGCGCAGATGGCGCGGTCGGCCGGTGCGCAGGTGCAGCTGGTGGCCAAGGAAGGCGACTACGCGCTATTGAAGTTGCCCTCCGGCGAGACCCGGCGTGTGCTGGTCGATTGCATGGCGACCATCGGGCAGGTGGGCAATACCGATCACGAGAATGTATCGATTGGCAAGGCCGGCGCGAATCGCTGGCGTGGTATTCGACCGGCAAACCGTGGTGTGTCGATGAACCCGGTCGACCATCCGCACGGTGGTGGCGAGGGCAAAACCTCGGGCGGGCGCCATCCGGTGACGCCGTGGGGCCAGCCGACGCGTGGGTACAAGACCCGCAACAACAAGCGCACGGACGTGTTTATCGTGCAGCGCCGGAACAAGGGCAAGTAAGGCGGTGCCGGGGCCCATGGCCTCGGGTGCAGCAGGTCAACCAGCGCCCGGAGAGCAGCTTCGCCACAAGGGGGCGAGGGGAGCAGGGCAACACCAAGTCGCGGCGGGCTTTCACGCGATTCGTTGTAGGGAGTATCGGAGTGACACTATGGCACGTTCGGCAAAGAAGGGCCCGTTCATTGACACGCACCTGATGGTGAAGGTTGATGCGCTAAATGCGGCGAATGACAAAAAGGTGATCCGCACCTGGTCGCGTCGATCAACGATCCACCCGGACATGGTGGGTCACACGATTGCGGTACACAACGGCAAGAAGTTTATCCCGGTGTATTGCACGGAAAACATGGTCGGGCACAAGCTCGGCGAGTTCTCGGCCACCCGGACCTTTAAGGGCCACACGGCCAAGGGCGGCGATACGTCCAAGGCGAAATAACCCCAGCGGCGACACTCTGTCGCTGATGCTATGGCCGAAGAGGCCGATAAGGATTTCGAAGATGGCTACTACACCTACCTCCCCTGAGTTTCGCGCCGAAGCGCGGTTCCAGCGTTCGAGCCCGCAGAAGGCCAAGCTGGTACTGGACCTGATCAAGGGCAAACGCATAGAAGCGGCGCTCAACATCGTCGCCTTTACGCACAAAAAGATGGCGCCGGTCGTCGAAGGCGTGCTGCGTTCGGCGGTACAAAACGCGTTGTATCTCTCTGACGAGCGCGGTCTGGACATCGACGCCGATAACCTGATCGTGAAGACGGCGGTAGCCAACGAGGGACCGCGGTTGAAGCGGCTGCGCCCGGCGCCGATGGGTCGCGCCTTTCGGTACCAGCGCCGGTTGACCCACATCGTGATCACGGTGGCGGAGAAGAAGGCGGCCGAGGCGGCGGGTTCGGGCGACAGCGCCGGGGCAGCCACGGGCGCGGGCCGCTCGGCGCGCAGGCCGGCGAAGAAGGCGGCCGGCAACAGGGTATCGGCGAAGAAGGCTGTCGTCGCGTAACGGAATCAGGAACCAAGCCGTGCCGGCTCAACCGGGTAGACGGCGTGAAGAGAGAAGGATGTTATGGGACAGAAAGTCCATCCGTATGGATTCCGCCTCGGCGTCAACAAGCCTTGGAAGTCGCGCTGGTTTGTGGAGCGCGGGTATGACAAGTTGTTGGTCGAGGACGTGAAGCTGAAGGCCGAGTTGCGCGAGAAGTTGAAGCAGGCGGGCGTGTCGTCGGTAGAGGTGGAGCGGCCGGGCAACAAGCTGCGCTTGATCATTCGCACGGCGCGCCCCGGCATCATCATCGGACGCAAAGGCGCAGAGATCGATAAGCTGAAGGCTGATCTGCAGAAGCGGACCAACCGCGAGGTGTTTATCGACATTCTCGAAGTAAACAAGCCGGAGCTCGATGCGCAGCTGGTAGCTGAGAACATCGCGCTGCAGCTGGAGAAGCGTGTGAGCTTCCGCCGTGCGATGCGCAAAAGCGTGGACTCGGCGCTGCGGTTCGGATGCAAGGGCATCAAGGTGCGTGTCTCGGGCCGGCTGAACGGCAATGAGATTGCCCGCTCTGAGTGGTATCTGCAGGGCCGGTTGCCGCTGCACACGTTGCGCGCCGACATTGATTACGGCTTCGCCGAAGCGAAGACGACCTATGGCGTGATCGGTGTAAAGACGTGGATCTATCGCGGCGATATCTACGAACAGCGCAAGCGGCGCGAGCAGCCTGCGATCACCACGGGCGCGTTCTAAGTCGGCAATGGTGAGCCGCAGCGCGAGGTTTGGTACGATGAGCATTGCGCTGCTGCTATATGCGCAGTTCTCACTGAAACACTATATTGTTGGTTTGCTGTGCGTGATCTTCTCGTGTGTGCTTGGGTCGCTTGCCGCACGAGAAGGAAGCCTTTGGTGGATGCTTGTACCCTTGACGGCGGTCGCGTTTAGTGTGTTCGTCATTTGGGTGATCTTCCATTTACGCTTGTGACTGTCGTTTCGCACTACCCACAACCTGATGTATACTTACTAAGTTTGGCCCTGAGTCTGTCACCGTCCTCTTCGAGGCTGCACGACAGAGACCCCGGTCAGCGACTGCGCGGCGCTCCTTCGTGAGCCGTGTCTCCGCTCTCCCCCTTAGTGCCTTTTCAGCAGCTTCACTGTTGGTGCCTTCGGGCGCCCAAGGAACGAATCATGCTTTTACCCAAGAAGGTTAAGTACCGCAAGCAGCAACGCGGCCGCATGAAGGGCAAGGCCTGGCGCGGCTCTGAGATCGCCTTTGGCGACTTCGGGTTGAAGGTGTTGGAGTGCGGCTACATCACCGATCGCCAGATTGAGGCATCGCGTATCGCCATGACGCGTTTCATCAAGCGTGGCGGCAAGGTGTGGTTGCGTCTGTTTCCGGACAAACCGATCACAAAGAAGCCGGCCGAAACCCGTATGGGTAAGGGTAAGGGCGCGCCGGACCATTGGGTCGCTGTTGTGCGTCCTGGCAAGCTGCTGTTTGAGATGGAAGGCGTGCCGGTGGACGTGGCGAAGGAAGCAATGCGTCTGGCCAGCCACAAGCTTCCGCTAAGGACCACCTTTGTGGTGCGTCCTGGCGCGTCGCTTGAGGTGTCTGCGAAGTAGATGGCATTCCCGCGCTTTGGTGTGGGGCAAGTTTGGATGGGGAAGTTAAGGTTATGGAACTCGAGAAGATACGTGGACTGAGCGACGAAGAGTTGAAGGGCGAGGAGGCCAAGGTGGCCGAGCAGCTCTTCCGCATTCGCTTCGCCAAGAGCCTGGGCAAGCAGGAGGGCGTGGGCAAGATCCGCGGCCTGAAGACGGACATTGCCCGTTTGAAGACGATCGCTCGTGAGCGGCAGCTCGCCGGGCAGAAGGCAGGGAAGTAAACGATGTCCGAGATAGTAGGAACCCCGGCGCCGGCAAGCGAGTTGTTGCTCCCGGCCGAGAGTAGCGCAGTCGCCTCGTCGGCACCGGCGCGACGCAACGAGAAGGTCGGCAACGTCGTGTCGACCAAGATGAGCAAGACGATCGTAGTTGAGATCGAAATGCGCAAAGCTCACCCCAAGTACAAGCGGGTGCTGAAGTCCAACAAGAAGTTTTACGCGCACGACGAGCAGAACTCGGCGCGGGTGGGTGACGTGGTGCGGATTCGCGAGACGCGGCCGCTGTCGAAGCTAAAGCGTTGGACGCTCGAAGAGATCATCCGGCGATCGTCGCTGGCGGGTCTGCCTGACGAGAAGCCGGTCGCTGTCGCTTCGTAGTTTGGTCTTAAGTTTTCGAGATGGACCGGGCCAGGCCGCTTGAGCGGGCACGGAAAAGAAGGAGAGCACCATGGCAGTTCAAATGCGCACGATGCTGGACGTCGCCGACAACTCCGGCGCGCGCAAGCTGCAGATGATTCTGCCGCTTGGCGGCGGCCTCGGCAAGAAGGCCGGGTTGGGAGATGTGGTTACAGCGGCGGTGAAAGAAGCGTCACCGGACGGCACGGTCAAGAAAGGCAAGGTCGTGAAGGCGGTGATCGTGCGGACGCGCAAGGAGTATCGGCGCCGGGATGGAACCTATATCCGCTTCGATCAAAATGCGGCGGTGGTGATCAACGATGCGAACGAGCCGGTGGGCACACGCGTGTTTGGCCCTGTGGCGCGTGAGTTGCGCGAAAAGAAGTTCCTGAAGATTGTGTCGTTGGCGCCGGAAGTGATTTAGCAGTTGTGTAGTGGTCAGTAAACCAAAGAAGCGGATTCCGGCTCCGACAGAACGCCGAGGATGTTTTGGGAAAGAGATGTGGCATGGCAAAGATCAAGCGCAACGACCAGGTTTTAGTGATCGCCGGCAAGGACAAGGGCAAAAAGGGCCGGGTGTTGCGAATCATCACGGACAAGAATCGTGTGCTGGTGGAGGGTGTGGGCATGGTGAAGAAGCATGTGAAGCCCAACCCGCAGCGCAACGTGGCCGGCGGCATTTTGGAGCAGGAAGCGGCGATTCACATCTCGAACGTGATGTTGCTTGACGCAGACGGCAACGCGACGCGGGTGGGTTACCGGTTCGAGGGCGAGAAGAAGCTTCGCGTCGCCCGTTCCAATAATCGGGACATCGTGGAGTCGAAGGCTAGCTAGCGATGCTAGCTTCTAGCAAGGTTTAGTAACAGGCAGGACCTCACGCAGCGGTACACGGCGACAGCGAAACGCAAACGCCACCCCGGCCCCGTGAAGAAAGAAGAGAGAACCATGGCATCAAGGTTGAAAGACAAGTACGCCAACGAGATCAAGGCTCAGCTGCAAAAGGAGCTTGGCCTCGACAACATGATGGCGGTGCCGAAGATCGAGAAGATCGTGATCAACATGGGCATTGGCGAAGCGACGCAGAACAACAAGATCATCGATCCGCTTGTGTCCGACCTCGGCTCGATCGCCGGGCAGAAGCCAGTGATCACGAAAGCGAAGAAGTCCATCGCGGCGTTTAAGTTGCGAGAAGGCATGCCGATCGGCGCGATGGTGACGTTGCGGGGCGAGGCGATGTACGAGTTTCTCGACCGTTTGATCTCAGTGGCACTGCCGCGGGTACGCGACTTTCGCGGCGTGAGTTCAAAGAGTTTTGACGGTCGCGGCAACTACACGCTGGGTTTGCGCGACCAGCTGATTTTTCCAGAGATTGACTATTCCAAGGTGGAGAAGACCAAGGGCATGAACGTCACGATCGTGACCACGGCCAAGGATGACAACGGGGCGCGGACCTTGCTGCGTTCCTTCGGCATGCCCTTCCGCCAGGGCGCGTAACCCGGATCCCACCAGAAAGAGAAGACAATGGCTACCACAGCAAAGCGCGTCAAAGACGCCCGTAAGCCGAAGTTCAAGTCCCGCCAACACAACCGCTGCCAGCTGTGCGGGCGTCCACGTGCGTTTCTGCGCAAGTTCGGCATCTGCCGCCTCTGCTTCCGCGGGCTGGCGCTCAAGGGAGAGATCCCGGGTGTTGTGAAGTCCAGCTGGTAGACCCAGCCGACAGTATCTGCCCGGCGGCTGCAACAGAGCCGCCCCGCGTAGGAATAGCCGGTGCTGCAACGCAGCGCCACAACCATTTCCGCTGGTTCTCCCGGTTGGCCGTACAACGCCAGCCCGGAGCGAACGGGGAATGAAAGGAAAGCGATGAACCTTACCGACCCGGTAGCAGACTTCCTCACCCGCATCCGTAACGCGCACAAGGCACGGCATCAAAAGCTGGACGTGCCGGCTTCGAAGCTCAAGGCCGAGATCGCCCGCATCCTCAAGGAGGAGGGCTACATCGCGAATGTGAAGCCCGTGGACGAAGAGGGCCGGCAACTTTTGCGCGTTTATCTGAAGTATGGCGTGAACAACGAGGCGGTGATCCGCGACCTGAAGCGCGTGTCCAAGCCCGGGTGCCGTGTGTATATCGGCAAAGACGAGATCCGCCGGGTGCAGGGTGGCTTGGGTATTTCCATCATGACGACCCCGCGTGGGGTCATGACTGGACGGCAGGCCCGTCGCGAAGGTGTGGGCGGCGAGATCCTCTGCGAAGTCTGGTAGGTCACGAACAGGAGCGAGCGCCTGCGCAAGGCGTCGGCTGCAGTGGAACGGAGCGAACGGGCTCCGCGACTCGCAAGCCACAAGGATGAAATGATGTCACGAGTTGGACTGAAACCAATCCCGATGCCCAATGGCGTCACGTACACGATGGATGGCAGCAGCGTTGTGGTGCAAGGCCCCAAGGGCAGTGTTTCGGCGCTGGTGCCGCAGGGCATCTCGCTCGTCCAGAAGGACGGTGTGCTCTCCGTGGAGCGCCAGAACGACTCGCAAAAGGCCGTACATGGTTTGGCGCGCGCGCTGGTCTTCAACGCGGTCGAGGGTGTGACCAACGGCTGGAAGAAAGAGCTCGATGTGGTCGGCATCGGGTACCGCGTGGAGTTGAAGGGCAAAGGCACGGTGGTGTTTACGCTCGGCTACTCGCACGTGATCGAGTTCCCCTTGCCCACTGGCATTGAAGTGGCCATCGATCCGAAGCAGACGCATGTGACCGTATCGGGGATCGATCGGCAGAAAGTGGGGCAGGTGGCGGCGGATATGCGCTCTTTGCGTAAGCCCGACCCCTACAAGAACAAGGGTGTGCGGTATTCCAACGAGAAGCTGAAGAAGAAGGTCGGCAAGACCGGCGCGAAGTAGAACGCAGTGAGCAGTTAGCAGGACGCAGTAAGTAGGGATAGGAAGTAAACCGAACGTCGCCAATCCTGGCGACGCCCTTAGGAAGGAAGAGAGTTCAGATGATTACAGCTCCTCAACGCAATCAGATTCGGCAGCGGGTGCATTCGCGCATCCGGCGCAAGATGACGGGCACGGCCGAGCGTCCGCGCTTGAACGTGTATCGCTCGTTGAACCACATTTACACGCAGATCGTCGACGATGCTAACGGTCGCACGCTTGCCTCCGCGTCTACGGTTGCCAAGAAAAGCGAAGAGAAGATCGTAGGCGGGAACATCGAAGCGGCCAAGCAGATCGGCCGGCTGATTGCCGAGCGGGCGCAGGCTGCCGGCGTGAAGAAGGTGGTGTTCGACCGTGGTGGGTATCTGTACCACGGGCGCATCAAGGCCCTGGCCGAGGCTGCACGCGAAGCTGGTCTCGAGTTCTAACGCTCAAGTCCTACAGCACGCTCCCTTAAGGAACGTCAGCAAAACGCAACGGCAGTAACGACTAAAGCACGTTGCATCCCCGGACCGGTGTGCCGGGGCGACATACAGAAAAGGATGACGATGGCGACCAAGAAGAAGCTGGACGGCAACCGGATGAACCTCAAGGATGAGGTCGTCAGCATCAACCGCGTGACTAAGGTGGTCAAGGGCGGCAAGAACATGAGCTTTGCGGCGCTGGTCATTGTGGGCGACCCGAGCGAGGGTGTGGTGGGCTACGGCTCGGGCAAGGCGAAGGAAGTGCCGCAAGCCATTCGTAAGGGCATAGAAGCAGCCAAGAAGAATCTGATCAAGGTGAACATGACCGAGATCACGATTCCGCATCAGGTGCTGGGACACTTCGGCTCGGGTGAGGTGTTGTTGAAGCCGGCGCCGGCCGGAACGGGCGTGATCGCCGGCAAGACGGTACGTGCGGTAATGACGGCGGCCGGTGTGCAGAATGTGCTGACCAAGAACATCGGGTCGGCCAATCCGCACAACGTGATCAAGGCGACATTTGACGCGCTGACCCAGCTGCGGGACAAGCAGGAAGTGGCCACGCTGCGCGGCAAGACACTGGAAGAGATGTAAGGGAACACACACTCGAGGCTTCGGCCCTGGAGATAAGAATGGCAAGCGAGACAAAGATCAAGATTCAGTACTACCGTTCGCAAATCTGCACGCCGGTCAAGCACAAGTCCGTGGTCAAAGGCTTGGGCTTCACGCGGCTAAATCAGATTGTGGAGCGCGAAGACACGCCCTCGATTCGCGGCATGGTGAAGAAAATTCCTCACCTGGTGCGGATCCTCGAGGCGTAGTCACCACCTGTCCTCGGCTGTCTTACTGAGGACCGAATGCGAGTCGGGCCGCTGTGCCAACGGCGCTTGCCCGGCGTGAGCGAGGAAACACATGGCGAAGGATCTCAGCAATCTTCATGCGCCCAAGGGCGCAAACAGCAACAAGAAGCGTGTGGGCCGCGGTATGGGCTCGGGAATCGGCAAGACGTCAGGCCGCGGACACAAGGGGCAGCGGTCGCGGTCGGGCTCGCGCATGATGCGTGGCTTCGAGGGCGGCCAGATGCCGCTGCACCGCCGTTTGCCGAAACGCGGCTTCACCAACATCTTCCGCACGGAGTACTTTGTGCTCGGTCTGGACAAGATTGCGGAGCTGGTGGCGGCAGGTAGCGAGACCGAGTTGACGCTCGAGACGCTACAGGCGCGCGGCGTCGTGAAAGGGCGCAACAAGCTGGTGAAAGTGCTGGCCAATGGCGAGTTGACCTCAGCGGTCACGGTACATGCGCACAAGTTTTCCGAAGCGGCGCAGAAGGCGATTGAGGCAGCTGGCGGCAAGGCTGTGGTGATCGGCGCCGAAGTCGCACCGACGGCGTAGGGTCAAGGCGGGCCGGGGCGTTTGCGCTCCGGCCTTCGTGTCTCTTGAGGTTTTGAAACTCCGGATGGCAGCCCACGTTCCGGAGTAGAATGATGGGCAGCAGCCGCGCGTGCAATCCATGTTGGCGCGGCATTAACGAAGGCCACATCTCCCATGCTCGAAAAATTCAGCAACATCTTTCGCTTGCCGGACCTGCGCAAGCGCATCGGCTTCACGCTGGCGCTGCTCGCGGTGTACCGCGTCGGCTTTCACATCCCCACACCCGGCGTAAACGCGGACATGTTGGCCCAGTTCTTCAATCAGAATGCCGGCTCGTCGCTTGGGCTGTTGGATCTCTTCTCCGGCGGAAACCTGCGCAAGTTCACCATCTTTGCGCTGGGGATCATGCCGTACATCACGGCGTCGATCATTTTTCAGCTGTTGACGGTGGTGTATGAGCCGTTGGCGAAGCTGCAAAAGGAAGGCGAGGTCGGGCGGCGCAAGATCACGCAATGGACGCGGTACGTGACGGTGCTGCTGGCGATCGTGCAGAGCTTCTTTATTTCGCTGCCGCTGACCAGCCAGGGCATGGTGACGATCTCGAAAGTGGCGTTTGTGCCGCTGTGCGTCGTTACGCTGACGTGCGGTACGGCGTTCATCATGTGGCTGGGCGAGCAGATCACGGATCGCGGTGTCGGCAACGGCATGAGTCTGCTGATCTTTACTGGCATTGTGGTGGGTCTGCCGGGCGGCATCTCGGAGCTGGCGAACAAGGCAAAGACGAATGCGTGGGGCGGGTTTACGCCGATTGCGATCGCCTTACTGGTCGTGCTGATGGTTGCCGTGGTCGCCTTTATTATCTTCGTGGAAAAGTCGGAACGGCGCATACCGATTCAATCGGCCAAGCGTGTGGTGGGCCGCTCGGTGTCGCAGGCCGCGAACTCGTTTTTGCCGCTGAAGGTGAACTCGGGTGGTGTGATGCCGGTGATCTTCGCGGCGTCCATCCTATCTGCACCGTTGCTGCTGGCCAACGTGAGCCTGTTTGGCTCAGGGCCGCTGCGCGACACGACCTACTTGGGGCCGATCTTCCGAGCATTGGCGCCCGCTGAGCCCTGGTATGAGTTGGTCTATATTGCGGCAATTATCTTTTTCGCCTACTTCTACATCTCCATCATCTTTCGCCCCGACGATATTGCCGACAACATGCGCAAGTACGGGTCGTTCATCCCGGGGGTCCGTCCGGGCAAGCGCACCTCCGACTTCATCAACGATGTGTTGACGCGCATCACGTTGGTCGGTGCCATCTACCTGATCATCATCTCCATCATTCCGCAGCTGCTCATATCCGGCATTCACTTCAACCACCTGTGGTTAGTGGGTGGCTTCTTTGACCGGCTGCCGACGTGGGTGACCAACGGTCTTGGCGTGCGCTTCTTCTTTGGGGGCACGAGCTTGCTGATCGTGGTAGGTGTGGCCATGGACACGGTGCAGCAGATTGAGGCGCAGTTGATTATGCGGCACTATGAAGGGTTCTCACCAAGGGCGAGCCGGCGGTTGGCGCGACGCTGGTAACCGGTCCTATACCGTAGGCAAATCAACGCAGGCGCGAGCGTGTGGGCTCCGCCTGCGTTGCCGTATCAAGCGATACATGTTCGACGAGGGATGAGTTGGCGGAACAGAACACGACAGGTACGGCCTTTGTGCCCGGCCCGGTGCTGCTGCTAGGCGCGCCGGGTGTGGGCAAGGGCACGCAGGCCAAGCGGCTGATGGCCGAGTTCGGCATCCCGCAGATCTCCACCGGCGACCTGCTGCGGGAGCACCGCAAGAACCACACCCGGCTGGGGTCGATTGCGGACGAGCTGATGACGCAGGGCAAGTTGGTGCCGGACGATCTGGTGAACGACATGGTGGCCGCGCGCTTGCCGGAGCCGGACACCCAACGGGGCTACATCCTGGACGGTTATCCGCGCACCCTGAACCAGGCCGAGTGGCTGGATGCCTGGATCACCGGCCAGCACGGTGAGGCGACGGAGCCTGCGGACGCAGGGGCGGGACCGCAGCCGAAGCTGCCCGTGGTGGCCATCCACCTGATGGTGGACGAGCGTGTTCTGCTGGAGCGGATCACCGGCCGGCGTATCTCGCCCACGGGCAACATCTACAACCTCTACACGAACCCGCCACGGGTGCCAGGGATTTGTGACGTTGACGGCGGACCGTTGACGCAGCGGGCCGACGACCGGGAAGACGTGTTTGAGCAACGCATGAAGGCCTTTGCGGCGGAGACGGCGCCGGTGATCGAGTATTACCGAACCCATGGGAACCGGTTCGCCGAAGTGAACGGGGACCGGCCTCTCGAAGAGGTGACTGAGGCGATCCGGTCGACACTTCTGCGCATGCGGCAGGGGCGGGCGTAAAGGCTCGCTGGGACATCAGACAGGTATGGCAATCTTGATTAAATCAGCCGCGGAAATTGAGCGGATGCGCGTCTCGGGCGCGGCCCTGGCGCGGGTGCATGAGGCGGTGCGCGACGTGGTGCGGGTTGGCGCAACGACGATGGACCTGGAGCGGACGGCGGCGGCGAAGATTGCCGAGCTCGGCGCGGTGTCGGCGTTCAAGGGCTACCACAACTACCCGGCCGTGCTGTGCACCTCGGTGAACCACGAGGTGATTCACGGGATTCCCAGTACGAAGCGCGTGCTGCGTGACGGGGACATTGTTTCGATCGACTGCGGTGTGGTGGTGAACGGGTTTTACTCGGATCGGGCGATGACGTATGCGGTGGGCACGCCGAGCCCGGCCGTGCGCAAGCTGCTGGCGGTGACGGAGGCCTCCCTGTATGCGGCCATCGCGAAGGCGCTGCCGGGGGGGCGACTGGGTGATATTGCCTGGGCGGTGCAGGGGATGTGCGAGGCCGAGGGGTATGGGGTGGTGAAGGAGTTTGTCGGGCACGGGATCGGCAAGAGCATGCATGAGGATCCGCAGGTGCCCAACTTCGGCAACCCGGGGAAGGGGCCGCGGCTGAAGCCTGGGATGGTCTTGGCGATTGAGCCGATGATCAACCTGGGCTCGGCGGAGGTGAAGGTGCTAGCGGACGGGTGGACGGCCATCACCGTGGACGGCAGCCTTAGCGCGCATTTTGAGCATACGGTGGCGATCACCAAGGATGGGCCGCAGATTTTGACGCAGTGACCCCCCGAGTTGTGTAAAGTCTTGCATCCAGATAGTTTGTCCTTGGACTTTGCGACCTTTGGGGGAGCGGGTCTGCAACCCTGCTTTGTGCCGGTATCTAGGCTGGTATCGGGCGCGGCCCGGAGGTGCTGGGACGCCGTACAGACCGGGCCTTCAGCCCTACAACCTCGCTGCGGGCCCAACCTAGGCCTGCGGCCTAGGCTAAGGTAGGGCGCGCCATTGGCGCTTGAGGCACAGCTTCGGCCACCGACCCAGGAGAAGCTGAGGCTGTTATGAACGGGTCTTCAGCCCCTGGCCTCTTGCCCGTGCCTAGGGCTTGCAGCCTAGGCTGGTATAGCGCGGGCTTTCAGCCCTACAACCCCGCTGCGGACGTTACCTAGGCCTGCGGCCTAGGCTAAGGTAGGGCGCGCCGTTGGCGCTTGAGGCACAGTTTCGGCCGCCCATCCAGGGAGGAACCGGGCTGTTATGGACCGGTCTTGGGCGTTTAGTTCTTGCCACTTCGCAGCCTAGGATTTGCGGCCTAGGCTGATATGG
This sequence comes from uncultured Acidobacteriaceae bacterium, assembly GCA_964245045.1. GTDB lineage: Bacteria > Acidobacteriota > Terriglobia > Terriglobales > Acidobacteriaceae > Granulicella. Next base: position 4,902 of record CAXTLD010000005.1, on the reverse strand, counting down.
GGTGCGCCGTTGGCGCTTCATGTCGTGCCGCGCCGAAAACGTAGGCCTCTGGTCTAGCTATTGAGGAAGCGGTTAATCTCTGCGTACTCGTCTTCGGTGAGGCGAAACTCGGCGGCGGGGAGGACGCCTTCGACCTGCGCGGCGCTGCGACCGCCGACGATGGCCCCGGTAATCGCTGAGTGGTGGAGCGTCCAGGCGATGGCGACGACGCCAGCCTGTACGTCGTGGCGTGCGCCGATTTGCTTGAGCAACTCGGCTAATTGGAGGTTGCGGGTGAGTTGCGGTTCCTGGAACTCTTTGCGGTTGCGGCGATGGTCGTCCGTCGGCATGGCCTGGATACGCCCACGCGTCATGGCGCAGATGAGCAGACCACTTTGCATGGGCGAGTAGTTGATGACGCCGATGCCGTGCTGCTGACAGAAGGGCAGGATTTCAGGCTCGACCTTGCGGGTGAGCATGGAGTAGTGCGGCTGCAGGCTGGTGATGGGCGCGATCTTCTGGACGCGTTCCATCTGGGCGACGTTGAAATTGGAAACGCCGAGGAAGCGGATTTTGCCTTCGCGCTGCAGATCGGCCATGGTTTGCCAGCCTTCTTCGATCTCGGCGTCGGGGTTGGGCCAGTGGATCTGGTAGAGATCGATGGCCTCGATGCCGAGGCGGCGGAGGCTTGCCTCGCACTCCTGGCGGACCTGCTTGAGGGTGTTCACGATGGTGCGGTCGTCGCCCCAGGTCATGGAGCATTTTGTGAAAAGGAATGGTTTGGTGGAGGCCTGCTTGAGCGCCTGCCCGACGACCTCCTCGGAGTGGCCGAGGCCATAGACGGCGGCGGTGTCGATCCAGTTAACGCCGGCGTCGAGGGCGCGGCGTATGGCGTCGAGCGAGTCGTTGTCGTCCTGGGCGCCCCAGGCGTACTGCCAGTTGCCGCCGCCGATGGCCCAGGCACCGAAGCCGATGGCGGTGAGGTGCATGTCCGAGTTGCCGAGCTGTTTGGTTTGGCCGAGGGTCCCTGTGCTCATGGGAGCTTGGATGCGGCGCAAACGGCGGCAACTTGCATGGAGCGGACCATTCGGCATCGCATCGAATACGTGGAACGGAATTGCGGGAGATAGGCGGAGTTATGGCAGCAGCAGGGGCGATGGTGACGGGGCGCCGGGCGCGCGTGGTGATTGTGGGGGCGGGGTTTGGCGGCATTCATGCGGCGAAAGGTTTGGGCAAGGCGGCGGTGGATGTGACGGTGCTGGATCGGCGCAATCATTACACGTTTCAGCCGCTGCTGTACCAGGTGGCGCTCGCGGTGCTCTCGCCGGGGGAGGTCGCGCAGCCGATACGGTCGATTTTGCGCGACAACAAGAACACCGAGGTGCTGATGGATGAGGTGCTGAGCTTTGACCTCGAGGCCAAGCGGGTGCGGGTAAAGAGCGGCGCGGAGATCGTGTATGACTACCTGATCGTAGCCACCGGGGCGACGCACAGCTACTTTGGCCACGAGGAGTGGGCGAAGCTGGCACCGGGGCTGAAGACCGTGGAGGACGCGACCGAGATCCGGCGGCGGGTGCTGCTGGCGTTTGAGTTGGCGGAGCGGCAGAAGGTGGAAACGGGCAGCCATCCGCCCTTGAACTTTGTGATCATCGGCGGCGGGCCGACCGGCGTGGAGCTGGCGGGGGCGATCTCCGACATTGCGCGGCTGTATATGACCAAGGATTTTCGGCATATCGACCCGGCATCGGCCAATGTGCAGATTTTGGAAGGGTCACCTAAGATTTTAGGAGCTTATCCGCCCGAACTGCAGAAGAAGGCGGTGGAGCAGTTGGCGGAGCTTGGCGTGCGCTGCCGCACGGGCGCGCACGTGACGGAGATTGGGCCCGGCTACGTGAAGGTGGGCGAGGAACGGATTGATAGCGTGTGCACGTTGTGGGGCGCGGGGGTGCAGGCGTCGCCGCTGGGCAAGGCACTGGGCTTCCCGGCAGACAAGAAGGGTTGCGTGTTTGTGGATGGGTACTTGAATCCGCCCGATCATCCTGAGGTGTTTGTGATTGGCGATCTGGCGCACGTTGAGCAGGACGGCAAGCAGGTGCCGGGCGTGGCGCAGCCGGCGATGCAGATGGGCGACTATGTGGCGAAGCGGATTCAGCTGTTGATGGAGGGCAGGGCGGCGAAGCAGAAGCCGTTCCACTATTTTGACAAGGGCGACATGGCGACCATTGGGAGGAAGGCGGCGGTGGCGCGGGTGGTGTGGCCGTTCAAGGCCAACATGAGCGGCTTTCTGGCGTGGATGGCGTGGTTATGCGTTCACATCTTCTTCTTGATCGACTTTCGCAATCGGCTGAGTGTGCTGCGCAGCTGGTTCTGGACGTATGTGACGCTGCGGGATGGGGTGCGGTTGATTGTGGGATCGCAGGAGATGCCGGGGTGGGGTGCGATGGCGGTGGGCACGGGGCCTGACACGACGGGCGAGCCGTCGACGGCGACGGGTGTGCCGCAGCCGGCACCGGTGGCTGTTTCAAGTTGATTTGCCGCACAGGACCTACCAGCCACGGACACCCGGAGCTGAAGGCAAGCGCATCCACCTCTGCTGTGGGCTAAGTTGCCCGGAGGCAAGGACAGATGAGCGGACAGGCAGTGGTGGTGAAGGGGCGTAAGGTTCGTTACGCCGTGGTGGGGATCGGCTGGATTTCGCAGAGCTCATTTTTGCCGGGCGTGGAGCATACGGGCAACAGCGAGGTGGTCGCCTTTGTGAGCGGGCACGAGGAGAAGGCCGCCAAGGTGGGCGAGAAGTATGGTGTTTCCGCGCTGTACAGCTACCAGGAGTATGACGAGCTGTTGGGGTCGGGGACAATCGACGCGGTGTACCTGGCGACGCCGAACTTCGATCACGTAGACCTGGCGGTGCGGACGCTGATGGCCGGGATCCATCTGCTGCTGGAGAAGCCAATGGCGGTGTCGGTGTCCGAGTGTGAGCAGATCATCGCAGCCGGGGAAGAGAGCGGCGCGAAGCTGATGGTGGCTTACCGCTTGCACCATGAGCCTGGGACGCTGAAGGCCTTTGAGGTGGCGCGGTCGGGCAAACTGGGCCATCTGCGGTATTTCAATTCGTCGTTCTCGCAGCCGGTGAACTACCAAAACCACCGCGCGAAGCATGGCTTCTGGGCGGGACCGGTGCCGGACATGGGGCCGTACCCGATCAACACGGTGCGCAACCTGTTTGGGGCTGAGCCGATTGAGGTGAGCGCGATGGGCGTGCGCACGGACCCGGAGCGGTTCCGCGACTTTGACGACCAGGTGACGGTGAATCTGAAGTTTCCTGGTGACCGGCTGGCGACGATGCTGATGAGCTACTCGGGCGCGGACCTGGATGACTACCGCGTGGTGGGGACGCTGGGAGACCTGTATTCGAGCCCGGCGTTCGGCATGAACACGGCGATGAAGCACCAGACGACGATCAGCAAGAAGAAGAGCGAGGAGAGCTTTCCGAAGACGGACCACTTCGGCGGCGAGCTGAAGTACTTTTCCGATTGCATTGTGAATGGGCAGCAGCCTGAGGCGGACGGCGAAGAAGGGATGCTGGATATCCGGATCATCGCGGCGGTGGAGCGGGCCTTGCAGACGGGACAGCGGCAGGTTCTGGAGCCGTATACGCGGAAGCGGCGACCGACGGAGGCGCAGGTGGAAACGTTGTCGGCGCCGAAGGAGCCACAGTTAATTGATGTGCACCAGCCGTCGGAGGGGCGCTAGGCGGGGGCGACCTGGGGCGTCATGTCGGGCTTTCAGCCCTCGGTCTTCTTGACTGGGCGACCTGGGGCTGCGCCCCAGGCTAGTTTAGGACGCGCCGTTGGCGCTGAGGACGCCAAGCTTTTTATTTTGTAAGGTTTAAGGAGGCACCGCGGGGTGTGCCGCCCAGAGCCAGGATGGGTTTTTCGATCACGTACCAGCTCAGCGTGGCGAGCGCCGTGGTGAGGGCGAAGGCGATGGGCGGGGCCAGGCGTGGTGGCAGGAGCGCGTCGCAGCGGGTGAGCACGAGGAGGTGGAACAGGTAAAAGGCGTAGCTGATGCGGCCGAGGGCGCGCAGGGGTGGGCTGGCGAGGACGCGGTTCAGCGGGCTGGTGGAGGCGGCGAGGAGTGTCCAGAGAAAGAGGCCGCCGAGGATGAGGATGTTGAGCGAGTAGGCGAGGCCGTTGAAGAGCGGGGTATTGGCCGCGCGGCGAAAGTGGGGGTTGAGGCTGAGCAGGGCGTAGGCGATCAGTCCTAACGGGATGGCGAGCTGGGCGCGGCGGCGGGTGCGTTGTGCGTCGAGGCGTGGGAGCAGGAGGGCGGCGAGGGCGCCGGCGGCCATGGCGTCGATGCGGAACGGGGTGAGGACGTAGATGGCGTCGGGGAAGGCGAAGAGCGGGGTACACACGGCGCGGAGAATGGGGCAGCCAATGAGGATGGCCAGCATGGCGGGCGCGAGGGCGCGGCGCGGGAGAAAGAAGACCAGAAAGGGCCAGACAAGATAGAAGTGCTGCTCCACGGCGAGGGACCACAGGGGGATGAGCGGGCCGAACGGGACATGGTGGAAGGCGTACGGGATGTTCTGGAGAAAGAAGGCGTAGAAGGGCCAAAGCCGGCGCCAGGGCTGGGTGGTGAGGGCGGCGATGAGCGCGAGCGCGAGGGCGTAGGCGGGGAGGAGGCGCTGGGCGCGGCGGAGGGTGAAGTGGCCGAGCAGGGCGGGGAAGCGCATCCGTGCTTCTCGTCGGTCGGCCGCGTCGCGGAGGAGGATGTTGGTGATGAGGTAGCCGGACAGGATGAAGAACAGGTCCACGCCGGCCCAAAGCAGGGGGATGGCGTAGGCATGGTGCAAAAAGACCATGACGATGGCGAGGGCGCGCAGGCCGTCGAGCTGCGGGAAGTAGGCGGAGCGGGGGG
>CAXTLD010000004.1:9635-110793 GCA_964245045.1 uncultured Acidobacteriaceae bacterium | reverse complement strand
GGTTAATCACAGTGTAGTGCCGGTGGACGCCGCGCATGAGCAGCATGAGCAGCGGGATCATGAGCACGGTGATCCAGGCGCCCTCCGTGAACTTGGCGACCAGCACGACCACGACAGTGACCCCGGTGGCGAGCGCGCCGATGCCGTTGATCGCCATGGAAAGAACGGATCCGCGGCCGGGGTTGCGCCGCCAGTGCAGAACCATGCCGGCCTGCGACAGGGTGAAGGCCATAAAAGCGCCCACGGCGAAAAGCGGGATCAGCCGGTCGGTGACGCCGCCAAACGCGGTAAGAATGAGCGCGGAGAGCAGCGCCAGCACCAGAATGCCTTCGGTGTATACAAGGCGGCGGCCGCGGATGGCGAAGAACTTGGGCAGATAACCGTCCTCCGCGATCGCGCGGCAAAGGCGGGGGAAGTCGGTAAACGCGGTGTTGGCCGACAACGAAAGCAGCAGAAGGATGCTGGCGATGGTGAGGTAGTAGAACGCGCCCTTACCGGCGACCGCCGCCGTGAGCATCGAAAGCAGGCTCTGGTACTGCGGCGAGCCGGGAGCGGTAGCCTGAATGCCATACGCCAGGGTGAGGTGCGCGATGCCGTACAGGAAGACGGCGAGCAGAACGACGATGACCGTGAGGGTGCGGCGAGCGGTCTGCGTGTTGGGATCCTTAAAGGCCGTAACGCCGTTGGAGACGGCTTCAACGCCGGTGAGGGCGGTGCAACCTGAGGCGAAAGCGCGGATCAGCAGCCAGGCTCCGACCGCGGCCACGGTCTTCGTCGTTGCACGGGGCGGGGCGACCACAGGGACGGGATGACCGTGGGCGGCCAAGACCTTGAACGCGCCCCAGCCCAGCACCCCGAGCAGACAAAGGCAGAACAGATACGTGGGCAGCATAAAGATCACGCCGCTTTCGCGCACGCCGCGCAGGTTCACCAGCGTAAGCAGGACAAGGATGCCCAGGCACATGCTGAGCGTATGCGGTCCCAGCCTGGGGACCGCGGAGACGAGCGCGCCGACGCCCGTCGAGATGCCCACGCCTACATCGAGCAGGTAGTCCAGGATGAGGGCGGCGGCGGCGAGCAAACCAAAGCCGCGACCCAGGTTCTCGCTGGCTACGGTGTAGCTACCGCCGCCGTTGGGGTAGGCCGCAATGGTCTGGCGGTAGCTGAAAAATACGATGCCGAGCAGCGCGATGATGGTGAGGCTGATGGGCAGGACATAGGCAATACCGGCCGCGGCAGCGGGTATAAGGATGGTGAGGGCGGCCTCAGGGCCGTAGGCGGCCGAGCCAAGGGCGTCTAACCCGAAGGCGGGGACGCCCTCGGCGACGCCCACGCGCTGCGCGGCGTCCTCTTCGGAGGCGAGCGGGCGTCCGAGCAGTGTGTCAAGAAAGGACATGCAGGCTTTCAGATGCGGAGGAACTCTGGAACGTGTGGCTATTTTGCTGCTTTCTTGGTGCATTTGAGCAATCAATGGTGTACGCCGGCAGCGTAATGGTAATTACCCAAGAAGGGGATTGTGAGTCGCCGGTGGACCGACTACGTTGAGAACACCACGACGTTAAGGAGTGATGGGGTGAGCGCAACGGCAGCCAAAGGAAAAACAGCCACGCTGCAGGTTGCGCCCACACCGAGGCGAGGGAAGCGGTGGGAGGCGAGCACAACGCTTGGCGTTCTGCTTGCCCTGGCATGCATCGTGCTGGGGTGCTACTTCGAAGGCGAAAGCCTCAGCCTGCTGCTGCAGCCCACGGCGCTGGCGGTCGTGGTGATGGGAACGGCGAGTGTTGTGCTGATCCAGTTCCCTGTGTCGGTGCTGCGCGAGGCACTCCGTCAGGCTTTGGGAATCTTTCGCAGCCCTTCCCACGGCTCCGAACGGCTGACGCAAGACCTGATGCGGTATGCCCGGCAGGCCGAAACAAGCGGCATGCTCTCGCTGGATGCGGAGCTCGAGCGCATACGGGATCCCTTCCTGCACAAGGCGTTGATGCTCGCAGTGGATGGGACCAAAGAGGCTGAAATCCGGTCCATGATGCAACTGGAAACCAACGCCAGGGAACACGTGGCCGACCTGGTGGACCAGCTACTGGAGACCGCGGCGGGAGTAGCGCCGCCGCTCGGCATCCTGGGTGCGGTGCTTGGACTCTTGCACGTCATGCAGCTGTTAAACGACTTCGACCAGGTAGGGAAAGGGATCGCTGCGGCGTTTGTTTCCACCTTGTACGGGGTTGGTCTCGCGAATCTGTTTTTGCTGCCGCTAGCGGGCAACCTACGCCTGCGCGAACTGGAGCTGCGACGAAGGCAGGAAATGGTGCTGGAGGGCGTTCTGGGCATCATGGCCAAGACCCGTCCGCGATCGTTGGAAGAAAAGTTGGGGCTGTATACGTTACGCACCAGCGTCCGCCCGGGACAGGGTGTGCGAGCCGGATGAGCGCGACCATCGCTCCTCGCAACCGGGTAGCGCACCGGGACCGCTGGCTGGTGTCGTACGCGGACCTGATGACGCTGCTGTTTGCCCTGTTTGTTGTTCTTGTAGCGGCAGCGTACCGCAAGAGTGGGTGCGCTCTGCCGTCCTTGGACGCGAGTCGACATACGTCCGCAAGTCGGAACCACGGACACGGCCGGTCGCCCACGGAGGTTGCACGTTCCGCAGGCGGAGCCGGCGGCGGCGCCGAAGCAGTGACCGGAAGATCTGCGAACGCGGCACTTCGCAGCAAGGAGCGGATGTATGACGACCTTCAACGGGCGTTAAGCCTGTCCCCCGGGTCGCAGAACGTGTCGCTGCAGAACCGTCCTGAGGGCATCGTCATCAGCATGAAGGAGGCCGGCTACTTCGAGACGGGGCAGGCCATGCCGCTGCCGGCCGCCGACGAGTTACTGGAACGGATCTCGCGCGTGGTTGGGCCTAGCGGTGTGCAGGTTCGCGTAGAAGGCCACACGGACGACCAGCCAATCTACACATCGCGCTTTCATTCCAATTGGGAGCTTTCGACCGCGCGGGCCGAGGCTGTTTTACAAATGCTGTTGGCCGAGTCCGAGTTCGATCCCGGAAAGTTGTCCGTTGCCGGATACGGGTCGTATCGGCCAATCGCGGACAATCGCACCGAAGTGGGACGGCGCAGCAACCGGCGCGTTGACCTGGTGCTGCTGATGCCGCCGGGAAGCGGGTAGCCGCCGCTATCAGGTGCGGTGAAGAAAGTTGCCGATCAGCACGGTAAGACCGTTCCATGCAATCTGGACGCCGATGCAGATGAGAATGAACGCGACAATGCGCAGAATGCCGTGGACGGTTGAGGGTGCAACCGCCGCGCGAATGCGTGCCGCATACGCATAACACACGTACACCAGCGCGCTGAGCGCGAGAACGGCAAGAAACAGACCGAAATGGCCCAGAAGATTCGGGGTGAGTTTGCCCTCGGAAAAACGGGCGCTCAACGTGAGCATGACCACGAGCGTGCCGGGGCCGGAGGTAACCGGAAACGTGAACGGGTAGAAGGCCTTTTGCTGTAGGGACCGGAGCCTCTGCTCGGGGTCGATCCGTGAGGCCTCTTGCTTGTCGCGGGTGGTCGTGATGTCGGAGTCCTTCTCGTTGAGCATGGACCAGCCGATGGAGACGATGACGATACCGCCCGAAACCTGAACGATCGGAAGCGAGATGCCAAAGAACTTCAGGATGGCCGACCCAAGGATCTCGATCACGGCCAAAAAGAGGATGTTATTGAGCGCAACCTTGCGCGCGACCGTGCGATACACAACCGGCGGCGCTTCGCCGATCAGGCCCAGCAGCACAAGCGCCGAGCCGGGCGGATTGATCAGCGGCAACAGCGCCGTGAAGGCAATCAAGAACGCGTTCCAGAGCTGCAAAGGGTCGAGTCGCTCCTGAGGAAAATGTTCTCACGGGAGCGCAGGCAATCGGACGCCTTCGCCTCCCCTGATCCGAGACGACGACTAGATTTAGCCGTGCACATTGAGCAGCAACATGGCGGTTCTGGGCGGCACGGCGTTGGCTTCGGTGTTAGCTTGCGGCTCGGCTACCGTCACTTCGCGAGCTTCCAGCGACGCCCCGGTAAGCACCAACGCCGGGCTGAAGCCGGGGAGGTTGAGCGGCACGGACTGTATAGCGTCCTTGTTCACGATGGCGACCTGGAGCTGGCCGGAAGGCAGTTTCGCGGCGTAGGCCGTTGCGTTCACCGAGCCCGGGTTGAAGTCGAGAGGGATCATGGTGGCGCCCGCAAAACGGCCCGCAAACTGCAACCCGCGGAAGTCGGGTTCGGCGACGTACGCGCCGTTCATGGCGGCGATCGGAGTGTAGAACGGACGCGGGTGCGGCGCCTCGTCCGGTTTCAGCAGGGCTTCGCCGGGCATGCGGTCGCCGAGCGAGTTGCCCACGGCCTTGCCGCTGCCCCCGTGCAGGTTGATGCCGGCGTAGCCGAAGGCGGCGAGCGAAAGCGCGTAATCGGCGGCCCAAAGCGCGGCGGCGAGCACGTCGGAGACGTTGGGTTTGCCACCCCGGTAGCAGGTGTTCCCTTCAGACATACGGTAAACACAGCCGAGCTTGTTGGCGGCCTCCCGGGTGGTGGCCGCCACCTGCGCGACTTTGGGGTCGGTCTTTAACAGGCGCGGAATGTTCACGTTGGGGTTCTCGGGCGGGCCGCCGAAGTAGTAGTGGTGGGTAACGGCGGCCACGTTGGGCCGGCTTCCCTGCCCCGACCCCGTCCCGGCAGGCGGCATGGCGCCCAGGCGCTCGGCGATGCGCGAGCTCCAGGTGGGGTCGCCGGCCGTGTCGGGCAGACCGAAGCGGGCCTGCGGCACGCGGGCGCGAATGCCGTTGGCCATGGCCAACCAGTCGTCGAGGTAGCGGTCGACGTTCCAGGTCTTTGGGTCGCGGAAACGATGCTGAAAGAGGTCGGGCTCATTGCCCAGCTGAAAGTACTCGAGCCGGGAGCCCAGCGTCCCGAACACAAACGCAGCCTCTTCGGCCCCGCGCGCCGGCGTGTTGGTCCCCAAGTTGATGCCATACAGGCAGTTCCAGCCGGTGGCGTCGAGAAAGGCGCGCAGGTTCTTCACCGCTTCGGGCGTGACCGGGTACGCGAGTTGCTGAAACGGCCGCGTACCGGGCTCGACCGAGGCAACGACGTTGGGCGGCAGCGGCGGTTGCGTGCTCGCGCCCGTTGGCTTCCACCAGCCGACGTCGGAGGTGTTGCCACCGAGGCGCAGCACACCATTCGGCGTGAGCTCGCGAAAGCGGGCGATAAGGCCGGTGTTGCCGGCGGATAAGAAGCTCGGATCCGTGAGCTGTTCGATCTCGTAGCTGAGGCCGATGAAACTAGCCGGCACCTGCGGGCCATTGCGCTCGGGGCGAACGACGAGCGGGGCGGCGTTGGCGGTGGCCTGGGCGAGCGAGCGGAGAGGCGATGCGGTGATGGCGACGGCAGCGGAAGACTGGAGAAAACGGCGGCGATTGAGCAGGCTCATGCAAAAGACAGCCTATGCCGTGTGGAGGAGGGCTGTCATCCGCGGGGCAACACAGAGGAGCGCTTGACGACCCAGGCCGAAGCCGATGGAAAGCTACAAGGGCGACCGCCTCGTCCGGTCGCCCTCGTAGCTGTCAAAGACCTACGGGTACATCGCGACCGGGCTGATCGCATCACGATTCAGACTATCGACCGTAGCGCCAACGCCATTGATGACATGCGTGATCGAGCCGCTGCCGTTCAGCCAAACCGTTCCAGCGTTGACGAAGCTGACACTGAGCCTGTCAGGCGCGGTGATCGCGTTGTCCTCAACAATGTTGATGCCTTGGCTGAAGTAGCTGTAAACGCCGAGGCCGTACGCAGCGTGTTTGATTACGCGGTTGGCGACCACGTACGAGGGGTAGCCGTTGGCGGTGCCATCCATCCAGGCAGCCTGGCTGGGCGGATCATATGGCAGTTCGCTCTGGTAGAAGATCGTCTGGCCGGCGTTGCCCCGCCAGAGGACCTGCTCCTGCTGGTAGTGCTCGACGGCGAGGCCGAGCGCGGTGACGCGGTCGCCGTTAACGATCAGGCCATGCGCGGCGGTGTTGGAGGTCCAGCCGGCACCGGCCCCGTGGTCGGCGCGCCACGCCCAGATGTTGTCCAGGACGACGTCGGCGCTGTTCACCTCGAGACTGGTGGTGGCCTTGCCTTCGGTGGCGCCGCCCACGCGAAGCGTGATGTCGCTCAGAGTGGAGGGATCGTCCTGATGCGGAGCGAACCCGCCGACCGGCAGGAAGCCCTGGCCCATGCGCACCAGCACGGGCGAGTTCGTGGGGCCGGCGTCAATGATCAGACCGGCGATCTGCAAGCCGCCGACGTCGGCTGCGTCGATCGCGAGGTTGCCGTTGGTGGGCACCAGCGTCGCGTAGCCCAGACCCAAGACGACGGTATCGGGATTGAGTACATGCAGCGGCTGGTCGAGATTGTAGATGCCCGGCGTAAGAATCAGGTTTTTGCCGGAGCCGAGTGCGCGGTTGATGGTCGCCGCGGACATGGTGGGCTGCGCGATGAAGAAGTTCGCGATGGGGATGGAGCGGCCGGGGGTGGAGCCGTTGGCCCAGCTTGCGCCGGTCGAGCGGTGCTGCACCGAAGGCGCAAACACGTTGTAGTTGCCGGAGCCGTCCACGTACAAGAACGGCTTTTCGCGGGTAATGGGCGTGGTCGGCAGCACGGTCTTGAGCGTACCGGTGGAGGACGGCGCGGGGGTGCCGGTCACGCCCGCGAAGACGAAATTCCAAACATACACGCTGAAGCTGGACGCGGCGCTGTTGCGGAAAAACCACTGCTGCTGGGAGCAGGCATTGACGTTGCCGGTGACGACGGTGTCGGCGATGAAGCCACCGCTGGAGTTGCCGCAATAGCTGTCCGTCAGCTCAAGGCCGCCGTTGATCTGCAGGCGGCGGAGCGGCGCGGCCTGCGAGACACCCCATTGCAGGGTGTTGGCCGGAGCGTTCTGCGCGCTGTCCGTGACCGGGTTGACGGTCAAGTTTTCCATCGAACGCCAAAAGGTGTCGGTCAGGTTGGTGCCGGGGAAGTACTGCGCGGTGGTTCCGAAGTTCGGCGTGATGAAGCCGTTGATGGTGACCGCGCCGGGGGTGGCGCCCAGGCCGGCGACGGACTCGTAGTAGCCGATGGGCGACTGGATGTTGTAGGTACCGGGTTTGAACAGGATGGCGTAGCGGTTGCTGCTGAACTGCCCTTCGTTCGCGAGCGAGCTCAGCGTGCCCTGGATGCTGGCCGACGTCATGCTGGGGTCCATGATGAAGACGTTCGGACCAAAGTCTGGGGCGGTGCTCTGCGCCAAGGCAGACGGCGCAGCGGCGGCGGCGGTGGCGCCGACCAGCAGACAACCTGCGAGGCGGGCAAGGGTTGCGGACACAGATGTCCCGAAGGGGTTTCTCACGCTTGTGCAACTCCGAATTGGCTGATTGAACTGCGCGGGAACGGTAGCGCCCTGCCCCTGCGGCTGTCAAGCCTGGCGTTTCCGAAAGCTCCAGAGACAAGCGTTTGTTTGCGAACAGGCCAAAGCCCGCGGTCGCGTTCAGCCCAACAGCTCGGGCAAAACCTGCGTCGCGGGGCCGAGCAGGATATCGTCAAAGGCCTCGGCGTTCAGGGGCTCTTCGGGGCCGACGTAGACGGTGCGCACACCACGTTGCCGGGCCAGCCGCACAAAGCCCGCGGCCGGGTACACGCTGCCGGAGGTGCCGACCACCAGCAGCACGGTGGCGCGTTCCAGCTGAGAGAAGATGGTGTCGAGATCGAGGGGGACTTCGCCGAACCAGACGATGTGCGGGCGAACCGGGGCGCCGCAACCTGCGCACGTGGGCAGATGGGCTGGGTCGAGATGGAGCGCCTCATCGGCAAAGGGCACGTCGCAGGCCACGCACCGCGACGCGGACAAGGTGCCGTGCATGTGGTGGACGCGCTCGGAGCCGGCGCGCTCATGGAGGTCGTCGACATTCTGGGTAACAAGAAAGATCCGGCCGCCAAGCTGCTGCTCCAGCGCGGCCAGGGCGCGATGCCCGGCGTTGGGCTGGGCCGTGCGAGCCTCGCGCCGCCGATTTGCATAGAAGCTCCAGACCAGCGCCGGATCCGCCTCCCAGGCCTCGGGCGTGGCCACCTCTTCAACCCGAAACCCGTTCCACAAGCCTCCCGACCCGCGAAAGGTGGCCAGGCCGCTCTCGGCAGAGATGCCGGCTCCGGTGAGCACGAAGACACGATCCGTGGGAGTCAGGCGCATGGAAGTTAGACGTGCCACAGCTTGACCAAATCGCCGCCGACGCCAGTCACCGGGTCGCTGCTGGGGAAGGGCAATGACTGCATGCGCTCAACGGCGGCGGCGTCCGGGGCGGCACGGCAGATGTCCCAGTGCTGCGCTTCAGGGTAGGCGCCGATGACGAGGAAATCGGCGCTGGCGCTCAGGCGGCAATGGCCGGTGCCGGTGGGCAGCACGACGACATCGCCGGCCTGGACGGTGAGCGTGTGGCCGTTCTCGCCGCCGAGCATCAGCTCCGCCGACCCTGCGGCAAAGCCCAGCACCTCATGCGCGGTGGAGTGGAAGTGGTGAAAGGTGTACACGCCGTTGCGCCATTGCGGAGGCCATCCGTGCGCTTGGAAAGCGCCTTCCATGTGCGCGGCAAGCTCGCCGTCGGGGCTGAACGCGCGATGGTAGACAAGCACCGGGAGGCGCTCGTTGTTGGGCATCCAGCCGTTGCGCGAAAGCGGCAGCCTTTCGGCATGGACCTGGGGCTCGGCGCGGGCCGCGGCGTTCAGGCCGAGGGCCGCCATCGCGGCGCTGAACTGACGACGGGTCATGGCTGATTGGATGCGGGCCGCGTCAAAGGGCCAGGCTTGCGCATCACCTGCTCTGCGAAGCGGGCCATCTCCTCGTGCTGGGGCGAGCTTTGCAGCAGCACCAGCGAGCAACCGGCGCCTTCGAAGTCGGCCAGGCGCTGCGCAACGTGCTCCGGGGTGCCAATCAGGCCGGAGTGCAGGCCGCGGTTGGAGACGGAGTAGTCGCGCAATGACAGCTTCTTTTCCAGCTTGGAGCCCGTCGTCCACTGCTCGAAGTTGGCGAAGCCGGCGGGTGAGGTGTGCGGGTTCGGCGGCGCGGTAATGCGGTCGACCTCACGGTTGGCCTCGGCCTCGGAGTCGCGGACGATGCAGTAGCCAGTCACGCCGAAGATCAGCGGCGGCAGGTGCGGGAGCCGGGCGCGGCGGCCCCGCATGTCTTCGACTTTGGCGGCAATGGTGCGCGGGTCGTCACCGTGCATCAGGTACGCGTCGCACTTTTGGGCGATGAGGTTCTTGGCGGTCTCGGACTCACCACCCGCGTACAGCGTGGGACGGGTAAGCCCTGGCGGCGCACCCGCATAGGTGCGCTTGGGCAGCGGCTTGGGGCTAAGGAGGTTCCGGTCGACGTTGTAAAAGCGGCCGTCGAAGCTGCCGTGCTGCTGCGACCAGCAGCGGTTCAGCACATCCAGCCACTCACTGGTGCGGGCGTAGCGATCATCGTGCTCGTCGAAGGGAATGCCGTATTTCAGCGCCTCGTCGCGCCACCAGGAGCTGACGACATTAAGCGTGAGGCGGCCGCCCCCATTCACCTGGCTGATCCGGTCGATGTTGGCGGCCTGCTTGGCCAGCAGCGCGGGGTGGTGAAACGTGGGGCGAACGGCCACCATGAGTTCGAGCTTGCGGGTCACCGCGGCGAGCGCGGCGGCGGTCGTCCAAGCGTCGAGTGACGGCGCTTCTGGGCCTTTAATGTCGTTGAGGTTGAGCTCGGCGATCAGGGTCAGGTCATAGCCGAGCGCCTCGGCCTGCACCGTGAGGTCGCGGATGTAGTCCCAGGTCGCAGGCATACCCTCGTCGTCGATATTGCGAAGCCAACCGCCAAAGACGGGAAGCCAGAAGCCGTAGCGCATAGAAACAAGGGTACAGGGCGCAGGGTTCAAGGCACAGAGCGAGGCCCGGGAATGTCCCTAACCGGGGCCTTCGTTCGTGTAGATGAAGCGACGCCTACCGGTGCGGTGGCGCCCATTCCTTTGCTGCACCCAGGCCGTCGAGCTTGCCTTTGGCCTCCGGACTTAGCTCCAGCGAGGCCGCCGCAAGATTCTCGCGCAGGTGGGCACGCGAGGATGTGCCGGGAATGGGGCAGAGGTTGGGGGCGTGGTGAAGCAGCCAGGCAAGTGCGACCTGTATCGGGGTCGCGTTCGCTTCGCCCGCGGCCTCGGCCAGCGTGGTCGACTGCAGCGGGTTGAATCCGCCTAGCGGGAAGTACGGCATGTACGGCACGCCTTCCTGCGCAAGCTGTTGGATAAAGCTGTCGTCGTCGCGGAAGGCCACGTTGTAGAGGTTTTGCACGCAGACTACGGGGGCAATCTTCTTCGCCGTCTCGTACTGCGCCGGGGTAACGTTGCTGACGCCAAGGTGCGCGATCAGGCCCTGCTGCTGCAACTCGGCAAGGACGGTGAACGGCGCCTCGATGTCCATCGTGGGGCCCATCACCCGCATGTTGACGATGTGAAGGCGATCGAGGCCCAGGTTGCGCAGATTGTCGTGGACGGCGGAGGTCAGTTCGTCGCGCGAGGTCGCCGGATGCCAGGCCTTGGTTTCATCGCGGCGCGCGCCCACCTTGGTCACGATCACAAGGTCCTTCGGGTAGGGGTGCAGCGCCTCCTTGATCAGCTGGTTGGTGACGTGCGGCCCGTAGAAGTCCGAGGTGTCGATGTGGTTGACGCCGCTCTCGACAGCCTCCCGCAAAACGGCGATGGCCTCATCGCGGTCGCGCGGCGGGCCGTAGACACCGGGGCCGGCGAGCTGCATGGCGCCGTAACCCATGCGATGAATAGTGAGATCCGTACCGGGCAGCGTAAAGCTGCCACCGAGTTCTGTTTGTGTCGTCATGCTGTCTTGCTCCTGTGAACGGCTTTGCTGGTGCTTCGCCGAATCACCTGTGTTTAGATGAAATGGACCTGCTTCCAGGAGTTCGCATTTGCCGATGCTCGCGTCGTTGCCGTTGAAACCAAGAAAATCGCCGGTTCAGGCGCGTTCCACGGCCAGCGTGGACGCAATGCTTGAAGCGACTCTTCAGGTTTTGCTGGTGACGGGCAAGGAGCGGCTGACGACCACGCGGGTCGCCGAGCGCGCCGGGGTCTCTGTGGGCACGCTGTATCAGTACTTCCCGAACAAGAGCTCGCTGCTACAAGCTGTGCTGCAGCGGCATTTCGATGAGGTCGCCGCGGCAGTGGAGGCGGTGTGCGCAGAACAGCGTGGACAACCCCTGGCTGCTATGGTCGCGGCCCTGGCGAGTGCCTTCTTGCGGGCAAAGCTGCGTGACGGCAAGGCGAGCGTAGCGCTCTACGCCGTGAGCTCGGACGTCGACGGCGTTCGCATCGCGCAGGTGGTCAGCGCGCGCTTGCATGGGATCATCACCGCGATGCTGGGATCTGCACCGGACAGTTGCGGGGTAGATACCGCGCTGGTGACGACAGTGCTACAGGGAGCCATGTCCGGGGTGAGCCGGAAGTTGCTGGAATCAGAGAATCCGAAAGGGATGTTAGGCCCAATGGAAGCGCATCTCACCGCGATGCTGCGCGCCTACCTTGCATGGTGCGCGAACCAAGCTGCGCCTGTGTAGACTTGAGGCGATGACACTCAAGGGCATCCAGGGCAGAAGCACGGCGGCAGTGGCGGCGATGGCCGTTGCGATCGCCGCCGCGGCACACGGGCAGGACTGGGCTAAGGCAAGGCTCGACAGGAGCCCGCGCCACGGCGAATACGTCACCATTCACGAACCCGGCGGCCGCAACCTGCAGGCCTGGGTCGTGTACCCGGAGGTCAAAGGCAAAGCGCCCGTGGTCGTGATGATTCACGAGATCTTCGGGCTGAGCGACTGGGCGCGCGAGATGGCCGACGAAGTCGCCGCCGAGGGCTACATCGTAGTGGAGCCGGACCTACTGAGCGGGCTGGGACCCGGACCCGGCGCGCCGTATGCCCCTGTCACGCCCGGCGGCACCAGCACCTTCCCCGACCAAAGCGCGACGGTGAAGGCCGTCTCCTCCCTGCCCGACCCACAGGTCCTGGCCGACCTAGACGCCGCAGCCGACTACGGCAAACATCTGCCCGCGGCCAGCGCTAAATTTGCGGTCGCGGGCTTCTGCTGGGGCGGCGGCAAAAGCTTTCTGTTTGCCACGCATCGGCACGACCTCAGCGCAGCCTTTGTCTTCTACGGCCCGCCGCCCGCTACAGAACTGCTAAAGGACATCAGCGCGCCGGTCTATGGCTTCTACGCCGGCAATGACGCCCGCATCACCGCCACCGTGGACCCCACCAAGGCCGCGATGAAAGCCGCCGGCAAGACCTACGACCCCGTGATCTACAACGGCGCCGGCCACGGCTTCATGCGCGCGGGTGAGGCTCCGGCAGGCGCCCCCACAGGCGGCATGGCTGGCCAGGGTGGACCCTCGCCGGAGACCGTGGCCGCCAATACGGTCGCCCGCAACCAGGCCTTCCAACGCATGACGCAGCTGCTCCGCGACGCGCGTTGAGCCGCTTGGGGCCAAATAGGTATTGACAGAACGGTGTGTCGGCTCGAAGCTAATACCAGACTGAGGCGGGTGACTGCCGCCCCAGTCTGGGTTAAGTGACTACTGACAGTGCAGCAGCCGGAGCACTACGTGCGCCAGCTTGCCGCCTACCAGCACAAGCGTTCCAATGAGTAGGGGGATGAACTCCCCAGGTGCCTCGAAGGACGCCTTACCGATGCGAACCTTTATGGGTCGCATGTGTGATCACCACCTTTCGGACCAAGAAACGCCCCGGGGCTGCTACCCCGGGGCTTTCGCTTCGTCACAGCGAAACTTATCAGCCACCAGTAGTGCCCTGGACGCAGTCACGCCCGATTGGTTCCTTTATCATCGCAGCCCGATGCGCGTCCGAACGCCTTGTGCGAGTGCAACCTTCGCGCTACCGCCTCAGTCAGGAAGTTGCATCGCGAACCCTTCTCGTCTCACGCCTCTGCTCCTGAGACAATGTGCCAAAGGTGACCTCCATGCTTTTCCGCATCCCGCGCTCCGTCGCGGCGCTGTTGCTGCTTCTGTCAAACCTGGGCCACACGCAGCCTCCGACGCCGCCGGTCTCTACGCGCCATGAGTTTGTGCTGCACAACTTCCGGACCGAAAGCGGCGCCGTGGTCCCGGAACTCAAGGTCGTCTACGGCACCTACGGCACGTTGAACGCGGCCAGGGACAACGTCGTGCTGCTGCCTTCGCACTACATGGCCAAGTATCGCGGCTACGAGTGGCTGATCGGCCCCGGTGACGGGGCGAACGCCAAAGCACTCGATCCCAGCAAACTCTTTCTCGTCACGACTGAGCTCTTCGGCAACGGCAGCTCGTCTTCGCCGAGCAACACGCCCGCGCCGTTTCACGGGCCGCACTTTCCGGTGATGACGATCCGCGACAACGTAGAGGCCGTGCATCGTCTGCTCGTCGAGCAACTTGGCGTCAAGCACCTGCGCGCCGTCGTGGGCTTCTCCATGGGCGCGGAGCAGGCGTTCCAATGGGCGGTGAGCTACCCGGGGTTCATGGATCGCATCGTCGCGACCAGCGGCACGGCGCGCTGCTGGCCGCACGGCATCGCCCGCAACGAGAGCGAGATCGCCGCCATCGCCGCCGACGGCGACTTCAACAACGGCGAGTACACCACCGAACCCAAGCGCGGCATCGCCGCCTTCGGCGCGGTCTGGGGCGCGTGGCTGTACTCGCAGGAGTGGTGGCGCGACGAGCTTTGGAAGACGCACGACCCCAACAAGACCCTTGACCAGGAGCTCGCCGGCTTCCGTGACGACTTCATCCAGGGTGCCGATGCCAACGACCTCATCCTGCAGCTGCGCACCTGGGAAAAGCACGACGTGGGCACCACGCCCGGCTTCGGCGGCGACACCAAAAAGGCGCTCGCGTCCATCAAGGTTCCCGTGCTCTACATGCCGTCCATGACGGACCTGTACTTCCCCGTCGGCGACGCGCGGTACGAATCGCAATTCATCCCGCACGTGGTGCTCAAGCCGATCCCGTCGCTGTGGGGCCACCCCGCCGGTGCAGGCGCGGGGCCGGGTGACCTTGAGTTCCTTAACAAGAACATCGGCGCGTTTCTTCGAGGTGACCCGGTACAAGGCGAAGCTGTGCCGCGCTCGTAAGCACGGGTTGCCCTCACGGCGTCGTGGACGGAGCCGCACCCGCGTTGGCAGCTTGCGGCGCGCGCCGCAGGTCCACATCCGCCGTGCCCATGCGGCCGGTGGCGTTTACACGGAGGACGATGCGCGCGCGCACCGCTTTGCTATCCTCAGGCGCTTCGCAGGGCAGCGTGACGTTGCCCTCCACCGGCCCTGTCAGCGGCGCGGTGAGCTTGGCGTTCAGGGTCAGTGCCCGGCCTGCCGACTTGAGCACCTTGTCCTTCTTGTCGAACAGCGTCATCGTCACGATGATCTTGGTCTGACGAGGGTCCGTGCCGTTGCCCGGCGGCCAGTAGAGATTGCGGCTGTCCAGATGCAGCAAGAACTTGCTCGGTCCATCACCGAGGGAAACACTCAAGGGCACGGCATCGTAGACCATGGTGCTGGTTTCGGCGCCGGCCAGCTCGGTCGCCAGCCCCCGCGTCAGTTGTCCGTCGGCCGTTAGCCGCGCGGCCGCCCGCGAGTCGAAGTAGCCCTGCCGCGTGATCACTTTCAGGTCCGGCCGGCCGGCAACGGATACGCTGATCTTGCGAAAGTGGTTCACGTCGCGCTGGTTGTTGGTGGGCCGATAGGTGAGCGTGTAGAAGCTGGCGCCGTCGCGGATCGAGGTGCCGATCTCGGCGTCCACATCGTTACGGCCAAACAGGTTTCGGCCGCCCGTGGCCCGCGCCAGCATCTTGAAGTTGGCCTCGCCGCCGAACGGCTCAAACACCGCTGCCTCTTCGCCGTAGCGCCCTGGGTCGATCATCACGCCTGCCGGATCGATGGTGTACAGCGTTACCCTTGCGTCGCGCAGTTCGTTCACCGTCTGCTGGATGGCGTTGTTCACGTGATCCTGATCGATGCCCGTGAGCCGCGAAGAGACGTTGGGCAGACCGCGGCCAATCCAGATCATGTTCTTATGGCCGATATGACCGTTGCTCGCCTCCGCCACACGGCGCAGCGTAAAGAAGGCGGTCGCATACCGCTCGCCCACCCAGGAAAAGTTCTGCGCCTGCCACGGGTAGGCCGCGAAGTGGTGATCGAGCGCATTCAGGATCTCGTCCTTGTTCTGCGTGTAGTCGCGCAGCACCTGGAACTTCGTCAGGCTCACCGCGACCAGCATGGCGGGCGTGTCCAGCTTGTCCGGCTGCGCCTTGAGCCACTTCCCCAGCGAGTACCGGGCAAACGCCATGTCCTCGAATCGCGTGTTGAACTCGTCCAGCAAAATGATGTTTACCGGCGCACGCGGGGCTTCGCGGTCAAGGTCCGCCGTGGAGTTGATCGTCACATCCGCGCCTGGGGTGAACCGGCCGGGCGGCGTAAAGTTCAGCACCGTTTGTTCGGCACCGTCCTCCTGCACCTGAAACTGCTCGCGCGCGAGATCAGAAACCGCGTTGCCCTTCTTGTCGACCACCACCGCATCCAGCACCACCAAACGCGCGGTGGTGCGGATGGTGTTGGTCGCGTTTGCCGGGGCGGCGGTTTGGCCGCTGGGCGCTGTTTGCGCGGCTGGGTTGCCGTTCGGCGCGGCTTGCTGACTCGGCGCGGCTTGCTGACTCGGCGCAGACGGACTGGCGACCACCGGCTGCTGCGCGCCGCACACAAACGCGCCCACACAGCAACCAAGCCAAAGTATCCACCGACGTGCGACGCTCATATCACCACCTGCGGACCTTACTTCATCGCCTGAATTGCTGCCAGCACATCCGCGCTGTGGTTGTCGATGTCCTTGACCTCCCATACCTTGACGATCTTGCCTTCGGGCGAGATCAGAAACGTGTCGCGCATGGCAATGCTTACGGGCTGGCCACCGATGTTCACCTGCTTCACCGGCACGCCATAGGCGTCCACGGCCTTGTGGTTCGGATCGGCAAGCATCTTGAAGGTGAACGAGTCCTTCGTGCACCACACCTTGTGGCTGTCCACCGTGTCCATTGACACGCCCAGCACCACCGCGTTTGCCGCCTGGTACTTGGGCAGATCACGCTGGAAGTTATGCGCTTCCTTGGAACAGCCGGAGGTCTGGTCCTTGGGGTAGAAGTACAGCACCACCCACTTGCCCTTGTAGTCGCTCAGGCTCACGGGCGTGTTCTCCTGCGAGGGCAAGGTGAAGCTCGGGGCGGCGGTCCCAACGGGCGGCATATCCGCGGCCATGGCAAGGTGTGCGGGTAGGGCGAGCAGCAGCGCAGCTGCAGCGGCGGCGAGCGTAGGCAACGTGCGTCGTAAGGTCATCGGCATTCAAAACTCCATGCGACGCATACCTGAGAAGACCGTGGAGCGCCGTTGCCTTCATCCTACGCCGTGGCCCGCACCTTTCGCTGCGCACCGCAATCGTGAGCGGCTGTTAACGCGGCGTGGCGTCCAGCGCCGCGCCCACCATTGCGATGCCGGCCTCATCCGCCACGCGCACCATCGCTTCCCGGTCGAACAGCAACGTCCGCCCCGCCTCCACGCAAAGGCACGATGCGCCCGCCGCCCGCATCGCCTCCACGGTCGGCACGCCGACAATCGGCACGTCGAAGCGCATGTCCTGCCGGGGTTTGGCCACCTTCACCACGGTCAGTGTGCGAGAGAGCGTGCTCGCCTCGGCATGGAGGCTGCGCATCAACTCGCCCGCCCGCGCAATCGTGGCATCGGTGCCCTCCATCGCCTCCACGGCCACACACGCCCCCGCGGCAACCACCACGGTTTGCCCCAGGTCAAAGCCGGCGATGCCGCGCGCCACCTCGAGCCCGTAGCGCACATCGTCCATCTCCGCCGCCTCCGGCGCGCGCGCCGTCAGCACGCCCTCAGGCGCCAGCATCGGCTCCAGAAACGCCGTTGACGACAGCAACGTGATGCCCTCGTCCTCAAGCACCTTGGCCACCGCGCCCAGCAGCATGTCCGTGTTGCGCGTACGCAGGTTCAGCAGCAGTTTCGCCAAACGCCAGTCCGGCCGTATGCCCGAAAAGATCTGCTTATGCTTCACCTGCCCGGCCATCACCGCTTGCAAAACGCCCTCGCGCTGAAACGTTTCAATTAAACGCGAAAGCTCCCCCAGCGAAAGCCAATGCACGCGTACGCCGTCGGGGTCTTGCGCGGCGCGTCCATCGATGGCAGGGTCGGTCTCTTCCTTGATAGCCGCCACCACCACCCGCAAACCCTGCGCGCGCGCGGCATCCAGGATCAAAAACGGGAAGCGCCCATTGCCGGCGATCAGGCCGAGTGTGTTCACGAGCGCGCTCAAGCCGCTTCAAGCCTTATGCTGACGCGGCGTCCGAGTGCGGCCGCAATCTTTACAAGGGCGTCCAGTGAAAACTTGTCCACATTGCCACTCAGCATAGCGCTCATACGCGGCTGACTGATCGCGCACTGCTTTGCCGCCTCTACCTGCGTCCAACGCTTCTCGCGAACGATCCGCTCTATTTCAGTCATCAACGCGGAGCGGGCTTCTAGGTTGGCCGACTCCTCGCGCGAGAAACCCAAAGCTTCCCACACGGTGTCAAACTCCTCATAGCCGACCTCACCCTTCGTCCCCGAAGTCACAAGAGGTTTGCGAACCGTCGACGTGCGAGTTCCAGATCGCTCTCCCTTGTCGCTTGTGTCTTCTTTTGAAATGCGTGCAGCACGTACACCGCTTCCGGCCTTCGCGCGATGTAGATCACCCGGTACGTTCCTGACTCCACCCATACGCGAATCTCCTCCACTCCTGCGCCTACCGAAGGCAACGGCTTCGCATCGGTCGGCTGATCGCCCGCTGCACACGACGCAACTGAAACCCGATCTATTCGCCGTGCCGTCGCCGGAAACCTGAGCAAAGCCTCTCGCGTGTCGCCCAGAAACAGCAGCTGCTTCTGCTCAATTATATCCATGTCGATATAACCAGTTCACTTAATCACGCCCCGCTCACTCCGCCCAATAAACTCCGCCAGGTACCCCACCCGCTCGCCAAACTCCCCCGCGGCCACCTTGGCGCGAATCGCTTCGAGCGCCTGCGTGGTGTTCAGGTGCGAGACCTGCAGCAACCGGTAGGCCGCCCGCAGCTGCTTGAGTTCGTCCGGCGTAAAGCCGCGCCGCTCCAGCCCCACCTTGTTCAGACCGAACGCACGGTTCTCGCGCCGCACGCTGGTCAGCGAGTACGGCAGCACATCCTGCGTGATCGTGGTGCCGCCGCCGACATACGCGTAGCGCCCGACCGTGCAGTGCTGGTGCACTGGGTTCAGCGCGCCCACGACCGCGTACTCTTCCACCGTGACGTGCCCCGCCAGCGTAGCGCCGTTGGCCAGGATGACGCCGTCGCCGATCTGCGAGTCGTGCCCGATGTGCGCGTAGGCCATGATCAAGCAGTCGCGCCCCACACGCGTCACGCCGCCGCCGCCCGCCGTGCCGCGCGAGATCGTCACGTTTTCCCGAATGACCGTACCCGCGCCGATCTCGCACGCGGTGGGCTCGCCGCGATACTTCAGATCCTGCGGGCTGATGCCCACCGCCGCAAACGGATGCACCGTAACGCCCGCGCCCAAAGTCGTGTGCCCGTCCAGCACCGCGTGCGACACCAGCGTGCAGCGCTCGCCCAGCACAACGTGCGCGCCCACCGTGCAGAACGGCCCAACGGAGGATCCCGCGCCAAGCACGGCCCCGGGCGCGACCACGGCCATGGGGTGCACATCCACGTCAGCCATGCGCGCGGGCCTCTACTGCGCGGCCTGCGCCGTCGGCGGCTCGCTCGCGCCGGCCTTGCGCGGCCGCGGCACCAGCATGCAGGTAATCGTCGCCTCGGCCGCTACCGCGCCGTCCACCGTGCACACGCCGCGCATCTTCACCGCGCGCGTGCGCCAGTTCAGCACGGTCACTTCGATGCGCAGCTGGTCGCCCGGCACAACCTGCCGCCGGAACTTTGCCTCGTCGATACCCGTAAACACCATCAGCTTGCTGTCGCGATCCGGCACCTCGGTCAGCAGCAGCGCGCCGCCGGCCTGCGCCATCGCCTCCACCGTCATCACGGCGGGCATGATCGGGAAGTCCGGAAAGTGGCCGGTAAACTGCGGCTCGTTCGCGGTCACGTTTTTTATCGCGACGATGCGCTGCTTGCGTTCCATCTCCACCACGCGGTCAATCAGCAGAAACGGGTAGCGATGCGGCAGGATCGCCATGATCTCCGTGATGTCCAGCGTGCGCTTCTCGGGTACGTCACTTTCATGCATAACGTGGCCCAGCATATCAGCCGCCGTTACTCTTTGTTCGGCTTCTTGCTCAGCGGCCGGTCCGGGTCGAACAGGTCCGGCGCAAACGGGAGGCCGTACTGCACCTTGGTCAGGAAATGCTGGCTTACGATGTCGCCGTTGTGCGAGCGCGTGATCGTTAACGCCGTCATCACGCCCTCCACAGGCTGCCAGTCGTCATAGCGTTCCAGGTCCGTGTCGAAGTCCTTGTAAGTGGGGTCACGCCACTCAAACGTGCGGCTGCGCGGCAGATGCGTCTCCTGGTCCAGCGCCAGCGTCACCGCGTCGTTGTCGGCGGTCAGCACGCTCACCTTGTCCACCAGCCGGCGATCCTGCATGGTCGAACCCTCAAACGTCACCAGCGTGCCCGGGCGCTTCAGCCAGTCCTGCACCACCACGTCGAGGGTGTGCCGTCGCCGCCGCTGAAAGTCCTCGACCTCGAGCTTGGGCAACTCTTTGCGCCCGTGGTAGGAGATCTCGTAGCCGTTGTCCGCCGTCCAGATTTCGGCAACGTCACGCTTGGTCGTCGGGATGAACACGCCCTGCTTAGACACGATCACCACGCGCTCGCCAAACGGCTCCAGCCGCAGATACTCCTCATAGGTGGACTCGTAGGGGTTCGCCGCGCTCTTGTAAAACGTCGCGCCCTTGCCCTCCAAGCGCTCCGTGCCGCGGTGCAGCCACTTGTCTCCGCCTAGCGCCTGCACCATTTGGTCCAGCAGTTTGCGCCCTTGCGCCTGCACGTCGCCGGTTGCCGCTTGTGCCCCTACGGTTTGCGCGTGCATCCTTGGCGCGCCCACGCACAGCGCCGCTCCCACCGTCACCACCCCCAGCCAACGCTGCCAGCCGTGCTGCCAATTACGCTGCCCTTTGCGCACCTGCACCCATCTCCTCCGCGCCGTCAGCCCACCAACACAGCGCCGCCGTTCACATTCCAAATCTCGCCGGAGACGAAGCCCGCCCACGGCGTACACAAAAACACAATC
The DNA here is from genome assembly GCA_964245045.1 of uncultured Acidobacteriaceae bacterium. GTDB lineage: Bacteria > Acidobacteriota > Terriglobia > Terriglobales > Acidobacteriaceae > Granulicella. The sequence goes on along the minus strand of CAXTLD010000004.1, from coordinate 90,383 downwards.
GGCCCGGCAATCTCTTCCGGTTCCGCAGCGCGCCCCAGCGGAATCAGCGCCAACGCTTTCTTGGACGCCTCCGGGTCGCGCAAAGTTCCGGCGGACATGTCCGTTCGCACCCAGCCCGGCGCCACGCAGTTGCACAAGATGCCCTGCGGCCCCAGTTCGCTGGACAGGCTCTTGGTCAAGCTCAGCAGCGCGCCCTTGCTGGCCGCGTAGTCGGCATGGAAGGCCTCGCCGCGCTGGGCCGCCGTGGAAGCCACCAGCACGATGTGCCCACGCACACCGCGCCCGGCCTGGGCAAAAGCGGTGGGTTCCTCGGGCGGTGCCGTGCGGAAGCCGCGCTCCACGCCGGCCTCCACTGCGCGGGCGCTTGCGCCGTAGCTAAGTGTGCGGCCACTTGGTGCCGGCCAGGTGATCCGATCGCTAACGCGGTCGCTGTACACCGCCTCTTCCAGCAGCTCGCGGGCCTTGACCCCGCCTTCGGCCTCCGTCTCCGGCGTGGCCTCGCCCGGGCCGTAGGTGGCCGCGCCCACCAGCGCCGTCGCGTCGGTCGTGCCCGCAAGCGCCGCGGCGCTGGCCTCCGCGGCTGCGCCTGTCTGTGTGCCCAGCGGCGCGCCCAGCATCTGCCGCGCGCCGGCGCGCACCAGCCCGAACACGCTGTCGAGGTTGATGCCCATCGTCGCGCGCCACTGCGCATCGCTCATCGTAGCGATCGGCTGGTCGTGCGGCGGCCAGATCCCGTGGTTCACCACAACGATGTCCAGCCGGCCGAAGACCGCCGCGGCCGCAGCTACCAGCGCTTCGCCGTACTCCGCTGTTTGTAACTCCTGCTGCAAGGCGCGGCACAGGTCGTCGCCGCCACACTCGGTCACGAGCGCGCGCGCCTGCGCCTCCGCGTTGCGGTAGCTGAACACCACACGTGCCCCTGCCTGCCGCAGCAGCCGCACCGTCGCTGCACCGATGCCGCGCGACCCGCCCGTCACCAGCGCCACCTTGCCCTCCAGCGACATCCCCAACCCGCTCCCCTGCCCCCATGCACTCATCTCTTCGTTGTAGCAGGAATGAGCGGAAGCAGGTCGCAGGCGACCCGCGCAAGCCTGCTATGCTGGCTACCGAACCAAGTAGAGCCAAGCACATCATTCCGGGGACAGAGGTTTTCAGTGCGTATGAAAGCAGTCGTGGTTATTTGTCAGGTGCTTCTCGGTTTGATCTTCGTGGTCTTTGGCCTGAACGGCTTTCTGCACTTCATCCCCATGGGTCCACCGCCCGACCCAGCTTCGCTCCCGGGCAAGTTCATGGGTTCCATGATGGGCAGCGGCATGATGCCGATCATCTCGGGCCTGCAGGTGCTCGGCGGCCTGCTTGTGCTTGCCGGCAGAACGGCGCCCCTCGGCCTTGTCATCCTTGGCCCCGTCATCTTCAACGCGCTCATGTTCCATGTGCTCATGATGGGTGGGCACGGGATTGGCCCCGCGGCGCTCGCGGCCGTGTTGGAGCTTGCGCTCATCTACTTCTATCGCGCCAACTTCGCAGGCATCTTCACCGCCAACGCGCGGCCGGTCGCCTAACGCAGAAGCTTCAATCGTCAACACGGGACCGAAGCCGCACCGTCGCTGTACGCTTCGGCTTCTTCAATGCGGCCGCAGCAGCCAACAGCTTTCTGCGTTCCGCAATCAGCGCTGCCTGCTGGCGAGCGGGCAACGCTAGCGTCTCCAGTGTGCGCCGTGGCAGCTTTGCGTGTACCACGCTGTGCGCGTTCCCCAGCACGTCCTTCCATTGCGCTGCCGTGAGCACATCCCAGCGCTCTGCCGCGATCCAGTGCAGGCGCGCAAAGTAAGGCGCGGGACGCAACCCCTCCATCTCGCACAGCGCTGCGGCGCACTCCGCGCCTGCCGCAAACGACATCACGAGACCACCGCGCGCGTCGAGATTCATCAGCGCAAACATCTTCCCGCCGATGGCCTTGTCGCCCACCCAAAACACAAGGTTGTCGCCCCACTGCATGGTCTCGACCACGTGCGGCAACGCGAGCACAAAACGGCGAACGCGCTCAGCATCCATGTGGCGCAGGACCCTCGAAGAATCGTTTCCACGGAACAACGAACATGATCAACTCCGATTCGCTTTGGCCTTGTTGCCGCCCGCTTTACGCAGCTTGCTGCCGGCCGCCTCGCGCGCGTCTTCCTTGCGTTCGCCTGCGGTCTGGTTCGGCTTGGGCTTGCAGCTGCCTTTGGTGCCGGCCTCTTTTCCTGGAACGCGCTCAAACCCCGGCCAGCACGCCGGCCCTTCGCCCGTGGAACGCTTCTGCTTGATCAGCGATTCCTTCTTCGACTTCGCCTGACCGGCGCTCATCTTCTTGCGCGCGGTCTTGCCGCTCGCCGTCTTGCGCTGCTCATACTGCGTCACGTTGGTGCGCTTCATACCTGTCTTCTTCGCCGTGGACGCAGAGGTCTTCACACCCTTCTTCACGCTGCTGCTGCTTGAACGCTTCGCCGCAGACTTCTTTGCTGTGGCTTTCTTCGTCGCAGTCTTCTTCGCTGCGGTTTTCTTTGCAGCAGACTTCCTCACTGCCGTCTTCTTCGCTGCCGACTTCTTGCTTGCGGTTTTCTTTGCCGTGGCCATTTTCGTTTAGAAGCCGCTGCCCCGCAATTGGTGCACCGCGTCTAAAGAAAATTTGCACTGCACCACCACACCTCAGCGAAGACGCAAGCGGATCGGCCCCTTCGCCGTCGACGCATCCACCACATGACCGCCTTGCAGCACATCCACACTGCCTTCTGCGACCAGACGCCGCGCCGCGGCGCGGGCCGGCTCCATCAGCGGCTCCCATGCGGCGCGTTCTTCACTGCCCGCAACGGCGCGCGCGGCCTCGCTGGGGCAGATGGTCTTGCCCGCACCGCGCGTGTGCAGCAGTTGCAAGATGGTCTGCTGCAACTGCGTGTCCACCGCGTTCACCTTGCGCGCGCGGCACGCGTCGGAACAAAACTTTACGCTCTCCCAGTTCTTGGCCCAGCTCTTGCGCCACGTCATGGTGCGCCCACACGCCGCACAGATCTTGGCGGGCTGCGGTGCAGGGCGTCGATCGGAATCTCGCTCGTTATTGTGAGGACGATCCGGCATGTGTGTTTTCTGATGCGCTTCCGCGCCCACGCTTGCGGCGGCGCGCGAACGGTATCGTATACCTGTGGACCACAACACCTCGCCGCTGTTTCGTCTCGCCAGTTGGAACGTCAACTCCATCCGCGCGCGTCTTCCGCATGTGCTCACCTGGCTCCGCTCCGAGACGCCCGATGTGCTGCTGCTGCAGGAACTCAAAGGCCTCGACTTCCCCGCGTCGGCGTTTGAGGAGCTCGGGTACCGCACCGCCGCGGTCACGCAAAAGACCTACAACGGCGTCGCGATTCTTTCCAGGTCGCCGCTGGAAGTGGTCAGCACAACGCTTCCCGGCGACGACGAGGATAGCCATGCGCGCTTTCTCGAAACCCTGATCGAAACCGCGTTCGGCAGCCTGCGCGTGGTCGACATCTACCTGCCAAACGGCAACCCGATCGGCACGGAAAAGTTTACGTACAAGCTCGCGTGGATGGACCGCCTGCGGGAGCGCATGAATCGCTGGCTCGAGGACGGCACGCCCACCGCCATCGGCGGCGACTTCAACGTGATCCCCGAAGACATCGACTGCGACAAGCCCGCCAACTGGGTGCGCGACGCGCTATTTCAACCGGAGCCGCGTTCCCGCTACCGCGCCATGCTCGCCACCGGCTACACGGATGCCTTCCGGGCGCTGCACCCCGACCAAGGCGGCCACTTCACGTACTGGGATTACTTTCGCGGCGCGTTTGAACGCAATCGCGGCATCCGCATTGACCACTTCCTCCTGTCGCCCACGCTGGCGCCGCGGCTCCATGCCTGCGAGATCGACCGCACACCGCGCGCCTTTGACAAGCCCTCCGATCACACGCCCATCGTCCTTACGCTGCGCTGAAGCGAACCCCGGTCGCCGCCTATACTGCAAGGGACAGCATGCCCCCACAAGACACCGCCCCCACCGCCGCCGGCCCGCACACGTTTGCGCCGGTAGAAGAGCAACTCGACCTGATCGCCAAGGGCGCGGCCGAGATCATCCCGCCGGCCAACGCCGCCGCGCCCGAAGCGCTGCGGGCGCGGCTGGAAGCATCTCGTCGCACCGGTGTTCCCCTGCGCATCAAGGCAGGCTTCGACCCCACCGCGCCGGACCTGCACCTGGGCCATACGGTGCTCATGCGCAAGCTCAAGCACTTCCAAACGTTGGGCCATCAGGTCATCTTTCTTGTGGGCGATTCCACCGCCCTGATCGGTGATCCCACAGGCAAAAACGTCACGCGCAAACCGCTCACCCCCGAGGAGATCGCGGCCAACGCCCACACCTACCAGCAGCAGGTCTTCAAGATTCTGGACCCCGCAAAGACCGAGGTGCGCTTCAACTCAGAGTGGCTGGGCAAACTCAGCTACTACGACATGGTGAAGCTGCTCGCGCAGTTCACGGTTTCGCAGATGCTGGAGCGTGAGGACTTCCACAAGCGCTTCCAGGAAGAGCAGCCCATTGCTCTCCATGAGCTGATCTACCCCATCGCGCAGGGCTACGATTCCGTCGCGCTGCGGTGCGATGTGGAGCTCGGCGGCACCGACCAGAAGTTTAATCTCATGCGCGGTCGCGATCTGCAGCGGCACGATGGGCAGCCGCCGCAGATCGTGCTGATGACGCCGATCCTGGAGGGCCTGGACGGTGTGCAAAAAATGTCCAAGTCGCTAGGCAATGCCATCGGCATCCAGGAGCCCGCGTCGAGCATGTACGGCAAGCTGATGTCGATCTCCGACGAGCTGATGTGGCGTTACTGGATCCTGCTGACGGACCTGCCGCAGAGCGAGATCGACCGCATGCGCGAAAAAGTCGCAACGGGAGCCATGCATCCGATGCAGGCGAAAAAAGACCTCGCGTTGGCGATCACGCGCGAGTTCCACGGTGCTGCCGATGCCGAAGCTGCGGCAAGCAACTGGGCGTTGCAGTTTCAGGAACGGTCCGCGGCGATCGACGTGCCGGAGGTCAGCGTGTCGCTGGCGAGCGAAGGCTTGTTTGCGCCGGAGCCGGCAGGGGCGCCGCAGGTGCGGGTGGCCAAGCTGCTGGTGCTCGCCGGTCTGGCTGCTTCTGCAGGCGAGGCCACACGCAAAATCACCGAAGGCGCCGTGTTTCTGAACAACGAACGCTTCTCCGGCAAAGTGATCGCACACGATGACCTTGGACCGACGCCCCTGATTCGCTTGGGCCGCAAGGCGGTTCGCATCGCGTTTGCCGACTGAGAGATTGCTCAGGTTTGTGGCGCACGCGCCCTAGGGCACCGGAACGTTGAAGGCGTTCAGCTGCGCGGAGACCGCCAGGTACAATCCGGCCAGGTGCATCATGTCGACCATGCCGCGGTGCCCAAAGGCCCGTTCGGCTTCGGCAAACACGTCCGGCGGCACACGATGCTGCACAACGACGGCGCGCACGTAGCGGTGGGCTGCGCGTTGTTCGGGGGTGAGGCCTTGCGGCTCGGCGCCGGTGGCCAGCGCCTCAATGTCGTCCGCGGCCAATCCTGTCGCAGCGGCCACGGCGCGGTGCGCGTACAGCTCATAGGCTGCTTCGCAGGCCGCGCCCACCGTCAGGATGATGACCTCGCGCACACTCGCATCCAGGCAAGTGGCGTCGCGCTCGGTCCCGAGGTAGTCCAACTGCGCCGCGCCCATCTCCGGGTTGTAGAGCATGGCGTTGAACGGCCCTAGCAGCTTGCCGTCCTCGCGCACGGCCTGGAAGCCGCTCTTCTGCGCCCAGGGCAGCATGGTGTCGCCGAGGCGTTCGTAAACCTCACGCTGTTCCTTGGTAAGGCCCTGCGGCTCCAGCAGCGGCAGGTGATCGACGGTCTCATTCTGTTCGGCGGCCATGGTATTTCCTCTCGCCATGGGATGCCGCAGACGCCCGAACGCATCTGAAGGAGCATGCCGTTGCGTCGCGCCAACATCGTAGGTTCCGGTTCCAATGGGCTGGCCGCCGCCATCACGCTGGCGCAACAGGGTGTGGCGGTGACGGTGTTTGAGCGCAACCGCCAGCTTGGCGGCGCCTGCTCCACCGCGGAGATCACGCTGCCCGGCTTCCACCACGACCTTGGGTCTTCCTGCTACCCGCTGGGGGTGGCCTCGCCATTCTTTAACGCGTTGCCGTTGGCGCAGCATGGCCTCCGCTGGATTGAGCCCGACGCGCCGCTGGCTCACCCGCGACCGGACGGACGGGCCCTCGTGCTGGAACACGACCTCGACGCCACCGCCGCCCAGTTTGACGGATATGACGCGCGCGCCTGGCGCCTGTTGCTGGCCAGCTCCGTCCGCCAGTTCCCGGAGCTCGTGCAGGACTTCATGCAGCCGCTGTTGCGCATCCCGTCCAACCCCGTGGCGATGGCGTTCTTTGGCAGCTTCGCAGCCTGGCCGGCGAGCCTGCTCGCAAAGGCCGTCTTTCGCGGTGACGATGCCCGCGCGCTTATGGCCGGGTGCGCCGGCCACTCCGTGATTCCGTTTTCGCACATCATCTCGTCGGCCACGGCGCTGGTGCTGGCCGCGGCGGGGCATGCGGTCGGCTGGCCGATCATCGCCGGCGGCGGGCAGTCGCTCACGGACGCCCTTGTCGCCCACCTACGCACGCTCGGCGGTGAGGTTGTCGCCGAATACCCGGTCACGGCACTCAGTGACCTGCCGCCAGCCGACGTCACCCTCTTCGACACCTCGGTCCGCACGTTGCTCGATGTGGCCGGCGACGCGCTCTCGCCCGCCTTCCGCACCCGCCTCACGCACTTTCGCCGCGGCCCCGGCATCTTCAAGATCGACTATGCGCTTTCACAGGCCATCTCATGGCAGAACCCGGCCTGCCTGCGCGCCGCCACGGTGCATATCGGCGGCTCGCTGGAGGAGATGACCCGCTCCGAGCACGACGCCTTTGTCGGCCGCCTCCCGCCGCCGGGGGACGACAAGCCGTTCCTGATCCTGGTCCAGCCCAGTCTCTTCGACCCGAGCCGCGCCCCGGCCGGCAAGCACACCGCCTGGGTCTACTGCCACACGCCGGCCGGGTCCACGGCGGATCGCACGGGGGCGATCGAGGCGCAGCTGGAGCGCTTCGCCCCCGGCTTCCGTGACACGGTTTTGGCGCGGCGCACGTGGAACTCCGAGGACCTCGCGGCCTGGGACCCGAACCTCCTCGGCGGCGATGTGTCCGGTGGCTCCATGACGTTGTCGGGCATGGTTGCACGGCCCACGCTGCGCGCTTATCGCACATCCAACCCGCGCCTCTACCTGTGCAGCGCGTCCACCCCACCGGGCGGCGGCGTCCACGGCATGGCGGGTCGCAACGCGGCGATGGCGGCTCTGCGCGACCATCTGCCGGCGTAGATCCGCATCGCTCGCATCCGCTGGTGACATCTGTCATGGCCGGGCACGTGCCGGCGGGCGTACGCTAGGGACACCATTGCCTTTGTGAGGTCATCCATGTCGACCGCAGCCCAACCGACCGCCCTTTACCGCCCAAGCATCGCCGCTACGCCCCAAAGCCTCGCCGCGGCCAAGACCGCGGGTGTGCCCTGGTACATCTGGACGGGCGTCGCCGCCATGACCTCGGCGACCATCGGCGGCTCGTGGGACGTGGCCTGGCACCGGTCCATTGGCCGCGACTCGTTTTGGACGCCCGCTCACCTGATGATCTATCTGTGCGGCGTGCTGGCCGGCGTCGTCGGGCTGTGGCTCGTTGCGCGGGCCACCCTGGGCCGCGACCCGGAGCTACGTGCGGCCTCAGTGTCGATCTTTGGCCTGCGCGCGCCCTTGGGCGTGTTTCTGGCCGGCTGGGGCGGGTTGGCCATGCTGACCTCCGCGCCCTTCGACAACTGGTGGCACAACGCCTATGGGCTCGATGTGAAGATCGTGTCGCCGCCACATGCGCTGCTCATCCTGGGCATCCGCGCCGTCAGCTTTGGGATGCTGTTTCTCATCCTGGCCGCCATGAACCGGGCGGCGGCGAGCGGTGCCGCCAACTTCAGCACGCTGCAAAAGCTGCTGCTGTATCTAGGCGGCCTGGCCGTGGGCGGACAGATGTTTTTCCTGCAGGAGTACACGTGGGACGTCGCCCAGCATCGCGCCCTCATGTACATCGCCCTGGCGATTGCGGTGCCGGTGGCCTTGGCTACCTTCTCGCAGGCGTCGCGCTTCCGATGGGCGGCGACCACGACCGCCGGTATCTACACCGCCGTGATCGTGCTTGAGATCCTGATCTTTCCGCTCTTCCCTGCCCAGCCTAAGTTGGGCCCGGTGTACTTCCCCGTCACCCACCTCACGCCGGCAAAGTTCCCTCCGCTGATCATCGTCCCGGCGTTTGCGCTGGATCTGCTGTGGCAGCGCACCCGCACATGGAAACTCTGGCAGATCGCGGCCATTTCAGGCCTGGTGTTTACTGCCGTGATGTTTGCCGTGCAGTGGCCGTTTGCCGACTTCCTGCTTTCGCCGCACAGCGCCAACCGCTTCTTCGGCACCATCTACTTCGACTACAACGCGCGGGCGGACGGCTTCGATCGCATGCGGCGGTGGTTCCATCCGGACAGCGGGCTGCCGCTGGCCCTGGGCGGTCTGCGCGCCGTGGTGTACGGGGCGATCTCCACGTGGATCGGCTTGGCGTTCGGTCGCTGGATGCGCAAGGTGCAGCGGTGAGCCGGTGTACGCCATCTTGGTCGCTGTACGCATTGCTGGCCGCCTTCCTCGTGTTCGCACTGCCCGCCCACGCCCACATCGGGTCCAAGGACGTCTTTGAGCAGGTCGCCAGCGGGCCGTACAAGTTCTTCGTCACCATACGTCCGCCCACGGTGGTTCCCGGCGTGGCTACGGTGGAAATCCGGGTGGACGGCCCCGCGATCGACACGCTGGAGATCACTCCGGTTCCGCTTACCGGCGAAGCCTCCCACCATCCGCCCACGCCGGATGCCATGCGCCGATCGCCCGCCGACGCCAACTTCTTTACCGGCTCGCTGTGGCTCATGGCTTCGGGTTCCTGGCAGGTGCGGTTGCAAGGCACAGGCGCGGGGGGACCTGCCACGGCGAGTGTCCCGGTGCCGGCGATGGCACTTTCCGTGCAACGGATGCAGCGCCCGCTGGGCCTGATCCTTGGCGGGCTGGGCCTCGTTCTAGCGCTGGGTATGGCCGGGATCGTCTACGGCGCGGTGCGCGAGGCGCGGCTCGTCCCAGGCTCGCAGCCCACCCCAGACCGCCAACGGCGCGCCGCCGTCGCCGGTCTGCTTACGCTTGGGCTGGTCGCCCTGGCGGCATGGGGTGGCGACCGCTGGTGGAACGTGGAAGCTGCCGCCTACGCCGACAACGTGTTCCGCCCCATGGTGCTGCGCCCCTCCCTGGCCGGCACCTCCCTGTTTCTGCAGCTCGAACCCTATGTGCCCAAGGCGCCCGACCGCCCCACCTGGCGCCGCGCCAACGACGACCTCCTGCTGGATCACGGCCACCCCATGCACCTGTACGCGATCCGCTGGCCGGAGATGGACGCCGTCTACCACCTGCACCCCTTGCCGGCGGGCCCCGGCGCATTGCTTGAGACGCTGCCCTCTATGCCCCCGGGCGACTACCACCTGTTCGCCGACATCGTGCATCGCAGCGGCTTCCCAGAAACCCTGACTGCCACCATCACGATCCCGCCGGACGCCTCGCACAACTTCCTTGACGCGGAAGATGCCGCCGCCTACCCCGCCCCGCTCAGCCACGGCGATCTCGGCACGAGCTACCGCCTCCCGGACGGCTACACCATGGTCTGGGACCGTCCGGCAAAACTGACCGCGAACACCGCCGAGCTGTTTCGCTTTCAACTGCTGGACCGCGCCGGCCACCCTGCCGCGAACATGCAGCCGTACCTCGGTATGGCCGGCCACGCCGCGTTCGTGAAGGCCGACGGCAGCGTATTCGCGCACACGCACCCCGACGGCTCGGCCGCCATGCCTGCCGTGATGCTTGCGAACGCGAGTGAGGGCATGAGTGGTATAGATCCCAAGCCGACCGAGGCGCAAAAGCCTTTGGCCCCGGTGGTGGAGTTCCCCTACGGCTTCCCTAGCCCGGGGCGCTACCGCATCTTCGTGCAGATGAAACACGACGAGGTGGTGGAGACCGGCGTCTTCGACGTCGAGGTGAGCTAGGCGCCGACACGCCCCGTAGCCGCCACCCGCGCGTACCACTTCGCCGAGTCCTTCAGCGTCCGCGTCTGGTCGCGGAAGTCCACGTACGTCAGCCCATAGCGCTGGCTATACCCGTCCGCCCACTCGAAGTTATCCAGCAGCGTCCATGCATGGTACGAGCGCACCTTGGCGCCGTCCCCGATGGCCCGCGCCAGCTCCGTCAGGCAGCCGCGAAAGAACGCGATCCGGCGCGGATCCGGCACGCGGCCGCCTTCTTTCGCGTAGGGCGCGTCCAGGTAGCTGCAACCGCTTTCGGTGATCTCGATGGCCGGAAAGTTGTACTCGCGCGAGATCTGCATCACCAGGTCGTAGATCCCCGGCGCGTAGACCTCGAGGCCGGCGTCGGTCAGCGGGCCTTCGGTCGGCATCTCCGCGTGGAAGCCGGTGAACAGGTCGCGTGATCCGGAGGCCCCGCCGTCCAGCTCGATCTCTGTCCCAAATGTGCCCCCGCCGCCGGCCTTGGCGCTGCTCGCGTCGGAGACGACCCGCCGCGTGTAGTAGTGAAAGCCCACCCAGTCCAGCGGCGCCTTCAGGATCTTGTCGTCGCCCGGCTGGTAGCCCATGGCCTGGTAAGGGGTCTCGCCGACGAACGCCTTGGGGTACTGCCCGGTCATGGCCGCATGGAGAAAGAAGACGTTGTTGGTGGCGTGGTAGCGCGCCGTGGCGGCCCGGTCGGCCTCGCTGGACGTCTTGGGGTAGGCCGGAGCCATGCCGTACGCGCTGCCGACGGTGGCCTTGGGTGAGGCCGCCTTGAGCGCCCGCAACGCCTCAGACTGCGCCAGCGCGATGGTGTGCGCCGCCCGCAAGAACAGCGCCGGGTCCGACTTGCCCGGCGGAAACGCGCCCACGCCGTAGCCCAGGTAAGCAAAGGTCCACGGCATGTTGAACGGCGCCCACACGGTGATGCGGTCGCCCAGGTGCTTGCCCAGGATGCCGGCGTAGTCGGCGTAGCGCTGCGCGAGATCGCGGTTCGGCCAGCCGCCCTTGTCCTCGAGCGCCTGCGGCAGATCCCAGTGGTACATGGTGCAAAACGGCCGCTGCCCCGCTTCCAGCACGGTGTCCACCAGGTGCGCGTAGTGATCCAGCCCTTTCGGGTTCGCCGGGCCGGCGCCGGTGGGCTGGATGCGCGGCCACGAGATCGAAAAGCGATAGCTTTTCAGGTTCATCGCCTTCACCAGCTGCAGGTCTTCCCGGTAGCGATGGTAGTGGTCGCAGGCCACATCCGCCGTGGCCGCGCCGTGAATCTTGCCCTGGGTGTGCGTGAAGCGGTCCCAGATGGACTCGCCTTTGCCGTCCTCGTTCCAGGCGCCTTCCACTTGGAACGCGGCGGTGGCCGTCCCCCACAGGAAGTCCTTGGGGAACTGGGCTGCGGTGGTCTGGCTGGTCGCAACTTGCTCGGAAATCTCGCCCATGGAGGCGCCAAGGCTCCCGGGCAGGACAGCCGCGCCTGCCGTACTCAGGGATCCACGAAGAAATCTTCGACGATTCATCCCACACACCTCAGCGAAGGTTCAGGCTCAAACCCGGTGCCTGCGGGCCAGACCTCCGACCCACCATACACCACAGCCTAGACAAGCGTTTGTTCAGTTAATGCGCACCACGTAAGAGCTTGCCTGCGCGTCGGGTGCGCCGATCCAGCCGGCGATCGTGGCGGCCTCGGCGCGGCCGCGCGTGACCGGGTCGATGCGCACCCAGTAGCCGGTCTGGCCGGTAAACTCCGCCACACGCGCACCCCGGTAGCGGCCCACCAGCGCTTCCTTCAGATCCAGCGCGTCGCCCACCGCGGCAAATGGCCCCGTTTGCACGCACCAGCGTCCCAGCGGATCGGCGCCCGGATGGGCAAACGCCTCCAGCCGCACATGCGCCACCCCCGCCCGGTACATGCCCAGTTCCTTGGCGGCCACCTCGGAAAGGTCCATGACTCGTCCTTTCGCAAAGGGCCCGCGGTCGGTGATGCGCACCAGCGCCGTCTCCCCCGTGTCCAGATTGGTCACGCGGACAGTGGAGCCCAAGGGCAGCGTCTTGTGCGCGGCGGTCGGGGCCGCGCCCGTGTACAGCACGCCGTCTGAACCGGTGTGCCCGTGCGCGTAGTACCAGGTCGCCATCCCGGTCTCGGTGAACACGGGTGGCCCGGTCGTCTGGTCGAAGAAGCCGGGTCCCACCTCCGGCGACGTCGGCGCGACTGTGCCCGTGACCGGACTGCGCGCGTAGCCGGGCGACACCGCCGCAGCAGGAGGCGCGGGCGCGTAGGCCGTCTGCCGCTGCTGATGACGGCAACCGGCCAGCAGCAGCAGCGGGCCGGCTAGCAGCACACTGCGTGCCGGCCTGCAGACCGGCTTGGGCCGCACGCTCACCGTACGTCCGTCTCGCGTCTGCGCCGTTCGTCGTCGAGGCGATCTGCCAGCTTGCGCAGTTCCTCAGAGGCCGTCCTCAGAGCCGCGGAGCCGCCCCGCCGCACCTCCGGGACGACCTCCTCGTCCACATAGCGGACGGCGCGCCGCAGCTCCTCTTCCAGCCGCGTGCTCGCCTCCTGCAGACGCTCCTCCCACCCCTTGCCGCCGCTGCCTGCCGCCATGGCACACCACCTCCGCATCTTCCAAGAGCATGATGGCCCGGGGGACGCGACGTCAATGCGCCGGACGGGGCCAGTGCCCACTCGGTAACCTTGGTACGACCGGAGCCGAAATGCCCGAAGGGACAACCGCGCCCCCTCGTTTCGCGTCCTTCCACAAAGCCCCCGGCACAACACCAGCCTCTGGCGATCCCATAATCTCCGGAGTACGGCACGTCCCGATGAGCCCACAGCAGAGCCAGCACGATCCAGTCGCTCCCCAAATCAAACCCGGCAAGGCAGCCCTGCGCGCCGCAACAGCCGGTCTCCTTCTCTTCGGAACGCCCGTCCCGGGCATGCATGCACAGGGTGCCCCGGCGGCTTTGCCCGAGGCACCCTTGCCAGCCCAGGTCGCTCGGCTGGCATCCTCTCCCACTCTGCCGCCCGCGCCTGTGGGCGCGACCTCGTCTTCCGCTGAGATCGCCTCCCTTCCCGATGCGCCGCAACCAGCAGCCGACAAGGACCAGCAGAGCCGTCCCGCACGGCAGTTCGGCGACCCTAAGCCCGCGGCCGGCACCTCGCCTTCGCAGCACCTTGCGGACAAAGGCGCAACCGTCATTCCGTACGATTGGCATGCACAGCCGCTCACTGCGCACGACAAAGTTCGGCTGGGCGCGCAAGACCTGTACAGCGTCGATAACTTCGCCGCTATGGTGTTGACCGCCGGCTACTCTCACGTGACCAACGGGCTGCCTAACTACGGCACCGACAAGGGAGCCTTTGGTGAGCGGCTCGGTGCCGCCGCTATCCGCGAAAGTACACAAAGCATCTTTACCGAGATGGTGTTCGCTCCACTGCTACACGAAGACCCCCGGTACTATGCTGAGGGCCCGCACAAGAATCCCATTCAGCGTACGCTCTACGCCGCTACGCGACCGCTAATAACTCGCAAAGACAATGGTGGCACCACGGTCAACGGGGCGCTGCTGCTAGGCTACGCGGCCTCCGCCGCGCTGACCCCGGCGTTCTACCCTTCCAGCAACCGTAACTTCCACGACACCGCAGCGACGTACGGCGGCTCGATCGGCGGTGCCGCGATTGGCTTTTTTCTGCACGAAATCGCTAATGATGCGTACTACACGATTCATCTACGCCGAACGCCGTAGATGGAGTAAGCAGTATGCAGTAAGCAGCGAGTAGGACATAGGGAGTAGGAAGTAGCGGGCAAAGAAAGACGCCGGGAGCATCTCGCTCCCGGCGTCTTCGTCTGTTCCTAAGTCGCTACTTCCTACTTTCTACTAACTACTTCCTGCCTCTAGAACGTCGTGGCAACGGTAAACCGGAAGGTCTTACGCGGCTCGCGCAGCTGGTAATTTGCGCCGTAGAGCTGCAACGCCTGGGCCTTGGTAAAGGCGCCCGCCCCGGTCAGGGTGCAGAGCACGGCTGGCCCGCCGCCTGCAGGCCCGTGCGAGTTGCACGTGGGATCGACCTTGGGGAAGAAGTCGTTGAAGGCGTACTGGTCGGTGGTCAGTTGCTGGGGCAGGTTCTCGTACAGTCGCAGCGGGTTATACGCATAGAAGACCCGGAAGGGGGCATTCACGATGGGCAGGATGACCTGGATCTCGGCGCCGTTGGACATGCGCGGCACGTAATTCGTTCCCTTGAGCACCTGCAGGTTGAGCGGGAAGTTGAACTGTTTGCCGCCAAAGCAGGAGCCGTTCACCACCGTGGGGCAGCCGTACAGCGGGGCATTAAGCTGCGCCTGGCCTTCCACGCTCTCGCGTAGCTGGTTGGGCTGCAGGTTGAAGTTCATGCCGAAGTCCGTGAACACCGCAAAGGTGACCTGGTTGACGATTGGGATGCGGTACTCGACGTTGCCCACGAAGCTGGTGTCGCTGCCCACCGACGACAGCCGGTAGACCGGCAACGGGATTTGCACGTTGCCCAGCGTGCCCGGATTCGTGGGGTCACGCGGCACCGTGGACCCATCCGGGTTGGTGAGGTTGAACAGCACGCGCGTGGGGATCAGCGTGTACGGCGAGGAAGAGCGGATGTCAAAGCCGCGCACGTCATTCTCGCCGCCGCCGTAAATGCGGTTGAACGGTGGCGCAACCTCGCCGCCGAAGCCCCCCACGGTGCTGAATTGCGCGCGATACCCAAGGACGTTGTGCCCCTCGCGATTTACGCGCAGACCCTTCATCGGAAAGAACTGCCGGTAGGTGGCCGTCGGCGCATAGTACTTGGTGTTACCGCCGATGCCGGCGATCTGGAAGGCGACGTTGAAGTCCTTGCCGTTGTGCGGGCCGACCGCGCGGTCCAGCGTCGAGAAGGAGAAGCTGGGTGTCGCCACCGAGGTCACAATGCCGTTGAGCGCGTTCTGTCCGGCAATGCCCGACCGGTAGGCCAAGGTTTGAAAGACGTTCAACGTGTTCTGGTTGAACGTCGTGATGGACGACCGCGACAGCGAGTACGACAGGCCCACGCGCGCCACGCCCGAGCGCCGGAAGAGCGTGCGCAGGGCCGTTCCGGTGGACAGGCTCAAGCCCGTCGTCGACTGGTTATAGTTCGTCAGCAACGAATTTTGCGCGTTGGTGAGGTTGGCGCTTTGGCCCTGCGCGATGGCATAGCTCTTGGCCGGGTTATAGTCGAACTTGCTCGAAAACAACTGGAATCCCAGCGAAACGGGCTTGTTGCGCAGGTACGGCTCGGTGAACCCAAAACTGAGGTTGCGCGATAGGTCGCCAATGTTGGCCGTGACGCTGAGGGTTTCGCCCAGGCCCAGGAAGTTGTTCGTCTCGTAGTTCAGGCCGACAAACGACCCCGACAGGCCGCTGATGCCGCCGTTCAGCCCGATGGAGTTCTTGCCCTTTTCCTTCAGCTTTACGAGGAGGTCGACGGTGCCCGCGTCCGCGTTTTGCCGCGTCTCCACGTCCTGCTCCGACTTCAAGTTCTCGAAGTAGTTGAGCTGGTTGAGCCGCAGCAGCGAAAGATCCACCAGCTGGCTGTTGTAGGGCTGGCCTTCTTCCACCAGCAGCTCGCGCCGGATCACCTTGTCGCGGGTCAGCGTGTTGCCGGTGAACTCGATGCGCGAGATGTAGAACTTCTTGCCTTCGTCGCACTGGATGTCGAAGAACACCTGCTTGGTGGCCTCGTCGAAGCGCGGCACCGGGTTAGGCACGAAGTTGATGAAACCGTACTGCCCGTAGGCCTTTTGTAGCGCCTGCAGGCCCTTGCCGAAGGCGGTGTAGTTGAAGAAATCGCCGTCCTTCATAGCAAAGACCCCGCGCAGCGCCTTGCTGTTCGGCAGCGAGGTATTGCCTGTAAAGTTGATGCCGCCCAGCTTGTAGCGCTGGCCCTCTTCAACCGGGATCAGGATGTCGACGCGCTTGCCGGTGCTGGGGTGGAGCGTGAACGGGTTGATCCCGCCCTCGTTGCGCACGTTGGTTTCAGGCTCGCCGGTGGTGGCTTTGAAGTAGCCCTTGTTGCGGTACTCGACGCGCACGCGGTCGGCGTCCTCATCCAGCTTGGAGGCGTCGTAGGTGCGCGGGAACAGGTCTTCGAGAATGACGGAATGCGGTACGCCGATAGGCCGCAGGTTGCGCATCGCGCTGCGCAGTTCGCGGTTGTTCAGCGCCGTATTGCCCTGGAAGGCGATCTTGCCGACCTTTACGGTCGGGCCTTCCTTCACGATGAACGTCAAGCCGACGCGGGCCGGCGGCAGCGTCTTCACGTCGGTGCGGATGGTCGCAAACTGGTGACCGTGCTCGCCCAGCATCTCCTTCAGCACCACCTCCGCGCGCTTGATGCGCGTGGGGTCGTACTGGCTCTCGACCGAAAGCCCGACCTTTTCCTTCTTGAAGCGATCCAGCGCGTCGGACACCGAGAACGAGCTCAGCCCCTTGTACTCCACCGAGCCGATGGTGGGCTTTTCGCGAACATACACGATCAGCTGAATGCAGCTCGGGTCATCCACGCGCTCAATCTGCACACTGTCGAAGTAGCCCGTGTTCCAGAGCGAGTTGAAGTCTCGCTCCACCACAGCGGGGTCATAGGCGTCGCCGGGCCGGGAAAACAGCCGCGCCAGCACCGACTCCTTCGGGATGCGGCGGTTGCCGATCACCTGCACGGGGCACAGCGTTTGCGGCGTGGCGGGCGCGGCCTGAAACTGCGGTCGTGCGGTGACCTGCGCCGATAAGCTGCCGTCCCCGCAGGCCACCGCGATCAGAGCGGCGGCGAGCGCCGTCAGAACGGGCGTTCGGGAAAAACTGGATCGCGTGCGCTCGGGCTCGCTCAAACTTCCTTGGGAGCTTCCGCTCACTCGCATGCCGGTAAAGATGACCACAACCTCACTGCTTGTTTCGACGACTGTCCCGCGGAAACGGTAGGGATATCCGGATTATATAGGTGGGCAAAGCGCGATTGGGCAGCGGCGGGCTTTACCGCACGGCGGCGGTGGCCCGAAACCGCGTCGCCAGCCGGCCGAGATCGGTTCCAGCGAGAAATTGCCGCAACTCGCCCGCCATCTGCCTTTCGGCCACCGCGGGCGGCAACTGGGGGTCGCCGCCCGTGACCTTCAGCAGCATCGGGACCGGGCGCTCCCGGCCGGTCGCCATGGGCACCGACCGCCGTGGGGGCGCATACACAAAGGTCATGCCCGCGGTGGAGTTCGTAAACTGCCGGCACCCCGCCGCAGAGCATACGGTCGAAGCCTCCAACGTCTGCGCCTGCCCGTTGTTGTACACCGCGGCCGCAAACGTGGCCGCCTGCGTCGGCCCGGGTGCCTCCAGTGCGCCGTGCCACACGGGGTCTTCCCCGCGCGCCAGGTGGCACACCTCCACGTCGTGCGCATCCAGTTCAGGCGCCACGCCTACGCTCACCGTCGCCGGCCCGCCCCGCTGCCGGTAATCCGCCCATTGGTAGACGACCACGCCCGTCGCCAGCGTGTCCTGGTAGGTGCGCACACGCTGCCACCCACCCAGGTCCGCGGGCATCTCCGGCATCACTGGCTGCCGCAGCACGGCCTCGTGTTCCGCCTTCATGTCGTCCAGCCCAAAGATCAGGGCAAGCGAGGCGACCGCCACGGCCTTGGCCAGCAGCGGCCAGGTTGGGCGCTCGGCCATGCCAGCCAGGCTGGGGCGCGGCGGCGGCACCTCGGCCGGGGCTTGCCGGAGCCGGTCGGCAAGGGCGAAGAACAAGGAGAGCGCGAGCACAAACAGCGCGCCACCAATCAGGTAGTCGGCGCCCTTGGCGCGGTTCTGCAGCCACGGGTAGGGCAGAGCGATCTTGTAGTACACCACCAGCAGGCAAAGCCGCAGAAAGTTGAACAGGTACCCGAGCAGCACGGCGCCCGCGACGACCGGCCCAAAGACCGTCCACCGAAACCGGTACACATAGGCGATCACCACCGCGGCCATGCCCAGCGTCACCGCGCCACGGATGCCGTTGCACCCCGGCGCGATGAACATGCCGAACTCCGGGGTAAACATCAGCCGCAGGCTGTCCGGGGTCAGGGGCTCGCCCAGTAGGTGCGCAAAGCCACGCGCGACCACGGCGGAGGCGTGCTGCAGGGGCAGGTCGATAACGCGACTGAAGGTCTCCGGCACCGGGAGCACCGCCCCCAGAAACAGCACCGGAAACCAGGCCGCCCGTAGCAGGCGCGTGCCGCCAAACAGCAACACCATCCCCAACCCGTACAACACCGCCAGCAGCGGCACAGGCGGCAGTTGCAGCAGCCAGCTCTTGCCCACGATCAGCACCAGCGTCGTCTGATCGCGCAGAAACACCAGCAACACGGCCCCAAGCAGAATTGCAAACCCCCACCAGGTGCCGTCGGTCGACCAGCCTACCTCCCGCCACGCGCGCAAAATTAGCGCAAAGCTGATAAAGGGGACGACGAGACCCACGGACTTCAGGTCGTTCGTGCGCCACACCCCCACGAGCCAAACGGCTGTGCTGTAGAAAGCGAAGACGCCCAGGAGCGCCGATCCACACGCCAGCAGCACCGCCGCGCGTGCAGGAAAGGTACCCAGCGTTCTGCTGGGTACGAATGTTGGGTGCGCGATCGCCTCACTGGGCCATGACTGCATGGAGTTCACCCCTGCCGCACACGGGTAGAGCATCAGAGGAGGAGGCGTTACCGTCCCCTGCGCGCCCGAACATAGGTGCGCAACGATCGCAGGCCATAGACGCCACCGGCCAAACCTGCCAGGATCAGGGTCGGGTTCTCCGGTGAGTCGGTGCAACCGCCCAGCGCGTGCGCCGGCACCGCACACAAGATTGCAGCGGCGAACACAGCAAGAAGGGACAGTTTTCTCATGCAGAACCCTTTCGCGGCTCAGGGAGCCGGCCTGGCACGGTTTTCGCGACATTAGACTTCGGTCACGTTGACGTAACCCAAGGGTAAGGGGCATCTGCCGCGGGCGTCAAGCCACTCGCGAATCGTTGGTCTACACCTTTCGGGTCACCTGCCTCCCCCGAACGGTCGTCGAGGTGCCACGTGTGAATGTGCCGTGCTTAGGGCGATGGGATCCCGCGGGTGCGGCACAGCAACCGCTACTCTCGAGCCGCCTTGAACTTATAGGTGAGCTGTAAATAGCCAAGGGTCAACGGCGGAGCCTTGCCATTCTCAGCGAGAACGCGACCGGGAAACAGGTGCCCCACCCCCACCTCGACAACCAGGTACTTATGGAACAGGTACTCGGTTGAGGCATCGAAATCCTGTCCGATGTCGGTGGTGCGAAAGCCGGCAAGCGGTGGTTTCACCAACGAGGTGCCTGCGATGCTATACACGCTGTCGTGTATCGAAGCCACATTGAGAAACTCCGTCTGGAACAGCACGGTCCAATTCGTTGCCGGAGATACATCGACGTTCACGCGAGCTTCGGTGATGTTCTGGAAACCGAAGACGTCAACCAATCCAAACGCGTCATGGTTGCTAGGGTATTGCTGATCGTAGGTTGATATGCGGAACGGGTCGCGGTGCGAGTTACCGGTGGCATAGTCGTATTCTCCACTTACGCGAGGTTTCCAGGAGATGCCATTGTATTGATAGCCGATTTTTGCGTAACCGGCACCGCTGTGGATGAAGTCGTTTGCGTAACTGCCACGCTGCAGATCCCCGAGTATGTCGTAGTACAGGCCTCCGAGCGTTTTCCTATTGACTTCAACGCCAAAGGTCGATTCTACCTCGCCGCCCTTGGTTCCCTGCTGGCCGGTTACTTCGCGCACGGCATGCACGTACACGAAAGGCTGCACCTGTAGGTGGTGGGCAGGTACGCTAATCAAACCTACCGCACCGTGAAAGGTAAGTCCAGCCCCGTGTCTATCCAAAGACGTGGGGTGGGTGGTAACAACGGAAGTGCTGAAAACCTCAATCCAGTTGGTGTTCCCAAGGTGCCCCACCACCCCGTCCCAACTGCGGCTGTTATTGCTCCAATCGGATTGCCCGACGACGCGCTCACTCCCATAATTCAAGAGCTGCCGACCGACAATCAAGTCTGCCTTCTTGTAATGCGTGTCGAGATAGCCCTGAAAAAAGTCGAACTGGTTACGCTGAGTCGAGATCACCTGCGGCAACGGAAGGCCAAGCGCATGCGTGTCTTGGAACTCGAGATAGCCGCGAAATAACTTAGGCGCCTGCAGCGTCATGCCCCCGCGGGCGCGGGTGAGTTGGTAGACACGGTCGTTTTCCGTAACTTCGTTCACGGACGTTTGTCCTTCCGTGCGCCCGCGCAGTTCGCCGTCGAAGTGAATCCAGCGCGGAAGCTCTCGTAGCTTCAGCGCCTGAGGATATTCGTGGGGCTCTGGGTAATCATAGTAGGTCGGCTTTTGCGCAGCGGCAGTCAGCGAGCAACACAGCAGAAACGTAGCGGTCGTACACGAGGAGCTAAGCTTCATAAACATCATCTTTCTGGCCGTTGGTCGGCACTCTCGAACACACAGCAGCCTGGGTGCTGCCTAACTGTTACCTTTGGGCTCTGTTGCCGTTCGGTACCCAGACAGGGCTATCAACATCACAAGGAGCACGACAACGATCGGCAACCAAAGCGCGTGGTTGCCCATGGGACGGCACAACACGCCATCGGCAGCGACGCCTGCAAAGAAGAAAATCATCACGACCCAAAGGTCACGCGCTTCACGCAGGTTCTTAAACCGCTCCAGCGGATTCAGAGACTGGTACAAGCTGACCGTAGCATCGCGCAACGTACCGGTAAGCACGGTGGCGTTGTATCCATAACTATCTACTTTGCGAATGCTTGCTACCAGAAAGCCCGTAACTGCGATCACGAAGTAGATGTACATCCGTTCCGGGAAGGTCTTCGGCAAAAAAGACGCGATCAGCAAGGCCACGGCGACGGTTGCAAGCGGGATGCTTACCCGATGACGCTTCAGGTTGCCTTGCAGCACGGCACAAAGCCAAATGCCGCAGACATACGCCACAATCGTCCACGCGTAATACAACGCCGTGTGGGTGCCTCGGCCGACAGCGGCCAAGGCGCACAGCACGGCGTTGCCGCTCATGACGCCCGCATACACCTGACCGTGGTTCAGGAACAAAAAAGCATCCAGTCCCCCACCCGCAAACGCCAGCAGCGCCGCTGCTTTCAGTGTGTCTACAGCGCGCACCTCCGGCGTGGGCGCATCGAGATTGGCATGGTTCGGTACGTAACTTGTCGCCATCACTTCTCCTTTGTTTCTGCAATCACAGACCCCTTTTGAGCCTTGGGTCCCGCCACAATGCCATGCCGATCCAACGTGTCGCCCAGCGCACGGTCAAGCTGCACATGGGCCTTCTGCCAGGCGGCCTTCGCGGCGATCTCCGTAATCTGCGCCTGCGCCAAATAGGTTTGCTGCTGAATCACATTGAAATCGGTTGATAGCCCAGCGCGAAACTTCTCCACTTCCGCGGCCAGCAGTTGTTGCTGCAGCGTGCGGCTGGCCGCGGCGGCTTGCGCGGCCTGCTTGGCCGTGGCGATGCCGATCAGCGCGTTGCGGACTTCAGCCGCCACCTGGGCCTCCATTTGCGACTCGCGCAGGCGCTCTTGCCGCAACTGGGCGCGGTCGGCCCCGAGATCGGCCTCCGCCACCTTGTTCTGTACGGGCAGGTTGAACTGTATGCCCGCCTCAAACACCTGCGAGGACCGCACACCGCCGGCAGGAACAGGATCCAGCAGCGGCGCTCCTGTGGTCGGATCACCGGCAATCGGGACCAGGCTTGGGATGATCACGCCGCGGCTCTGAAACGAGCCGTACAGATCAACCTCCGGCCGCCGGGCGTTCGCCGCGCCGGCGACGGCATGTTCCCCGTTGGTGATTTGCAGCTTGGCCTGTTGTATGTCCGGGCGCTGCGCCCAGGCATGGGCGAAGAGCTGCGACAACGGCGCGCCCGGGACATCGGACGGGGGCGTGAGCTCTTCGGTGGCGACCAGCAGCTGCAATGTGCCGGTAGAGCTTGCGAGCGACTTCGGGTCGATCACGCTGCGCAGGACGTTCATCTGTTGCAGCTGCAGCGCCTCCGCTTGCGCGACCGCAAGCTGTGCGGCGTTCACCATGGCCTCGGCCCGCGTAACCTCGATGGGCGGCATGCGCCCGACCGCCAGCTGCTGCCGGTTATCGCTGAGCAACTCGTTGGCTGCCTTGAGGGCTTGCGCTTGCACGACGACGGCGTCTTGAAAACCGATCAGGTCTAGGTAGAGGGCCTCTACACCCGAGATCGTGCTGATCATCTGCTGCTCGAGAATTGCCTCGGAGATCTTCTGATTGGTTTTGGCGATGGCGATATAGCGGCGGTTGTTAGCCGTTCCCGCGCCGCGCAGCAACGGTTGCGCGATCAGGCCGATCGCGTTCGGATGCGTAAACGGCACCGCGGACGAGCGGCCCGAGTAGAACGACTGAACAAAGTCATTGATGCCGAGTTGGATTGACGTGCCGGTAGCGAATCCCTTGATCAGCGTGGTGTTGCCAAGGGTATTGTTGGTGACCGTGGTATCGCCCGGAGTCGCCGATGCGCTGGTGACGGTGGAGTTGCCCGGGTTGCGGCGAATCCAAGCGTACTGGCCCTGCAGGTTGAGATCGAACGCAGGGATCGCCGCGCCGGGGGAAAACGGCGCAGGCGTGAGCAGCAGTGAATGTTGCAACTCCAGCACGTGACCGACGTCAAAGGAAGCCGGCACCGAGGTTGCCGTGGGACTGACGCCTGTAGGGGACAACGTGGACGCGGTGGAAGAGAGCAGAGGCATGGCGGCCAGACCTTCGCCGGCTGGTGTCTCGGCAACGCTGTAGTTCACCGCTCGGGGCACGCCGCCGCCCTCCGTCCGGCGCACACTTTCCTTCGCGATCGTTTGGTCCACTTGTTCAATCTGGACATCGAGGTTGTTCTCGAGAGCCATGTTGATGGCCTGCGCCAGAGAAAGGCGCAGCGCATTGTCCTGCCCGGCAGGCGTCGCCGTGCCAACGGCTGCCGGCGTGGGCGCGGCGGGGATGCCCACCTGCGCTGCCAACGGCAGGGCCGCGCACATCGCAAGCAAGCCGACCGTGGGCAACGGACAGGGCGTACAGCGCCGGCTTCGGCGCACGCGGCTCATTTCTCCTGCCCTTTGGGAGCGGGCTTGGGCTGCACATGCGCGCCCTCCTGCACCACATCGGTCGGGTTCACCACGAGCACGTCGCCGTTCTCGAGACCGCCGGTGATGTACACCTGCGTCCCAAGATCGCGCCCTACATGCACCTCGCGCAGATGCACGACGTTGTCTTGGACAAGGCCGACGAACTGCCCTTGCGCACGCGGAATCACGCTATCGCCGGAGATCAAAATGCCGCGATCAGGCGATTTGAAATGCAGCTGCACGGAGGCGAACATGCCCGGGCGCAACACATGCTGCGGATCCTGAATGTGCACTTCCAGAAGCAGCGAACGCGTCTGCTGACTCAGGGAATCGCTGCTCCGGATAATCGTCCCCTGAAAGTGCTTTGTCGGCAGCTCGGAGAAGGTCAGCGTCGCGGGCTGGCCCGTCTGTACACGCATCGCGTCCTCCTCCGGGACGGAGATGAACGTGCGCAGGTCCAGCACGTTGGTCACCTGAAAGAGTTCTCCGCCCATCGCGCCTCCCGTGGCGGGACCACCGGACGGATTGGTCGGCGAAGCGGCGGCCGCCAAGCCTTGCGCCGCGCCCGTGACGGACACGAGCCCGCCTACCTCGACGTTGCGCGCGGTGATCGTTCCGTTGATGGGCGAGCGGACCTGCTCGAACGCGGCGAGCGCTTGAGCTCGCTGCAACGCACCCAGCGCCGCACCGACTCCATTCTTGGCGGAGAAAACATCCGCAATGGCGGATTTAAGCGCGGCCAACGCAACGTCGTCGTCCTGCTGCGACAAGACGCCGTGCAAGACCAGCGTGTGGGTGCGGTCGTAGCTGACCTGCGCCAGCTCCTGTTGCGTCACGGCCTTGGCCACGGCGTCGCGATTTTGCTGCACGATGGCGGCTTGCTGCGCGACGCTCGCATCGAGTTCCGGCGCGCTAATGCGCGCGAGCAACTGCCCTTTACGGACCACGTCGCCCAGGTCCGCGTAGCGCGCCGTTAGGTAGCCCCCCGCGGCGGCAAAGATGTGCGCCGTGTTGACGGGAATGACTGTGCCGGGCAACGTCAGCTCTTCTTCGGAAGACGCCTGCTTCACCGTCATGACTTCCACCACGGGGATCGCCTTTTGTTCCTGCTGCGCCCGTGCCGTCACTTCCTTGTCCCGCTTGTGACGGGGTAGCCACCCAAAGAAAAAGATCAGCAGCCCGGCGAGAACAAGGGCGGCCAGGGCCCACAACCACCCAAAGTGACGTCGCTCCCCCTTGAGGTCCTTGAGGTCGGTATGCTCGGTCTCTACGAACGACTTGCCCAGCTGTTGGCCATCGTCCATTTGCACAAAGGCATCCGCCAGGGCGTGTCGGTCATCGTGCTGAGCCCAACGTGCTTCCGGCGAAGCGCCGTTGGACGGCGTGACATCATGGCCCGGCTTTGGTTGAACGGGTGTGCTACTCATTGCGAGGCTCCTTGCAGTTGCCCGTGCGGCACTGCACCATTTGCTTGCTTAGACCCGTCCCCTGCATCGCCTCTGACTTCGCGGTCAAGCCGCTCTTCAAAGTTGACGGGAGCCTGCTTGCGTACCAGGGAGTACACGATCGGCACGATGAAGAGCGTCCCCACCGTGGCGAAGGCCAAACCGCCGATCACTGCACGTCCGATCGGTGCATTCTGTTCGCCGCCCGAGCCCAGCGCCAACGCCATGGGCAGCATGCCCAGGATCATCGCCAGGGCGGTCATGCACACCGGCCGCAGCCGCGTGGTGCCCGCCTCCAACGCCGCCTGCATCGCATCCTTGCCTTCCCCGCGTGCGTCGTTGGCGAAGCTGAGCACGAGGATGCTGTTGGCCGTGGCCACACCCATGGTCATGATGGCGCCCATCAACGCCGGCACCGTAAAGGTCGTCTGTGTTAGGAACAGCATCCACACGATGCCGGCGAACGCACCCGGCAGCGCCATGATGATGATGAAGGGATCGGACCATGACTGAAAGTTCAGCGCCAGCAGCAAGTACACAAACACAATGGAGCCAATGATCCCGAGCCCCAGGTTCAAGAACGAGCTATTCATCGTTTCGACCTGGCCGGTCATCTTGATCGTGGTCGCGGCCGGCAAGTTTTTCGAAAGCTCCTTGATGATCTTCGTGATGTCGCGTGAGACCCCGCCGAGATCGCGTTGCTCGGTGTTGGCGAACACATCCATCACGGGCTTGCTGTTGTAGTGCGAGACCGTCAACGGCGAAGAGGCTCGTGTCACCTGCGATACATTGCGCAACAGCTGGTCATTGTTCGAGCCCGGCGCTGACACCGGTGTGCGCCCCAGCGCGTCGAAGTTGCCCAAACGAAGCTGCGGCACCTGCACGACCACGGGATACTCCACGCCGGTCTTGGGATTCATCCAGAAGTTGGGCGCCACCTGTCCACTGCCGGAAAGGGACAGCAGCACGTCGCTGGTCACATCCTTTTCGGTGAGCGCCAACTCCTGCGCCTTCAACCGGTCCACATTGACATTGATCTCCGGCGAGGTGAACTGCTGCTGGATAAACACGTCCGCCGCCCCGGGTACGTCCTTAATCTTCCGCTGCAGTTCGACCGCGAGCTTCGAGGTTTCCGCCGCATCCTTGCCCACCACTTGCACGTCGATAGGCGCGGGCGAACCGAAGTTCAGTGTCTGGTTCGTAATATCCGCAGGCTCGAAGAAGAAGGTCTCCTGCGGAAACTTCTGCGCGAGATCGGCGCGAAGGATTGTCATCCACTCTTGCGTTGGCCGGTGCTTGGCAGCGAGCGAGATGAGGATGTCGCCGTCGCCGTTGCTGGTGGTGTCACTGGAGCTGAAGGCCAGGTTAATGCCGCCCGGAGGCAAGCCGATATTGTCGACGATGAGCTTGACCTGTTCGGGCGGAATCACGCGGCGAACCTCGGCATCAACCCGCGCGAAGATCTGCTGGGCCACCTCGATGCGCGTGCCGCTCGGGGGGCGCACGTGAAACTGCATCTGCCCCGAATCGACATACGGAAAGAAGTTTTCACCGATCACGAAGACCAACCCAAGCGAGCTGATCGCAAAGACAAAGAACACAATCAGGGTGAGCGCGCGATGAGCGAGCGTCCACTCGAGCCGGCGCTTATACCACTCGTTAAAGCGCTCGAACTGCCGCTCGAATTTTTTGTGGAATCGCCAGATAAACGTCTTGCTCAGCGGTGTCCCGTCCGGGTCATCCCCGTAGAGCGGCACTTCCTTGGGCAACAGGTAATGCATCATCGTCGCCACCAGCGTTCTGGAAAGCAGGTACGACGCGATCATCGCAAACACGACCGCTAGCGCAAGCGGGGTGAAGATGTACTTGGCCGCGCCGGACAGCAGGGTCACCGGCACAAACACAATGCAGATGCACATGGTGGACACAAGCGCGGGCACCGCGACCTGCTGTGCGCTGTTCAAGATGGCGGCCGCGAGCGGCGTTTTGCCACCCAGGCCGAGGTTGCGATGCGTGTTCTCAATCTCCACGGTGGCGTCATCGACCAGCATGCCCACCGCCAGCGCCAAACCGCCCAGCGACATCACGTTGATGGACTGGCCAAGAGCTGCGAGCACCGAAAGCGAAAACAGAATCGCCAATGGAATCGACGTGCAGACGATCAACGTACTGCGCCAGCTGCCTAGAAAAATCAGGATCATGATCGCAGTCAACGCCGCGGCGGTGATCGCTTCCTGCACCACATCCTGGATGGAAGCTTTCACGAGAAGCGATTGATCGAACAATGGCGTGATGGTGAGCGCGCTGGGCAGCCCCGCCTTGATCTTCGGAATGCTCTGCTTGACCTGATCGACGATCGTGATCGTGGAGAATGCCCCGTTTTTGATGACCGTCAGCAGAGCGGAGGCCTTGCCGTCCTCTCGCACGAAACTTGTTTGGGGCTGGTACCCGTCATGGACCCACGCCACATTCTTCATCGTGGTCACGGTGCCGTCGACCGAACGAACGGGCAGGTCGTTCAGTTCCGCAACCGAGTTGGGGCTGCTGTTGATCGCGACCAGATACTCACGGTCACCAATCTTTTCCGTTCCCGACGGCAGCACAACATTCTGGTTGCTCAAGGCCGTGGAAAGATCGGTAGCCGTCAAGTGATTGGCCGCGAGTTGCGTTGGCTCAACATCCACCATGATGGCGCGTGATTCGCCCCCATACGGCAACGGCACCGCGGCGCCTTTTACCGTGGCGACCTGCGATCGGATGAAGTTTTGTCCGAAGTCGTAGAGCTGTTCCTGCGAAAGCCCCTGGCCGCCAAGGCTCAGCTGCACAATGGGCACGCTGGACGCGTCGTACTTCAGGATCTGCGGCGGCAGGATCCCCGGCGGTAGATTGCGCAAAATGGACTGCGACAACGCAGTGACCTGCGCAATGGCGAGGTCAATTTGCACGTTCGGCTGGAAGTAAATCTTGATTACGCCGACGCCGTAGTACGACTGCGATTCGGTGCGCAGAATGTTGTTCACGCTGGTCGACAGCGCGCGTTCCGTTACGCCCACGATGCGCTTGGACATGTTATCCGCATCCAGACCACCGTACGTCCAGATGACGCTCACAATGGGGATGTTGATCTCCGGCAAAATGTCGGTGGGTGACGTGATGATCGATACCACGCCGGAGATCAAAATCAAGAACGACACGATAACGAAGGTGTACGGTCTTCGTAGTGCCAGCCGAACGAGCCACATAAAATCTCTTTCTCCGCCAAAACTCAAGTTGCTCGCTAGAGCTTGCTCAATGAAGAAAGAGCCGCGGGCACGCGCTTTGGTACGAGCGCCCGCGACCCTCAAACGCAACCTAAATGACGTCTTCCACCTTGGCCGGAATGCGCGCGAGGTCCTCGGCGGAAAGGTTCGTGTGCGCCATGGCCACCTGCGCAGGCAGCGCCCGCAGCCACTGGTTCAACGAGATCTCCTGGACTTCGGGAGCGACGAACATCTCCAGAAAGACAAGGTCCTCTGTTCCGGTGTTCTCCACATAGTGACCCGCCATCTTGGGGACGAAGCCCACGTCGTTGGCGTTGAAGTCCATGGTGCGGGCGGCGGATTGCGCGTTGAAGACCGTCATGCGACCGCTACCCTTTAGCCAGAACTGCCACTCGCTCGAGTTAGGGTGCCAGTGCAACTCGCGCAAACCACCCGGCTTCAAGGTCACCATCGCCGCAGAGATCTTCGGCGACGCCGGGAAGTTGTGCACGTCGATGATCTTCATCATGCCGTGGTCATTGGCACGCACCGGCGCAAGTTCGCTGGTCTTGAACGTAAATATTTGCGTGGGCTTTGGGGAACGGCTCTCAACTTCCTTGCGATCCTCTTCCAGGCTCTGCGTGGGCGCCGTGCTTGGAAAGATGTAGAGCGGCTCGTTCTTTGGCAATTTGGCAATGGCGTCCATACCTAGCCCAAAATTCTTGGCCAGCACGTCAGGCGGCGTGTGCATCAGCCAGTCCGACAGCAAGAAGGTGTCCTCTTCAGAAAACGAGCCTTGGTTGAAGACCAGAAGGAACTCGCACCCTTCCTCGCCAACGCCCTGAATCGAATGCGGCGATCCCGCGGGAAAGATCCAAAAATCCCCTTCCTTCACGTCGTCGATGTACATGGAGCCATCGGGCGACAACACGGTGACGCGTGCATTGCCGCGCAGCATGATGGCCCACTCGTCCGCAAGGTGCCAGTGCAACTCGCGGAAGCTCCCGGCGGTGATGCGCATATCCACGCCGGCGACCTCTTTCGAGCTCGGCAGTTCGCGGTCCGTGACCTGGTGCGTCCATCCGCCGCCCTGCACCCGGCGATGGGTGAGATCGAAGGAGTACCAGGTCGGTATGACCACGCCCTGGTCTGTGGGCGGCGGATTGCTGCTGCTCGGATTGATGCGCACCAGCGTAAGGTTCTGCTGGCCCGGATCACTCCTGGAATTGTCGTGCTGGGCTTTGGCCGTATTTTGCGCAGCGCGACCCAACGTGTCCAGGGGTGGTGCCGCCGCTACTGCCGTGTTGCCATTGTTCGAATCCATTGCCTTGTCTCCTTAACTACGTGGTGCGGGCTGGGTGTAGGCAGGGCGTTCTTGACAGCTGACAAAGGTCGCCCTGCGCTGGCCGTGTTTTAACTGTTGCTTACAAGGCCCTACTTGTCCTTGGGCGGGTACTTGTCGAACATCTTGTCTACAGCCTTGTCTAGCTTGGCGGTGTTTTTCGAGGCCTTGTTCGTAAGTCCTCATGGGCCGTGCCGCGCCATTGCAACTGGTGTGTCTTCGCATCGTAGAGATCGACCATCAGGGTGCCTACAGGAACCGTTGTCACCGTCGTGCTGGCATCGCTCATACCACCGCCGCCCCAGCGACCGCCCCATCCACCCCAGCCACCCCAGCCATAACCCGAACCGCCGAGCCCATCGTAAAACGTGTTGTATTCCTGCTTATCTTTCGTGCTTTCGATGGCGGTTACATTCAAGTCCGCGCCCGTTGAAGCTTCCTGCAAACCCTTCGCCGTCAGGTCCTTGCGGATCGCGTCCTTGATACGCTCATCGACGAGCGGGTCCGTTGCCTGCACTTTATACAGGGAGAACGTGTGATACTGCGAGAAATCTGCCTGGTGGTTGTAATCGGTGCTCACCGATTGCGCCCGTCCCTGCATCGTCACGCTGGCCATCGTCAACAACAGCCCTGCTGCGGATAAGTGAATTGCGTTTTTCATACCTAACTCCTTGCGTCCTTCGGTGTTTGTACTTCGCTGACATTGCCCATGCCGGCGAATCGATTTCTTGTCATGCAACGTTCGGTGCGTCGCCGGAAAGCCGGGAACCAATACAATTGCGGGAGATGCCCTGCGCAAGAACAACTCGACAAGGTTGCGCATACCTTTTTGGCGTGTATCTTGCCACCTCAGGCGTTTGGCGGAAGCGAATCCGCACCTCGCTCTAAAGCCAACGTCACTGTTTCAATAAGCGAGTCTCCGTCCAGCGGCTTATCAAGAAACGCGAATGCTTCAACCTCTGTTTCGGCATCAGGCCTTGTGCTGCCCCGGTACGCGGTCATCACGATGACGGGTAAGTTTGGGTGGAGCGCCGCTACGGATCGCTGTAGTTGCCAGCCGTCCATGTGCGTCATGCGCACATCGGTGATCAGGCAGCCGACCGATTCCCGGCCAAGGACTTCAAGTGCCTCCTGCGCATTGCCGAAGGCCAGGACACGAAGGGACGCAGACTCGAGCAGACCTTGCAACGACTCGCGCAGCCTGCGGTCATCGTCAACGAGAACTACGATCCGTTCATGAAACTGGGAAGCGTTTGCGATCCGTCTTCCCATACACAAAGCCTACCGGGGTTATCACCGGCTGCCTATTATCATTTCGTTTAGAAGAACGGCCTAAACTTTTCTTGGTGCGATTGCCAACTGCTCCGTAAGCCTCACCAGGTGAGGAAGCGAGTCAGCCTCCATCTTTCGCATGATGTTGCCCCGGTGGACACGGACCGTGATCTCGCTGGTGCCAAGGATGCCCGCTGTTTGCTTACTGAGAAGGCCGGACACCACAAACGGAAGCACTTCGCGCTCTTTCGGCGTAAGTCGGCCGTAGCATGTCTTCGCGTCCGTGGTCGCTTGCCGTTGTGTTCGCGATCCGACGTCTTTGAGCAGGGCCGCATCCACCGCGGCGAAGAGATCGTCCGCATCGAAGGGCTTCTGCAGGAACTCGATCGCACCCGCCCGCATCGCCTTCACCGTCGACGGAATGTCCCCTCTTCCCGTAAGGAAGATAATGGGCGTCGCAGCGCCTGCAGACAACCGGGCCTGCACTTCCAGACCGGTCATGCCTGGCAGTTGCAGATCCAAAATCAGGCATGTAGGCACGTCTGGTCGCTTGAATGCGAAAAAGTCGCTTGGATCGAAAAAGGCTTTAAGCGCCCGTCCTGCCGAGGCGAACAGGGCAGTCAGGGCCTGGTGGATTCGAAGGTCGTCATCAATGAGGTACACCATTGCTTCACGATCGTGCATACAAAGCTCCCAGCGCGTTCGGTATTGTGAAACAGAAAAGGCTGCCGCCGGTTGCCTGGGGTTCGCCCCACAGCGTACCGCCGTGCGCCTCGACGATGGATCGCGAGATCACCAACCCCATTCCCATCCCTTTTTGTTTGGTGGTGAAAAAGGTCGCAAACAGCGATTCGTAGTCTGTGGCTCCCGTCCCCTGATCCGCAACCGTTACGAGAACCGCAGTCTCCTGCGGTGTGGCGCTGACCACAATCATTTTGGCCGGTGTTGTCACGGTCTCCATCGACTCCATCGCATTTGTGACCAGGTTGATCAGCACTTGCTGCAGAGACACTGGATCGGCGACCACGGGGGGTAGGTGTTGAGCCAGGTCCAAACGAATGGCGATGCCCGCCGGCTCCGCTTTGGCACGCAGCAACGGCACAATCTCCTGGCAAATCTGGCAAAGATCGATGACGACCCTTTCGGGCGAGGTATGCCCAAAGATCGAACGCAAGCCTCGTGCGATGACCATGGCATCTTTGCCATCCCGGACAAGGCGCTCCAGCGAGACGCACACATTCGCAAGGTTTGGCGGGTCGCTCTGGAGCCATCGCAGAGACGCTTGCCCGTTGGCCAGCATCGCGCTCAATGGCTGACTGATCTCGTGCACAATCGACGCGGCCAGTTCAGAAGCGATCGCGATCTGATTGGCGTGGGCCAGCGTGGCCTGGGTTTGACTCAGGGATGCTTCTACCGCGCGGTGCTCAAACTCCCGATGTTTGCGCTCCGTCACATCGCGGACGAACACTGTGGTGGTTTCCCCAAACCTGCCGCACGTAATCTCGACGTAGAAGCGCTGTCCGTCGTCGCGTCGCGCTAGGAACTCGCCATGCAGTTCTGTTGCCGCGTTGACCTCAGGCAGGAGCGAGGCCAATGGCTGGCCAATTAAGTGTTGCGGCGGAGCGTGGAACAATCGTTGCAAGACAGGATTCGCGAACTGAATGCTTCGTTGGGCGTCTAGGAAAAGAATGCAGTCAGGACTGGTCTCGAGTACCGACTCAAGATCCCGCGACGTTTGTAGCCGTTTGCGCTCAGCCCGCTCTCGAGCCTCCATTGTGCCCAAGGTCGTGGCCATGGCCGTGAAAAAAAGAGCTACCCGCAGCAGGCCCTCGGGCCAATGAAACGGATGCGCCGCGGAGGGAAGCACGAAGCCAACGAAGAGTACCGAAGACAGCAGGGCGGCGATCCGTGCAGCCCGACGACCGCCGGACAGATACGCGCCCATCACTGCAAGCATCAGAGCGGAAGCCGGCGCGTTGAAGTGCCTGCCCGCGATGAGCGCGACTACGCAAGTCGGAACGGCCAAGACCTGCAGGAGCACCGACTGCCGATCGTCCGTCATCGTGTTCGGTCCTTACGCGTGATACGGCCAGACACAGATCAATGTCCTCTTTTCTGATTTCGGCGCGGCATCTTTATTCTTCGATTGAAAGGCGTACAGGCGTGTTGCCGCGTTGCCGCGTTCTAACGGTTAGCTAACAGTTGGAACGAACTCTTCGCGACGATCTACTACCGGTGCGACGGATGACTGGACGCCTGCGTGGTGCTCACGTTTTCGTGGCCGCAGAGCGATCCTGCGTCAGCGTAGGTCGCGGTTGTCCGGAAACAGGGCACGAGAAGCCCAGGTATCCCCTGGAAGTTGCGCCAAATTACCCAAACGGGGAACTGCAGTCCGCCCGACTTGCGATAAGTATAGGAGATGCAGCGGACTGGACAGCAAAGGTCCGAACACCATAGGTCCGGTCCCCTGGACCATAGCAGGAGTGCTGATGCGCTTGAGGGTTGTTTCTTTTGTTACGCTTTTGGGGTTGGCCGTACTGTTCTGCCATCCGGCCTTCGCCGACACCATTACCCTTAGCGGGACGTCGGGCGAGTCGGTGGGCGGCGTGTATGTATACCCGTACAACGCGACCTTCAATGGTTCCAGCCACACGGTTCCGGTCATGTGCATTAACTACAATGACGAGGTAACAGTCGGCGAGACCTGGCAGGTGACACACCAACAGGTTTCCACAGCCTCCCCCATAGCTCTACAGGAAGATGCCTGGCTGTTTTCCCAGCTCGGGAAGGGCCTGTACAGCAACGCCGATATTCAGTTTGCCGTGTGGAACATTCTGGACCCCGGCGTCGGCGGTAACCCCGGTCTTGACTCGGTTGCTCAAAACCTCGTCAATATGGCACGTTCGGCAGTGCCCGGATTAAGCAACGGGACGCTCAACCAGTATTCCATCCTGTCGCCCGTCACGACACAGGAGGCGATGAAAACATGGACGGAGGGGCTGCCGCAAAGCTTTATCGTGCAAACTTCCGCCGTAACCCCTGAACCGTCCAGTCTTTTTCTGCTGGGAACGGGGCTCTCAGCCGCTAGCGTTGTGCTTATGCGACGCCGTGCTCTAGAGGAGCAGCAGTCAAGCGACAAAGAGCCCTAGTCCACTGATCGCGATCTCTGATGTTAGAGATTTGCTGATCGATTGCCCGTAATCAAGCGAAGCAGGAAGGTAAAGATGATGGCGCCGAGAACGGCCACAATGATGGAGTAAATAAGACCCCCCGACGAGGCGGCACCGAAGATGTGCTCCATGATGAAGCCGCCGATTAGGGCCCCAATCAGGCCAACGATCATGTCCATGATGACGCCGAAGCCGGAGCCCTTCATGATCTTGCCGGTAAGCCAGCCTGCGATGATGCCGATGATGATCCACGCGATGAGACCGTGACCCATTGTTTCCCCCTATGTATGTGTGCGTTCTGGGCCCGAACGACGGAACCTTGAACTATAGAGTGCGGATGAGCGCACTAGGGTTGCGTGCCGAACCTGCAACGTCACTCGGATTGGCCGCCCGCGACGCAGCAACAGCATCATAGCACTGCAGCACGTGAGCACACGCGCGACGGAGGTTGAACATGGCAGATAGCCAAGCTGGACCAGGGCAAGCAGCAGAGGCGACGGGATCGCAGACGCAGGATACGGGGGATCCGTCGCTGGCGCGTGGCAGCGCGGGCCTCGAAACCGGAGCACGGGCAGGCGCCGCGCACGAGCACACGGACCTGGAGGACCGCCGTGAAACCGAGCAAGTGTTGCGCCCAACCAGCGACGGCATGGGAGAAGGCTTGACAAAAGACCAGAGTTAGCAGCGCTTGGGCCGCCCCGCTTTCCTGCTCCGTGTCCCTGCGAAGCTCGGGGCCGCCGCGGCGGTTGGAGTCGCAGCTTTGCGCCGAAGATCGCCCGACGTACACACAACTTTCGTGAGGGCGCAGGCCTTCAAGGTGCCACAAAAGCGGCATTCCACGTTGCGCGCCGGTGTGGTCTGCTTCCGGTATGGATCAACGGTCGGAGTTCTTCAGTTTGAAAGAGATCAAGCATCGGTTGGAAAGGCTGCTTGAGTACTATCGCGAGTACGTGGGCGGCGAAGAGGTGTTTGTGCGGGAACTGGAAACCCGCTTGGCGAACACGAGGCAAGCGCTCGGCCAGTATACGGGCGGTCACTCAGCGTAATCAACAAACGCTGAGCGAACGCGAGGAGCACTTGGTGGGCCCACCAGGACTTGAACCTGGAACCAACGGATTATGAGTCCGCTGCTCTAACCGATTGAGCTATGGGCCCGTACCGGTTTAGTGTAGCGGTTTCTCCCCCATCTTGATTTCACGACAGGCGCGGGTCTGACCTAGGCCGTTAGCCGAGCTTCGCGTTTGTGCCCGGGGTCGTTCCGGTGTTGGCGGGGGCGGAGGGGTTGAGTTGTTGCACGGCGTTGTCAGGGGTCGCCGAGGTGACGTGCGTCTCGCCGGGACCGGCGGTCGAGTCCACGTTGCCACGGTAGCCGGACGGGTCGGCCTTGGCCTCAGGGTCCATGTGGGGCATGGGGCTGGGCGCGTCGTTGGTCTCCGCCGGCTGTTGCTGGTTGGCCTGGTTGGTTTGGTCCTGCGTCTGTGTGTCTGCCATAGGTTACCTGTCCTCGCTTCCGGGTCAGATGCGTCTCGGGGCAGCGGTGCCGCAGGGTGCGAGATGAGGGTGAAGACGAGCCGTTGATGGTAGCTGGCCGAAAAGCGGTGTCCAACGGCTCGTATCGCGATGCAGCATGCGCGCGTTGGTTAGTCGAGGAGGTTGATTCTGCCGTTTGGAATGAGCCAGAAGAGAAGAGCGAGGAGCATGGGGACCTCCTTTCCAGACAGGACGCCTGAACTTGATCGGAAGCTAGACCTCAGGGGGGGAAGTCAACTGAAATCTTTTGCGTAAGCCTTGTGTCGTCATAGGGCCGAAAGCGCAAACTTGTGTTGACGCTTCCGGGCAGAGGCCCTAAGCTAAGGGAACTTCGGGCCTTCATACTGCATTTCAACGATCGGGAGCTCTTCCATGCGTCTTGTCTGCCGTTTGTTTGCCTGCGCCCTTCTTCTCGCTTTCGCAACCTTAGCCCGCGCAAGCAAAATCAACATTCTGGATCCGCCGGGCTTTTACACCAATCCAATCACCTCGTCCCCGTTCACTGTAAGTTTCACATCCTGCTCGGGTAGTGAGATCCCGCAGCCGAATCCGCCTGTGACACCGCCGCTGACTGCCGATGGCTGTTTCGCCGGAGTCAACCGGACCGGCCAAGACTGGAGCTCTCTTGAACTGATCGTCCCCGACGTTGGCGCCATTACCACCCAATCGTCATTTCAATGCGACACCGATCCAAGCCAGCTAGAGATTTTCCAAGGTGTGAGCTGCAACTATGACCCGCTTGGGAATGCCTACGATCTGATCTTTTCGGCTGGCACGTTGACAAACAGTCAGTTGTTCATCATCACAGAGGACGGCATTGTGCCGCCCGAAGACTTTCCGTACACCACGGCCATTGTCACGCTTGCAAGTGCCACCACACCGGAGCCTTCCGCATGGCTGCTCCTTGCCTCGGGGCTGCTCTGCACTGCTTGCGTTGCGAAGGCGCGGTCGCGCGTGGACGGCTGATCGCGGGTGCTAATGCCTTGGGCTCGGGTGTGGTTCGTGTGTTTGTTCCTTCTGCATTGTGGAGCACTTGCACGACCTCAATCACCTGCGGGTGCGATTGGGGTCGAGGTGCACCTTGGCGAGTCCGCGGTGAACTTGTACGGGCCGTGGCGTTTCCACATCGGGGACGATCCTGCCTGGGCCGCGACCGGATTCGATGACTCTGATTGGGAGAGTGTGGACCTCCGCTCGCCGGACGGCGCCGACCCGGACCTTGGGGCGAGCGGGTATGTACCTGGGTGGACGGCGCAGGGTCATCCAGACCACGCGGGCTTTGCCTGGTACCGGCTGCGGGTAAACGTCGAAGGTGCGCGCACGGCTATTTCTCTGAAGATGCCAGACTACTTCGACGATGCCTACCAGGTCTTCGTTAACGGTCAACAAATTGGTCAGTTCGGGAGCTTTAGCAAACGTGGGGTGACGGCCTACAGCGCGCTTCCGCGTGGCTTCCGTTTTCCCACCGACCTCCGTGGCGGTACCATGGTGATTGCGATCCGGGTCTGGATGGATAGCGCCACTCGCTTTTTCGCACCCGACGCAGGTGGGCTCCACGGGCCGCCGGTGCTGGGCCTGGCGCCTACCGTGGCAACGCAGGTGCAGCTGGACTGGGATGCCGAGGCACACGGCGTAGGCAGTGGCTTTCTCGAGTTGCTGGTCTTGCTCCTCACCTTCGTGGTCGCTCTGGTTCACTTCCGATTGGCGCGGAACGACCAGGCCTATCTGTGGCTAGGTCTGGTGATTGCAACGACGTTGCTCGGCAACGCCGTTGTTTTGTTGGCGAGCTTTACTACCCTGATCCCGCAGACGCCGACCATTCTGCTCAAGGACGTCCTCCTCACCCCACTGCGCATCGGGCTTTGGATTCTGTTCTGGGCTTCGTGGTTTGGTCTGGGAACGCCCAAACGGCTTTGGCACTTAACCTGCGAGCTGGCGCTGTTGCTCGCCGTGGGCACAGCCATGCTGCGGCCCCCGTTGCATGGGCAGCTCGTGAGCCTGCACGTCGGTCGAGTGCTGACCCCGGCCATGTTGTGGATCAAGCTCGGGATGGCGGCGTTGCTGATTGCGGTTACCGTCCTGGGCATCCGCAGGGACCGCGCGGAGGGCTGGATGGCGTTACCGGCGGTGCTCCTGGCCGGCGTGGCGAACTACCAGTCGGAGCTGCGCCTCCTGCATATACCGTTTCGGTTTTCTGTATTTGGCTTTGCCGTGTCGATCGGCCAGATCTCGACTATGGTGTCGTTGCTGCTGGTGACGCTGATGGCGTCGCGGCGGTTTCTGCTGGCGCAGCGGCAAAAGGTGCAATGGGAGTTGGAAGTGCGGCAAGCGCGGCAGATGCAGGAGCTGATCATTCCCCGCGCACTGCCGCAGGTGCCGGGTTTCCGCATAGAGAGCGATTATCGGCCATCGCGCGAGGTCAGCGGCGACTTCTTTCAGATCATCCCGCACCGGGCCGACGGCAGCCTCCTGGTGGTGGTCGGCGATGTGACGGGCAAGGGCCTGCGCGCGGGCATGCTGGTTGCCTTGATCGTGGGAGCGATCGACGCCACGGCGCACGTGGATCCGGACCCGGAGCGCATGCTGCGCGCGTTGAACGATCGGCTCTGCGAACGCGGCTACGCCACGGCCACCTGCCTGGCCATGCGCATCACCGCGGACGGTTTCTGCTCCATCGCCAACGCGGGCCATCTGCCGCCCTACCTGAACGGGCGCGAGTTGGAGATGGAGGGCGCGCTGCCGCTGGGCACCCTAGCCGGGCTCGATTACACGCGTACGCAGCTGCAGCTGCGCGACGGCGACGCCCTGATGCTACTGACCGACGGCGTGGTGGAGGCGCAGAACGATGACGGTGAGTTGTTCGGTTTCGACCGAGTGGGCACCATGATGGCGCAAACCGCCAGTGTGCGCGCCGTGGCCGATGCGGCCGAACGCTTCGGCCAGGAGGACGACATCCTGGTGCTGCGCGTGGAGCGCCGCTCCGGTGCGGCGGGCTTGGCAGCCTCGGCAGCTTAGAGAGTTGCTCCTCTTCAGTACTCGATCACATGTGGCGAGGGGTACGTAAAGGTGCCGTCGTCGCGGGTGACGTAGATGAACCCCTTTTTGTTGGGGTTGCTGTTGAGCGTGGCCCCCACGATGATGCCCGTGCCGAAGGTGCCGGTGCCGTCCGTGCGGGAAACGTCGATGTGGTGCGAGATGATGGGGCCGCCGGCCGGGCTGTAGGTCGTCCAATCTTCGGTGAAGCGCGCGAGGGGGTACCGGGCGTACTGCTGTGGGCGCTGCTGCCAGTTGGGGTCGTTCATGTAAATGCCGTAAGCCTTGGCGTAGTCCTTCTGCTCGAGCGCCGTGTAAAAGTTGCTGACGCGGTGCTCGGTGGGGATATTGGAGAACAGCCAGCCGTGCCCCAGCAGGTAGCCCAGAACCGTAAGCATGACCAGCACCGTGAGCAGGATGCCCGTCCCGAGCAGGAGGGCCCGGTTGCGGTTGGCGCGGCGTTCGTCGAAGGCAGGGGCGTCAATCAGGGTCATCGGGGCGGTTGGGTCCTTTGCATGGAGGCGAGGTACCCCGCCCCTGCACGCTATTAGACACCGGTGACCGGCCAATCGGTTCCCTAGCGGAACGCGGGGGCGGGGTTCAGGGGAAAGGCGCCGCGCCGATGATCGAACTCCGCCCCGGAAGGCAGGTCGTAGACGCTGAGGATATCGAAGCGCAGCGGGACGGCATCGCGCCAGGGCTCGGGCAGGCGGCGACGGTACGCCAGCGCCATGCGGCGGAGCATGCGTTGCTTTTCCTCGTTGACGGCGGTCTCGGCGGGAGCAAGGTCGTGGGCGGTGCGGGTCTTCACTTCGACGATGACCAGCGTGTCGCCGTCCCAGGCCACCAGGTCAAGGTCGCCACGCAAACGGGCGGAGTGCCAACGGCGCGCGACCACGGTGTAGCCGAGGCCGCGCAGATGAAAGAAGGCCAGGTCTTCGCCACGCTCGCCGGTAAGGAGATGGGGTGGCTTGGGGTTGCGTTGTTGGCGGAGCGCGCGGGCGGCGAGGCGGCGGTCGGCGTGGGCGCGGAGGCGCAGGTAGAAGTCGCGCTCAAACCGGATGGTCGAGCATCGCAGTGCGCTGAACATAGGGCGAAGCGTCATCGGTCCCACCTTGCTCCAAAGGCAAGCGCCGCGAGAAACACATTCGCCTCTTCACTTTCGCGAATGATGCGCCAAAGTCGAAACGCGCGCTCGGCACTATCGATCAGCTCCAGCGCTTCCGTTCGCGAGATTCGCAGACCGGGGTCATAGTCGGCAGCTTGGCGTTGCTCCTGCAGCTGAACGAACAAGCCCGCAACTGCCCGCATGTGTGTTGAGACTGGCGCGCCCACGAGGCCCAAGAGCTTCGATCCAGTCTGATCGGCCCGGAACCCAAGGCATACCTGCTTCATCTCGCCATGTCCAAAGGACCGGCTTACGCGATTCCGCAAAGCCGAGGGCTGGGACGGAACCATGCGTTGTACGGCTTCGGCAATGAATAGGTGAAAGATGGCGTAGTACGCCGCCGAGACCGCGCGACGGAGGCTAGCCTGCTTAGGCCGTCGATGGTCGATCTCTGCAAGCTGCCTGGATTGCGCCAGAAGATCTTCGGCCAGAGCCACGGCTATTCCACGAAACGAACGTACGGAAACCGTCCGGTATGCAGCCGATCGGCTGCAGCCATAACGACCTCGCGAAAGTCCCCAAGAGCGCTAACCCGCTTTCGTGTCAAGGGGATCCGTCGCGTGACGCGGTATACGATGTAGATAGCCGGATCGCCAGTGCGGTCCGTGTCGAGCAGGACCTCGATCAGGCGCACACCAGGGGGTGGCGGGACTGCTTCCACCGCGGCGCGCACCTCATCCGTCTGGCTACGGAGGTCGGGAGTCAGAAATACAGCCGTCGCCATAGCTGCACTATACGCCGGGGCTCCCCAGAGGGCACTACCACCATCGCGGTATACTTACTCGTGCACACCACGCACAACCCACTTTCACATCTCAAGAGGTCGCAGGCGTGTCGGCAAAGTATATCTTTGTGACGGGCGGCGTTGTGTCGTCGTTGGGCAAGGGGCTGGCGGCGGCCTCGATCGGCTGCCTGCTGGAGGCGCGCGGGCTGCGCGTCAACCTCATGAAGTTTGACCCGTACCTGAACGTCGACCCCGGCACCATGAGCCCGTTTCAGCACGGCGAGGTCTTTGTCACCGACGACGGCGCGGAGACCGACCTCGACCTCGGCCACTATGAGCGGTTCACCCACGCCAAGCTGACGCGCGACAACAACCTCACCACCGGGCGCATCTACGAGTCGATCATCACCCGCGAGCGCAGAGGCGACTACCTGGGCAAAACCGTGCAGGTGATCCCGCACGTGACCAACGAGATCAAGGCCGCCGCGAAGAAGATCGGCCAGGACTGCGACGTCGCCATCGTGGAGATTGGCGGCACGGTCGGCGACATCGAGTCACTGCCCTTTCTCGAAGCCATTCGGCAGATGCGCCAGGAGCTCGGCCGCGACCACACCTGCTTCGTCCACGTCACGCTCATTCCCTGGATCGCCGCCGCGCAGGAGTTGAAGACCAAACCCACGCAGCACTCCGTTAAAGAAATGCTGTCGATCGGCATCCAGCCGGACATCCTGCTGTGCCGCGCCGACCGCGAGGTGCCCGAGGAGATGCGCGAGAAGATCGGCGCCTTCTGCAACGTGGAGCAGTCTGCGGTGATCATCGCCCGCGATGTCCCGAGCATCTATGAGGTGCCGCTAAATCTCGCCGAGCAGCACGTGGACGCGCTCGCGCTTCGGTATCTCCGTATCGACGCGCCCGAGGCCGACCTGTCGCGTTGGCGCGATCTGGTCCACCGCGCCTACCACCCCACCGACGAGGTGCGAATCGGCGTCATCGGCAAGTATGTCGAGTACGAGGACAGCTATAAGTCCCTGAAAGAAGCGCTGGTGCACGGGGCGCTGACCGAGGGCCTCAAGCTGCGGCTGGACTGGGTAGAGGCCCAGGAGCTCGAAACGCCGGGCTACGCGGATATGCTGGCGGGCTACGACGGCCTGCTCGTCCCAGGCGGGTTCGGCAAGCGCGGCATTGAGGGCATGCTCAACGCCATCCGCTACGCGCGCGAGACCGAAACGCCCTATTTCGGTATTTGCCTCGGGATGCAGACCGCCTGCATCGAGTACGCGCGCAACGTGTGCGGCCTCGGGCGGGCCAACAGCGGGGAATTCGACCCGCAGACGCCCTTTCGCGTCATCTACAAATTGCGCGAGCTGACGGGCGTGGAAGAGATGGGCGGCACCATGCGGCTGGGTGCCTGGGAGTGCGTGATGGAGCCCGACTCACTGGCGGCGCGGGCCTATGGCACCACCAGGATCAGCGAGCGGCACCGCCACCGGTACGAGTTCAACCGCGAGTTCGAAAAGCCACTCACCGACGCCGGCCTTCGCCTCACCGGCTCCAGCGAGAGCGGCACCTATGTGGAGATCGTCGAGCTCCCGGACCATCCCTTTTTTCTAGGCTGCCAGTTCCACCCGGAGTTCAAGTCCAAGCCGCTGGAGCCGCATCCGCTGTTCCACGCCTTCATCAAGGCGAGTTACGCGAACCGAAACGTAGCACCGGAGCAGACGCTTGAGGTCGAGGCACGGGCCTAAACGGGTGCTGGCCCGAGGATGGTGAGCCAAATCCGGGGCGACCAACTCTCAGTATGGTGGCAATATACTTGACGGATCGGGATCTACCTTAGACCGAGAGCATCTAGAAAAGCCCTCGTATCGCCGTAGTACCCGGGGAACGCTTCCCGAACTTCTCCAATCGAAAAAGCCTTCGCAAGAACGGAACTGCGTTTGTTTGAGTTCGCGTTTCGCAACTCTGATTGGAGGTAACTTTCGTGAGCAGCACGCAGATTATTGGCGTCATATTTCTTCACACTGGTTGTGTTCTCGTCGACGTGTAATTCAACAAGAAAAACGAGAACACGCCTTCGAGTGAACCCAGGGTGGAGTTCTCTAGAACGTCCTGCATCACATCCGACCATCCTTTAAGGCGTTTCGCAACATGCAACTCATTCGCAAGAGCATGCAATTCAGTATGCAAGTCTTTATAGAGGGACGGCAGGCCCGGAACTGGTGGGCGGTTTTCCTTCCACGCAAAGACACCTGCAGAAAGAGCAAAGAAGCGCTGCCACTTCGGATCTCCGCCGCCAGTTTTTAACGACTGTGAATGGAACAGATCAACCGTCTCTAGAGCTGTCGCCCACTGGTGCTGAAGAAGCGAGCGAACTTGAATCTCAACTTTCCGCTCCTTTTAAGTGGGGTAGTTCGAGCGTTGGTAGCGACGATAAAGTGGAGGCTTCGATAGCCGTCCTCTTTGGGCTGCTGGATGTAGTTCTTCTCGCCTATTGCGCCACCAGGGCTCAGTCTCTGGGCAAGGTCAGTACGGATACTTTGCTGCGAACGCTTCGGCCTCCGACACCGTATTAGCGACTACGCGGCATCCGGCAATGTCCTGCATCTTGCTCAGCGCCATTGTGGGGAAGCGCTGCAACTTCAGGGCAAGCGAGTTGAGGCGTTTAGCGCGACCATAAATTCCAGCGTTCATTCCACGCTGCTTCGCGTGCCGTTTCAGGACGGTCATCACACTTCTCATCGCAAGTTCGTGTGATGACCTCCATTCGCTGATTACGAGTAGTTCTGGAGAAGTCTTGCCGCCAAATAGCGGAATCCCTTGACGTAGCGACCCACCAGCCGCGTCGATCTCTTTGCTACTACGTTCTGACTTCGCGAATTCCAACTCTGCCTCTAGAAAATCCGAAGACCTCGCATCGGCTCCAACCCTGCGCTGCTGATGCGAGATCGCTCCGCATTGGCGCAGTCAACATCTTGCATGTGTCGCGCTACTGTGGCTGATTCCTGCTACGTAATCCATTCGCCGTTCCCGCATCTCCCGAATAAGGGCGGGATGTCCGTCGTATCCTGCCCAACCCCAGCATCGAACACCAATAAGCCATCCCTTTCATACAGGCCACGGACGATTCGCATAGGTTGTAAAAGGAGTCCCTCTTCGCTTTGCTGTACTTCGAGCTGGTCGCCCGGTTCCAGGCGCAGGGCCGCACGGGTCTGGTCGGGAAGCAACAACCTCCCAAACTCGTCGATTTGGACCGTGGCCGTCACAAGGCTATCGTAACAGTCGATTATGGAAGTGCTCCACTGCACCAGACGGGCGCTGCTCTAAGGCACCCCGTGCTGGTGGTGGTACCCCAAACTCCCAGAACCCTGCGCAGCATACCCGCGTCCAACCACACGTGATCTTTCCCGTTCAGGACTTGCACGCCCCGACCTCGACGGGTACGCCCGCACTGGAACTACAGCCGCCCAGCGTGCAGGCCGCGCGCCGGCCGGCGTTGCCCGCGCTCACCGGCCTGCGCACGTTGCTGGCGCTTACGATCCTGATGTTTCACTTCACGCCGGCCGGGCTCCGGTGGGCACGTCATCCGTCGGTCACGCTCTACCCGCTTATCGACATCGGCTACGTCTTCGTCAGCTTTTTCTTTCTGATCTCCGGCTTCATCCTCAGCTATAACTACGCGCATCGCGAGGGCGGCGTCCGCAAGGTGGACTTTTGGATGGCGCGGTTTTCGCGCCTGTACCCGGTGTACCTGCTCACCATGGTCATCTCGATCCCGATGCTGCTGTTGGAATGGCGCTCGCGTCCGCATGGGGAGTTTTGGGCCGGTTTTGCGCTGACGCCGCTGCTCGTGCAAGGCTTCTTCCCTCGCC
This sequence comes from uncultured Acidobacteriaceae bacterium, assembly GCA_964245045.1. GTDB lineage: Bacteria > Acidobacteriota > Terriglobia > Terriglobales > Acidobacteriaceae > Granulicella. Next base: position 46,168 of record CAXTLD010000004.1, on the reverse strand, counting down.
TGGCCACGTTTTGGAACACCGTCAGCTGGACCCTCTCGTGCGAGGTGGTGCTCTACCTCGTGTTTCCCTGGCTGCTGCGGTTTCGCTGGCCGCAGACGCCGGCGAAGCTGATTCTGATGCTGCTCAGCTTCTGGACGCTAGGGCTCCTGCCCCACACGGCGTACCTGTGGCTCAACCCGGACCACCTGCCACAGCCCGTCACGCGCTATAGCGACGGCTGGTGGCTGGACATGTTGAAGTACACGCCCGCTGCGTATCTGTGCACGTTTCTAGCCGGGCTCACCCTGGGCCGCCTCCACGACGCCGCGAAGTTCGCGGTGCGCGGTCGGATGTGGGCGGGTTTGCTGGGCTTCGGGCTGGCCTGGGTTGCGGTGTACCAGATCGCGCCCCGCGTACCGTACGTTCTGGTGCATGGCGGCCTGTTTACGCCGGTTTGGGCGCTGGTCATCCTGGGCCTGGCCGGGCCGAGTCCGCTGGCGCGCGTGTTCTCCCTCCGGCCCCTGGTGGCCGTGGGCACCTCGACCTATGCCCTTTACTTGCTGCACTTCAACATCTTTCAGCTGCTCCAGTGGCACCACGTCGCGGAGCGGCTGCACGTGACCCATTACGACCCGTGGATCAGCTACGTGTTCGTCGTGCTGCTGGCCATGGCGGTGCGCCGCTGGGTGGAACACCCCTGCCAGGTAGCGATCCAGGGCTGGTGGAAGCGGCGACACGCTGCCTCCTAAGCCCAGATCTATCAAGCCTGTTCCAATCTGGGACATCTGTGCCGAGGATCTGCCACAGAAAGGGAGTACCCAACCGGTCGCTTCTGCATGAAGATGGAGCTTGCAGCACAACGGCTCCGGCAATTGCCGCAGCGGAGGTTGGATGGGCGAGCTTTGGCGGGATCTGGTGGAAGCGTTGCGACGGCGACCGTTGCTGTGGGTGCCGGTGCTGATCGCCGACCTGCTCGGCTATCTGGTCAACCTGGGACGTAACGGGCTGCTGCGCGCGTTTGTGCTGCACCAGACCGCGCAGCAATCCGTGCTGGGCGGTGGGGTGGTCCACGGGCCCATGACCGCCGCCGCCATGCAGAGCACCACGATCATTGCGCTTTTGCTTTCCTGGCTGACGTACTTCGTTCGAATCGTGCTGTACAGCAGCGCGCTGATCGCCACGGCGGCTCTGGTTGACAGCTTCGTGGAGCGCGCGCCCAGGCTCGCGGGCGACGTTGGGCCGGCGCTGGCGCGACGCCGCGGCGGGATCCTCGAACTTGCACTGCGCGGGCTGGCGATCTACGCCTTGGCGGCTCTGCTGTTCAGCTGGATGTCGCCGCTGCTGGTGAAGCACGGCTATACGAAGCTGCTGCACAATCCCTGGTTCGGCTATGGATTGACCCTGATCGTGCTTTTGGTACTTGCGGCCTTGTTGGCGCCCGCGGCGGTGCGTGTGCTCTCCGGGCGCGAACCCGGCAAGCCATCGGCGCTGCAGTCGCAGCAGTTCGCGTTTGTGTTGGCGGTGGTGGCCTCGGTGCTGGCCGCCGCCATCAGCGCCAACGGTCGGGAGTTAGCCCTGGCGCCGCCGGCCGCGCGCTATCCGCTCGAGATCGTCGGCTCGCTCGTCGTGGCGCTGCCGTATGTGCTGCTGTTTACCGGGCTAGCCTTGTTGGCGCGGCGCAATGCACGCGACGGGCCCGGTGTGGCCTAGCTGGGCGGGTCCAGCCACGCCTAGGCCGTGACCAGTGAACCCAACTTTTCGCCCTGCACCACACGCACAATGTTGCCGCTTTCGCGCATGGAAAAGATGATCATCGGCAGGCTGTTGTCTTTGCAGAGCGACACCGCCGTCGTGTCCATGACGCGCAGCCCAAGCCGCAGGATGTCCATGTACGTGATGGTCTCGAACTTGGTGGCGTCGGCGACCTTTTTGGGGTCGGCGGTATAGATGCCGTCCACGGAGGTGGCCTTCAGCAGCACCTCGGCGCCGATCTCCATGGCACGGAGACTGGCGGCGGTATCGGTGGAAAAGTACGGGTTGCCGGTGCCGGCGGCAAAGATAACGATGCGGCCCTTTTCGAGGTGGCGCATGGCGCGCCGGCGAATATACGGCTCGGCGACCTCGTGCATCTCGATCGCGCTCATCACGCGGCAGTGCAGACCGGTCTTTTCGATCGCGTCCTGGAGCGCGATCGCGTTGATCACCGTGGACAGCATGCCCATGTGATCGGCCGCGACGCGGTCCATGCCGACCGCCTGCTCGGCGACGCCGCGGAAGAAGTTCCCGCCGCCGACGACGACGCCGATCTCGCAGCCGATCCTGGCCACTTGGGCGATCTCCTCCGCCACTGCCTGGATGAACACAGCATCGACACCGAACCCACGGCCGGCGGCCAGGGCTTCGCCTGAGAGCTTGAGCAACACGCGCTTGTACATTGTCCTCTTCAGGGTACAGGGCAAGCGCCGCAGGGTCTACTGAGCCGGACTTCCCGTCCGCCCAGCTGTCGGGGTTGACGAACACTTTCTGTGTACCCCTACTCTGGATGAGCGGGCATGGCAGCGGTACCCTCTTGCCATAGGACAGAAATGTCCTTACCCATTTCGCGAACAGCAGCACCGTCAGCCTGGATAGAACGCGCCAGGTCCGCTTCCACCCCTCGACAACGGCCACGCTGTTCAGCGCAGAAGGGATAGGCTTTGGAAGAACGCAGCCTTTTGCGCCGAATTCACCAATCCCGCCGACTGCACCGGGTGGTCAGCCTGTTGGTTTGGGCCTTCCTGCTTACGACCAAGTGCATTGCCTCATCGGGAAACGATCTGCTGGTTAGCAGTTGGTCGCCCAGCGCCGATGTGCGGCAGCAGTCCGCCCAGGCCCTGCTCCAGACACGCGATGGCTACCTTTGGGTCGGAACGGGCAAAGGCCTGATGCGCTTCGATGGTGTGTCCTTCACGGCGTTCACCTCGGACAACACCGCCGGGATCGCAGGCGACGACATCAGCTTCAACACGCTTTGGGAGGATGACGCCGGTGTCCTGTGGGCAGGCACCTATGGGCAGGGCGTCATCCGGAACGACCATGGGCACTTCTCCACCCTCAAGAAATCCGAAGGTTTGGCAGACTTGTCCATCCTACGCATCGACGGAGACCCGACGGGCGCCATGTGGATCTTCACCATCCGTGGCGTAAGCCGATGGCAAAACGGCCATTTGGTGCAGGTACACCCGGAGCGAGACGGTGCGAACGCGCAACCACCCATACAGCACGATGACCGCAGGACCATCGACTTCGACAAAATGGGTTTGTGGCGACGCACGCCCGAAGCGTTGGAGCGCTTCGCCTACGGTGCCTGGCACCGCTTTCCCACGCCGCCCGGCGAAGACCGCCCGTTCGAGCACGATGTGCGTTCGATCTACGAGGACCACCTGCGCCGGGTCTGGTACTCTCTTGCGTCCCAGCCGGGCAACTACTTCTGCGCCCACAACGGCGTACTGACGAGCTATACCGGTCTACCGAAGAACGCGTTCGTGACGTACCAGGACCGCGCTGGGTTTTTGTGGCTCAATGACCACGGGGCGCACCCGGCGCGCTGGAAGCAGGGCCACATGTATCCCTTACCTGAGTTGCACACCCCCTTTCTGCTGAACGTGATCGAACGTGCGGACGGTGTGATCTGGGCCGGGAGCATCAACACGCCCCTGTTCCAGTACCGCCCGAATCGTATCGCCACGATCCCAACCGCCGGTGCGCCGGAGGTCGGCTCGGTGCTCTTTCAACAACGAAATGGCGCGATCTGGGCAGGCGGCACCGACCTGGTGCAGCTCCGAGCGGGACCGGCAGCAGGCAAGCACGGGCTCGGCCTTCAACCACGCCTCTCTGGCCCGAATGGATGGGACACCATCGACGCTCTCTCCGAAGATCCACTGGGACACCTGTTGATCGGATCGCGGCATCACCGCCGTGGCGTGGTGCTCGATCAAGGTAAGCTACGTCCGTATCTAGGCCGCGGCTTTGATGACAGCGCCATTCGCGCCATGCTGCTGTCTTCCTCCGGAGACCAGTGGATTGGCACCGATACCGGACTCTACCGCTACAGCAAGCACGGGCGCGACGGACCGGAGCGGCTTTGGAGCGGAGAGGTGCGCTGCTTTGCCGAAGCGAGCCCGCACACCATGTGGGTGGGAACCAGCGAAGGTCCCGTGCCGTTTGAAGATGGACACCGGGTACCGCTCGGGGCGAACGAGGCCTGGAGCTTCGGCGAGGTGCAATCGCTCAGCGTCGACCGGCTTGGTGAGCTTTGGATGGCGACCGATGGGCACGGCATCGTGCGGTTCGCCCACGGCAGCTTCCGCGTCTTCGGCCCAGCTGACGGGCTCCCCACCGGCGTGATCTACAGCATCAACTTCGCCGAGAATGGGGACCTATGGGTTCGGTCTGATGTTGGGCTGCTGCGCATTCGCAGACAAAGCATCGAGCATCGCACGTCAGACTCCACCAGCAGGCTGCAGGTAACGCTTTTCGATCAGGCGGACGGGCTGCCGGCAGCCAACATGCAGCCTCCAGGCAATCAGGGCTTTCTCCCCCTTGATCGGGACACCTTCTGGTTCGCGACGCCCGGCGGCGTTGCGTCGCTCCATCCCTCGGACTTCGAGTACCCGGCAAGCTCGCTACACACGGTCCTGGAAGAGCATGCGATCGATCAGTCCAGCCGGATCCCAGGTTCACAGATCGTGCTTGCCCCCGGGCAGAGCGATCTCGAACTGCACTACACCGCCCTGGGGTCCAGGCGGCCGGAGCAGGTCACCTTTCGCTATCGGCTACGCGGCTTCGATCACGGCTGGATCACCGCCGGGACGCGTCGCGTGGCGTACTACACGCAACTGCCTCCGGGAAATTACATATTCGAGGTGCAGGCAGCCAATGGCGACGACGAGGTTTGGGAGACGGCAGGAGCCGTGGCCGACGTACGCGTCCTCACGCCGTTCTATCGCACATGGTGGATGAAGGCGCTGCTCGGCTGCGTCGCCCTGGCGACATTGTTCTCCGTGGCTGCCGCGCGCCGCCGCATCGTCGACGAACGCACGCGCCTCCGGCAGGCCTTCACCCACCGGTTGATCGCAACGCAGGAAGGCGAGCGTAAAAGGATTGCGCATGAGCTCCATGACTCGCTGGGCCAGCACCTGGTCCTGATTCGCACTTTGGCTTTGCTGCCCAAACCGCCCGCGAATGCACCACGAGGCGACCACCTCACCAAGATCGCTGACCAAGCCGCCGTCGCGATTCAGGAGGTCGAAAGCATCTCCTACGATCTGCGGCCGTATCAGTTGGATCGGCTCGGCCTTACCAAAACCCTTCTGTCCCTGGTGGAAACCTTTCAGACCGGCAGCCCGGTCCGCGTCACGCACACCATCGACAACATCGACGATTTCTTTCAGAAAGACATGGAGATCAACGTGTATCGCATCGTGCAGGAGGCGCTGGGCAACATCCTGAAACACGCCGAAGCTACGGAGGTCACGGTTACCGTGGCCCGCACGGCATCTGTGCTTCGCCTTACTGTGACGGACGACGGACGCGGATTTCTGCCGTCGGGCAGCGGGTCCAATCGCGGAGGGCTGGGCCTGATCGGCATAAAGGAGCGTGCCGAGGCGCTCGGCGGACATGCGGTCATTGAGTCAGCGGAGCGCGCGGGCACACGGGTCACTGTGACCGTAGCGCGCCCAGAGGGACGGGAGAAAGGAATGGACCTATGGACGCCTCAGCCAAGTCGCAAATCACCCTCCTGATCGCCGATGACCACCCCTTGATGCGGCAAGGCATTCGCATGGCGCTGGCCGCGGAAGAGGACATGCAGGTGGTCGGCGAAGCCGCGGACGGCGAAGAGGTGCTGCACAGCATCGCCTCGCTACGGCCCGACCTAGTCATTTTGGACCTCGACATGCCCAAGCGGGACGGCCTGTCCGTGGTGCGCGAGTTGAATCGGCTGAACTCGCCCGTGGGCGTGATGATTTTGACCCTGCACACCGGCGCGGATCTGCTCTACGCAGCGCTCGATCTCGGCGTACGTGGCTATATCTTCAAGGGCTCCGCGGTGTCCGACGTGGCGGAAGGCGCGCGCCGGGTCAGCGGCGGCGGCAGCTACCTGAGCGAAGCCGTGCAGCACGCGCTCGGGCGGGGCAGACCGGCCAAGGAGCTACCCTCCATTTTGCAGCGGCTCACGCCGCTCGAAGTGAGGCTTGTGCGCCTGATCGCCGACGGCCGCACCACGCGCGAGATTGCCGCCTCGCTCGACCTGAGCGGCCGCACGGTGGAAAACTACCGCACCGCGATCTGCAACAAGCTGGACCTGGCAGGCCCCAATGCCCTGCTGCGCTTTGCGCTGAGTCAGCGCGCCGTCCTGGCCCTCTAGCACCGGCTCGAAGACTGTAACGTACGCCTCCACCCAAGGATGAGGAGCAACAGCATGGGACCCGTTACTAGCAGGGCCGACGGCGGCTCGGGTGTGGTACTCATCGGTGTGCTCACAGTCGCGCTCGTCGCGTAGTTCACCAGGCTTGTTGACCCGTTCGGGTTGATGTCCACCATGAGCGCGTACCCATCCAGCGTATCGGTCGTGAGCGCCGGCGTTTCGCCTTGGGCGTCGGAGAAGACGCTAAAGGCAAAGGTGCTTCCGGAGAGTGTGCCCGCCGGTGGCGTGAGCGCTGGGCCGCTGAGGGCGATGGCAAAGGACAGGGTCGACCCGAACTTGAAAGTCTGGAAGAAATCGTTGAAGCCGGTGCTGTTGTTCAGCTGAACGGTTCCGGGCAAGGAGCCAGAGGCATCGCCAGTGATCAAGGCGCTGCCTACGGGCACGCCATCGCCGCCGAAGCCGCGGATCTGTACAGTGGCGGGCTGCGCGGCGAAGGGTCCCGGCTCGAAGTTGAAATCCAGCGAGCCCGTGCTGCCGGCAAGCATGGTCGTGTCAACGGCTATGCCATACGTGACGGGGCTCGCCTGGGCGCGGACGGCAAACAACAGAAGCGAGGAGAGGAGCAGATGTTTGCGACGCATGCTAATTGAAGCCTCCGCTGTAAGCCACGGGGGAAAAGTGAATGGCCGCTAAGGCCGGGTCGCTGAACCGTACCGGCACCGCGAGGGTCTGTCCCGGTACGATGGTTGACGTGCCGGGAACGATGAGGAAGGGAGCGCCGGCGAACGCACCCGTTGCGTTCGTCAACGTTGCACCGCCTGTAAGCCCGACGAGCACAATCTGAAACGGGCCGGCCAAAGCCGCTGCACCCTTGTTCGTGACGTTTACCGTACCCGTATAGGTCTTGGTGGCGCGGCTATACGCAAGCCCGGAGGCCGTGACGGCGATCTGTGGCGCACTGAGCAGCGTAGCGGGGCGATTCGGTCCAACAGCGTGGCCATTAACGGAAGTAACAAGGAGGCTTTTCGGATAGCGGTAGGTGGTGTTCGGGTTGAAGCTCGTAATGGTTACGCCGCCGGTGCCGCTGCCGGGGTCGACGGGGTGCGTGGCGCTTAGCACCGACACGCCCCCGGAGGTTCCGTTGAAGTTATCGTTCCATGTAAAGCCGATGCCGGTGTCTTGCACCACGGCGTTGCTGTCGTTGCCGATCACGCCCACCAGATGCGTAGAAAAGGATTCAACAGCCCCCATCGGAGCGGTATAGCCGCAGTCGTTTTTCAAACTGCCATAAAGACAGGTGTTTGCTGGGCTGTCAAAGAAGGACAGCGTGGTTGCTGTCTGATTGCCAATCAGGGAAAGCAAGTAAAGCGGGTCCTTGGTGTTGGTTATAAAAGTATTGTAGTAAACGGGTAAGATCACGTTGTTGTAGTTAGGATATTGGTAGGTATAGCCGGTCGGCGGTGGGTCGCTGAACGCTGCCGGAGCGAACAGATTGGTAAAGGTCGGGGTGTAAAACGGGCTAGGTATCGGAAGGTTGACGACAAGCTGCTGCCAATTAAAGCTAGTGAAGCCGCAGATCCTGGCCGCGTCATTGAGGGACGCGGATTGGTTCGGCGTGAAGGAACTCCGGATATCGGTCCCACCAGATACAGGCACTTGCACGGCGCCGTTGAGGAGGTCTGTACAGGCAGTGGCGGAGACGAGGTTGGTCGCCAGGGCGAAGAAGCCGGTTCCGCCTCCCGCGGGGATCGGCGCAAGGAAGTTGACCAAGCCGTTCTGACTCGCTGCATCGATCCCAGAGAAATAGGCATTCGGCCCGCCATAGCCACTCTGATCCAGGCCGTTCCCGGGCACGCCGAAGGTATCAAGGCCATTGTGGGTAAAGTTGAAGATGGCTTGCGGCGAACTTAGACCAAGGCTTGCGATCGGTAGACTGCTGTTATTGAGCACCCCGATCAGTGTGTCACTGTAGGTCCCGCCACCCTGGCTGCCGTCGCTGTACGGTGGTTGGCCTGTAAACGAGATAGCCGAACCCTGATCCGTAATCGTGATGACGATGCCGCAAAGGGTATCGGCACCCACCGTGGGGCACTGTGCTTGGGCGTAGGTCGCAGATGCCGCGAGCAGGACAGGGAAAATCAACGTCCTTGCATAACTCCATGTGAACGCTTCCCAGGAAACAAACCTACGCCCGAGGCGCAGAGGTCCGCGAAAAAGCTGGAACGGAGGATAGGTTCTCATCTGCCTTGTCTTTCGTTTCGCACTGTACTTAGTGACATCTCAGGGGCGGAGGTCGGCCAAAGGTGGCTCCTGCCGCCCCTGAGAATTCGTGCGACCTACATTTGGTCGAGTGCGCCCTTATACACCGCACCGGTGACTTGCCGAATAGCCCAGGGGTGGCCGGTGCCGTCGACGGTGATGTGGTTGGCGTCCATGAGGAAGAAGTCGAAGCCGCTCCCGTCACGGTTCAGGCGTCCGACGCTGGGCTGGCTGAAACCCGTAATGAACACCGAACCCTCGGCACTTATCGCGATTTCCTTCCCTTTGGCGTTGGTCACCTGCGCCCAGCCGGAGCCGGTGAAGCGCTGGATCGTGCCGTTGCTTTGGACGACCCAGGGATAACCACGGTTGTCCACGGCTAAGTGCGCGCCGGTCTGCGTGGGAACGGAGGAAGGTTGTACGGTCGGGCCGGCTTGGTAGTTAAACAGGTTGCCGACCTCGCCGATAGCCCAAACCGAGCCATCCGCACCCACCGCGACATCCTCGTCGACGCTTCCGGTGGTGGTCTTGTGTCCGTTCGCGTCGTAGTAGACGAGCGGACCGGCCGTGCCTTGGCCGTCTTCAATGACCCAGACGCCGCCTTTGGCATCGGCAGCCAGTTTCTTCACGTTCGGTTCGAAGTTCACTACGTCCGTCCAAATTCCGTTGGTGGCGTTGTAGTGAAACAAAGAAGTGGAGTGAGCGCCAGCGGCCCAGACGTCGCCGTTTGGCGCGGCTGAGATAGCACCTGCGGGTTGCGCGAATTTGTTGTTATAGAAACCCGCATTGCGCCAGGTTTGTTTGTTGCGCTGAATCAATAGCTGAGGAACGTTATCCCCTCCCAGGCCGTCGATAGAGAACAGGTTCAAGGCGTTGGTGGCCCAGGCTCCGTTCTGCAGTTGAACGTCCAGGTCGTTCGGGTCATTGCCGTTGTTGAAGCCTGTGCCGCCTGCTGTCCCGTCGGCCAAGTAGACCGGCGAGGTAAGACCCGAGGCCGACGGTGTCAAGGCAGCAACAACATGCGAGAAGTTCGGATCCGCATCCGCCGCCTGGTAGTTTGGGCGAGCTAGCGAAAGCGGCGGAGTGCTGCTGTCTCCGTTCTTGATACAGTCGATCTCGTCCGAGGCGTGGGTGACTCCGCCGCCGCCGCAGTAGCCGACCTGCTTATCGATGGTGAGCCACCCCAACCCGCTGTTTTGCACCGGCCCCGGTCCCCCGTCGATGTGGGCGGTGATGATCAGCCTCGCCCCCTTCGATCCGTACCCCAGATGTTTCAGCTGATTCACGGAGAGGTTCTGAGGGAACACGCTGCGGTTCCCACAATGGCTGCTACCGCACGCCGTTAGTTGTGTGTAGATCAGGTCGGGATGATGCGTACCGTTGATGACTTCATCTTGCAGCAGGGCATTGCCCAACGTCGTACCGGCTAGTTTGTTATTGGTGACATCCAGGATGATGACCTCGTTGAGGTGGCTGTCCTCGTCGAGCCAGTCTTCCATCGTGTTCAGAACGTCTTTCACGGCATAGTTGGTCAGGATGTAGCCATGGCCGTACATGAGGTCATCGACATCGTTGGGTAGACCTGCGATCTCAGTCGTCGTAAGCGTCTCGTCGGCGGTCGGCGCACCCGTGTCGACCAACATAAGTGTGCCATCCGCGCCAACCCAGGTCTCCGTACCACCCGTGAACTGCCCCATGCGGAAGTCGAAGTAGCGCGCCCCGTTGGCAAGCTGATCGGAGATGTCGCCCCACTGCGTCTCACTCACGTCGGAATGGCCGAGATTGAGGTTGTACATCGCGGAGTCGTGGGTTCCAGGCATCACGATCTCTTTCAAGGGAACGTTGCCGATACTCCAGTTCAAGTCAGAGAGAAAGGTCGAAGGGTAGGCGGTAAAAGAATAGGTGTTGAGGTCGAAGTTGGGACCGTTCATGCTCTCGTAGGCCTGCAGAAGGCCGGAGTTGCCGGGGGCGTACCAGAAGAAGGCGCCGGAGTCGCTGTATCCGCGGAAGTTGACGGCGAGCGCAGTGCTGTTAGAGGACATATCGGTATCCCCGAAGCCGCTGGCCCGATTGCCGCCCGTGACGAGGGGTTGCGCTGTGAGCGCGTCGCTTGCGGAGGTTTGGTAGGCGACCACGTTGCCCTGACCGGGGGTGTACCAGAGAAAGCCGGGACTACCATGCAAATTGACCGCGACGGCGGTATCAGCCGTAGAACTGGTTCTGCCGACGAAGCCAGGGGCATTGCCGTTGGAGCTCTGGTAAGGGAGATAGTTGAACGTGCCGTCGCCCCTGGACGTATAACCTGTGAGCACCGACGAACCGGCCTGCCACCAGAGGAAGTCTGTGTTGCCGTCGCCGTCGAGATCGAGCGCGATCAGATGAGCATTCGGGTCGCTCGCTTTGTCGTGAAAGCCGTCGTGGTCGGCCGTGCCGTCGCTCAGATCGAAGCGGGTGAACACACTGTTGGCGTGGTTGAGGTAGAGGCGCAGGACCCCACCGCTGCTTTGCGGGGCGGAGACGAGCAGATCAGCGCGGCCGTCGTGGTCCACGTCGAGAGGCACGATCACGGCGTCTTGCGCATTCAAGTCGTTTTGAATAAAACCGTTCAGGTTTACGGCGGTGACCGTACCGTCGCCTTTGGAGAGATAGGCGTGAGCGTACCCGCTACCGGGCGCGTAGACGATGAGGTCGCTCTTGCCGTCGCCGTTCAGGTCCATGGTGACGATGCGCTCATTGCCTCCGGTCATCCGGTCGTTGAAGCCGTTTTGAGGACCGGAGGTTGAACTGAGGGTGTCGCACTTGACGCTGCCGTCGCCCACGGACAGGCAGAGATAGCTATCGCCGGAGCCTGGACGGTATCCGATGAAATCGGATTTCCCGTCGCCATTGAAGTCGCCGATGGCAAAGGCGTCCCTGGAATCCGAGAGATCGCCGACGAAGCCGTTATACCGGCTGCCGCCTGCAACATATTCGACCTGGCGAAAGGTGCCGTCGCCGTGAGACAGAAAGGCATCTGCGTAGCCGCCGCCGGGGCGGAAGTAGAGCAGGTCGGACTTCCCGTCGCCGTTCAGGTCCAAAGCAAGGAAGCGATCGGAAGATTGATCGAGGGTGGTCGTGATCCCGCGCATCCGGATCTGCGCTGACGCAGAATGTGCGCTGGACAGAAACACAAGAAAGAGAAGAACAGCGTACGGTAACTGCGTCAGTCGCGACTTCATGGATTATATCTCCCGGAACAAACTTACTTAGCGCGTTAGGTTGTTGGAGAGCTTGCTTTTGGCGCGGCGGCCAAGGCAGACCAGGCTGGCAAGCCCTGTACCCAAAAGGGCGAGGCTCGACGGCTCCGGTGTAACTGCGGGAGGCGGCGCCTGCAGGGTTGAACCTACAGGAGCAAACTCGATATTGCCGAAGAGGAGATTGTTGCTACCGCCCGCAGCCGAGTCGTCGAACACAACCCTCGAGATAGGGTCGGCGTAGATACCGGTTAGCGGATCCTGGGCCGCGGTCACGCCCTCAAAGCTCAGGGTGCCTGTGCCGCCAGTGCTGGGATCGTTGCCTGAAGCCGTTAAATTGCTGAGGATCACATGCCCGCTCGCGTCGTAGGCTGTGAAATCCACTGTGTACAGTCCACTGTTGAAGTCCTCGATGTTAAGGCCGAACTGGATCACCGGGATGGTGAAGTTCAAGGTGATGGGTCCGCCGTCCCCCGGTCCCTGAAAGCCGCCCGCGCCAACAAGGTTGGTGTTATTGTGAAAGGCCGTCCCACCGTACGTGACCCCTGCCTCGTCCACCTCAAACTGGCCGCTCGCGCGTGAAAAGACGAGCTGATCGCCGGTGATGAAGGAGATCGAATTTCCTGGTGAAACGTAACCGACAGGCTGCGCGGCGGAAACAATCCCCAAGGTAATATCGTTCCCGCTGAGCCCGCTGGCTGAGGTGACCTGGGTGGGCATCGTGTCGCCGTACATCTTGGAGGTCGTAACGACAAGAGCGAACAGAGCGAGTGACAGTTGTACAGGGTGCTTGATGTGCATGCTTTCTCCTGATCTCCCGCGTAAACGCCGGAGGGTGGTGTTGTGACGGAACGGGCGAGTGGCCAATACGAATCTCGGAGAAGGCGTACTTGGGTCGAGAGCGAAACAGAAATCCTTGGAACGAAACTGACGCTAACTGTGAGTCCGTTGTGGAAAACAGAGTAGGGGTACACAGAAAACGGTTCACCCAGAGGTCTATAGGTCTGCTGTGTGCACGTAGCGCCCAAGCACGCGAGGTCACTCGACCGCCTGCTTGCCGGTGGAACGCACAGCCAAGAAGCCGAACAGGCTAGACTGCTTCTGACGGAATAACCGTTCCGAACGGCTGCGCCGCGTCTCCGGCGTGCTTTTGGTGCATGCGCGACGGCGCGCGGAAGTCGCCCGCCGTCACCGGCCGGTTCAACTTTCCGCGTACCGCGGCGAAGGTAGCCTCGCCCAGGCGCTCGAACATTTTGTCGCGGGCGTAGCTCCACGCCCTGCCGCGCTGCCAACGCGGGTTCCCGGCGCAGGTTGCGCCCGCGTGCCGCAAGCTAGAAGTCGGTCGATACCGACACAGACTTCCACTCCTGTGTTTCTGCCGTATCGCGTTCAATCCGGTCCTGCATTCGCTGCACCGCATCGCTGCCCATCAGCAGATGCGCCGGTTGCTTCTCCGCGGCCGCCAACTGCAACAAAGCGGTGGCCAGCTTCTTCGGATCACCCTCCTGCGTCTGGTGCTTCCCATCCAGCCATTCGCGCATTTGCTTCACGCCGTTCGTATACTCCGGCAACTTCGCGTCGACATACTGCACCGAGTTGCCGCCCAGAAACTCCGTGCGAAAGAAACCTGGTTCTACGCACGTCACCTGGATGCCCAGCGGCTCCAGTTCCATGGACAGCGATTCCGACCATCCTGCCATCGCAAACTTGCTGCTGCAGTACAGCGAACCCATGCCAGATCCCTGCAGACCCGCGATCGACGAGATGTTGAAGATTCGCCCACTCTCCTTCCGGCGCATCTCCGGCAACACCGCGCGGGTCACATGCATGGCGCCAAACAGGTTTACCTCAAACTGCCTGGCCACATCCGCTGCGCTCGCCTCTTCAAACGGACCGAAGTGCCCATACCCCGCGTTGTTCACCAGAACATCCACCGTCCCAAATCTGCCAATCGCGGCCTTCACGGCCGCTTCCGCGCCGGCGGGCTCTGTAACGTCCAAAGGAAGCGCCAGAAGGTTCTCCTGCTCGCCCAAGGCCTTTGTCACTGCGCTGGCGTCGCGTGCGGTCGCTACGACGTTTTGCCCTGCCGCTAACACAACCTCTGCAATCGCGAGACCCAACCCGCGGCTGCTTCCTGTGATGAACCAAACCTTGCTCATTTCCATCTCCCCCTCGAACGCCTTCTAAGAAGGTAGGCCGCCACCCTGCATAACCGGTAGAACGATCCGGGCGATGTGTTGCCTGATCCGCTCAGCCTTTCGAAGTCGGCTTTGTGCTCGGGGTATTCTCAACACAGGGCCATGCAGGAACTCGCAGCCATTCTCGCGCGCCATACGACCAAGGACGTGACACCAACGTCCGTTCCTGGCCTCGTGCTCTACCGATTCAGTGGCCGTCAAGCCGCTGGCCTGCCGCTCATCTACACACCCATGGTCTGTGTCATGGCCCAGGGGGAGAAGTACGTCGCCCTTGGCGACCGCATCTTTCGCTATGCCGCCAACGACTACCTCCTCTCGTCGCTCGACTTGCCGGTGACCGGCACCATCTTGCGTTCCTCTAAAGAGCATCCGTACCTTTCTTTGAGCCTGGCGATTGAAGCGGTTGCCCTTTCAGAGATGGTTCTCAACCTGCCGCCCGCGCCCCAGCCCGTCGACCCCGCCTGCGCTCTCGCCATCGGTCGGGTCGACTCACCTCTTCGTGATGCCTGCCTTCGTCTCGCACGCCTCCTCGACGAACCAGCGATGATCGCCACACTCGCGCCCCTGATCACCCGCGAAATCTTCTACCGACTACTGCGCGGACAGCACGGCTCCATGCTGCGCCAGTCCGTTGCGGATAGCGGCCGCACGGCGCAGATCGCCCATGCCATTCGCTGGATTCGCAGCCACTTCGACGAACCGTACTCCGCGGAAACCCTTGCACAAACCGTGCATATGAGCGTTCCTTCGCTCAACCGCCACTTTCGCGCCGTCACGGCGATGAGCCCGCTGCAGTACCAGAAGCATGTCCGCCTGCAGGAAGCCCGTCGGCTCCTCCTCGCGGAAGGGCAGGATGCGGCAACAGCCGCCTTCAACGTCGGGTACGCGTCGCCCTCCCAATTCAGCCGCGAATACCTGCGTGCCTTCGGTGCACCACCTCGCGCCGACGCAGATCGCCTTCGCCATTCCCCGATCTCCGCAGTTGCCTAAGCGTATTCAACGCCGGGCTCGACGAGTAATGATTCCTACTGCGCCTGCCGACACCGGACTTGGTGGTGACATGTTGGCTTCTGATAAGTCAGCGTGTCTACGCCGGTCCGGTCCGTCGCCGCCAGCCTCGCCGCCCGCTTGCCTTTCCATTCACGGCGTTGTAATCATAGGGTGTACCTCACCCAATTTGTCTGCTGATCGAAACCAGCGCGCTCGAGCAGCCGCCCTTGCACGCCCTCACGCTGCCTCGTTGCCAAGGAGTTCCATGGGACGTATTCGCACCTTCGCTCTGCTCGGTTCCCCCGTTCTTGCCGTTGCCGCCCTTGCCCAAACCGCGACGACCTCATTGCGCGGCGTGGTGCAGGACCCGACCGGCGCTGTGATCCCGGGCGCCTCGCTCACACTGGTCAACGCCGCCTCCGGGCAGACGTTGAACATCACTACCAACGCGCAGGGCGAGTATCAGCTCCCACAGATTGCGCCGGCGCGTTACACCATCACGGCCACGGCGTCCGGCTTCGGCAGCCAGAAGAAGGAGGCCGAGTTGCTGGTCAACCAGCCGGCCACCATCGGCTTCACGCTCGGCGCAGCCTCGGGCGGCACCGTGGTCGAGGTCACTGAGAGCGCGCAAACGCTGAACAACACTGACGCCACCATCGGCAACGCGTTTGACAACGCCACCATCCAGTCCTTGCCCACGGAGACGCGCAACGTGCCCGATCTGCTGGCGTTGCAGCCCGGCGTATTTTATGTGCCACCGCCGCAAAACGTGGGCACCGAAGACAGCCGCGTGGGCGCGGTGAACGGCGAGCGTTCCGACCAGAGCAACGTCACGCTGGACGGCGTGGACGACAACGACCAGTTGCGCGGCCTCGCCTTCTTCGGCGTGCTGCGCGAGACGCAGGATTCCATCCAGGAGTTCCGCGTGGTGACCTCGAACGCCAACGCCGACGAGGGCCGCTCCTCCGGCGCGCAGGTCTCCATGATCACCAAGTCGGGCACCAACAAGTACCACGGCGCGGCCTACGAGTACTACCGCCCGACCAACACGGTCTCGAATGACTATTTCAACAAACAGGGTCAACTCGAATCCGGGCTCCCAAACCGGCCGCCCAAGCTCGTACGCAACATCTTCGGTGGCGACGCCGGCGGCTTCATTCTCAAAGACAAGCTCTTCTTTTTTGGCAACTACGAAGGGCAGCGCCTGGCCGAAGACCAGGTGGTCGTCCAGACCACACCCACCGCGCTTTACAAGCAGGGCGTGCTCCAGTACCGCGCCAACGGCGCCCCTATCGCGCTTTCACCGGCTCAAGTGGCCCAACTCGACGCGAACTGCGCCATCTGCGGGACCCCCGCCTACACGCCCGGTCCCGGCCCCAATCCGTACGCCCTGGCCTACTTCAACTCGGAACCTACGGCAAACGGCACCAACACGGGCGATGGACTTAACACGGGCTCTTACACGTTTGCCTCGCCCGCGCCCCAGACCTTGAACACGAGCATTGCTCGCCTAGACTGGGCGCCCTCCAACAAGCATCGAATTTTCGCACGTGGCGGCCTACAAAAAGACACGCTCGCCGGCACCCAGCAGTTCCCCGGCCAACCCGCCGCGTCTGTACTGGTCGACAACTCCAAAGGCATGATCTTCGGCGACACCTGGACGATCACGTCCAGGCTGGTCAACGACATCCGTTACGGCTATATCCGACAGGGCTATGGGCAATCCGGCGTGGGCGCTGGAGACTACGTGGATTTTCGGTTTCTTTCCACGCCAACGGCACAAACCCGCGCCACCGCCATTAACGTGCCCACGAACAACATCGTCGACAACCTTACCTATGCCAAAGGCAGACACACGCTGGGCCTCGGCGGCAACTGGCGGCTCATTCACATCAACCGCGCTTCAGACAACGGCAACTTTAATGGCGCGTCCACCAACCCGTCCTGGCTTGCCAGCAACTTTCCCAACCCCGCCAGCCTTGGCCTTCCCACCTACGATGGCGGCTACAAGGTTTCGTACCAACGGGCGTACGCCAACCTCCTCGGTACAGTTCCCGAGGTCAGCGACGTTTTCAACTATGCCGTGAGCAGCGCCACCAGCGGCACGTTATTGAACGATGGGTCGACCGTCCAACGTCATTACAAGACAAACGAATTTGAGTACTACCTCCAGGATCAGTGGCAGATTCGTCCGAACCTGACCCTCACCTTCGGCATGCGTCACACCATCTTGCAGACACCGTATGAGACCAGCGGGCAGCAGGTCACGCCCACCATCGACACCCACGCCTGGTTCACCCAGCGCGAGGCCGCGGCCCTGGGGGGTCAAGTCTACGAACCCGACCTTTCCTTTGCACCGAGCGGTCCTTACTACGGCAAACCCGGCTACTACCCGAAGTCTAAGAACAATATCGCCCCTCGTCTCGCGCTGGCCTACGCCCCGGACACGAAAACTTCTCTTCGACTTGGGGCCGGGATGTACTACGAGCACTACGGCGAGGCGCTGATCAATGCGTTCGACCAGAACGGCGGCTCCTTCGGACTCTCCACCACGGTGGTCAGTCAGCCGAATGTGCTGTCAACGGCTAACTCACCCCGCTTCACTGGCCGAAGCAACCTGCCGCCCGGCGCTGCAGCACCGGCCGCCACGCAAGCCTTTCCCTTTGTAGCGCCACAGAATCAGTTCGGTATCCTTTGGGGTCTCGACAACCGTCTGAAGACGCCCTATACCGAAGCCTTTGACGCCTCCGTGCAACGGCAACTTTCCGGTGGTCTCACGCTGGAGGTAGCTTACGTCGGTCGTCTTGGCCGTCACTTGATCCAGCAGCTCGACCTAGCCGAACCCGTGGACTATACCGATCCGCAGGGCGGCGGCGATTACTACACCGCCGGCGCGCAGCTTTCCGCCATCACCGATCAGAATGGCGGCAACGCTGCAACAGTCCCAGCCATTCCCTACTTCGAACATGTGTTCCCGTTTATGGCGGGTATCGACTACCAGGGCGAAAGCGCGACCCAGGCAATCTACAACAACGAGTGGGCGCCCAATCGCTACTCTTACGGTGAAACGACGGCTCTTGCCGACATCGATTTCTACTGCGCCTACGGCTGCCCTGGGGGGTACCACTCTAAGTTCTGGCAGGATCAGTTCTCCTCGCTGTATGCGCTGTCGACCATCGGCATGAGCTACTACAACGCCGCTCAGGTGTCGCTGCGTCACGCCATGACGCACGGCGTGCAATTCGATATCAACTACACCTTTTCCAAGTCCATCGATATGGGTTCGGATACGGAGCGCACGTCGGAGTTCTCCTCACCCACTGGCACCGGCATCGCTAACGCGACCAGCGAAATCCTGAACACCTGGAAGCCTTATCTCAACCGCGCCGTCTCCGATTTCGATACACGGCACATCCTTACGGTGGACACGGTGGCCGGACTGCCGTTTGGTACGGGCAAGGCTCTCTTTAGCAACAGCAATCATTTTGTGGATGCAGTAATCGGCGGATGGCAATGCTCCGGCATCTTTCGCACAACCAGCGGTCTCCCGTTCTCGGTAATCGCGCCAGGATGGGCGACAAACTGGCAAGTGCAGTCGTTCGGCGTCGTCACAGACCCAACGCTGAAGGCGCGCCTGCATCGCACCGCCTCGGGAACGCCCGTGTACTTCGACAATCCGACCGCCATCAACAACGGCGTGTACAGCGGTTCCCCAATTCGCCTGCCCTACCCCGGTGAAGCCGGCGAACGCAACTTCTTCCGCGGCCAGGGCTATCTCGATCTCGATAGCAGCCTGAGCAAGAGCTGGAAGGTCAGCGACTACGGCGCGCTGAAGTTCGACTGGGCCGTGTACAACGTGACGAACACGAACCGTTTCGATGTCGCCCCGGGCCTCTCGCTGAATAATGAGTTAACCAGCGGATCTCTCGGAACGGCCAGTGCTCTGCTGGGCGGCAACTCGGCACCGCGGCGCATGCAGTTTGCACTGCGCTACGATTTCTAGCGTTGCTAGATACACGGCGGCGAGTTCCACTTAGCTCGCCGCCGTTTTTGTGTGTGAAGGAAGTTCGAGCTCTCATGATGATTCATCGCGTTCTTCGTTGTCTACTCCTGGGCGCGCCCTTGCTCGCGTCCACACTTCGTGCGCAAACGCCGCTACCTGGTGCCGGAAACTACTTGCGTGACCCGCAGCAGCCGATCGACGCGGCTTATACGGCGAAGATCAAGCAGTACACCACCGACCCTTCGTTTCTTTCTCCGCTCGTGGAGTATCTGCCCGCAGCTAAAGGTGTGCCCACGCCGGCGCAGGTGCTCGGCGACGTGGCGGGCGCACCGGACATGCTGCCCTATGCCGAAGACGTGTACAAGTATTTCCGTCTGCTGGCGGCGAGCTCGCCGCGCGTGAAGGTGTTCACCATCGGCCACACGGAAGAAGGCCGCGAGATGATCGCCGTTGCCATTGCGGACGAGGCGCTGCTGAACGACGCAAAGGCCAATAGCGCGCGACTGGCGCAGCTTGGCGATCCGCGCACCCTCAACATGGATGATGCGAAGGCGCAAACGCTGATCGCGCAGTCGCATCCGGTCTACTACATCACCGGCACCATTCACTCCACCGAGACCGGCGCGCCCACCGCATTGATGGAGCTTGCGTATCGCCTCGCCGTGGATGACGCGCCCTACATTCAGCACATCCGCTCGCACATGATTACGCTCATCACGCCGGTGGTTGAGGTGGATGGCCGCGACCGCATGGTGGACCTTTACAAGTGGCACAAGGCGCATCCGGGGCAGCAATATCCGCACCTCATCTACTGGGGCCACTACGTCGCGCACGACAACAACCGCGACGCAATGGCGATGACGCTCGACCTCACGCGCAACGTGCTCGACACGTACCTGGATTGGCATGCGCAGGTGTTGCACGACCTGCATGAGTCCGTGCCGTTTCTTTACGACAACACTGTGGGCGACGGGCCGTACAACGCGTGGATCGACCCGACGCTCGCCGACGAATGGGCCGAGCTCGGTTGGAACAACGTGGCGCAGATGCAAGGCTTCGGCATGCCCGGCGTGTTTACGCACGGTGACTTCGACACGTGGTCGCCCGGCTACCTGATGTTTCTTGCGGGCATGCACAACGGCATCTCGCGGCTGTATGAGACCTTTGGCAACGGCGGCGCCGACACCGAAAAACGCATCCTCACGCCGGAAGAATATTCGCGCACGTGGTATCGCCAGAACCCACCGTTGCCGCAGGTGCTGTGGTCGCAGCGCGACAACAACAACTACGAGCAAACGGCCCTGCTGACCACGCTCTCGTACTTCAGCAATCACGATCAGCACTTCCTCGAAAACTTCTACGCGAAGAGCAAACGCAGCCTCTTGAAGCCCGCGCAGGAAGGCCCCGCGGCGTACGTCTTCCCTGCCAGCGAGTCGGAGTTGAATCGTCAGCTGCAGTTGCTCGCCGTACTGAAGCGCCAGCATGTGGAGGTGCAGCAACTGACCGAGGCGCGGACGCTGACGCTCCCCGCAAAGAAGGGCGCCGCGACTGCTGACGACAAGCCAGCCGACGACAAGACAGCGAACAAGCCCACCACGGTGCAGCTTCCGGCCGGCAGCTTCGTCGTGCGCATGGACCAGCCGTTTTCGCGTGTTGCGGATGCGTTGCTGGACACGCAGTTCTGGGCGCCGGACGATCCGCAGAAGCACCCCTATGACGACACCGGCTGGAGCTTTCCCGCGCTCTTCAACGTCCACGTGCAGCGTGTCACGGACAGCACCTTTCTTGCTGCCAAGATGAAGCCGATGGCGGACCTTGCCGCGCTGAGTGGCGGAATCAGCGGCAGTGGCAATGTTTTGGTCATCCCCAACACGGGACAAAGCACGCTCCTCAGCTTGGTGTACAAGCTCGGCAACGCACATGTGCGCGTGACGGAGAAGCCCTTCGACGCAAGTGGGCAACATGTGCCGTCCGGCTCGTTGTTGCTCGAAGACACAACTAGCAGTACGCTGCAACCGTTGCTACAGACGCTGTCGTTGAAAGCCGTGCGCCTGAGGTCTGCGCCGTCAGTACCGACACATGCCGTGACCGCGCCGCGCATCGCGTTCATGCACTCCTGGCTCGCCACGCAGACCGAAGGTTGGTGGCGCTACGCGTTCGACAACGCCGGTATTCCCTACGACTACATGAACGTGCAGAACGCGGCGACGTTGGATCTGCGTGGCAAGTACGACGTGATCGTTTTTGCACCCGTGGCGCATGCGTCGCCCGATCAGATCCTTGACGGCTTGCCCATGTATGCCAACGCGCTCCCCTGGCAGAAGTCCGAGCTCACGCCCAACCTGGGCCGGCTCGATCAGACCGCCGACGTGCGTCCCGGCCTTGGCTATGAGGGACTGGCGCACCTGAAGGAGTTCGTGACCAAGGGCGGTCTGCTGATCACGTGCGAAGACACGGCGCAGTTTGCGATTGAGATGGGCCTTGCGCCGGGCGTGAGCCTTGCGCCGCACGCCGACGCGCGCGTGGTGGGCTCGGTGTTGCGTACGGCACTCGTTGGGCCCGACAACCCGATCGCCGCCGGCTACACGGAGGCACCGCCGGTCATCAGCGCGGATGGCATGGTCTTTAACGTCAGCAACACGGTTGGTCGCACCGGCGGACGTATGCTGATGGACCCCTACGAGCAGCGCCCCACAGGCCGCGGCAGCGTGGGCGACGCAGATGTGCCGCAAGGCCGCAAGATCACCGAGCCTGACCCGCTGCCGAAACCGAAGCCGTGGCAGCCCAGGCCGTTGAACGAAGAGCAGGAGCGCAACAACCCCAGCGTGATCCCGCCGCAGTTTCGGCCGGACGTTGTGCTGCGCTTCGGGGAAGCGAAGGGCCTGCTGCTTTCCGGCCTGCTCGACAAGCCGGGCTCCATTGCTGAACACGCCGTGGTAGTCGACGCGCACCTGGGCGAGGGCAACGTTCTGCTGTTTGGCAATAACCCCGTGTATCGCGGCGAAACTGTGGGCGACTATCCGCTCGTCTTCAACGCAATTTTGAACTTCGATCATCTCAGCCGCGTGCTCGCGCCGGGCAGCAAGTAAATGCCGCGCTCTTCCCTTGGAGGATCTGTGAAGCTTTCGTTTCCCGCCGCAACGGCGCGTGTGTCTGCCCTGTTGTTCTGTTGCGCCGCAAGCGCGTTTGGTCAGACGCCGACACCGACCGCAACGCCCGCAAAGCATGGCATGACGCTGGACGACCTCGCGAAGTTTTTGCGCGTAGGCGCGCCGGTGGTTTCGCCTGACGGCGCGTGGGTCGCCTACACGCTGATGCACGTCGACAAAGGCGAAGACAAGAACGTCACCGACTTGTGGATGGTGAGTTGGGACGGCAAACAGGACATTCAACTGACGCGCGGCAAAGACTCGGTGGGGCATCCGCGGTGGAGCCCGGACGGCCGCTATCTCGCGTTCACCTCAGGGCGCGAGGGCGATGCCAAAGGCACGCAGGTGTGGCTGCTGGATCGGCGCGGCGGCGAAGCGCAACAACTCACCGACGTGAAGGACAACCTGGATGACTACCGCTGGTCGCCCGACAGCAAGCAGCTGCTGCTCACGATCACGCAGCGTGATGAACCCGAGCCGGAGAAGGGCGCGAAGCCGAAGCCGCCCAAGCCGATCGTCATCGATCGGTACCATTTCAAGCAGGACATCGAGGGTTTGCTCAGTGACAAGCAGCCGCACCTGTTTCTGTTTGAGATCGCGACGAAGAAAGTGACCAAGCTCACGAGCAATCCGAGCACGGGCGCAAACGCCTTTGCTGAAGAGGCGGCGGAATGGAGTCCCGACGGCAAACAGGTCGCCTTTGTAAGCAACCAGACAGCGCCGGATCCGGACCGCTTCAACAACCCGGATGTCTTCGTTGTGAGCGCGACTGTGAACGCTGCACCGCGCAAGCTGACGACTTTTAGGGGCGCGGACGAACCGCCGCTTGCGTGGACACCGGATTCACAACGCATCGTGTATCGGCAGGGGCTCACACCGCACTATGCCATCTATGACATGCCGCAGTTGGCGGCAGTGTCTGTCGCGGACGCCAAGCCCGCGTTGCTTGCGCCGCAGCTGGATCAGTGGGTCGGCGCGCCGGTGATGAGCGCCGACGGCAAACATGTGCTCACCGCCGTGCAGGATGATCGCAACGAGTACATCGCCGAGGTTGCGCTGGATGGCTCGGGCAAGTTCCGTCGCGTGACCGAGGGCCAGGGCGAGGCCAGCAGCCTCGCTCAGGCGGCGGGGCATGCGGCTCTGTTGTGGACTACGGATAGCACCGATGCGGAGATTTATGCACTTGAGGACGCAGGTTTGCGCAAGCTCACCGCGCACAACGATGCGCTGCTGACCACGCTGAATCTTGCGCCCGTGCAAGACCTTTCGGCGAAGACGCCGGACGGCAACGAAGTGCACAGCTTGCTGACGATGCCGCTCGACTACAAGCCGGGCACCAAGGCGCCCATGCTGCTCTTCATTCACGGCGGCCCCACGGCGCAGGATGCGCATGGCTTTCGCATTGACCGTCAGCTTTTCGCGGCGCATGGGTATGCGATGTTGAACGTGAACTACCGCGGCGGCACAGGACGCGGCCACGCCTACAGCGAAGCAATCAACGCGGACTGGGGCGACAAGGAAGTGATCGATCTGCAGGCGGCGGTCGATGGTGCGATTGCGACCGGAAACATCGATCCGGACAAGCTGGTTGTGGGTGGATGGAGCTACGGTGGCATCTTGACCGACTATTCGATTGCGACGACGACGCGCTTCAAGGCCGCTTCCAGCGGGGCGGGCATGGGCAATCTGCTGGGCTTCTACGGCATCGACCAGTACATTCTGCAGTACGAGAACGAGCTTGGCCCGCCGTGGAAAAACCTGGACGCGTACGTCAAACTTTCTTACCCGTTCCTGCATGCCGACCGCATCAAGACGCCCACGCTGTTCATGGGCGGGGACAAGGACTTCAACGTGCCCATTCAAGGCGGCGAGCAGATGTATCAGGCACTCAAGAGCCTCCATGTGCCCGCTGAGCTGATCGTGTACCCAGGCGAGTTTCACGGCTTCACGCGGCCGAGCTTCGTCGTCGATCGTTACCAGCGATGGTTCAACTGGTATGACCACTACACGCTGGGGAAGCCGTTGCCAACAAACTGAACGCGTTCAAAACGCAGAAACTAAACAGGTTCGTTTTCTGCGGGCGCATCCGTATCAAGCGGGCTCGAGGAAGTCTGTTAGCAGCTTCTTCTCGCCCTGTTTGAGAAAGCGCACCAGCGCATTTTTGCCGTGTACGTCGCGCACCTCGCCGATGCCGAAACGTGGGTGCTGCACGCGGTCGCCGCGGTGAAACTTTTCCGGTTCCGAGCGCACGATCGTCTCGGGTGCGGTGGTGTGGATCGCGCCGTGTGCGGTTTGGATGAGGGTGGTGCCGTGCGCATCCGTGCTTGCATTGGCCTGTATCGCGATGCCCACATCAGACTTCACGGGTTCACGACGTAGACGACGCGTTTTTTTCTTTGCCTCTGTTGCCGCGCGCAACTCCTCATCTGTGTCGACGAGGCCGCGCTCGCAGTTGTCGCAGCGGCCACAAGGATCGCAGAGTTCCTCGCCGAAGTATTGGCGCAGGATCTGCGTGCGGCAGCTCGCCGTCTCGGCGTAGTGCATCATGTCGGCGAGGCGCTGCTTGTCGTGCTCGGCGCGGTCCTCATACGATTTCAACAGCGTCGTGATCTCTTCTTCGCTGGGTACGGGCGCGGCGTGCAGTTTGTAGCCACCCTTCTTGCCGCGAACCACCAGCCCCGCCTCCGCGAGCATGTAGAGGATGACCTGCGTGCGCTTCTGGCCTACGTCCGCGTACTCCGCAATGGTGCGGACGTTGAGCGTGCGGCCTTTGGCGTCTTGCATGAGATCGCTGACCGAGGCAGCTTGCGCCTGGATGCCTTCGGGCGTATTGGCGGCGGCCTCGAGCTCATACCGCGTGGGCTCTTCGGAGTAGTGTGCGAGCACCTGCGACGAGCTTGCGATGACGGGCTCGGCCGCGTCTTGCTCTGGGGAGGGGCGCTGTTGTTCTGCCTCGGCTGCAGCCTTTTGTTTCGCCTCGACGTACGGCAACATGCGGCCGAGCGCAAGCACCTCCAATACGGCGCTGACCTCAGAGGCATGCGGGTATCGGCCTGCGAGGAAATATGTCTGGATGCGCTTGTCTTCCAGGCGATACATCAAGACGGCATGCGACGGCAGGCCATCGCGACCGGCACGTCCGGCCTCCTGCGCGTAGGTCTCGAGGGAGTCCGGAAACTCGTAGTGGTAGACAAAGCGAATGTCGGGCTTGTCGATCCCGAGACCGAATGCCTTGGTCGCGATCATGACTTTGTGCTTGCCCTCCATGAACTCTTGCTGCACCTGCTCGCGCTCTCGGGTCTTCATCTTGCCGTGGTAGTGACCGACGGCGATGCCGTGTTCCTTGAGCCAGTGGTGCAGTTCGTCTGCGGAGCGCACAGAGGCGGTGTAGATGATGCCCGTGCCTTCTTCTTTTTCGAGCAGAGCGCCGATGCGCGCGAGCTTGGCGTCATTGTTGACCGTGGGCGCCACAGCTAGATGAAGGTTGGTGCGCTCCGAGCCGGTGTTCACGAGGACGGGCTCTTGCATGTGCAGGATTTGCTGAATTTCGTTGATGACTTCTTCGGTCGCGGTGGCCGTTAAAGCTAGCACCGGTGGATTTCCTAGCTGCGCTCGCGCCATGCCGAGGCCGAGGTAGGCCGGACGAAAATCGTGTCCCCACTGCGAGATGCAGTGGGCCTCATCCACAACGAAGAGGCTAATGCCGCCGAAGCGTTTCAGATCGGCGATGAACTCGGGCTTTTCGAGTTGTTCGGGGGTGGTGTAGACCAGCTGCGACGTTCCGCCTTCGATGTGTTCGGCGGTTGCGCGCGCAGTCTTTGCGCCGACCGTGGAATCGATTTTGTCGACGACGATGGAAGCTTCGGCGGCGTGCTCCTGTTGGTCTTGCATCAGCGCGATGAGCGGCGATACAACGACCACGGGACGGTCGAGGAGAAGGGACGGCAGCTGATAGGTGAGGGACTTGCCGCCGCCGGTGGGCAGGATGCCGAGCACGTCGTCGCCGGCGAACACACCTTCGAGGATTTCACGCTGACCGGGGCGAAGGCCCTTGATGCCGAAACGCTTGCGTGCTTCCGCGAGGATGCGCTTCCAGGGAATAGCTTTCGTTTCGCGGACGGGACGAGGAGCGCGTGGCGTGGCGGCAGAGGGAGCTTCGAGGACGGCAGAGGACATGACCAGATTTTGGATGCGTGCCGTTATGCACAAACGTCCTCAGATGCGGAGGAAGATGCGACGGCGATACAAGGGATAGATCAACGCGGCGATGAGGCAAACATACAAGAGCGCGAAGCCCAGCGAGGCGGCCTGCGGCGGCAGCCACGACGCGAAGAGATCACGGAAGATGAGGCCATGGAGGTTGACGGGACGCGGCCCGTTGGCGAGGTGGAAGTGGATGCGATCGAAGCCGTAGGCGACGACGTCGGCGAGCACGTAGGCGAGGATGGCGTTGGTGCCGAAGATGAGAAAGAAGCTCCAGCCGCGGCGCACACGGCGCAGGTCAATGACGTAAAGCAGACCGGCGAGGCAGAGGATGGCGAGCCCGGAGGTGAACAGGGCAAACGTGCTGGTCCAGAGCTTTTTGTTGAGCGGCAACCAGTGGCTGAGGCCAAAGCCCGCGAGCCATAACGTGGTGCCCATGGTGGCGAGTATGCCGCATTGTTGCCGCCGTGGGCGGGCAGAGCGTAGCTGCTCGCCGGCGAGGATGCCGAAGAGCACGTTGGTGAGCGCGGGCAGGGTGGAGAGTAAGCCTTCGGGGTCGTAGGTGGGGCCGAGGCCGGGCGTGATGCCCCAGCGGTAGATGTGGTGAATGCCGAAGACCGCGCGGTCGACCACCGCAGGCAGGCTCATGTAGGTGTCAAGATGGCCGGGGCCGAAGCCGGGCGCGGGATAGAGCTTGAGCAACGCCCAGTACGTCGCAAGCAGCACGAATGCCGTGAGGCCGAGGACGGTCTCGCGTGTGCGGCGCCAGCGGCCAACGTCCGGCCCGGGCAGCGCGAGGTAGAGCAGCGCGGCCACCGTGTAGCAGACGCCGATGCGTTGCAGGACGCCGGGAAAGCGGAGGTGCGCGAAGTTCCAGTTGAACAGCAGGTTCAGCAAGAGGCCGAGCGATACGATCAGCCCACCGCGTCGTAGCGCATGCAGGGCCAGGTTGGTGTGCGTTGCGCCGCGGTTCAGCCGCGACGCAAACGACAGCGTGATGGATACACCGACGATGACCAGGAAGCACGGGAAGATCATGTCAGTGAAGGTCGCGCCGTTCCACTCGGCGTGGTCGAGCTGCCCGTAGAGCGCGCCCGAGCCGGGGTCGTTGACGAGCACCATGGAGGCCATGGTGAGGCCGCGCAGCACGTCCAGCGAGAGCAGACGGTCAGCAGCGGCGGCCGGACGCGCGGAGCTCAGGGTAGCCATGGTGAAGAGTTGGATGCCAATGCCGTTTGCGCCACAGCGTCAACCGGCGATTTGCGGAAACGCTGTCACGCGCAGCTTTGCACCGGCGTAGGGCACAAGCGTCAACGTTGTTTCGGCTTCGGTGCTTTGCTGTGGGCCCTCGGGCACGGGCGCGGCTACGCCGTCTTCGGAGCGCCACTTGATCAATTGACGCCCCGGCACCTGCAACTGCACGGCGGGGTTGGCGGCGGCGAAGGGCTTGGCGGGCACCGGGGACTCCACGACGTGCAGGCTGGCGGCGGAGACCTCGTCCACACGGAGGCCGTAGTTCCAGGCGCGCTCTGGGAAGACCTGCCAGTCGGCGGTGGGGCCACGATCGCGCAGCTTCTGCCAACTCTCGCCGGGGCTGAGCGAAAACATGAGCGGACCGCGGGAGATGGCGAGGGAGTTGTGAAACCAGCGCGAGACCACGGGCTGCATGGGCAGCCGCAGGTCCAAGACGTCGCCGGGTGTCCAGGTGCGGTCGATCACGGCAAAGGTGCCGGGGGTGAGGGGCACGGGCGAGGGCTTGCCGTTGACGGTGAGCACGGCGTCCGCGGCCCAGGCCGGGACGCGCAGGTGCAGCGGAAAGCGGTGCGGCTGGTCGGGCGTGACGGTGAGGCGCACGGTGTCGCGGAAGGGGTAGTCGGTCTCTTCGCGCAGATTTACGGAGCGGGCCCCGAGCCTGGTGGTGACCTCGCAAGGGGCGTACAGGGTGGCGGCCAGCCCGCCGTCCGGCGAGCGCATCCACAGGCTTTGGGTGAACTTGGGCCAGCCCTGATGGAAGTTGGCGGTGCAGCAGCCGAAGTGGGGCTCCAGGCCGTAGAGGTTCGACTCCGGGCCGTTGGTGGTCCAGGGTTTGGATTGCAGCCCGACCTGCACCTGGTTGGCCTGCTGATCGTACTGGTGCGCCCACATGTCGTCGTTGAAGGTGCCGGGCAGGGCGTTGTAGGCGATGGTCTCCAGCCGGTCGGCGAGGGCGGCGTCGCCAAAGGTGGCGAGGCCGATCTCGAGCGAGAACATGGTTTCGACAACCGTGCAGAGCTCGGTGCCGTGACTAGGGTCGAGGCCGGCGAGATGTTCGTCGCAGGTGAACATGCCGTTGGGCACGCCGTGGTAGCGGTCGAGCACACGAAAGCCGTCGGCGAAGTTGGCGCGCTCGGCGCGGTCGCCGTTGAAGCGATAGCGCACCGCGGCCGTCTTCAGCCCCATGCCGTTGTTGACGCCGTGGGTCTGCATGCCCTCCGGCTGGTTACCGCCGGGGGCGGTGGCGCTGAGCACGGCGCGCGTGGTGACGCCGGTGTACTTGAAGTCGGCGTAGTTGGCGACCCAATCGAAGCCCTGCTTTTGGAGCAGCGCGGCCAGCTGCAGCAGCTTGGGGTCGCGTGTGCGCTCGTAAAGCCAGCTGACGATGTAGGCCTCGTCCTGCCAGCGATACTTGCCCCAGTCCTGCAGGGGACGCGCGGGCATGGCCTCCAGTTGATGGTGGAAGTAGCGCGTGAGCACGGGGAGGACACGGTGGTCGGGGTTGCCCGCCTGGACGGTGGCGTCGTAAAACTGCGCGAGCACTTTGACCATGACCATGCGCGGCCACCAGTCGTTGTTGCTCCCTGGGCCGATCATGCCGTTGGGCTGCGGGTGGTCGAGGGTCCAGTTGACGAACTTGAGGGCTTTGGCTTTGAGGATCGGATCGTCGAGCTGCCAGGCGAGCGGGAGCAAGCCGTCGACGAAGTAGGGCCCGCGCTCCCAGCTTTCGCCGGTGCCGCCCAGCCAGCCGCTGTTGGGGCCTACATCAGGCCAGAACTCGTCGAGGTGGCCGCCCATGCCGTCTGCCTGGATGCGCAGCTGCCGCCCGAGCCAGCCGGCGGGGCGGATTTGACCCAGGAGAAGTGGTGTGAACGCGGGGGGCGCGAGGCTGGTGGATTCGACTGTGCCCTCCCCCGAGGCTGTCGGCACACCGGCTGCCGAAGCGACTGCGGCAGCAAATCCCGACCCAACGAAAAAGCGACGTGTCATACGGCTAATCACCTCACTAGCATAAGCCCTGAACAAAAGGGCGGCACGGAGGGAGAACGTCGGTGCAGACCGTGTGCTTGCGTCGTCAGTGGCCGGCGAACGCTGCTGACGGGCCTGCCGGGTTTTGTTCAGCCTCGGGTAGGTCCATGCGCGCGATGAGCTTGTTTTGGATGGTGTAGACGTGCCAGACCTCGGTGTCTGAGAGGGGAACGCCGTTGCGGTCCCGGACGAGCTGGTGAACTTTGACCTCGGTTTGGCCGTTCTCGCGGTCGGTGACTTGAAGGACTTCTACGTGGGGATCGAACTCGGCCCATTGGCGGGTCCAATACTCGCGGATGGCCTGCTTGCCCACGATGCGGCCCCCTTCGGAGGCCCTGGGCCAACTCACGTCTGCGCTCATCAGCGCGAGGGTGCCGTCGATGTCTCTCTTGTTGAAGAGGGCGTAGGCCTGAGCGATAAGATCGTGTGTGGTCACGGCTTTTTTCTCCGAGGCGGTTTCTTGTTCACTATTGGGCGCAGGACCGCTAGAGCTTGAGGAAGATCTTGCGCCGATAGAGTGGGTACAGCAGCGCCGCGTTGAGCAGGACGATGCACACGGCGTAGGTGAGCGAGGCGACGCGGGCGGGCAGCCAGGGCGCAAAGAGCCGCGCGTCCAGGGCCATGTACAGCGGGAGGGGCGGGCCGGTGCTGGGGCCGGTGCTGGGCCCGGTGCTGGGCCAGGTGCTGGGCCAGGGCAACGCGATCAGCAGGGCCGTGATGACCTGTGAGAGGGCAAAGGCGAGGATGGCGTTGGTGCCGAAGATGAGCGGCAAAGTCCAGCCACGGCGCAGGTTACGCAGGTCAATGAGGTAGAAGAAGCCCGCGAAGGCGAGGATAGAGAGGCCGGCGCTCCACAGGGCAAACGGCGGCGTGTAGATCTGCTTGTTGAGCGGCATCCAGTGGCTGAGCAGAAGGCTGAGCAGCCAGAGCAAGATGCCGCCGGTGGCGAGGGTGGCGCACTGCCGGGCGCGGGTGGACGGGGTGCGGAGCTCTTCGCCGGCGAGCACGCCGAGCAGCGTCGTGCCGAGGGCGCCGAGGGTGGAGAGGATGCCTTCCGGGTCGAAGGTGATGCCGTAGCCGGGCGTCTTGATGCCGTACTGAAAGATGTGCGGAACGGTGAAGACGGCGCGGTCGAGCACGGCGGGAAGCGTGCCCAGGGGGTCGAGGCGGCCCGGGCCGAAGCCGGGCGTGGGGTAGCGCGTGAGTAGAAGCCAGTACACGGCGAGCACGCCGAAGCATATGCCTGCGAGCGTAAGCCTGCGGGCGCGCGGCGAGACCGATGGACGGCACAGGGGCAGGTAGCAGAGGCAGATGATCCAGTAGCAGAGGCCGATGCGCTGCAGGATGCCGGGGAGGCGCAGGTGGGGGAGGTCGTAGCGCGGGAAGCCGTTGAGCACGAGCCCGATCACCATGAGCCAAAGACCGCGGCGGAGGGCATGCAGGGCGAGGCTGCGACGGGATTCGCCGCGGCCGAGGCGCGCGGAAAACGACAGCGTCACCGAGATGCCGACCATGACAAGGAAGCAGGGAAAGATGAGGTCGGCCAGGGTGGGCCCGTTCCAGAGCGCGTGACGGAGTTGCGGAAAGATGGACTCGTAGGTGCCGGGGTCGGTGACGAGGACCATGCCGGCGACGGTGAGCCCGCGCAAGACGTCGAGCGACAGCAGCCGCGGCGTGGCGCGTGCTGCGGCTTCGGTTTCCGAAGCTGGTTGCTGCTGTGGTTTTAGGGGACGCAAGACAATCGATTGTGTACACGATTGGAGGCGACTAGGCAAGTGCGGCGGGTTGCGCGCTTGGTGCGCGGGAACCGTTTGCGTATGGCCTGCGTAGTATGGTGTCGTCAGACGGAAGGCGCGTTTCCAGCGTTTGCCGCAGGGCGAGGGAGAACGATGCAAAGTCGAATTGTGGGCACCACAATGCCCGTGTTGGAGTTGCTGCTGGAGCCCGGCGAGAGCGTGATCTCGGAGGCGGGCGAGTTGAGCTGGATGTCGGAATCGATTGCGATGACGACCCACACGCAGTTCGGTGGCGGGGGCGGTTTTTTTGGCGCGATCAAGCGCATGGCGGGCGGCGGTTCCTTGTTTATGACCGAGTACCAGGCGCAGGGCTACCAGGGCGAGGTCGCGTTTGCGACCAAGATTCCAGGGCACATCCTGCCGATCGAGATCGGGCCCGGGCACGAGTATCTGATTCATCGGCACGGCTTTTTGTGCGCCACGCCGCAGATCCAGCTCGGTGTGGGTTTTCAGCAGTCACTGGGGGCGGGCATCTTTGGCGGCGACGGCTTTTTGCTGCAGAAGGTTACGGGCCTGGGCACGGCCTGGCTTGAGCTTTCGGGCGAGACGGTGGTGCGGGATCTGCGACCGGGCGAGACGCTGCGTGTACATCCTGGCCACGTGGGCGCGTTTCAGAGCAACGTGGCGTTCAACATCACGCGGATCCAGGGCATCCGCAACATGTTCTTCGGCGGCGACGGCATCTTTTTGGCCGCGCTGACTGGTCCGGGGCGGGTGTGGCTGCAGACGCTGCCGTTGTCGAACCTGGCGCATGCGTTGAGCCCGTATCTGTCGAAGGAAAACGGTGAAAGCACGCGCAATGTGGGCACGGGCGCGGTGATCGGCGGGATTGTGAGCTCGATACTGGATCGGTGAGGCGGTCGGGGGCTAGTGTCCGGAAGTTACCAGCATGAGGCCGTTGGGGACGAAGCGACACGCGCCTTCTGCGCTTTCCTGCCATGTGGAGCCATCTCGCCAGGTGATCTCGTTCAGTTCAATCCACCGCACGCCGGTGAGCTTGTGCGTGTACACGGTTGAGTGAAGCCATTCATGCCCGCTTTGCCACGGGGCGAGCAGAAACGCCTCACTGGCGCCGGCTTTGGAATCTTGGTCGCCGGCAAGCTGTATGCCGGGGCCTTCCGTGCCGTGGAAGGTGACCTTGGCTTGTGCGATCTGCGGGTTCGCCAGGATTCCTGGCAAGAACGTCACCCGAAACCCGAAGCTGCCACGTCGGATCGCGCCCTGATCGCCCGCCAGCCCGGCCTGAAGCAAGTTGCTGCCCGGCAGGCGGCTGGTGCTCAGGGTCGCGGGACAGCCCCCCGCGACGGCCTGCAGCTGGATAACATTGCTGTCAGGAACGATACTGGCGCGTGGTTTTGCCGCGGTTTGGGCATGAGTTGCCAACGTGAAAAGAAGGCCGCACGTTCCGAGAATCTTTCGCATAGTGATCTCCGAGGGCAGTGCTTTGGGGTGCTACTTGGACGAGCAAGTGATGTCCGAGGTGAGCCTGAAGCCTCGGGCGGAGGCGAAGGCGTGCTTTGAGGCTATACCTAAGCCGCCGCGGCTGGGTTCCCGATCTGCTGCATCCAGCGGTCGTTGCCGTAGCGGCCCTCGAGGAGGGAGTAGAGATTGTGGTCGAGGTCGAGCTGCGGCCAGCAGATGTCGTTGGGGCCGAAGATCTGGATATCGGCGATTTGCTCGGGCGTGGCGTCGCGCAGGCCCTGCAGATCTTCGCGCGGGAGCACCAGGCGCCGGCCCGTGTTGAGCCGGATCACGATGACGTCCAAGGTGGGGTTGTACTCGGCGGAGAGGGCGCTGGGTTGCGGGGGGAGGGTGCGCGCGTCTTCGAGGGCGGCGTCGATGTCTTTGTCGGTCACATCAAGGGTCCAATCGTCAACCACGTGCGATCCTCCAAATCTCCAACAGTTCAGGGGCGTACTTGCGCGCCGTTTGCAGTACGTGGTTCACGTCCGACCGCTTCGCGTTCCGGGGCAAAATCCTGTCCTTACAGCGAGCCAAGCGCACCTTACGGTCGCTCAACTCGATGATGACCCGAACTTCGGCGAAAGCCCCGTGGACGTGTGGCGGCAGGTGGTCTTCGGGGTAGGCCGAGAAGCGAACACCATCGAACGTCTTCGAGCCCACGGGACGAGTCTAGCCCCGGGGTGTGCGGTGGGACAAGCTAAAATTTGGCG
The DNA here is from genome assembly GCA_964245045.1 of uncultured Acidobacteriaceae bacterium. Classification (GTDB taxonomy): domain Bacteria; phylum Acidobacteriota; class Terriglobia; order Terriglobales; family Acidobacteriaceae; genus Granulicella. Next base: position 12,496 of record CAXTLD010000004.1, on the reverse strand, counting down.
GCGAGAGCCTCCTGCTCCGCAGCCGTTTTGCCGGTGAAGACGGAGGTTTCGAGGCCGGCTTCGGCTTCGAGCCAGTCGACAAGTTTGACGAAGGGATCGAAGCCGAGGACGTTGGGGCCGTCGGCGACGAAGTTGCTGAGCGCGTTGGTGTCGTAGTAGTAGCGTTGGCCGTCGCGCGCGTCGGTGATGTACTCCACGCCGCCGATGTCGATGCCGGAATGCCGCATGATCTGCTCGACGTCGGCGATGGCGTCGGGGGGTGGGTTGAAAGCTTCGACGGTGATGCCGGATTTGGGGGCGTCGAGGGCGCAGGCGGCGCGGTTGAGGTCCGTGCCGGCGGCCGTGCGGCAGATATCGGCCGGGCAGAGGTCAAAGGTTTCGCCGGTGATGTGGACCTTGATGGCGTAGAGGAACTTGCCATTGAGGACTTCGACGCGAACGATGTGAGCGCCCTCTGCGGGGATGAACTCCTGGACGAGGGCGGTGGCGTCGAGGCCGAACTCGAGAGCGTCGGGCGAACCGGCGGGGGACTCGACCGCGTGGCGGAGTTGGCTAGCGCTGTCGAAGCGCTTGACGCCAGCGCCGGAGCCGCCGATGTTGGGCTTGACGACGATGGGCCAGCGCAGCCCCTCGGCGGCGGCGAGCGCCTGGGCCGGCCGGTGGATGACGCGCGCTTTGGGGTAAGGGAGGCCGAGCTTATCCATGAGAACGAGCTGGCCGGCTTTGCTGAGCTCGGAGCTGAAGGCCTTGAAGCCGTTGAGGACCCTGACGCCGCGCGCGTGGAGGTGCTCCAGAAAGCCGAGGGTGTAGAAGATCTGGTCGCCGTGATCGCGGTTCCAGGCCGAGGGCGACATGCGATTGAAAACGAGCGCGTATTTCCCTTCGGGGCGGTCGGCTGGGTCGTAAAAGTGATCAGGAGCAAACAGCTTCACGTAGGGTGTCCCACGCTTGTCCAACTCAGCAAACAACGGCCTAAACCAATGTGGTTGTTCGTAGTAGATCGCGATTGGAAGCGTTACAGGCATCTAGCGGCTCTCCTCGTTTAAGGATAGGATGCGGCCTGCGTTGAGCAGCTCGCCTGCTCAAGCTCGATGGAGCCGCTTCTAACGCCGCAGATGCTTGATCAGCTGGGTTGGGTGAATGGGTTTGGGGAGGAGCTCGAACTCGTGGCCGCGGTCGCGGGCGCGGGCGAGAATTTCCACGGTGGCGGCCTGGCCGCTGAAGAGCACGATACGGGTGTCGGGGCAGGCTTCGCGGATTTGGATGGCGGCTTCGACGCCGTCGACGTGCGGCATCATGACATCGGAAAGGACAAGTTCCGGACAGTGCCGTTTGGCGAGCGCGATCGCCTCCGAACCGGAGTAGGCGGCTTCGGCGATGAAGCCGTTGCGGTTGAGGATCAGGACGATCGTGTCGGCGATCAGGGTTTCGTCGTCGACCACCAGGATGCGCGGCGCGGGGGAGACGGCGTCGGTTCGGCCACCGGCGTTGGCCCCCGGTTCGGCATTTAGATGTTTGGTTTCACCGCAAAGCAGAAAAGGAATCATGATTTGGCCTAAGCAGGGGCGGAGTCCGGGGCCGGAGCCGCTGCAGGGCTCAAGTACCTACTCCCGGGAAGAAACGATCCTCCCGAACGGAGAGGCGGGGCGACTTCCTGCGCAATTTTACTGGAGAGCGGCGGAGATTGGGGAGGTAAAAAGTTTGCCGGCGGCACTTTGTGGCAGATACACCTGGAAGACCGTGCCGGCGGGCTTATCGATACGGGAACGGAAGCGGACGGTGCCGCCGTGCTTTTCCACCATGCCGCGGGTGACCCAAAGTCCAAGTCCGGTACCGTGGGACTCTTTGGTGGTGACGAACGGGGTGAAGAGGCGGTGCCGCACGTGGTGCGGGATGCCGGGGCCCTGGTCGGCGATGAGGACCGAGACGCCATGTTTGCCGCCGCGGCGCCGCTTACGACCGCGGATGCGGATGGCCGCCCCGGTGGCTGGCGAGGCGTCGATGGCATTGACCAGGAGATTGGAGACGACCTGCCGAATCTCGCCTTGCAGGCCGACGATGGACAGATCGGGGTCAAGGTCAAGGGTGACCTGTAGACGTTTTCCGGCGAGTTTTCGACCGTACAGGTCTACAACTGCCCCGAGTAGATGGTTCAGGTCAATGAGAACGGGGCGGGAGGTATCGCGATAAAAGCCAAGGGTTTGCTGGGCGATCTGGGAGACGCGGGCCAGCTCGTCGTCTGCGGTTTCCAGCATGCGTTGCACGGGCGCGGGCGTACCTGGGTCAGTCCGGGCCAAGTAAATGAGGTTGGTGACGGCCTCGAGCGGGTTGTTGATCTCGTGGGCGATGGTGGCGGCCATGCGCCCGGTCGCGGCGAGTTTTTCGCTTTCACGCAGGGAGTGCTCCTGGAGTTTGCGCATGGACACGTCCTGCACGATGCCGATCATGCCGGTCGTTTCGCCGGTGGTTTCATCCTGCGCGGGGACGCCATGGGCCGCGATCCAGCGGATGGCGCCGTCGGCAGCTCGGACGCGGTACTCGGCGTTGTAGGGTTCGCCGGACGCGAGCACGGCATGGAGGTCGGCGGCGGGGTCGTGGACGTCTTCGGAGTCGGACGGGACGAGTTGCGCACGGGCGGCGGTACGCGACATGGGGAGGTGAGCGGGGACGCCGAAGAGCTCGGCGCCTCGCTCATCAAGGTCGATGAGGTCGTCCTGGGCGTTCCATCGCCAGGTGCCTAGATGTGTGGCGTCGAGGGCCTGGCGAAGTCGGCGGTCGGAGGCGCGCTGGTCGGCGCGGGCGCGATCGGCGATGGCGATCTCGCGGCTGAGGCTTTCGGTGAGTCGGGAGTTTTCGATGGC
>CAXTLD010000004.1:0-9535 GCA_964245045.1 uncultured Acidobacteriaceae bacterium | reverse complement strand
AAGGTGGGGGCGAAGATGGCCGTGGAGCGCGGCATGGGAAATGCCGCAAAGGCTTTGGGATCGATGCCGGAGACCTTGTAGAGCTGGTAGCGTTCGCCGTCGGCGCCGAGGTTGTTGTAGAAAAACGCTCCGTAGGCGGCCCCGCTGAGTGCGAGGCCGGCGTCAAGCGCCGCCTGGACGATCACATCGAGGCTGCGCTCGGAGCTCAGGAGCAGGCCGGTGTCGATCAACAGGCGCAGACGATCTTCGAGGGGATCGGCTGCGTTTGGTTCGGCAATTGGATGGAAGGTTCTTGCACCCATCACGAACGGTGTGATGCCGTAGATTGCGTGTGCGGACGCCCCTGCCTGCAAAGAGAGCGCGAAGGCGGACCCGAGGGCGGCACCTGCGGAGGCTGCGCAAGGGGCGGGCGTTCGAGCGCGCGGTGGGCAAATCGATGGCCAAACGGTCGGTGCCGCTGCCTCAAAACAGGACATCGGAAACAGGCCGTCCGGATGCTACCATGGCCCCCAAAGCATTCGGACAGTTGCGTGCCTCGGCGTGAGGGCGCCCGTGACCGAGGGGTTCGAGCAGAGGGAGGCGAGATGGGGGAGCAGCAATGGTTGCGGGCGGAGGCGGCGCCGGAAACGGCCTGGGCGCGCCCAGCGACGGCGACGGCCTTTGAGCTGCGTCCGTTGTCGATCGGCGAGGTCCTGGACCGAACGTTTTCGCTCTACCGGTCGCGCTTTTGGTTGTTTGCGGGAATTGCGATGGTGGCGGCGGCGGTGCAGGCGCTGGCCCAGGCGGTTTCGCTGGCCTCCACGCAACGGTTGGCCGCGAGCGCGCCCGTGGCCCCTGGGGCGGGGGCTGTTGCAGCACTGGCGAGCGTGCGGGCGGCCGGCGCGGCGCAGCTTCCTACCTATCTTGTGCTGATCGTGTTCTTTCTGGTGTCGGCCATCACGCAGGCGGCGACCGCCCTGGCCCTGACGCAGGTGTATTTGCATGGCGTGGCCAGCGTAAAGTCCACGATTACGCAGGTACTCCCGCGGTGGTATCGCTGGATCGGCATTGCGCTGTGGCAGGTGGGGAGCATGCTGTGGGTGCCGATGGCGGCGCTGGTACCTGCCGTGCTGCTGCTTGGGTTTGGTGTGCGTATCAACAACGGAGGGCTGATGGCCCTGGGCGGCTTCTTGTTGATGCTGGCGGTGGTGGGCGGCTTCCCGGTCGGCTTCATCCTGTACCTGCGCAATGCGCTGGCCACGCCGGCGGCTGTGGTGGAAGGCCTTACGGTCCGGCCCGCGATGCGCCGCAGCAAGGCCCTGGCTGCCGGGGCCAAAGGGCGCGTTTTCGTTGTGCTGTTGATTGCCGGCTCCTTACTGGAGGTGGCTGCAGTTTTGCAGATGCCCCTGAGCTTCCTTGTGGTGTTCGCGCCGCACCAGCAACACTACCTGGCACGCGCGATCTCGCTGCTCATCACGTTTGCCAGTCACACCTTGATCGCGCCGGTGGCGCTGATCGGGTTGACGCTGGTGTATTTCGATCAGCGGGTGCGCAAAGAAGCCCTGGATCTGGAGTTGCTGCTGCAAGGCGCCCGCGCCGCCGGAACTGCTGGACCGCTGGACGCCGTTCACGCAGCGGGGCACCCGGAGGGCTATGTCCCGTTGGGGTAAAGCGGCCGGAGGTTTGGGCCTGCGCTGGGTCGTGGCTGCGCTGCATGTCGTCTTCGCGATCGTTGCGGGCAACGTTTGCGTGCAGGCGCGGGCGGAGGATGCAGCGTCGGTGCCGTCCAGTGTGTTTGCGGCACAGGTAACGGTGGCGCAAGGGGCGGCCCACGCCTGTGCGGTTAGTGCGGCGGCGTGCCATGCCGCTTCCCTGCCGGATCAGGAGCGTGTGAGCGACGCGCCCACGGGTGCCTTCACGGTGAGTTGGCGCTGGCTGGAAGATGCGTTGACCGCGGTCAAGAGCGCCCCGGCGGCACAGCGGATCCAGGCCATGCAGGCCGTGAGCGCTCACTTGACGGAGCTGGCGGCCGAGGCGGGGACGGATGTCGGGGAGCCGCCTGCGGCGATTGGCCGAGCCCGCGCGGCGGCCAACGCGGCCCTGGCGCGCCCCGAGTTCCGGGCAGATCAGGGACCGGGTTGGATCGAGCGCCAGATTGCTCACGTTGAAGATTGGATCATGGGCCTGTTCACGGGCATGGACCGCCTGGGCAAACGCGCTCCCTGGCTGGCGCCGCTGATTGAGTGGGGATGCTTTGGGTTGGCGGCGGCCGGTTTGCTTTGGTTTGTGCGGCAGAGTTTGGCGCGGCAGGCTTTGCGGATTTCGCTGGCGGACAGCGCCGCGCTGGGCCCGCGAGGCAACCGAGACTCCGCCGATTGGGCGCGGATGGCTGAGGAGCGCGCGGCCGCAAGGGACTGGCGGGAAGCCGTGCATTGCCTGTACTGGGCCGCGATTGCGGGTATGGAGAGCCGGCGCGCCTGGAAGTTCAACCCCACCCGGACACCGCGCGAGTACCTCCTTCTGCTGCCGCCGAATTCGGACGCGCACAGGGCGTTGCGGGCGCTGACGCGCAGCTTTGAGCGCGTCTGGTACGGCAGGGAGGAGGCCGGCGAGGAAGAGTATCGGGCGGCGCTGGCGAGCTTTCGCGCGTTGGAGACAGCGCGACCGGAGCGCGTTGTTGTAGCCGGCCCGGCGGGCCCGCTCGCCCTTCCTGGAGGGGCCTGATGGGCTCCGCGACCGTTGGACTGGGGAGTGCGGCAAACCTGGACCGGCGCCTGATGCTTTGGCTGGGTGGAGCGGTGCTGGTGCTCATTGCCCTGGTGAGCGTGATTGCGCCGGCGACGGCCGTGAACGATCCGCGACCGTCGAGCTACAACCCTGCGCCGGGTGGGGCCAAAGCTGCGTTCCTGACGCTCCAAAGCCTGGGTTGGCAGGTGGACCGGTGGGATCAGCCGATTGACGATCTGCGTCGTTTGGACGCGGCGCACACCACGCTGGTGATGGCAGATCCAAGTTATACGGCACTGGACAAGGACCGGATGTCTGCGGCGCTGAAACAGTTTTTAGAGGGGGGCGGACGGGTGCTGGTGACAGGCGGCCAGGGCGCGCTGCTGTTGCCCGGTGGTGCTGTGGAGGTCAGCCGACGTTTGGGCAAGCTGTGCTACACGCAACCCGAAGGACCGGGGGCGTTGGCGCGGGCCGGCGCGGTGGAGATGGCGGACGAGGCGCGCTGGGCCGGCGAGGGTCCGGAGGTGTACGTGGAGCAGAGGTGCGCGTCGGACGCGGTGGTGGTGCGCCGGCCGGTGGGTCGCGGCGAGGCAATCTGGTGGAGCTCCGCGAGCCCGCTGACCAATGCGGAGCTGCACAATGACGCGGATCTGCGCCTGTTGCTGGCAAGTTTGGGCCGTGGCCGGCGCGTGCTGTTTGACGAGTCGCTGCAGCAGACGGTGCGCTCGCCGTGGAGCGCCGCGCAGGGGCTGCCGCTATGGTGGATGCTGGGGCAGGCTGGCGTCGTGTTTGCGCTGCTGGTGTTTTCCTTCAGCCGCCGGCGCGGGCCCATCCGGCTGCCGGTGGGCGTGCCGCGCTCGTCGCCGGTGGAGTTTGCGGTGAGTATGGGTGATTTGTATGAGAGGGCCGGGGCTACCGGCGCGGCGACGGAGGCGGCACGGCGCAGGCTGGAACGGGCGTTGGAGCGCGAGGCCGGTCTGGCGCAGCGCACGCTGCAGGCTGGCCCGGAGGCCGTTGCGACCGCGCTGGAGACGCGGTTTGGCGGACAGTGGCAAAACCTGGGCGAGCATCTGCGCGAGGCTGTGGTGGCGCGGGACTTGAACCCTCGGCCGTCCAGCGCGTTGAAGTTGGTGCAGGCGCTGGGCGCGGACACGGAGCGTGTACGCCGGGCGGCGCGGCCCGTGGCGGATGGTGTTTTAGAGGTCTGAGCAGAGTAACGAAACGAGGAGAGATGTCTGAAGGCATGACGACTGGGTTGGGTGTGAGCACGGCGGAGGAGATGTTTCGGCGCGGGGCGGCGGAGATTGGGCGCGTGATTGCGGGTCAGGAGGAGGCGGTGGCGCAGGCGTTGGCCACGATGCTTTGCGGCGGGCATGCGCTGATCGAGGGCGTGCCCGGGGTGGCTAAAACGCTGACGGTGAAGACGCTGGCCCGATTTCTTGGGCTGGACTTCCGTCGGGTCCAGGGCACACCGGACATGATGCCCGCCGACATCCTGGGGACGACCGTGTTTACGCCGGCGTTTGCGGAACGACCGGCGGAGTTCCGCTTCCACCCGGGGCCGGTGTTTACGCAGTTTCTGCTGGCCGACGAGGTGAACCGGATGCCGCCGCGCACCCAGGCCGCGCTGCTGGAGTCGATGGAGGAGCGGCAGGTGACGGCGGACGGGGAGCGCCATAGGCTGGACGGCTACTTCACGGTGTTTGCGACGCAGAACCCGGTGGAGTTTGAAGGGACGTATCCGTTGCCGGAGGCGCAGTTGGATCGATTTCTGCTGAAGATTGCGATTGGCTATCCGGCGGTGGGCGACGAGCGCACGATTCTGGAGCGGCACCATGCCGCGCTCGATTCCACCGGTGTGGCCGAGACGCCGCTGGAGGCGATCCCATTGGCGGCGCTGGCGGAGGCACGCCGCGAAATACGCGCGGTGCGGGTGGAGCCGGCGATCTTCGACTACATCCTCAGCGTGGTGCGGCGTACGCGGGAGTGGCCGGCGATCTCGTTGGGGGCGAGTCCACGCGCCTCGACTTCCCTGCTAGTGATGGCAAAGGCGCTGGCCGCGCGTGAGGGCCGCGACTTTGCGGTGCCGGACGATGTGAAGGCCGCGGCCGTTCCCGTGCTGCGGCACCGGCTGGTGTTGCGTCCTGAAGCGGAGTTGGAGGGCCTGGACCCGGACCGCGTGGTGCGGGAGGTGCTGCAGGCGACGCCGGTGCCCAAGTGAGCGGGTCAGAGCGGTGCGGGCACATACCGGCGCTGAGCTGCGGCCTGGACAAAGCCGCGACTCAGGATGGCCCAACCGGCGGCCATCAGAAGCACGCCCGAGGCCAGAAAGACGGCGTCCCAGAGGGGATGGTTGCCGTTTTGGTAAACGTGATGAAGCTGCAGGATTTGGTGGTCGATGGTGCCTTCGACGAGGTTGAAGAGCCCCGCGCCGAACAGGATCGCGCCAAAGAGGGCGCGGCCGGAGAGCAGCACCCCAGGGTGGGTGACGGCGCGCCACAGCAGCACCAGCGCCACGGCGACGCAGGTGTATGTGAACGCGTGGAAGAAGCCGTCCCACACCATATTGATCTGCTCGTTGACGAGCGAGTCGCGCAGGACACGGTTGGAGAGCATGTTGTGCAGTTGCAGAATCTGGTGGAAGAGGATGCCGTCGACGAAGCCACCCATGCCGAGGCCGAGAACGGTGCCGGCGGTGATGAGCGGGCGGGTGGCCGCTTTTGGGATCACGCGGGGACCTCGGCGTCGGCAACGGTGAGGAAGCTGCTGGTCCGGTCTGGCGTTTGCAGGTCAGGTACGGAACAGTGCAGCAGACAGACCGCGGCGGCAAGGATTGGGATGGGCGCGGCGACCAGCAGCAGGGTGCCGAGAAAGTGGCCGTTGAACAAACCGGCGCGCAGCGCGTGGCCGCCCTCCGAGTCGCATACCGTGCAGGCCTTTGCCGTGCCGGAGAGGAGGGTGCCGAATGCGGCGGGCAGGCAACGGCGAAGGCGGATGGGGCGGAGGTTGTCTAGACGGGGCATGATGTGGGGGCGGGGGTCGTGCGCCGGCGTCTGTTGGGACGCGGTTGCGGCGGATGCGGTTGTCGGGAGAGCGGTATGCGGACGCTGATCCCACCGGCGGCGTCGGGGCAGGCGCGGCCGCTGGGCCGCAGTGGTCGCTGGTTCGGCTTTGGGCTGACGACGCGGGCGCTGTGGTTGATCGTCGCCGGGCTTGCGCTGGCGGTGCCGGCGTTTTGGCGGCCACGGGCCGTGTGGTTCATGGTGGGGTGGGACGCCCTGGTGCTGCTGCTGGCGGTGTGGGAGGTGTGGCGGCTGCCTCGGCCGCGGCAGCTGACGGTGCGGCGCACGTTTCTGGATTCACCGCAGCTGGGCGTCACTACCCGCATCGAGCTGGGGGTAACGGCCGAAAGCGGGGAGGTGCTGGCGGTGCGGGTGACCGACGACCTCCATCCCGCGCTGGTGGGGGTGCCGGAGACGCGGCGGATGGAGGTGTTTCCGCGTGAGGCGGCGACGGTAGCGCTTACGGTTTGGCCGCGCGAACGCGGCGAGTTCGCGATGGGTCTGGTGTTTTTGCGCTGGCGCGGGGCGCTGGGATTGGCGGAGCGCTGGGGGGCCGCGGCTCCCCAGGCAGGGCCCGAGCCGCACCGGGTGCGCGTGCTGCCTGCGCATGAGCAGGCCCGTGGGGCGAACGAGTTCTTCCTAATGCGGGCGCGGCAGATGGAGCGCCAGCGTCGCCAGCAACGGCTGCGCGGCGGTGGGCGGGAGTTTGAGTCCCTGCGCGAGTACCAGCCCGGCGACGAGCTGCGCGCGGTGAGTTGGACGGCCACGGCGCGGCGCGGCAAGGTGGTCACGCGTCAGTTCATGGCCGAGCGGAGCCAGCAGGTGTGGGCCGTGCTGGATGCGGGACGGCTTTCGCGCACCGCGTTTGAGCTTCGCCGGGGCGACGGGCCGGCGTTCGTGGGGGAGACGGAGGCCGAGCGTGACGAGGCGCACCGGCTGACCGTGACCCAGCTGGACCAGGCCACCACCGCCGCGACGATGCTGGCGCAGGTGGTGGCGCAGAGCGGCGACAAGTTCGGCATGCTGAGCTACGGCGCGGAGATTCAACAGGTGCTGCCGCCCGGGACGGGGCCGAGTCACCTGCGGTTGCTGGTCGACCTGCTCAGCGCCACGCGCAGCGACCCCGCCGAGAGCGATGCTTTGCTGGCCGTGGCGCGACTGAAGCAGCTGCAACGGCGGCGCGGGTTGTTTGTGTGGATTACGGAGCTGGCCGACACCGCCGGGCGGCCGGCGCTGGTGACGGCGGCAGCGGAGCTGGCGCGGCGGCATGTGGTGGTGCTTGTGCTGCTGAAGCACCCGGAGCTGGCCGCGCTGGCCGATGAGCTGCCAGCGGACCGCGCGGCCATGTTTCACGCCGCAGCGGCGACAGAGATGGAGGAACGCCGTCGCGAGACGATTGCGCAGCTGGAGCGGCGCGGTGTGTTGATTGTTGAGGCGTCGGCGGAGGAGATTGGGGTGCGCGCGGTGAGCGAGTATTTGGAGCTGAAGGCGCGCGGGTTGCTGTGAGGTGGGCGCCGGGCGGATGGCGGCGCGCTCTTTGACCCTGAAACTTAAGGAGCCTTGTACTCTAATCCAAGCCAGATGAGCACGTTCCCGTTAAACCCACCTACAAGCCCGTCAAGGCCTACTTCGAAGCCCTCGCCACCTTCGGGAAGTAACGTCGGTCTCACTCGCAGACGCACGGAGCCGTGTGCTAACCCACCGTTAGGAGCAGTCTTGATGCTTAGTCGACAACGGGTCGATAGATCGAAGTTCAATAGGCAAGCTTCTCTACCATACTCCCTCCGGCTGGAGGATTTCGACATCGCAATGCAAGATGTCTACGACTTCTTCTTTGACGTGAATACGCTCTTCTTTGACAAGGGGTTGCCACGCTTGGATGACACCCTACGCCCCGCGATCATGTCAGGGCTCTTGTCAGACATGCTGACCTCAAGTGTGGCCAAACATTCACGAACACTTGTGCAGAATCAATACTTCAACGGTCATCCAGATCTCCTCGTCAGTGGACGCCATCCAAACAACGCAGCCAAAGCTGGCACGGAAGGAATCGAGGTTAAAACCACTAGGAAGTCAGGTGGGGCCGTAGACACCCACGGAGGACGCAATCAGTGGATGTGCGTTTTCGTATACCAGGTGGATAGTAGGACTGAACCAGCACAGGACCGCAGACCGCTGGTTTTCACCGAGTTGTATTTATCCCAAGTTACGGTTCAAGATTTTCGGAGGAACGCTCGTGGGGAACTGGGCACGAGAACAGCAACTTTAGATCGGGATGGGATCAAAAAGCTCCGCTCCAATTGGGTCTACAAGGACGAGCTTACTTAATGGCTCAATCGCCCCCGCAGCCATCCGCGCATAGATCGGATCTTTCTCAACGCCGATGCTGGCGTAGCCAACCGCGTTACAAGCAGCTAGGGTCGATCCTGAGCCTGCAAACGGATCGAGAACTATTCCTTGCCCCAAGGGCAGGGACGCACGGACTAGCTGCCGAAGGAATGACTGCGGCTTCAAGGAAGGATGAGCTGCTATCTTCCTCTCACGTTGTGTCGTAGGCCCAGATCGGATGACATCGCCGAAGGGCTTTTCCCTTGAGGGCCTTCGCCAACCGCCCGTCTTCCAAAGTCGCAGGTTGTCCTGAACCCGACCTTCCAGGGGCTTTCTCGCTATAACCCAAGGCTCCCACATGGAACGAGGCATTACGCTAACGCCACTGAACTCGTCATGCGCGTTCTTCGGACGATCACCGCCCCTCATGGTCATTGTGAGGCGAACCACCGAACCCCTAATTTCGAAGCCTCCCGCGACAAGAGCTGTGGATACCAAGTGAGCCAGCAATGGGTTACTCGCTATGGCCACGTTTCCGCCGGGCACAAGTACACGACCTAGTAATTTCGCGAAATTCTTGAAGAACACCTGCAGGAATGCTCTATCCTTGTTATCTAAGACCGTGAAGCGGGGCAGTGGTGAACGCTGATGTCCGTCGAAAGCTGGGGGAATGCGCCATATCCCTCCTTTGCCCTTCCTGAGCTTCCCTTGCTCCCTTGGGGTGTACTCACGATGACCGTACGGCGGGTCAGTGACGACGGCATGGATGGAGTTTGCATCCTGCGCGGCTAGCCAAGTCATACAGTCAGAGACATAAAGCTTTGCGCTACCCACTTCGGCAATCGGACTTGGGGAAGGCTTTTTGCAAGTTTCTGGTGTACAGTTTGGCGAGTCGAGACCGCTGATAGCGTATCGACCCACACCAGTTCGGGTAAACAGATGGGGCGTGTTCAGGTTCAGATAGGATCTGACAGAAGAAGCTGGGACAGCACCTAGATCGCTGGCCACGGCCGTGTGAATTTCAGAGAGTGGGGCATCACTATCCTTCGCTCCTAGGTAGGACACGATCGAGTCTCTTATTCGCCCAGGAGGCTGTGCCATAAGAGCAACGTACAGGTTTGACGTCTTGACGTCAAACCTCTTGTGATAAATCGAGCTCCATCTTCCGCGTCAGCCGTATGCGCCTCAACCCTAAAGACCGCTCCGAGCGGCAATCGCTCGGCTCTGGAATGGGCAATTGATCAGTACAGCGTTACCACCGATCCTCGCTCGGGCGTCACCAACAACCCCAATCGCGCGGACGACCCCAGACATCGTGCGCCTCACCAGACAGGTCATTACTGTCTCGCTTGAGACCAACCAGATTGTTGCCGACTTGCCTTCGCTGGGCCTGGATCGCTCTGTGACGTGAGGGTTATCGGGTTGCGGAGGGCGGGGTG
>CAXTLD010000003.1:0-116480 GCA_964245045.1 uncultured Acidobacteriaceae bacterium | reverse complement strand
GGAGCAGGCGCGCGCCAGCGGCATGCTGCCGCCCGGGGTGGATGCCAACAACGTAGTGGCGGGCGTGCTCGGCGGGCGCTTGCGCGGCGGCGGCCCGGGTGGCGGCGGTGGGGGCCGGGGTGGCTTCGGCGGCGGCAACTTTCGGCGCATGGACCCCACCCAGCTCCACGGCGGCCTCAACTTCCAGGGCAGCTACTCCACCTTCGACTCCGCGCAGTGGTCGCCCACGCTTACGCCGCAATCCAAGCCCGGCTACGCGCGCGACACCTTCGGCATCACGCTCGCCGGGTCGCCGCAGATCCCAGGGCTCATCAAGCCGAGCACCAAGCAGTTCGGTTTTCTGAACTTCAACTTCAGCCGCAACACCACGCCCGAGGTGCTGACGGCCACGGTGCCAACCGCCGCCGAACGCACCGGCGACCTCAGCGCGTTGACGCAGACGCTCAACGGCAAGGTCGTACCCGCAAACATCTATGACCCCGCGACCGGGCAGCCCTTCCGCTACAACGGCGTGGCAAACGTGATCGACCCCGCGCGCATCTCCCCGCAGGCGCTCTACGTCCTGAACAACTTCTACCCGCTTCCCAACGTCCCGGTTGTCGGCACGCAGGCGTACAACTTCCAGACCGATACCACCGCCGGGCAGAACTCCGCGAACCTGTCGCTGCGCTTCATCCGCAACCTGGGCGCGGCCGGCAATCAGCCCTTTTTCGGCGGTGGACGTGGCGGCGGCGGCGGCGGCCGCAACGCGCCGGCGACGCTGCACCAGAGCCTGAACTTCAACTTCTCGTACTCCCACGCCGCGTCCGACATCCGCGAGTTCATCCTGCCGCTGTCGGGCGCCACGCTGTCGGACGGCTACAACCTCGGCGCGGGCTACACCGTCGGTAAGGGTCGTTTGAACGAGACCGTGAACGTGACCTGGAACCGCAGCAACGCGCTCACACGCAACTTCTTCACCGACACCGGCAACGACCCCGCAACCGCCGCCGGCATCGCGCGGCCAAGCAACGCCGTGCTGGGCGGTCAGACCAATTTCTACAACGGCTTACCCTCGTTCCGGATCAACAACTTCAGTTCCATCGTCAACCCCGACCCGCAGCAGAACATCGGGCAAACGGTCTCCTTCACCGATCAGGTGAGCTGGCGTCACGCACGGCACAACCTTCGTCTCGGCGTCGATCTGCGGCGCACGGAACGCAACTCCATCGGCGGCGGCAATCCTCTGGGCTCGTTCACCTTTACGGGCTTCAACACGGAAGATCCGTGCACGAATGGAACGGCACTCGCCGCAGGCAACGCGGCCAACTGCCCCGGCAGCATCACCGCTCCAACGACCACCACGGGCCAAACAACGTCGGGCGCGGCCTTTGCAGATTTTCTGCTCGGGCTGCCGCAGCAGACGCAGATCCAGGCCGGCCTCGAAAAGATCTATCTGCGCGGCACCGTGCTGGATTGGTACGCCAACGACGACTACCGTCCCCGCGGCGGCGTCACGCTCAACTTCGGCCTGCGCTATGAGTACTTCGGTCCGTACAGCGAAATCCATAACCGGCTGGAAAACCTGACCGGCGTCAGCGTGGGCGCCACGGGCGTGGGCTGCGTCACGCCCGCGGGTCTGTCCGTGCAAACCGCTGCGGGCACGTTGCAGTGCGGCGTGGGGCAAAACTCATCGCTGCTGAACCCGGACCGCACCATGTACTCGCCGCGCTTCGGCGTGGCGTACCAGCCGAAGGTGCTTCCTCGCCTCACGAAAAGCATGGTCGTGCGCGCGGGCTACGGCATCAACTTCAATACCGGGCAGTTCGCCACGTTTGCGCAGCAGCTGAGCTACCAGAGTCCGTTCGCCATCACGCAGAACAACGTCATCGCGATCCCCGGCGCGGCGACCGCGACTGGATGCGTGGCACAGTTCCCGGGCCAGGCCAGCAATCTCACGCTCGCCAACGGCTTCGGCTGCGCCACCGGTCAACTCTTCCAAAACACCTACGCCGTCGACCCCAACTACCGGCTCGGCTACGTGCAGATTTACAACGTCGACATCCAGCGCACGCTGCCGATGCAGGTCGTGCTGAACGTGGGCTACAACGGCTCGCATGGCTCCGACCAGAACGTGACCAACGCGCCCAACCACACGCCCAGCATGATCACCACGCCGAACGCGACGGCGTTTCTGTATCAGCAGTCGATCGCGGAGTCCACCTTTAACGCCTTCACGGTGAACGTGCAGAAGCGGTTGCAAAGGGGCGTGCAACTGGCGGCGAAGTACCAATGGGCGCACTCGATCGACGATGCCTCGAGCATCAACGGCTCGGCGGAAACGTCATCGGTGCAGAACCCTGCCGACCTCCATGCCGAGCGCTCCAACTCCAGCTTCGATGTCCGTCACCAGCTCACGGGCAGCTGGATCTATGAGCTACCCGTCGGCCCCAATCGGACCTTCCTAAGCCGTCGCGGCACGGCGTCGAAGCTGCTGGATGGCTTTTCGCTTTCGGGCACGTACACCATTCAATCCGGCGCGTACTTCACGCCCATTTACCAGGCCACGGCAGCGCAAATCTCCGCCGGCGGCACCTACACGCTGCGGCCCGATCGCCTTGTCGACGCGCCCATCCGCGGGCTGGGGCAGGTGCATTCCTTCTTCAACACGGCTGCGTTTGCCGCGCCGGGCATCAACGCCTACGGCACGGCTTCCCGCTACTCCATTCAAGGGCCGGGCGAGGTGCTGATCTCGAGCTCGCTTTCGCGCACCGTGCAGCTCGGCGAGACGCGCTCGTTTGAGGCACGCGTGACCGCCAACAACGTTTTCAACACCGTGCAGTACAACGGCATCGACACGTCGCTCACCTCGGCCACCTTCGGTCAGGTCACCGGCGCGCAAACCATGCGGCAGTTGCTGTTTGTCGGGCGGTTTCGGTTTTGAGAGTGGCTGGTGGCTAGTGGTGCTGGCAAGTGGATGGTGGTTGGTGACCAAGTGCCGTGGCAGGTGGTTGGTGGTTGGTCGCGTGGTGACGCGTCCTCGTCACGGGTGCCTTCAGCGCCAACGGCGCGTCACATAAAAGCCTAGGCCGAAGGCCTAGGTAGGCCGCAGAAGATGATCGAGGGCTGAAAGCCTGACATTAGAAGGGACAGCGATGATGCGGCGATGGGCAAAAACAATGCGTTGGATGGGTGTGCTTGCGATGTTGGTGGGCAGCTTGGGCGTACACGCCCAAACACTCCCGGCGCCCACCCCGCCGGGCGCAACGCCGAACAGCAACTACAGGCTCACGGTCAACGCCAACATCGTGCTGACCAACGTCGTCGTGCGCGACAAAAAGACCGGCGCGCTGATCAAGGATCTCAAGCCCGGCGACTTCACAATCCTTGAAAACGGCAAAGCGCAACGCATCGTCAGCTTCGATTACCAGAACGTCGATCAGGCCGCGGCGTTGGCGGAAAAGTCTACGGCCGGCGGCAAGGCCAGTGTTGCCGATCTGCTGGAGCGCAACTTCGCAGCTGATCCCAAGCAGCTCAAAAATCATCGCCTGATTGTGATGTTCTTCGACATGAGCACGCTGCAGGACGACGACACCGATCGCGCCGTGGAGGCCGCGCAGAAGTACATCAACATGCAGATGCAACCGGCCGACCTGGTTGCGCTAGTGAGCTTTTCCACGTCGCTGAATCTGGACCAGGACTTCACCGGTGATAAGCAGACGTTATTACACAAGCTGGGCAGCTACAACGGCACCGACCAGACCGCGTTTTCTACCGGCAGCGCGGGCGGCACAACCAACGGCACGGCCGACGACGCGTCCACCTTTACCGCCGACGACACCGAGTACAACAACCTCAATACCGATCGCGAACTCTTCGCCATTCGGCAGGTGGCGCAGTCGCTCGAGAAGGTCGATCAGCGCAAGAGCATGCTGTATTTTTCGGGCGGCCTCGCGCGCAACGGCATCGAGAATCAGGCCAGTCTGCGCGCGGCTACCAACGAAGCAGCGAAGGCCAACATGGCGATCTACTCCGTGGACGCGCGCGGCTTGCAGGCGCTGCCGCCGGTGGGCGATGCGACGCAGGGCAGCCTGCGCGGCACGGCGGCCTACACCGGCACCGCCGTTTCGAACACGTTCAATTCCAACTACTCCACGCAGGAACTGCTCAGCACGTTGGCCACCGACACGGGCGGTAAAGCGTTCTTCGACTCCAACGACTTCGGCCCCGCGTTCCAGCAGATCGAACACGATACCGAGGCCTATTACATCCTCGGCTTCCACTCCACGGATGGGCGCAGGGACGGGTCGTTCCGTCATCTCACGGTCAAGCTCAATCGCAGCGACGCAAAGCTCGAATACAGACCCGGCTACTACGCGCCAGCTGACTTTCAGCACCAGAAGACCGATGACCGCGAGCAGGCCTTGCAGGACCAAATGCGCAGCGACCTGCCCGCGCTCGACGTCGCCGTATACCTGCAGGCGCTGTACTTTCGCGCAAGCCCCGGCAGCTTTTATGTGCCCGTCAGCCTCATCGTGCCGGGCTCGCAGGTTCCGTTCACGCGCAACAAGGATCAGGACAAGGCGACGCTCGACATCCTCGGCCAGGTGAAGAACGCGCAGGGCATCGCGGTCGGCAATGTGCGTGACACTGTGAAGCTCGCGCTTGATTCATCGCAGCAGGTGCAGCGCCGCAATTTGCAGTACACCACTGGCTTTACGCTCGCGCCCGGGCGCTACCATTTGAAGTTTGTGGTGCGCGAAAACGAGACCGGCAACATGGGCTCGTTTGAGACCGACCTCAACGTGCCTGACCTGAAAAAGGCGCCAGTGAAGCTGAGCTCGGTGATGCTTGCCAGCCAACGCACACCGGACCCCAGCAAGAACACGACGGACTTGCTGGTGCGCGACGGCCAACAGTATGTCCCCAATGTGGCGCATGTGTTTCGCCAGGACCAACACTTGTATCTGCTCTACGAGCTTTACGATCCGGCGCGCAACAAGGCTGCGAAACCGCCGGCGACGCCGCCCGGACTCGAGCGTCGCGAGACCGGCCCGGTACACGTCCTCACGTCCATCGAACTTTTGTCCGGTGGCGTAAAGGTGTACGAGACACCACTGGTGACAACCAGCGGCCTGAACGTACCCGGACGTGAGGCGGTCGCCTTTCAGTTCGACGTTCCGCTCGCTCAATTGAAGCCGGGAAACTACATCTGCCAGATCAACGTGATCGACGACGTGGGCGGAGCGTTTGCGTTTCCGCGGCTGGCCTTGCGGGTGCAGCCGCCCGCAAACGCACCAGGCAGCCCATCGGCAACCGCGGTTGTCCAAGGGGGCGCAAAGTGAGCGAACACCCAAACTACTGCAGATGCATCCGGTAAACGGCCGCGTACGTCGACGACCTTTGCTGTGGTACATGGAGGTGCAACCCATCTTCCCTTTGCTCAAAGCGCAGCGGCGTGGACGAGCCGAGCAGATCGACGCTTGTGATCGTGCCCGTGTTTCCCTTGCGCAACGTATGCACCACCGCCTCGCCGCTTGCCGGCCACGCGAGCTCGATGGTGTACAGCGTTGATCCTTTCGTCGTAAAGCGGAAGTCGTGCTCGTTGTAGCGCTGCGTGTCCACATCGTGGAACGCGCCGGCCTGCACGCGCGTAGGCCCCTCGCCATACACAAGCCACGGCCGCGTGCCATAGATCGCTTCCCCGTTCTGCGTGAGCCATTCGCCGACGCCGAGCAACGTCTGTTGCACCTCCTCCGGGATCGTCCCATCGGCGCGTGGCCCGATGTTCAACAGCAGATTGCCGTTCTTGCTCACAATGTCGACCAATTGATCCACAATGGACTCGGGTGATTTGAACGTGTCTCGCTCGATATAGCCCCACGACTTGTTGCTGATGGACGTATCCGTCTGCCACGGGCGTTCGCGTATCTCAGCCAGCTGCCCGCGTTCAATGTCGAGCACGCCCGCGCCCTCCATGATGGCGTCATTCTTGTAGTTGATCACGCCCTCCGGACCACCCTGCCGCGATTCGTTGTAATAGAACGACGCGAACTTTGCCAGGTATGGCCGAACCGACGGCTGCCCAATCCACCAGTCGAAGTACATCAGATCCGGGTGGTACTTTTCTACGATCTCCGATGAGCGCGCCAGCCAGTCGTTCAGGTACGCATCGCTGGCGTAGGTGAAGTCGCGCTGCAAGTCTTCGCCACTGTGCACCCGCGCATGGGCCGGACCGTAGAACGCGGCGAAGGCTGGGTCGTTCACGTCGGAAGGTTGTTGCCGTCCACCTTCGAGGAACCAATCGTGCTCCACCCGATGCGAAGAGGCGCCCACAAGCAGACCTTCAGCACGCACCGCCTTGGCGAGATCGCCGACCACATCGCGACGCGGCCCCATCTTCGCGGCGGTCCAGTCGGAAAGGTCGCTGTTGTACATGGCAAAGCCGTCGTGATGCTCGAAGACCGGCACGACGTACTTCGCGCCCGCTCTCGCAAACAAACGCGCCCATGCCGCTGCGTCGAAGTGCTCGGCTCGAAACATCGGGATGAAGTCCTTGTACCCGAAATGCGTCAGCGGCCCATATGTTTGCACCTGATGCAGATTTTCCGGTGTGCCCTCCAGGTACATCAAGCGCGGGTACCACTCGCTGCCAAACGCAGGCACCGAGTACACACCCCAGTGAATAAATATGCCGAACTTCGCATCGCGGTACCAATCCGGAACCGTCACCGTCGACAAAGTATTCCAGTCCGTGGTGAACGGCCCGGCTTCATTGGAGCGTTGTACCCGTTGCAGAATGGCGGCGCGACGCGCATCGTAGTTAGTGCTGGCTGCCTGCCACTGCTTGTCGATGGTGGCTGCGGGCTTGTTCGCCGAAGGTCCGGTCCGACCTTGCGCGTGTAAAATATGCGAGCTCGCAACCAGTACCAGCGTAGCGACACGCAACCAGTTGCCGACGAGGTGACGCGCAAGCGGATGCATGATGAGCGAGTATACGCAGCCGCCCGCACGCGGCGCACGTTACGTTTCGCTGTAGGCGCGCCTGGTCGCGATCTCCTCGCGCAAGGTGGTTTGGAACGCGTCCAGGCTCATCGTCTGCTGTTTTTCCGTGCCGTAGCGCCGCACCGTTACGGTGCCGTCTTCCATCTCGCGCTGGCCGAGGATCAGAATGATCGGCGTCTTCAGCGTGATGGCCTTGCGCAGGCGCTTGCCCATGGTCTCGGAACTGCTTTCGCTTTCCACGCGCACCAGATCGTTGCGCAGCGCGGTGGCCACGGTGCGCCCGTACTCGGCATAGGCCTCCGATACTGGCACCACGCGCACCTGCACCGGCGCCAGCCACGTGGGAAATGCGCCGCCGAAGTGCTCCAGCAGAAACGCGATGAAGCGCTCATGCGTGCCGAGCGGCGCGCGATGAATCACATACGGATTCTTGAGCTGCCCGTCGTGATCGGTGTACACCAGGTTGAAGCGCTCGGGCACCGCAAAGTCCAGCTGATTGGTGGACAGCGTGAACTCTTTGCCGATCACCGTGCGGAACTGAAAGTCGACCTTGGGTCCATAGAACGCGCCTTCACCTTTCGCGAGCACGTACTCGAGATCCAGCTCGTCCAGCGCCTCGCGCAGCACACCTTCGCTGAAGGCCCACGCCTCGGGGTTGTCCACATACTTGCCGCGGCGCTTCGGGTCGTCCGGATCCCAGAGGCTTAGCCGCAGGTAATAATTCTTGAAACCGAAGAACTCGTAGTAGTCGCGATGCAACTCCATCACGGCCTTGAACTCGTCTTTGAGCTGCTCGGGCGTGACGTACAGGTGACCGTCGTTCATGCACATGCCGCGCACGCGTGTGATGCCCTGTAACTGCCCTGCGCGCTCGTAACGGTAGACCGTGCCGTACTCGCTCAGCCGCAGCGGAAGATCGCGATACGAGCGCGGCTCCGCGGCAAAGATCATGTGGTGATGCGGGCAGTTCATCGGCTTCAGGTAGTAGCTCTCCTCGGTCCCGCTACCCGGCTCCTCCATCAGCTTCATCGGAGGAAACATCGAGTCTTCGTACAGCGGCAGATGGCCGGAGGTGACGTACAACTGACCGTGCGCGATGTGCGGCGTGGCTACCTGTTTGTAGCCGCGTTTGAACTCCATCTCGTAGGCCAGCTTTTCCAGCTCATGCCGCATGGCCGTGCCGTTCGGCAACCACAGCGGCAGGCCCTTGCCGATGGGCTCGCTCATCGCATAGATGTTGAGCAGCGTGGCAATTTTGCGGTGGTCGCGCCCCTTGGCCTGCTCCACCGCGGCGATGTGCTGCTTCAACTCCTTCGGCGTTTCAAACGCGTAACCGTAGATGCGGGTCAGCATCGGGTTGCGTTCATCGCCGCGCCAGTACGCGCCGGAGACGCCGTGCAGATGAAAGCCTGCCGAGCGCAGCTCCTGCGTGTTGTCGATGTGCGGGCCTTCGCACAGGTCGATAAAGGGGCCGTTCTCAAAGAAGCTCAACGTGTCGAGATTGCGCTTGTCGACGAGCTCTTTCGCGTACTCGACCTTGAACGGCTGTTCGATGCGTTCCAACAATGCAACCGCGTCAGCGGGCACAAGATCCTGATGCGAGAAGGCTTGCTTCTCCTCGACGATCTTGCGCATCTCCGTTTCAATCGCCGGAAGATCTTCTTCGCTCAGCGTCTGCCCAAGCAGAAAGTCGTAGTAGAAACCATCTTCGATCGGGGGACCAAAGGCAAGCTTCGCATCCGGGTACAAGCGCAGCACAGCCTGGGCGAGAACATGGGCGAGCGAGTGACGCACGCGGTACAAATGCGTGTCGCGTTGGTCGGTCTGCAGAACGGGCATACGTGTAATTCCGGATCGAGGTGGGCGAGCCTGCCGCGAGCAGCGGCGGCGCGGGTACGGCTCAGAACGTGGTGCGCCCGAGACGATTCGAACGTCTGACCTACAGCTTCGGAGGCTGTTGCTCTATCCAGCTGAGCTACGGGCGCCCTTGGGTGGAAGGGAACCCTTTTAGGGTAGCATGGGGTGGCCATGCCCTGCACGCTTCGCACGTCTCGTCTGCTGTTCGCCGCCCTCGCCCTTTCGCTTGCCCCCATAGCCTTTGCGCATGGGCAGAGCTGCACACCCAGCCCGGTCAAGGATCATGGCCAGGGCACCAACGGTCAGCCGCTCGCCTCGCCGCCTGCGGACGCCAACGTCAGCCTTGGCGGCAAAGCACTCGCCATCCACTACAACGCGCCGTCGGTGCGCTGCCGCACGATCATGGGCGGCCAGGTGCCCTACGGGCAGGTGTGGCGCACGGGTGCGAATCCGGCGACGAGCTTCACCACGGCCGCGGACCTCACGGTCGGCACGCTCCGTGTGCCTGCCGGAAAGTACACGCTGTACACCTTGCCGGCCGCGCCGGGCACACCGTGGATGCTGATCGTGAACAAGGAGACCGGGCAGTGGGGCACGGTGTACCACGAGGCGCAGGACCTGGGCCGCACACCGATGCACGCCGGCCAGATGTCGTCGCCGCAGGAGGTGATGAGCCTCTCGTTTGAGAAGACCACCGGCAGCTCCACGCAGTTGCATATGCGGTGGGAGAAGGTGGATGAATGGGTTGAGGTGCGATTGGCGCGGTAGCTGCTTGCTTTGTTGAACTGCAAACGCAGCGTTCGCGGCGTACGCTGTGTTACACGGCGTGAGGTGTTTAAGTATTCTCGCGACGTAGAAGGGGAGAGAACGCGCCGAGTCGCTGCATGGCAACGCTGCGTTCCCTCCGCGTACTCTGCGTACGCTGCGTTTGCCGTCGCCCCCGGGACGTCTAGAGCCTGTTCACGACTCGGGCGATCCCATTCTTTAAAGAAACAGTGTTGAAATTTAGAACATACCCGAGCCGCCGACCCGACAGGCGAAGGTAACTCAGCAGCTGCGCCCGATGTACGGGTGCCAAGCCCTCTACAGATTTGACTTCTAGGATCAGCTCATTAGCCACAAGCAGATCCACCCGGTATCCGACATCGGCAAGCTTGCGCCCTGCATACACAAGCGGGATAGGAACTTCCACTTGCACTGGCAACCCTGCCTCCGCTAGTTCAAAGCCGAGACAGGCCTTATAGGAGCTCTCGAGCAAGCCTGGGCCAAGAAACGAATGCACCTTAAACGCGCAGTCAAGCGCCAATGTTCCTAGCCGGTTCAGTTCCGCTTCGTGCACGCCGGCTCACCACTCCTTGGCAGCGCTATCCATCTGCACCGGCTCCTTGGCCGCTGGCGCCTTCCAGCGCAGTACGGGCTTGCGCGCGGCGGTGGTTTCGTCGAGCCGCTGCAGGCGCGTGGTGTGCGGCGCCGTGGTGACGAGTTCGGGGTTCTCCTCGGCCTCGCGCGCAATTTGCTGCAGCGCGTCTACGAGCAGATCGAGTTCTTCTTTCGACTCGCTCTCTGTTGGCTCAATCATCATCGCGCCCTGTACCACGAGAGGGAACGAAACCGTGTACGCGTGAAAGCCGTAGTCGATGAGCCGCTTGCCCATGTCGCCCGTCCTCACGCCGTTCCTGGCCTGCAGCCGATCGGAGAAGACGACCTCGTGCATCGACGGCGACTTGAACGGCAACTCAAAGGTCGGTTCGAGTTTCTTGCGCAGGTAGTTCGCGTTCAGCACGGCGTCTTCGGTCGTCTGCCGCAGACCGTCCGGGCCGTTCGCCAGGATGTACGCGAGCGCACGGATGAACATGCCGTAGTTGCCGTACCAGGCCTTTACGCGGCCCACGCTCTGCGGCCGGTTATAGTCGAAACCGAGCGTGCCGTCGGCGCGGGTGGCGATCACCGGCGTGGGCAGAAACGGCTCCAGAATCTTTTTGCACGCGACCGGCCCTGACCCAGGACCACCGCCCCCGTGCGGCGTGGAGAAGGTCTTGTGCAGGTTCAGGTGCATCACATCCACGCCGAAGTCGCCAGGGCGCGTTTTGCCCACCAGCGCATTCATGTTGGCGCCGTCCATATAGAGCAGCGCGCCCTTGGCGTGGAGGATGTCCGCGATCTTGTGGATGTCGGATTCAAAGACGCCGATGGTCGATGGGTTGGTGAGCATCAGCGCGGCGGTGTCTTCGTCGACTAGCTTTTCTAGCGCTGCTAGGTCGACCATGCCCAGCTCATTGGACTTCAGGTTCGCCACCTGGTAGCCGCAGATCGCCGCCGTGGCCGGGTTGGTGCCATGCGCGGAGTCGGGGATGATGACCTTTTTGCGCGCGTTGCCGCGGCTCTCGTGATACGCGCGCGTGAGCAGGATGCCCGTGAACTCACCGTGTGCGCCCGCGGCGGGTTGCAGCGTGATGGTGTCCATGCCGGTGATCTCGATGAGGCATTCGCTCAGCAGCTTCATCAGCCCCAGCGCGCCCTGCGAGAGCGACTCCGGTTGGTACGGATGCGCCTCCGCGAGCCCTTCCAGGCGCGCGACGGCCTCGTTGATGCGCGGGTTGTACTTCATCGTGCACGAGCCCAGCGGGTACATGCCGAGGTCGATCGCATAGTTCCACGTCGACAACCGCGTAAAGTGGCGAATGATCTCGATCTCGCTCAACTCCGGCATCACCCCCAGGTCGTCGGTGCGCACGGCTTCGCCCAGCAGGGAGGCCGCGTCAACCGCAGGCACGTCAAGCTCGGCGAGACGGTAGGCTTTTTTGCCCGGTGAGGATTTTTCGAAGATGAGGGATTCGTTCTGGTTGGTGTGCGTGGTTGCTTTGCGCGGCGTGCCGGTGAATCTGTCAGACATAGAATCCTTTCAGGCCCGAAGTTCCCAGTCTGCTGCGTGTTTGCTAACAAATTCGTCAGCAGCCCCGCTTACAAATGCTCGGAATCTTTCCGGGAAAACAACCAAGTTGACGATCATACTTCCGTTATCATCCGGAGCAGCGAAGGCTATGCCTGTACGTCCGAGCCCGTCCGGCGAGAAACTAGCCTCGCCGAATTCTTGCGCAGAGGTCTTGTCAAAGACCTTCCAAGCCTTACAGGTGGCAACGCCCAATACATATTTGTACTGAGCACGAATGTTCGAAAGTCTTCCGAGCACTTCGCGTATTCGCTCTTTATCTTGGCCTGTGGCGGGAAGCTCCGCGTCGTGAAGCGGCCGGAGATACGCCAACACGACATGAACGTCCCCGCTTCCGTCCCGATCCACAGCGAGCACATCCACGCGCTCTGTTTCCCACTCAACGTCGAAGTAGATCCGAGGAACCGAGAGACGCTTTTCGAGAAGAGACAACATGACATTCTTTCCTCTCGCCAACTGCTGCTGATCAGTCATTTTCGTTCCTCCATCCCGCGATCCCTGCATGACCAATCTTATTCGCCCAAAGGGCGAAGCGCTCTGAATCGATGCACAGCAGTTCGAGTTTTCGCGGGTCCAATCTTTTCGCTCCATAAGCAACAGCACTTTTGTCCGAGAGAAGTTTCTGAAACCGGCCAATACCGTCGTGATCCTCGCCGGGAAGCATGCAGCCTCGCAAAGCTTTCACAGCGGCCCGGTGGTCTTCCGACGCCAAGCTCTCATCGCCTCGCCCCGTTCGCAACGCATCCGCGTACGCGATCGCTGCATGAACTGCAAGCAACGCCGCTGATTGCGAAAAGGCCACGTCATCACGAAGCAGTTTCATTGTGCGGGAGAACTCTTGTGCCCGGCGAAGAAAGGTGTCAAGTCGCTCAGAGGACATCAAAACTCCTCCGCTCCCGCCTCGCTTCCATCCGCTGAGTAACTGCCTGCCTCGGGCCCATCCATGTCTTCTTCGCGCAGGCTCAGAGCCAGCACCGTGCCGGACTCGAACTCTACGGTGAGCGCGTCCATCTCTTCGAGCTTGGCGGAGCCAACCATCTCGCCGATCTGCGCGCACAGCGCGTTGCGGTACTCCGGCTCGCCGAAGGCCACGCTGAAGTCGGCGAGCAGCACGTGCGGCCAGGCGTAGAGCGTTAGCATGGGTCCGTCGAAGCGCAGGCGCAGGTAGTCGGCGACGAACTCGACCGCCGTCAACTCCTGCCCTTCGAGCGCGCTAACGTCCACTGGCCGCGAGCTCCTGTGAGGTTTCTGCGAGCACGATGACCGGCTCGCACGCGACCTCGAAGTTGACCGAGTTTGCGATGAAGCATAGCGCATGCGCACGAGCGTGCAGCGCGCGCGCGGTCTCCTCGGAGCCGGCGGCGATAGTTACCTCCGGCCGCAGGACGACGCGCTCGAAGTGTCCGCTGCCGGTCCCGGCGTCGAAGCGCATAGAGCCCTCGGCGTGGTCGATGTAGGCGGTCACGACGACCCCGTTCACGGCGCACAGATGCAGGTAGCTGAGTTTGTGGCACGCGCTCAGCGCGGCGACGAGCATCTCCTCGGGGTTCCAACGCCCCGGCGTGCCGTGAAAGGCGGTATCCGCTGTGCCGGCGATGGGCGGCTTGCCTTCGGCCTCGAGGGCGAAGTCGCGGCTGTAGTGCTTGTAGCCGGTGGTGCCGGAACCGAGATTGCCGGTCCAGGTGATGGTGACTTGGTATTGGTGCTGATCCGTCATGGGTCCTCCAGGGAATTGCGAACAGCGTTCACGCAAAGGTCGCCAAGGTTGCGCCAAGGTCCGCTATGTGTTCCCTGCGACCTTGGCGTGAGTGCTCTGTTCACCGCGCCCCTACCAGCTCCTGCTCTGGCATGGGCGTTGTGCCTGCAGAGATCGTCTTGTCGGATAGCTGATCCCGAACCGCTTCCATCTGCGCGCGCGTGGTCAGCTCCGTGGCACACCAGAGCGCCGCACCTTCGCCAAGCTCCGGATACCACTTGGCCAGCGGCAGGCCGCCGATAATGTTCTTTGTCAACAACTCTTCATTCACGTCAGCAGCGGCTACGCCCGTTTTCACGACGAACTCGTGGAAGCGCGGCGAGCTCTCAAAGAGCACCTCAGCGCCAGCGGCGAGCAACGACTTGCGCAGGAATGCGGCTTTGGCCAGGTTCTGCCCGGCCAATTCGCGCAGCCCTTGTTTGCCGTACACGGTCATGAAGATGGTGACCATCATGGCTACGAGCGCCTGGTTGGTGCAGATGTTGGAGGTCGCCTTTTCGCGGCGGATGTGTTGCTCGCGCGTCGAAAGCGTGAGCACAAAGCCGCGCTTGCCGTTGACGTCTTTGGTTTCGCCAACGAGCCGCCCGGGCATCTGGCGCAGAAACTTTTCCTTGCAGGCGATGACGCCGCAGTACGGTCCGCCGAAGCCCACCGGCACGCCGAAGCTCTGCGCTTCGAGGGAGACGATGTCGGCCTCGCGCGGCGGCTTCACGATGCCGAGCGAGACGGCCTCTGCGATCGACACGATGAGCAGCGCGCCTTTGCGATGCACCACCTCCGCGATGGCGGCGACGTCCTCGATCACGCCGAAGAAGTTGGGCGATTGCACCAGCACGGCCGCGGTCGAGTCCTTGATGGAAGCTTCTAGCGCGGCTAAATCCACACGCCCGGTCTTTGGGTCGTAGCCGAACTCGCCGATGTCGATGCCCTGATGTTGCGTGGAGGTGCGCAGGACCTCGCGATACTCAGGGTGGACGGTGCGCGCGACCACGCAGCCGAGCTTGCCGGTGACGCGGCAGGCCATCAGCACCGCCTCCGCCGCGCCGGTGGAGCCGTCGTACATGGACGCGTTGGCGATCTCCATGCCGGTGAGCTCGCAGATCATGGTCTGGAACTCGAACATGGCGGTCAGCGTGCCCTGCGAGATCTCCGCCTGGTAGGGCGTGTAGCTGGTGAGAAACTCGCCGCGCTGCACGAGCGCGTCGATCACCACGGGCCGGTAGTGCCGATACGCGCCCGCGCCGAGGAAGCTTGCAAACCGCGGCGAGGCGGGCAGGCGGGCGAGTTCGTTCGCGTCGCCGCTGGCAAGGTTGGCCGCGTAGGCCTTGAAGCGTTCCAGGATTTCGCTCTCGGATTGCTGGCGCGGGATATCGAGGTCGCGCGTGAGGCGGTACTCTTCTGGAACAGCGGCAAACAACTCGTCGACAGACGCGATGCCGATCTCGGCGAGCATCTCTTCACGGTCCTGGGGTGATTTCGGCAGATAACGCATCGGTGTGTCTTTACCTCGATCTAATCTCGGCTAAGCGTTGGTCGACGGCCCTGAAAGGAACTCCGCAGTTCGGCCCGCACCGTGCGCCGGCGCTCAGTGCGCCTGTTCTTCCGCCACAAAGGCCTCGTAGTCCGCCGCGCTCAGCAGCGCATCGAACTCATCCGTATTCGTTACGGCCACCTTCAGGATCCACGTGCCATTGGCGTCGGTGTTGAGGGTCTCCGGCGCGGTATTGAGCGCCTCATTGATCTCGGTGACTTCACCGGAGATCGGCGCGTAGAGATCGCTTACGGCTTTGACGCTTTCCACCGAACCGAACGTCGATCCTGCCTCGATGACCTGGCCGATCTTGGGCAGCTCCACAAAGACGATGTCGCCCAGCGAATGCTGCGCGTAGTCGGTGATGCCCACCGTGCCGTTCTCGCCGTTTAGCTCCAGCCATTCGTGGCTTTTGGCGTAGCGATACTTTTCCGGATATGCCATGCGTTGCTCCGTCTCCAAACCTTGATTGTAGAGGATAGAAAGGGGGCGGTCGTTGCCCGAGTTGCGTGGGATGCAACTGCAAACGCGGCGCACGCGGTGTACGCGGAGGGAACGCGGCGGAAAAGATTGCAAACGCGCGTGAATGAGACGTGACACTGCGGAACACGGCGTACCCCGCGGACTTAGCGTTGCAATTGGACGGCTACGGCGCAGGAAGCTCGCGCACCCAAAGGTTGCGGAAGCTGACCGGCTCGCTCTTGTCGCCGTGCGCCTGCAGCTTGATGGGTGCGCCGTCGAAGGCCTTATAGAACGGCTTGCCGATATAGCGCGTCTCGCCTTCGAGCTCGAAGTGGTTTTCGACCAGCACGCCGTTGAAGAGCACGGTCGCATACGCGGGGCTTTTGAGCGTGCCGTCTGGGGTGAAGCGCGGCGCGGTCCAGACGATGTCATAACTCTGCCACTCGCCGGGCTTGCGCGCCGGGTTCGCCAGCGGGATCGTCTGCTTGTAGAGGCTGCCGGCCATGCCGTTCACGTAGGTCGCGTTGCCGTACGCGTCGAGGATCTGCAGCTCGTACCCTGCGTCGCCCGGCCCGGTGGAGGCCAGAAAGACGCCGCTGTTGCCGCGCGCCTGCCCGCTGCCGGTGACGTTGGCCGGGATGCGCCACTCCAGGTGGAGCTGGTAATCGTGAAACTTGCGCCGGGTCTCGATGTTACCGCTGCCGTTCCCCTTGTTGACGGTCATAACGCCGTCGGCGACGGTCCAGCGGGCAGGGGTGTGGTCCTGCGCCGAAACCCACTCGCTCAGGTCGTGGCCGTCAAACAGCACGATCGCGTCCGAGGGCGGCGCGCTTTGCGTTGAGGCGGGCGCAGGACCCGGCGTGACCACCTTGGGCACCGGCTGCCAGACTTCGGTCTCCTCCGGCTTGGGCTGGGTGGCCGTCTGCGCGCACGCCGACCGGACACAGCCGAGAAGAGCCAACCCCATCACGCAAACCGCAGCAAGCCTCATACGCCAACCTTCCTTACGACAATGGAGCGGTGATGATCGGAGCAGCTGGAACCCCTGGCGCGGCCGTGGGGGTCGTGGCTCCCAGCCGGGCGCGCTTGTAGAACGGCGTGGCAACCACCTGGGCTCGCACGGGCAGCCCACGAATCTCCACGGCCACCTCCGTCCCGGGCGCGGTCATGGTGGCGGGCACATACGCGAGCGCAATATTCTTTTTCAGGGACGGGGACGGCGACCCTGACGTGACCTCGCCGATAACCGCACCCGTGGGCGACAGCACCGGATAGCCGTCGCGCGCGATGCCGCGGTCCAGCATTTCAAGGCCGACCAACCGACGGCTTGGCCCACTGGCGTCGGCGATCTTCTGCAACGCCTCACGGCCAACGAAATCGACGCCCTTGTCCAGCTTGCAGTAGCGCCCTAGGTTGGCCTCGAAGACGCTGATGGCGTCCGAGATCTCGTGGCCGTAGAGGGCCATCGCCGCTTCCAGGCGCAGGGTGTTGCGCGACCCCAGGCCGCAGGGCTGGATGCCGAACTCAGCGCCGGCGGCCAGCACCTCGCCCCAAACGCGTGCGCTGGTCGGCTCGTCGGCCGGGATATAGATCTCGAAGCCGTCCTCGCCCGTGTAGCCGGTCCGGGCGATGAGCACGTTGTGGCAGCCGGCTACCTGTCCCCAGGTGAACCAGTAATTTTTGATCGGGGCGAGGTCGACGCCGGTAAGCTTTTGCAGGGTCGCCTGGGCCTTGGGTCCCTGGATCGCCAGCTGCGTGTAGTAGTCGCTCACGTCCATGACATGGACGCCGCCCATGCCGCCGATCACCTGTCGGACCCAGGCGATGTCCTTTTCGCGGGTGCCGGCGTTGATGACGATCAAGAAGTCGTTCTCACCCAGCTTGTGCAGGATCACGTCGTCCACAAACGTGCCGTCCGGGTAGAGCATGGCGGAGTAGTGCGCCTGCCCGATCTGCAGCTTGCTGGCGTCGTTCATCAGGAGCCGTTGCACGGCGGCGAGCGAGTTCGGCCCGCGCAGCTGGATGTCGCCCATGTGGCTCACGTCAAAGAGCCCCACGCCGGTGCGGACGGCGGTGTGCTCAGCGATGAGGCCGGCGTACTGCACAGGCATGTGCCAGCCGCTAAAGTCGACCATGCGGGCGCTGTGGCCGTGGTGGGTGGCGTGGAGCGCGGTGCGGCGGAGCACCTTGTCTTGCAACGGCTGCATGGGCAATGTCTGATCGGAAATGGCCATCGTTCGTCCTCAAAAAAAACAGAAGCTGGCGTCCGCCGGAGCGGGCACCACGCTCAGCCTACTACCAAACCGCAGGCTCGTTCAGCCGCGCCGCTCGCGCGCGTTGGCGCGCACAAAGCCGCTGATGGCGAAGTAGGTAAACAGCAGCGCAAAGCCCGCAAACATCCAGAAGTGGCCGGCGTTGCCGGGGTCGGCACGCACCGTCGCGCGGATGCGCCATGCGCCGTTGCCCATGGCAAAGGCGATCAGCCCAAAAAACAGCCCGGTGACCCGCAGCCACAGCGCCCCGGAGAAGGTGGCGAGCGGCTTCCAGAAAGAGCGGCCTGCCTGCCGGGCTTGGGTTAGAGTTGGGGGTCGCAGTGGGGGGCGAAGTGGGCCTCGGGCTGGTGGCTGCGATTGTGAGGGTGGTGGGGCCGGCTCGCGCGTTTGTCCGGCGCGGCTGTCGGACCGTTGCGAGCTTAGCGCGGGTCCTGGCGCAGTCGCAGCTTCGGCCACCGCCGCCAGCGTCTTGGCCGCGTGCCGTGTGCCGTATCCAAGCGCGCGCCCTAGCCGAACCCTGTCCACGGTGCCCAGTGTACCGTTTGCTGCCGGGCTCCCGCGACCCCACTTGCAGGCTCAAACCACCACGCGGAACAGCGTGTGGCCCCATCCCTGCATCCAAGGGCGAAAGTGCGAGCGAGATCGGGGCTCGACATCGAGACACAAGGACAGTAAACGCATGAAAAAGTTCATTTGGACCGTTGGCGGTTTGTGCGCGGCAACCGCTGGATTTCTGGTTTGGGGCCGCAAGCAGCAGGCCCAACCCGTTGAGGACCTCGCCCATCGTCTGGAAGAGGCCTGGGCCGATCACCATACCCGGTTATAACGGGGGGGGGGGCCCCCCGCGCGTTCGCCCGCCCACTGCTCCAGACCGCCCCATCGGTGTCATTTCCTTCACCCGCGCGATGGGCGTACCCTATAGGTGAAGTGGTTGCACCCGTCACTGCCGTTCCCGCGTTCGCCGTAGAGTCGTCCGGGATGACCCATTGCGGGTTGGTTTAACGCAATCTGTCCAAAGAAGCCGGAGGTGGTGTTGAAGAATCACAACCAAGCCGTTAAAAATCTCATTCAGAAGCTCGGGGAAGCCATCCACGAGTCGGTCAGCGAATCGGAAACCATTGCGGAGGTCGTGCGCGAGATCCGCGATCAGGGCTTCGACGTGCTCCTGATGTTGGAGGCCACGATCGGGCTGAACCAGATCGACCACGACGAGGCGGAGACCCCGGAAGAGACCATCGAAGGCCCCTTCACCCGCACGGATCTCAGCTTTCTGAAGAGCTTGCGCATCACGACCGAAGAAGGCGAGTCGGACAGCGACGTCTAGCCGGTGTCGCACCCGCACTGTGAAAATCAGCCGCTCCCGTGCTAAAGTCGGGCGTCCCCACCCTCCCGTTTGCGTCTGAGGGAGTGTGGTCCGCGAGGGGAGAGCTCTATGAGAGATACGTTGGGTGTTTTGCTCGCCGGGGGTGCCGGCGAACGGCTGTTCCCTCTCACACGCGACCGCGCCAAGCCCGCCGTGCCCTTCGCGGGTCAGTACCGCATCATCGACATCACCCTCTCCAACTGCATCAACTCCGACCTGCGCAAGGTCTACATCCTCACGCAGTACAAAGCCCTTAGCCTGAACCGCCACATCCGCGAGGGCTGGGGGTCGGTGGTGGCGACGGAGCTGGGCGAGTTCATCGAGATCCTGCCGCCGATGCAGCGCGTCTCGAAGAGTTGGTATCAGGGCACCGCGGACGCGGTCTTTCAGAACATCTACTCGATCGGCGCCGAAGAACCGAAATACGTCCTCATCCTTTCCGGCGACCACATCTACA
Source organism: uncultured Acidobacteriaceae bacterium (assembly GCA_964245045.1). Taxonomy (GTDB): domain Bacteria; phylum Acidobacteriota; class Terriglobia; order Terriglobales; family Acidobacteriaceae; genus Granulicella. The sequence continues at coordinate 96,847 of CAXTLD010000003.1, read as the reverse complement.
AGATGAACTACGCGCTGATGATGCAGCACCACTGTGAGACGGGCGCGGATGTCACCATCGCCACGCTGCCGATTCGGCCGGACGAGGTTTCGGCGTTCGGTGTGGTGGAGATCGCGAAGAACGGCGAGGTGACGGGCTTTATCGAGAAGCCGAAGTCCACGGAGCTCCGATCGCCGTTCAACCCGGAGATGGTGGATGCCTCGATGGGCATTTACCTGTTCAACACCGATGTGCTGCTGCCCGAGCTGATGCGCGACGCCGAAGACCCGGGCTCGAAGCACGACTTCGGCCACGACATCCTCCCCAAGCTGCTGGGGCGGTATCGTGTGCAGGCTTATAACTTCGTCGACGAGAACAAGAAGCAAGCGCTCTACTGGCGCGATGTGGGCACGCTGGACGCCTACTACGAGGCCAACATGGACCTGGCCAGCTTTGTGCCGGTCTTCAACCTTTACGACCGCAGCTGGCCCATGCGCACCCGCGCCTACCAGTACCCGCCGGCGAAGTTCGTCTTCGGCGAGCCCGGGCGTACGGGCATGGCGATCAACTCGGTGGTGTCGCCAGGCTGCATTGTTTCGGGCGCTGTGGTGCGCAACTCCGTGCTCTCCCACGACGTGCGCGTGAACAGCTACGCGGATGTCGACAGCTCGGTGATCTTCTCGCACGTGAACATCGGCCGCCACTGCCGCATCCGGCATGCGATTATCGACCGCAACGTCAATATTCCGGACGGAACGGTGATCGGCTATGACGCCAACGAGGACAAAAAGAAGTACTTCGTTTCGCCGAGCGGTTTGACGGTCGTGACCCGCGACTACAGCGTGTACGAGAACCCGGTGTCGCCGGAGTTTCTGGCGCAAAACTTCTAGCCGCTGGTGGTTTGGCGCTAGCGCGTCCGCTTGCCGAGCCGGTATACGATGCCGCCGCCGACGGAAACAAACTCCCGCGTTTCCGTTCCGAAGTGCTCAAAAATGATCTCGGGCGAGATCCGGACGGCCAGTTTGGGCGAAGCGTTGAAGTCGATGGAACCGCCTGCCGCGCCCCAGGGCGTTGTACTGTTGTCATACAAGCCGACCACGGAGTCGGTCAGCGTCGGTGGCCGGTTTGGGTAGGTGGAGAGCGAGTGGTCAAAGGTGCCGTGCGACGCGCCAACGAGCGCATGGAGCTCGATCGCCGCGTACCGGTTCTTCGGCCCGCGGTAGTTGACGCCGCCGGAGAAGATGTTCTGGAACACGACGAGCCGCGTCCCGGGCGTAAAGAATTGCGTGGGGAAGACCGGGGTGGTGCCAGCCTCGAAGCGGTAGTCTGCGGCCACGCCTAGCTTCGGCCCGAGCCAGTAGGTGCCCATGGCCTCGCCGCCGCCCATGTTGTAGCGGTTGGGCAGGTTCTGGCCGGCCTGGCCGTTCATGAAGCTCAGCCCGCCGAAGATCTCGTATTTTTCGTCATACGTCGGCACCCGCGTGGGCGTGATCTGCAGCGCCGTGGTGCGGGTTGCGATGGGCGCGGTGCCGGGGGCGGCCGTGGTGCCGGTCTGGCTGGAACTGGAGGCGGGCGTCTGGGCGTGGGCCGTCAACGCGACCAGGGACAAAATGGAAGCTACAAGAGGGCGCAGGGCGCGGGACAGAGTAAGGGGCAAGCGTTTCTCGAACAACATCATCCTCTTCAGACGAAGCTCCGGCTCGCCGGGCTGCGGAACTGGCGCGCCCAACTTTGCGGCGCAACTTGTCCCAGAATATACCCCCGGCTCCCTCGGCTGCCCTTGCGAGCGACGGTTCGGTGTGAGTTGGAGCCGCACTGTCTCAAAACGAGACATGGCCGCCGCTGTCGGAGGCCGGTGCGGCATGCGAGAATGGAGAGTGCTGCATGGAGCTTTGCGGTCCAGCAGCAGGAGACCTCATCATGGGTGAACTGTTTACACCAACCCACCTTATCGTTCTGGCCGTTGTCGCTATAGTGCTGTTCGGCGGCAAAAAACTTCCTGAGCTCGGCAAGGGTTTGGGCGAAGGTCTGCGCGGTTTCAAAGAAGGCATGAAAGGCATCACCGACGAGCCGAACAGCAGCACCAAGCCCGGGGAGACCGCACATCTGGTCACGCCGAAGACGACGGAAGAGCAAGCGAAGTAGCGCGGCGGCACTTGGGCATGCACGCATCAGCGGTGCAAGCGAGAACGTACCATCTGGCCGACGATGCCTAAGACGCCTACGCCAAGAACACCTGCTGCCGCCTTGGGCTGATGTGGAGCAAGGTAGGCAAAGACGGCAAGGTCTCCCAAAAAGCACACAGCTCCGCAGACCATCGCGGTCATTGCAAATGTATGGGCTCGCCCGTCGGCACGGTCGGCAAGCGCGATAACGGACTTGGCCTGCTCATCAGAGAGCTTGGCGAGCTGTGAGGGTGGGGGAAGAAGCGATCGGGCTGGCACTTGTCACAAGAATAGGGTGCGAACCGGCGCGACTACCGGCCATTCGCTACAGGATGCTGCTCACGAGCCCATACAGGTCTGGCAGCCGAAACCTCGGATGGCCCAACCTCGACTTGAGGCAGGTCTTGCTCTTCGGCAAAGATCTCCGTAGGCCCACCGGGGCGTCTAGCTTGCCTGAAAAAGCCGACCGGGCCGAACCCCTGCAGAAAGCTGTCGAGGATGTCCGTTCCGCTCATGTGCTCCCCTCTCCTTTTGGCAGTCTAGCACCTGGACAAGGGTTGTCTGAACGTCAGCGTCGAACACGTGCGTGCGGTCCGTGCTCCTCTTGATGGTGATATGGTAAGACGCCATGAAACTGAAGTCTCCCTTTCTCATCAAGCCCGGCGACAAGATCAAGCTGTCCTCTCTGAGGACGGACGCCACCGATGACTTTGCGGACGCGGACGCAGCTGCGTCTGTGCTTGCGAAGCACCAGGACGCCCTAGCCGAACTGCAAGAGCGCCTGTACGCCGCCCAAACCAAGGCCGTGCTGATTGTGCTGCAGGGCATGGACACCGCGGGCAAGGACGGCACTATCCGCCACATTTTTACCGGGATCAACCCGCAGGGGTGCGAGGTCGCCGCGTTCAAGGTGCCGACACCGCTCGAGGCGCGTCACGACTTCCTTTGGCGATGCCATCAGCAGGTGCCCCCGCGCGGCATGATCGGTATCTTTAACCGCTCGCACTACGAGGATGTGCTGTCCCCGCGCGTACACGGGGTGCTCTCCAAGAAGCAGGTTGCCCGCCATCTGGACGACATCAACGCCTGGGAGGAGACCCTCACCGACAACGATGTCGTCCTGCTGAAGTTCCTCCTCCATATCTCCCGCGACGAGCAGACGCGGCGTCTGCAGGCGCGCATCGATGACCCGAGCAAGCATTGGAAGCTGTCGCCTGCGGACTTCTCCGAGCGGCAGTTTTGGCCCGACTACATGGACGCGTACGAGGACATTTTGCGCGAGACCAGCAAGAAACACGCGCCATGGTTCGTGATCCCTGCCGACCATAAGTGGTTCCGCAACGTGGCCATCTCGGGCCTGCTGGTGGAGGCGCTCGATGGGCTCAAGCTCAGCTATCCGGACCCCAGCTTCGACCCTTCCGGCATCGACCTCAAGGCCGAATCGCCCAAGCAGGTGGCGCGCAACGTCAGCCCGCATAAGGGGTCAACAGCGCCTACCGTGGTGGCGAAAAAAGCCAAGTAACGTCCCTAGGGCTTGGGGGTCGGGCGGCGGGTCTAGACCGTGACGAGCACCACCGCCGCGACGGCGATGCCCATCCCTGCCAATTGCCGTCGTCCCGGGCGCTCGCCCAGGAGGCTTGCCGCGAGCAGGATGGTAGAAGCCGGGTAGAGCGAGGCCAGCACCGCCGCGACGTCCAGCCTGCCGGCGCGCGTTGCTGCGATATAGAACAGGTTGCCGCCTGTATCGAGCAGCGCGACGCCCGTAGCCCAGAGCCACCCGGCGCGGCTCAGCCAGGCTGCCGGCGTCGAACCGCCGCGCCCCAGAAGCGCGAGCAGAACCACACAGGTCGCGAGGCTGCCGCAGCGGGCCAGCGCCATCGGCTCCAGCACGCCGAGCGGATTCGCGAACTTGAGCCCGGCGAAGTATAGCCCGAAGCCGACGCCACCGGCGAGGGCAAGCGACATGACACCGCGAGGCTCCGGTGCGCCACCCGCTGCCGGTGCCGCCACCATCCAGATGGCCACGCCGGCGAGCGCGAAGCCGGCCAGACGGGCCGGGGACGGCCGACCTTCGAGCACCATGCCGGTTGCCGCCGGGATGGCCGCCGCCAGTAGGCCGCTCACCGCAGCGGAGACGCCCATGGTGCCGCGTGCCAGGGCGATGTAAAACGCCGATAGGGACAGACCGGCAACCACGCCGCAGGCTAGCCCCCAAAGGACAGGCGCCCCGTGCAGGCTGACTCCACCCCGCAGCCCCAGCAGGCTGCCGATGACCAGCAGACTCAGCGTATGTGCGGCAATGACGACTCGCAGCGCTCCGCGGGTCGATCCACCGGCGGCCTTGACGCCCATGCCACCGGAGAAGTCGCCACCACCCCAGCTGGCCGCCGCCAACAGGCCGAAGAGCGCGCCCGCCCCTGTCACGGTCGGCGGCTCGCTAAGGTTGCGGGGTGCCGACCGGGGTCGCAGCAGAGGGCGAGGTCGGGGCGGTTGGCGCGGCTGTGGCCGCAGCACGCGGGCCCGACGTCTGCGCGGTCGGGTAGTAGCCGGGCTTGGCGAGGACGGTCAGGCTGGGGCGCAGCACGCGAACGTCGACGGGCCGGAACTTGCCGTCTATGAAGTCCTCGTGGCTGTAGTAGCCGACGGTGTACTGCAGGCGAACCTGCTCGGCGAGCTTGGCGAAGCTGGCCTGGATGCCGCGCGGCCGGAAGGCGGCGTCGAAGTCGCCGCCGGTCGCGGTGGTGTAGCGCGGCAGCACATCGTCGCGCATCTGCAGGGGGAGGTGGATGCGGTTCAGGAACTCCGTGCCGGGGACGGCCGACTCGCCGACCAGCGTCGCAAAGACGGAGATCTGGTTGGTTTGGAGGAAGCGAATGACCTCCTTGGCTTTGGCTTGGGAGCCGTACTCTTTGCCGTCGGAGATGACGTAGATGATGCGGCGCCGCCCCTGGCCCGCATGCGCCACTGTCTCTGCCGCGGTCAGGATGGCGTCGTTGAGCGTGTGGTATTCGCGCTCCGGGGTCTGCAGGATTACGCCGGCTGGGCTGTTGGGGTTGGTGTTGGGGTCAACGGGCAGGTTGTTCTTGCAGGTGGTGCAGGCAAGCGGCCCGCCCATGGCCATGTTGGCCTCGCGACCGGGCGCCTTGGACTGCTCGAGTGCGTAGGTCACGCGCGCGCTCTGGGCGCCGGTGAACCCGGTCTGCTGCTTGACGCCGTTGTTGTAGGTGAAGATCGACACCTCGTCGTAGGGCGCAAAGGAGGCCTGCAACGCGCTCAGGGAGGCGTTAATTTTTCGCATGTTGTCGAAGGTGACGCTTTGATCGATGACCAGCGCGACGCTCAGCGGGATCGGGTCCGTCTGAAACAGGGCGATGCGCTGCCGCAAGCCGTTCTCATAGACCTGCACGTCCCGGTAGGTAATTCCGGGGACCAGGCTTCCCTTGCTGTCTTTCACCGTGAAGGGAATCTGGACCAAGTTAACCCGCACCCGGAGGGCGCCCTCGTGGCTGGCCGGCAGCGGCCCGGTGTCGCCGGCGTCGGTAGCATCCGGTGCCGTTTGGCCCGGGGCCGTGGAGGGCGGCAACGTCGACCCGGGCACCACGCCGCCGTTGACGGTGTCGGCGGGCTGTGTAGGGGTGGGCGCGTTGGGCGTGGGCGCGTTCGGGATCGCCGGGGCCGCGGGCGTGATCGTGTTCAGCCGGGGCAGGGTCTGCGGTTTGGGCGCGTCGGGAACGTTCTGCGCCGCTGCCGCTACCGCGCCCGCAAACCCCAGGCTCATCGCCACCGTCCAGCCTGTCCATGTACGCCAGCTTGCCAACCGCATCGATCCCCTCGTTCCTTTGAGCCCGTTGTGTGCCGCAGCGGAGCGTCCGCGCGGGCCACCAATCTCAGACTACCAGCGTTACGGGCTTCCCCTGTGCTACCTCTTGTCAGACGCACGCACCCTCGCGCCCGTTGTGCTTGGCCGTGCGGCGTCGCCCAAACGCCGTCGGTCGCCGTCTAATCTAATGCTATGTGTGCTCGCCTGCTTTGCCGCCTGCTGCCGGTTGCGGCCCTGTCCGTCTTTGTGTTCGCTCCCGCCCTCCGTGCGCAGGAGGCGCCCTCCCCGGACGGCCCGCCGCCGATGAGCACCGCTCCCAAGCAGGAGACGCCGGAGCTGCACGCGGGCCAGACCCTGAAGGTCAACGTCAATCTGGTGAACGTGTATTTTTCTGTGCGCGACAAGAACGGCTTTGTGACCGGCCTGACCAAGAACGATTGCCAGATTGCCGAGAATAAGGAGCCGCAGACCATCCGGAACCTTACCCAGGAGAAGAATCTGCCGCTCACCATCGGCATGTTGCTGGACACCTCGGGCAGCCAGACGAACGTGTTACCGCTGGAAAAGGACTCCGGCGCGCGCTTCCTGAAGGAGGTGCTCACCCCCAAGGACGAGGCATTTCTGATCTCCTTCGACGTCAACGTCGATCTGCTGTCGGACTACACCAACTCGCCGGGCGAGATCCGCCGCGCGATCGACAAGGCCACGATCAACGAGGCGAGCTCCTCGAATGGCGTCCCCGGGATCGGCGGCGGTCCGTTTCCGACGTCCAACCCGCGCGGCACCCTGCTCTATGACGCCGTGTACTTGGGCGCGCACGACAAGCTGCAGTCGCAGACCGGGCGCAAGGTCCTCATTATCCTCACCGACGGGCAGGATCAGGGGTCGCAGGTCAAGATCAAGGAAGCCATTGAGGCCGCGCAGAAGGCCAACACGATTGTGTACCCGATCCTGATCGCCGACCGCGGCAGCTACGCCGCCGCGGGCATGATCTATACGGGTTCCGGCCAGATGGACCAGCTCGCCCGCGAGACCGGCGGTCGCGTGATCAACGTCGGCAACAATGGACGCCGTCTCGAGGACGCCTTCGATCAGATTCAGGACGAGCTGCGCACCCAGTATCTGCTCAGCTACACGCCCACCAACAAGGCGGCGGACGGCACCTATCGGCACATCGAGATGACCTGCGGCAAGGACACCAAGGTCCAAACCCGCAAGGGCTACTACGCGGTCTCGGGTGGGGACGAGCAGGCCTCCACGGAGTAGCTCTACCTTAGGGCTGACTGGGCGCGGGTGCGGCTGCTCCTGCCAGCGGTGCGACGGCGTGGACGTCGACCTGCTCGGCGAGCCAGCCCTCCCCGGGGAAGTTCCTTAACAAGTAGGTGACCAGAAGCTCCTCCTCCGGTGGGGAAGCTTTGCCGGACGGGCTCGCCCAGGCTGCGTGCAGCGCGATCCAGCCGGGCGCGAGTTTGCGTTGGTCCAGCAACCTGGGCGCGGCGAAGTGCGCTGTACGGAAAGGGCCGTTGTGCAACCAGGCGAGGCTGCGACGAACCTCGTCGCGCCCGCTGGCGGCCACACCGAAGCGGTTGACCGTGACACAGTCGTCGGCGTGGAGCCGCACCATGGCGTTCACGTTATGATCGTCCCACGCCCTGCCCCAGAGCTCCAGAAACTGTTGCGGTGAATTGGCGGATTGCGCGTACACCGGGACAGCAACGACGACGGCGGCCAGGACCGCGCACCCCAACCTTAGAAGACCCGCTCTCATGCCTCGAGCATAGCCGGGAAGGCACCGAAGCGGAACCTCCCGGCCATTCCTCTTCGGTTGTAGACGGCCTGCACCAAACGATGTAGACCGCCTCCACCCTGGGGTGGATCGAGCGCTCAGGCGTCGATCTCGCCCGTGTAGACCGCCATGCCCGCGACCGCGTCCACGCCCATGGCCTCGAGCGCTTCGATCTCGGCCATGAAGCGAATGCCGCCCGCGACGATGAGCTGGCGGGCCGTGGTGGAGCGCAGAATGGCGGCCACGTCCACGGGGAAGCCGCGCATGGTGCCCTCGGTATCGACGTGGGTGTACAGGAAGGCGGCGCAGAAGTCCTCCAGCCACGTGATGGCCTCCTCGGGCGTGAGCTCGACCTGCTCCTTCCAGCCACGCACGGCCACCTTGCCACCTTTGGTGTCGACGGAGAAGCACAGCGCGTCTTCGCCCATCGCCTGCTTGAGCGCTTGGGCGAACTCCAGCCGAATCAGCTTGTGGCGTCGGGTTGCCGGGCTCCCTTCCGGCTCTGGGCCGAAGAGGCTGGACCCGAAGATGACCCGTTTGGCGCCCGCGTCCAGCAGCCTTTGCCCGTCTTCCGCAGAGCGTACGCCGCCGCCCACTTGGCAGGGCAGCCGGCGGCAGATCTGCTCGATCAGGGCCCGGTTTTCGCCTTGCCGCATGGCCGCATCCAGGTCGATGAGCTGCACTAGAGGGTACCGAGCGAAGCGCTCGATCCAGTAATCGAAGTTATCGAACGAGAGGCGGAGCGTTTCGCCTTGCACCAGTTGCACGATCCGGCCGCCCATCAGATCGATGGAAGGAATCAACATAGCCCCATTCTCTCGCACGCCTCGGGCGGGCCACCGTCGTAGCGCCACCGAATAGGAGTGTCGCCGCTTTCGAGCGCATCGAAAGCCGCCGCAAAGACCCGCCATGGTCGGCAACGGCCAAGGGATACGTGCGCTCCAAGCTTTCGGCGGCACGACAATATCGCCTTCAAGGAGTAGCACCATGGCTGATCAGCAAGGGACCGGCAAACACCCGCACAAGAGTGCGGCCGAGCCGTACGAGCACCACGAGGCCCCCACGACCAAGGGCGCAAGCCACATTTCGGGCAAGGAAGAGCACACGTCTTCCTCGCACGCCAGCAACGGGCACAGCGACGAGCAGGGCACCGGCAAGCACCCACACAAGAAGGCGAGCGACCCCAAAGAGCACCACGAGGGCGCCAAGGCCAGCAAGTAGCGTCATCGACGTTGCTGAAAGGAAAAGGCTGCGGTTCGCCCGTAGCCTTTTCTCTTGTTTTCAAGTTGGTGTAGCCCTAGTTGAACCCACGCCGCGTCCGGTTGAAGGCGTTCTCCCGCTCGCGCTCCCGTACCCGGTCGGCCAGTTGCGCGGCGTCTTCGTTGCGGCGCTTCTTGTCGCCGGCCGAGAAGGTCCGCGCCTCGGACCGCGAGATGCGCTTGTGCGCCGTCATGCCCTCAAGCAGGAACTCCGCCGCGGAGACCGCGATCTCTACCTCGGTCCGGGTGCTGACCTTGAGCGGCGAGAGCTTCTCGAACAGCCCCTGGATCTCTTTGAGCGACGTAAACACGGTGCGCGCGGGCTGCTTGTCGTTCAGCTCCACCGTGCCGCCCAGGTTGAACCACTGCTCGATCTGCTGGGTGTTCGTGTCCGCGAAGTAGCTGTCGTAGACCGAGGCAACCGCCTGCCGAATGATCTCGCGAATGACGACCTCGGACCCGCGCATCTCGCCCTCGTATTCAAGCTCGATCTTGCCCGTGATGCCCGGCAGCGCGGCAATGATGTCGCCCACGCGTGGCACCACCAGCGACTCGCCGTGCAGTAGCGCACGGCGTTCGGCGTTGGACACGACAAGCTCCATGGTCGCGATCGGCAAGCGCTGCGAGACGCCCGACTTCTTGTCGACCTTTTTGTCCTCGCGGGCTGCAAAGGCAACACCCTCAACGATTTGCCGGATGTAGTGCGGGATGAAGATGCGCTCGATCGAAGGTCCGCTCTGCCCGGGCGCATCGGCATAGGCGCGCGCCGTCCACGCCTCCTGCTCGGTGATGGAGATGGCCTCGTCCATCGACTCCGGGTAGTGCGTGCGGATCTCGGAGCCGATGCGATCCTTGAGCGGCGTCACGATCTTGCCGCGCGCCGTGTAGTCCTCCGGGTTGGCCGAGAAGACGATGGCCACATCCAGCTCCAGGCGTACCGGGTAGCCCTTAATCTGCACATCGCCTTCCTGCATGATGTTGAACAACGCGACCTGAATTTTGCCGGCGAGATCCGGGATCTCGTTGATGGCGAAGATGCCGCGGTTGGCGCGCGGTAGCAGCCCGTAGTGCATGGTCAGTTCGCTGCCCAGTTCCTGCCCGCTGCGCGCGGCCTTGATGGGGTCCACGTCGCCGATGAGGTCGGCCACGGTGACGTCGGGCGTCGCGAGCTTCTCCACGTAGCGATCCTGCGGCGTCATCCAGGCAATCGGCGTGTCGTCGCCCTGGGCGGCGATCATGTCCTTGGCGAACTTGCCCAACGGGCGGTATGGGTTGTCGCGCAGCTCCGACCCGGCCACGTACGGCGTACATGGATCGAGCAGCCCCGTGAGCGCGCGCAAGATGCGGCTCTTGGCCTGCCCGCGCAGCCCCAACAGGATGAAGTTGTGTCGCGACAGCAGGGCATTGACTACTTGCGGCACCACTGTGTCGTCATAACCCACGATGCCCGGGAACAGCGACGCACCCTCGTTCGGCCCACCCGGCGCAATCGCGCGCAGGCGCACGATCAGGTTGTCCCGCAGCTCATCCTTGACGCTCCGGTTCACGCGCTCCGGCGTAAACTCGCTCCGCCGAAGTTCGCCCAGCGTCTTGGGAAGTGCCTTGGAAAACTGGGAAACAGGGGCCGTCTTTGCAGAGGAAATCGCCATCCTTCAAGTATAGACGGCTGTGGCTCGCGACCCCGGATTCACCACACAGCGGTACCGTGCTATCACATCGCTGGACATTGTTGCTCATGGCGTGGGAGTTGGCCCTGTGTGGCAGACGACCACCGTGCCCTGAGGAAGCGTTTTCGTCCCGGCGTGCAGCACGCGAAGTGCGATTTGTGTCTGCTGCACCATCACCTTCGCACAAAAGAACCCGTGACTAAGGATCTCGTCACCATGACGAGCGATACCGGCTGGGGGCTGGTTTCTCAGCATGAAGTCATAATCAGCTTTGGTGATTTGCAGGTTGGACGAAGGTGGCGTGGTCTGGATGTTCCAACTCAGACCTTTGTCATGCGTCCGGTACGCCCTTGCGATCACGAGCAGCGCCGGATGCGTTCGGGTCTGGGCAGCAGGGAAGTCGATCCACCCCTCGACGAGACCTGCCACTCGGCTACTCAACAAAAACACTGCAAGGAACGCAAAGAATGGCAACAGGACAGCGAGACATGCGCGTAGCCATACGCTCAGGTGGCGACTGCCGCTGAGCACCAAGCCTGCGACCACCAACGCGCTCAGGACAGCCCCGATCGCGCAGCTATTGAGAACTGCGTGGTGGTTGGGAAGGATCTCGGTGGTGTTGTCGAATAGGCCGAGGAACAGATAAAGAGCCAGGAAGGCAAGACCGCTCAGAATCATCCACGTCCAGAGCAGTTCTGTAGTGCGATCAGACGTGATGGCTTCGTCCATGTAGGAATCCTACTGTGGGCGCTGTCAAGTTCTCACGGAACTTACAGGGCGCAGCACGAAGCCGAGCAAACGGGAACGCACTAGACTAATGCCAATGGCCTTCTCCCTCTTCGGCAAGCGCGACAAAACTTCTGACGAGCCGCAACCAGCCGCCGTTGCGGACGATCAGGAAATCCGCCGCCCCGGCTTTCTGGAGCGCATGCGCCAGGCGGTCACGCGCACCCGCGAATCGCTTTCGACGCAGATCGCCTCCGTCGTCGCCTTGACGCGTGAGGTTGACGAGGCCTCACTCGACGATCTTGAGCTGGCCCTGCTCGGCTCCGACATCGGCGCGGCCACGACGGATGAGATCATCGGGCGTCTTCGGGAGCGCGCGTTGCGGCAGGGTATTGCTAACGGCGAAGAGCTCAAGATCGCCCTCAAAGACGAGATTCGTCGCATTCTGGTGGCGGTCGACACGCCCGTCCAGCACCCCGCGACCGGCCCCGAGGTCGTCATGATGGTCGGCGTGAACGGTACCGGTAAAACCACCACCAGCGGCAAACTCGCCGCCATGCTGCGCCGCAACGGCTACACTGTCCTTCTGTGCGCGGCCGATACCTTCCGGGCGGCGGCCATTGAGCAGCTCGAGGTCTGGTCGCAGCGCTCCGGCGTCGACCTGATCAAGACGCGGCAGGGCGGCGATCCCTCCGCGGCGCTCTTTGACGCGCTCGCCGCGGCGAAAGCCCGCTCCACCGACATCGTCCTGGTGGACACCGCCGGCCGCCTGCACACCAAGACCGACCTGATGAAGGAGCTGGACAAGATGCGCCGCACCGCCGAGCGCCAGATCCCAGGTTCCCCGCACCAGACGCTGCTCGTCATCGACGCCACCACCGGCCAGAACGGCATGCAACAGGCGCGCCTATTCACCGAAGCCGCCCGCGTCACCGGCATCGTGCTCACCAAGCTCGACGGCACGGCCAAGGGCGGCATCGTGGTGGCGATCGCCCACGAGCTGGGTTTGCCCGTGCGATTCGCCGGCGTGGGCGAGAAGATCGACGACATTCTGCCGTTCGACGCGCAGGCGTTTGTCGACTCGCTGATTGCGTGAGCTATGACAAGTCTGGGACGGCGATCGTGAAAGCCTTGCTCTTTTTGCGGATCTTTGTTGAGACGATGCTCGGCTTGCTCTGTATGAGCGTCGTATTTCTACTCCCTTTCCCGCATTCGTTCGTTATTGGCTATCTGGGCATGCCGCGTCGCTATCGTGGTCCGGTACACTTTTCCGGCCTCTACATCGCGATAACGCTCGGTACTCTCTTAGCAGTAGGCACTATTATCCTCATCGGTGCTCTCTGCTTTAGGGATGTTTTCAAGCTAATGCGGAGGCTAAGAGTGAGCCATCCCACAACCTAAATGGTTGATTGCTATACCGGTGTGCGTATAAGGTACTCGCTCATCGCGTGGTCGGCCACAAGCGATCAGGTTGGCAAGGGTACCTTCGTTGTAGCCGCCCGGACAAAGGTTTACTGCGTTAGGGCGAAAGGTGTATCTTTACCACCGGCCCGCTGGGTTATGATTGTTTATCGCCCAAACACCGTCTTTGGGCTGAAAGATACCTATGCAACACCTCTTTGCAACACTGCTTTCCCTTTTGGTTTCCCTTTGCCATCATCTCGGTCCCACGGCGCACGCCGTGCAGGCCGCCGAAGTGCCCGCCGCCGTTTCGCTGCCCACGGCGTTTGCTGCGCCGGCAGTGATTCTTCCAGACCGATACCAGTTCGCGCGGTACACCAGCGTGGAACGTTGACTATGCTGAAGGTGTGTCGCAGACCTCAAGTCAGACGCAGGTACACGAACGCGCGTTGACGCGGGCGCTCGACCTGGCGCAAGCGGCGGCGGCGTTCGCGTCGCCCAACCCGACCGTCGGTTGTGTTCTGCTGCGCGGCAATGTCATTCTCGGCGAGGGAGCCCACTTTTATGATGGGCGCGACCACGCCGAGATCGTCGCCCTAAAGGCAGCCGCGCTCGCCGGTCACAATGCCCGCGGCGCCACGGCCTACGTGACGCTCGAACCTTGCTCGCACCACGGCCGCACCGGGCCCTGCGCCGATGCGCTGGTGGCGGCCGGGGTCGCGCGCTGCGTCGTGGCCACCATCGACCCCAACCCCCTCGTCCGCGGGCAGGGCATCGCCAAACTGCGCGCCGCTGGCTTGGCGGTGGATCTCCTTGACCCGTATGCCGCTCTCGCACAGCGCGCCCGGCGGCTCATCGACGCCTTCGCGTTCTCCATTCAGCACCAACGACCCTTCGTCACTCTCAAAGCGGCGCTTTCGGCTGACGGCAAGCTTGCCCCACCGTCGGCCACGCGCACCGCAACCGCGCCCTTCTGGCTCACCGGCGCTGCTGCACGCGCCGATGTCGCCCATTTGCGCCACACTGCCGACGCGCTGCTCACTGGGGTGGGCACCGTCCTGGCCGACAACCCGCAGCTCACGGACCGCACTGGCCTTTCGCGCCGGCGACCCCTCCTGCGCGTGATCCTCGACGGCAATCTCCGTACACCCGTGGACTCCACCCTTGTTCAACGCGCCGCGGATGACCTCCTGCTGGTTTGCGACGAGGACGCTGATCCTGCACGACGCGCCGATCTGGCCCGTTATGGCCTGGAGGTCCTGCCGGTGCTGGCCCTGCACTCGCCCGAAGGCTTGCGGGCCGTTCTCGGGCACCTGCACGAGCGCGCGATCCGCTCCGTGCTCACCGAGGGCGGCGCCACCTTGAACGGATCTCTTCTTCGCGCGTCGCTTCCCGATCGCGCGGTCCTGTACTACGCGGCGCGCGAACTCGGCCCGGATGCCGTTCCGTTCGCCTACGACGGCCCTTCGGTGTTTGACTTGCAACAGCAGTTAAGCACCCCCACAAGCGAGCTGTTCCCGCACGGAACCGCGCCGGACGTACGCATCGCTGGCTACCTCCACGACCCGTGGGGGGACGTCTGACTTCTGCTGGCAATTACGCCCACACGTTCTACAATCAGGTCTAGGCGCACCTTGCTTGAAGCCCGGGCTCGGCCTATTCACGTGCCAGACGCCCCTCAATTGCCGGCGGGCCCAACTCGAAGTCCGAAGCTAAAGTATCTTCTTTGAATACTTTGGGACCTGAGGTAGGGGGTAGGGCGTTGCCGCGCTCGCTGCCGCACGCCGGCCCGCGTACCTTGTAACTATGTTCACCGGTCTCATTGAAACCACAGGCGTCCTGCTTTCTGTCGAGCCAACCGGCGGTGCCCTCCGCCTCGTACTCAACGCCCCCGCGCTCACTGGGCGCTGGCGGCAGGGCGACAGCATCGCCGTGAATGGCGTGTGTTTGACCGCCATCCCCGTCCATCAACCGGACAGCTTCGGCGCGGACCTCGCGACCGAAACCGTGGAACGCACCACATTGGCTCGCCTAGGCCCGGGAGACATCGTCAACCTCGAGCTACCGACCCCAGCCGGCGCCCCGCTTGGCGGCCACGTCGTTCAGGGTCATGTGGACGGGGTCGGAAAGCTGATTTCGATGCAGGCGCTCGGCCCCGACCTTGCCACCGCGGACTGGCGTCTCACCGTCGAACTCCCCACCCAACTGGCGTCGTTTGTCGTCCAGCAAGGTTCGGTCACCATCGATGGAATCAGCCTGACGATCGCAAAGCTCCATGCACCGGAGCCCTCAGGCGGCCGCCGTATTGAGATCGCCGTCATCCCCCACACGTATCGCAGCACCCACCTGCACACGTTGCAGCCGGGCGCTCCGGTCAACATCGAGGCAGATGTCCTCGCCAAGTACGCGGCGCAATCCCCGTCTGCGGCAAACACCCCATGGCTCACGGCGGAGTACCTGCTTGCCAACGGGTACTAATCTGGCCAAAGAGAAATGGGCGCAGCCCAAGCTGCGCCCATTTTTTGCCTGACCGATGGTTAAAGCGAGTTCATATTGTGGAGAAACTCGCTGTTGTTCCGTGTTTTGCCGAGTTTGTCGGAGAGTAACTCCATGGCTTCCACGGGGGACAACGGATTGAGCACCTTGCGCAGGATCCAGGTCCGCTGCAGTTCATCCTTGGGGATCAGCAGCTCTTCTTTGCGGGTACCGGAGCGCTGAATGTCGATTGCCGGGAAGACGCGCTTGTCCACGAGTTTGCGTTCAAGGATGACTTCCATGTTGCCGGTGCCTTTGAACTCTTCAAAGATGACCTCATCCATACGAGAGCCGGTTTCGACCAGCGCCGAAGCAATGATGGTGAGGCTGCCGCCCTCTTCGATATTGCGCGCCGCGCCGAAGAAGCGCTTCGGACGCTGCAGGGCGTTGGAGTCCACACCGCCTGAGAGCACTTTGCCGCTTGGCGGAACAATGGTGTTGTAGGCGCGCGCCAGGCGCGTGATGGAGTCGAGCAGAATAACCACGTCGCGCTTGTGTTCTACGAGGCGTTTGGCCTTTTCAATGACCATCTCGGCCACTTGGACGTGGCGCGCGGCCGGTTCGTCGAAGGTCGAGCTGATGACCTCGCCTTTGACGGAGCGCTGCATGTCCGTGACCTCTTCTGGGCGCTCGTCGATGAGCAGAACGATGAGCACAACCTCGGGGTGGTTCGCCGTGATGGAGTTCGCGATGGCTTGCATCAGCACGGTTTTGCCTGTGCGCGGTGGGGCGACGATCAGCCCGCGTTGGCCCTTGCCGACTGGCGTAAGCAGGTCCAGCACGCGACCGGAGATGCCCTCACGCACGGTTTCCATCTTGATCCGCTCCTGCGGATACAGAGGCGTGAGGTTGTCGAACAGGATTTTGTTGCGCGTTTCTTCGGGCGACTCGAAGTTGATGGCCTCGATCTTGACAAGTGCGAAGTACTTTTCGCCCTCGTGCGGGCTTCGGACGTTGCCGGAGATGGTGTCACCGGTCTTCAGGTCGAATTTGCGGATCTGGCTTGGGGAGACGTAGATGTCATCGGGGCCGGGGAGATAGTTGTAATCCGGCGAGCGTAGAAAGCCGTAACCGTCGGGCAGGATCTCGAGCACACCTTCGGCAAAGATGTGGCCTTCTTTTTCGCTCTGGGCCTGCAAGATCTTGAAGATGAGGTCCTGTTTGCGCAAGGCGCTGGTGCCGGCAATCTCCAGGCCGCGGGCGAGCTTACCCAATTCCGCAATGCTCTTTTCTTTCAATTCAGAGATGGTCATGTGGAGAAGACTTCTTTCGGTGTTTCAGGTGGGGGAACTTCAGGGAGGGAACGACACACAGCGGGACGGGACAGCGGGGCGCTGAGGAGGGAAGTGCGGAGCTGCGGGGCTTGCGGATGGGGTGTTGCGGGGGTTCAGATCGAAGTTGAAGACAGCGTACCAGAGTCGCAAAAATTTGCAATACAACAAATGGGGTGCGGCAAGGCCGCGCAGGGTTACGCTGCGCGGCGTTCCGTTGAGAGCATCTCGTCCTGCTCGGCTTCCGAACCGATGTCACCCATGGGCACCGTGTCCTTGAAGCGCTCCAGGACATCGTTGGTGGTGTCCTGCAGGCGCGTGTTGGGTTTGTGTAGCTTGCGCGTCGCCTTGGAGGCGAGTTGGCAAAGCTGATAACGGTTGTTTACGTGGGTGAGGGCTCCAAAAATCAAATCTGAGCGCATCGGGGATTCTCCTCAGGGTTAAGCACAGGCCGAAACGTTTCGGCTGCCTCGGGAAGTGTAGCTATGATCTTGGGCTTTAAACACATCAATGACATGATTGGAATCCCAAGTTTAGGTTTTAGACGCGGGTTGGATGGTGCAAGATGCGTCCTTGAGCGAATGTTTTAGGTTGTGCAAGTACCGCATACTGAAAAGCGCTACCCATCTACGATGGACAAGAAAACGCTCTTGCTTTGGAAGGTTTCTATCCCGAAACGGCGCAGGGTGAGCGCGCAGGGAAGAGGCGACCCTTCGATCTATAGTCTGTGGGTCTACAGATCTATGATCTATGGTCCGCTCGCGGGCAACCTCTTGCAACATACCGTCTCAGGGCCTGCCAGTCAATCCTTATTTTGGGAGGCGAACCTCTTTCTCTATGACAAACGGTACCGTGTGCTTCCGGTTCGAGCCTACGAGGACCAGTAGGAGCGATCCAAGGTCCTGTACTGGATGGCCTCGGCAAGGTGTTTGACGGCAATGGCCTGCGCTCCTTCAAGGTCGGCCACGGTGCGCGCGACTTTCAGGATGCGATCGTGGGCGCGGGCACTGAGCCCCTGCTGCAACATCGCTCGCTCCAGCAGGCGTTCGGCATCGCTGGCCAGCTCACAGTGCTGACGGATCTGGCTGCTGGTCATCTGCGCGTTGGCGAACACGGCACGGCTCGCTACGCGACCCGAGCCTTCGGTGCGCGCGCCTGCCTCCAGAAACCGGCTGTGCTGGCGTTCCCGCGCCTCGATCACGCGTTTTCGGATCGCGGCTGAGCTCTCACTGGCAGCGCCCCCGCCGCGCAACTCCTTGTACTGCACCGCGGGCACTTCGATGTGGATGTCGATGCGATCCAGCAGCGGCCCGGAAACCTTGCTAATGTAGCGCTGAATCATGGGCGGGGTGCAAAGGCATTGGCGGGTCTTGTCGTTGGCGTAGCCGCATGGGCAGGGGTTCATGGCCGCCGCCAGCATGAAGCGAGCGGGAAAGCTCAGGCTCATGGCGGCACGGGAGATGGTGACGTGCCCGTCTTCCAAGGGCTGCCGAAGCACCTCTAGCACGTTACGAGGGAACTCTGGGAGCTCGTCCAGGAACAGAACGCCGTTGTGCGCGAGGGAGACCTCGCCGGGACGCGGGACCATGCCTCCCCCGATCAGGCCGGCGTCCGAGATGGTGTGGTGTGGCGCGCGGAAGGGCCTGTGGGTAACGAGACCTTCGTCCCGGTTGAGGACGCCCGCGACCGAGTGGATCTTGGTAGTCTCGAGCGCTTCCTCGAAACGCAAAGGCGCCAGGATGGACGGCAGGCGCTTGGCCAGCATGGTCTTGCCGGAGCCCGGCGGACCGATCATCAGGATGTTGTGCCCACCAGCGGCCGCGATCTCCAGCGCGCGTTTGGCCACAGGTTGACCGCGCACGTCCGCAAAGTCCGGGAGGCCGTCTTCTGCCCCTGCCAAGAGCTGTTGTGAAGCTACTTTGAGCGGCTGCGCGGCGATGGCGCCCAGAGCCGCGCTGTTGAGCAACTCGCGGACCTCCAGCAGACTGCGCACAGGAAAGACGTTGACGCCGTCGACTACCGCCGCTTCACGGGCGTTTGCGGCGGGGATGAGCAGATTCTTGATGCCGGAGGCGCGGGCAGCGATGGCAATGGGCAGCATGCCCTGGACCGCGCGCAAACCGCCGTCCAACCCGAGTTCGCCCACCAGCACGAAGTCGGTTAAATCCTTGTTGGCTAAGCCGCCGTAGGCGCCCAGGATGCCCACGGCGATCGGCAGGTCGAAACCCGAGCCTTCCTTCTTGAGATCGGCCGGCGCCAGGTTGATGGTGATGCGGGTCGGCGGAAGTTCGAAGCCGCTGTTCTTGATGGCCGAACGCACCCGGTCGCGACTTTCGCGTACGGCCGCATCCGGCAGGCCGACGGTGGCAAAGGTTTCCTGTTCCGTCTTGATGCCGGAAAAGTCGACCTCAACGTCGATAAGGTGCGCGTCGATGCCATACACCGCCGCCGAGCGCGTCTTGAACAACATGTGCCGGAAACCGCCTGATCTTGCCTGCAAGGCTCGAAGTGCCCTCAGCCTAGCACTCGGGCGAGGGAGGCCCTATACCACTTTCGCCCCTACAATAGACAGGAAGGGTGCGCCAGTGTCCCAATCATGAACACAAGTCTGTTTGAACTGTTCAAGATCGGCATTGGCCCGTCCAGCTCCCACACCGTTGGCCCGATGCGGGCAGCCAATCACTTCGTGACCGAGCTGCTGTCGGCGACGCCGTCCGGAAACGTCGGTAGGCTCCTAGTGGAACTTTATGGCTCCCTAGCGCTTACAGGCGTGGGCCACGGTACGGACCGGGCCGTTGTCTTCGGTCTGATGGGCGAAGCCCCCGACACTGTGGATACCGAGCGCATGGGGGCACGGCTGGAGGAACTGCGTGCGACGGGCATGCTGACCGCCTTTGGCGTCCATGTGTTGCCCTTTCGCGAGTCCGCGGATGTCGTGTTCCATCGCGACCGGATGTACCCTGACCCCGGCCAGCCCACGCACCCGAACGGGATGCGGCTTACGGCGTTCGACCGTGGGGGCAACGTGCTGCTTACGCGGACATTTTATTCTGTGGGCGGCGGCTTCATCCTCAGCGCGGAAGAGTTCGCGAATGCCTCCGAGACCCGTGTGCGTGAGGTGCCCTACCCGTTTCGCAACGCCGGCGAGCTGTTGCGCATGGCCGACGCCGCGGTCCTGCCGATCGCTGACATCGTCCTTGCCAACGAGGTCGCTCTGCTCGCTGACGCGAGCATTCGGTATCGTCTAAGCCGCATTCTGAAGCTCAGCCCCACCCCGGAGCAGCTGGACGCAGAGGCCAGCATTCAACGTGCAATCTTCGTGTTATGGGATGCGATGCGCGCCTCGATCGACCGTGGTGTCGCTACGGAGGGCACGCTGCCGGGCGGGCTCAATGTTCGGCGTCGGGCGCCGGGCCTGGCGAGACGGCTGGCCGCCATGGACGTCGCCGGCAAGCTGCGCGATCCGCTCGCACCGCTGGATGCGGTGACCCTGGCCGCCATGGCCGTGAACGAGGAGAACGCGGCCGGCGGCCGGGTGGTGACCGCCCCTACCAACGGCGCCGCGGGAGTGGTTCCCGCGATTGCCTTCTACTATCTGAACTTTGCGAGCCCCGGGCTGAGCGACGCGGATCGCCATGCCGGTCTGCTCCGCTACTTCCTTACCGCCGCGGCGATTGGCATTCTGTATAAGGAGAACGCGTCGATCTCCGGCGCCGAGGTGGGTTGCCAGGGGGAGGTCGGTGTGGCTTGCTCCATGGCCGCGGGCGGGCTGGTAGCCGCGCTGAGCCCACCGCCGGATCCGACGCTCGGGTCCGAAGAGCGCCGAAGCGCCCTCCGAACCACCAACGCCGCAATCGAGCACGCGGCCGAGATCGCGATGGAGCACAACCTGGGGATGACGTGCGATCCTATCGGCGGTCTCGTTCAGATTCCTTGCATCGAGCGCAACGGTATGGGCGCCGTGAAAGCTGTCAATGCCGCGCGGCTGGCCATCAATGACCCGGGCAGCCATAAGATCTCGCTCGACCAGGTCATTGAGACGATGTATCGCACTGGCCTGGATATGCAGTCGCGGTACAAGGAGACCAGTCTGGCTGGGTTGGCGCTGAACATCATTGAATGCTGAGGGCCTTGCCTTTGTATTTGGCGGAGTTGTAGAAAAGGCCCAGCCATTCTAGCGGCGATCCGCATCGAACCCGCAGCAACGATCTCCGTGCCCTGAGCCAGAATGACCCGCCGCCGCTGGATTGCCGACACCTGGACCGATACGACCGCCAGCCTTTGTGGCGATCAGGCGCTGCACCTGGCGCGGGTGTTGCGCGCTGAACCCGGGCAGGTGTTCGATGTGCTGGCGGGCGGCTTTCTGCGCCGGGCCGAGGTCATCAGCGTGGCGGAACGCGAGGTCGTGTTCGCTCTGGGCGAGGAGCTTGAAGCCGAAGCGGCACTGCCCGTGCATCTGCTGCTGGCGGTGATCAAGTTCGATCACTACGAGTGGGGCCTGGAAAAGGCGACGGAGCTTGGCGCGGCCCGCATCACGCCGGTGCTCGCGCGACGTACGGACAAACACCTCGCCCTCGCGTCCGCGAAACGTGCCACACGCTGGCGCAAGATCGTGCTGGAGGCCGCACAACAGTCGCGCCGCAGCGACCTGCCCGAGATCGACGCCCCGGCCCCGCTCAAGGCCGCCCTGGCTGGCGTGACGGCGTCGCACAAGGTGCTGCTGGCTGAAACCGAGCAGGAGAACACTCTCGCAGCAGCGTTGCAGCGGTTCCGGGGCAAGGGCGGCCCCGATGCGGAAGCGAGCCGCGATCTGGCCCTTGCGATCGGCCCCGAAGGTGGGTGGGCCCCCGAAGAATTGGCCCTGTACACTGCGGAGGGCTGGGAAGCCGTGACCCTGGGTCCACGGGTGCTGCGGGCTGAGACCGCCGCGCTGGCCGGGATGGCGATCTGTTCGGCCTTGCTGTGAGCGCGCGACCCAAGTCGCTTGCAGCAGTAGACAAGCAACGCAATCGTTTGAGGACTGCAACTGTGTACCGACAAGAAGAGCGGACGTTTCCAAGACCGCTCCGGATGTACGTTGTGGTTCTGGTGACGCTGGCGGTGGCCAGTGGGCTTGGCGGCTTGGTGGACTTTGTGCGATCCGGGCGGGCAGGCTTGGGCTATCTCTGGGTTCCGTATCCAGGATTCGATTTCTACGACTACACGCCGCGTTTTCCGTTTCTGCACACGCCGGCTTTCTTTCACGCCGTCGCGTTTCCGTGGGTGTATCCGGCCCCGGCGATCTTTGTGCTCTACCCGTTCTACCTATTCGCCAAACCGACGCACTGGCTGGGCAGCTACGTTGCGTTTGCGGCGCTGGCTTCCGCAGCGGCCCTTTGGTTGGCGTGGCGCTTCAGCGATGCCCTGGTCCAGCGTGGGCTGGGCGCACGCCAGGCTGCCGTGCTCCTTGGAGCGACGATGGTGCTCGGCTGGCCTTTCTACTTTGCGCTGCAACGCGGCAACATCGAAGCTGTGTTGTGGGTGGGTTTGGCCGGTGGCATCGTTTGCTTTGCGCGCGACCAGTACGTCGCGTCGGCGTTGCTGCTGGGAGTCTTTGGTTCCGCCAAATTGTACCCTCTGCTGTTTTTGGGATTGTTTGTGCGGCGGCGACATCTCCGATTCTTGGCTATGGGCATCGCGGCCGCTGTTGCAACGACGCTGGCCGGGTTGCGCATGCTGGAACCAGATGTCCGCGATGCGTACTTGCAGATCCGCGCGGGTGTGCGCAGCTGGACCGAGATCACCACCCTTGTGTACTGGCCGGGCGGCGTGGGCCCGGACCACTCGCTGCTGGGATTGCTCCGCGAGGCGACGAAGGGAGCCATCCTGCGGCCGCCGCACGCGCTGGAAACGTACCTGGTCACCGCAGGCATTCTGGCCGGTGTGCTTTTTCTGTGGCGCATGCGGCGGCTACCCGCGCCCAACCAAGTGCTCTTTCTTGGCTGCACCGCCATTCTGCTGCCGCCGACGTCCTATGACTACACCCTGCTTTTGCTGCTGATTCCCTGGGCCTGGATGGTGTTGCTCTGCGTGCAAGCGGCGCAAGTGGGGCAGGACGTGCATCGGTTCACGCTGCCGTGGGTTCTGTTTGGCGTGGCGCTGGCACCCCTGACGTTTCTGCATACGTACGGTGCGGTGCCGCTCTACTTTGCGGGGCCCGTGCGTTGCGTTGCGCTGTTGGGACTTCTGGCGTTCTCCGCCTGGAGACCCGCGCGGGGGGCCACAGGCGGAGAACGGATGACTGGTTTCGGAGTGGTAAAGCCTTCTAGCTGAAGATTTCCCTTACCTTGTCCAACAGCCCACGCGAGTGCGGCTCGTTGGTGACGGTCATGGTTTCGCTGAGCTGCCGCATGAGGTCCTTCTGTTGCTTGGTGAGTTTGCTGGGCGTCTCGACGCGTACCTGGACGACCAGATCGCCTTTGCCGTGGGCGTTCAGGTGCGGGACGCCCTTGCCGCGAACGCGGAACTCGCGTCCGCTTTGGGTGCCTTCAGGCACCTTCAGGGTTTCCATGCCGTCCAGTGCTTCGATCTGCAGCTCGGTTCCGAGTGCCGCCTGAGGGAAACTGATCGGCATCACGCAATGCAGGTCATCGCCGTCTCGTTCGAAAAAGGCGTGCGGTTTCACGGCGAGCACCACGTACAGGTCCCCGCCGGGACCGCCGAAGCGCCCTGCGTCGCCCTCGCCCGAGTAGCGAATCCGGGTGTCGGACTCAACGCCGGCCGGCACCTTTACCGCGATGGTGTGTTCCTTCTGGACGCGGGTGTCGCCGTGGCAAGTTCGGCACGGGTTGCGAATCAGGGTGCCTGTGCCAGAACATACCGGGCAGGTGCGCGCCACGGAGAAGAAGCCCTGTTGCGTCCGCACCTGGCCGCGCCCGCCGCACTGCTGGCAGGTTTCGGGTTGTTTGTTGCCCTCGGAGCCCGTTCCAGCGCAGGTGTCGCAAGTTTCCATGCGCTTGATCTTGATCTCGCGCTCAACGCCGAAGACGGCCTCCTCGAAGCCGAGGCTCATGTCGAATTTCAGGTCCCGGCCACGCTGTGCGCGCGAGGGACGGCCGCCGCCGCGCCCCCCCGCCGCGCTGAACATCTCGCCGAAAAGGTCACCGAAGATATCGCCCAGGTCGCCCTGCTGGAAGCCGCCGCTGAAGGGACTTCCGCCCGCAAACGGGTTGCCGCCGGCACCGCTGACGGCCTGATGCCCGAACCGGTCGTAGGCCGCGCGCTTATCGGTGTCGCTCAGGACGGCGTAGGCCTCCGAGCACTCTTTAAACTTTTCTTCTGCGGCTGGATTGTTTGGGTTGCGATCCGGATGGAACTGCATCGCCAGCTTGCGGTAAGCGGTCTTAATCTCGCCGTCCGACGCCGTCCGCTCGACGCTTAAAACCTCGTAGTAGTCCCTCTTCATCGTCGCTGTCGCCATCGCCTGTCTGAAAACCTGCCTGTCCTATTGTCAACCACGACGGTCGTCGCCGTCACTCCATCTTCGGTGTGAGAGCGGCAGCGCTGCTGCGCTATGCCTCGCGCTGCGCCGTGTTGGTCGCGATTCGTACCAGCGCCGGGCGCAACAGCTTCTCGCGGAGCTTGTACCCCCGGCGGATCTCTTCAATGACCTGGTGATCTGGGTATTCGGGCGTTTCCACGCTGCCGAGCGCCTCGTGAAGGTGCGGGTCGAAGGGAGTGCCGACCGACTCTACTGCTTGCACACTGAGGGTGCGCAGCGCCTCTTCCATCTGCTTCAGGATGAGGTCCACACCGGCGCGCAGCTGTTCGATCGAGCCTTGGGCCTTGAGCGCCAGCGCGAAGTTGTCCATGACGCCCAAGAAGGGCTCAATGGCGGATTCAATGCCGCGGTCGCGCGCGTCCTGGCGCTCCTTCGCCTCACGCTTGCGGGCGTTGTCGAACTCGGCCTGCAGGCGCGCGAGCCGTTCCCGGAGCAGGTCGCGCTCGCCGCGCGCCTGTTCCAGCTCGGCGGCTGTTTGCTGGGTTTCGTTTACGCCCGTGGAGGCCCCTTCGGTGCCTGCCTCCAAATCCACGTGTGCTCCGGTGCCGCCGCCGTCCATAAAGTCCTCAGTTGCCGTCGCTGTGCCCTGTTCGCTCATCTCTGCCACCTCTGCCCCGGTCTCCTTTGTATTGTTGCCCACGCCCGCCCAGCGCGCGAAGCGTTCTGCAAATCCTTGCTTGTCGTCGGTCATACGGCTCCCGGTCCCTCGCGTTTTGTAAGATGCCGGCCGAGGCGTGCCGCATGGCGCGTTGATCTGGCGCTCAAGCTGCCTCTCGATCCTAGATGAGGATGACCGCCAGCCCGACTCAACCTCGGTGGCTGCCGCCGTCCAGCATGCGCCCAAACTGCTGCGCGACGTAGCTCACGGCGCTCATGGTGGCGCTGTAGTCCATGCGCGTGGGACCGAGGACGCCGACGGTGCCGGACAGGGCGCCGGGAAGCCGGGCCGGTGCGGCGATCAGCACCAAACCGGCCAGTTCGGGGGCCTGCTCCTCAATCCCGAAGACCACGCGCACGCTCTCTTGACGTGAATCGATGTAGGCGGCTAGCAGCTCGGCGACGCGTTGCTTGGCCTCCAGCGCGACCAGCAACTCCCGCAGGCGAACGCGGTCTTCACGCAGACCAACGACGTTGGCGACCCCTTCCACAAAGACCGCGCGCTCGCCCGAAAGCGCACCCGCGTCCGCCGGTACGGCACCGGTCCAGAGCCGTTCGGCGGCTTCCATCATCTGGAGGTAGGCGGTTCGTTCGCGCTCGATGCGGCGCAGCAACTCGGCTCGGACACGTTCCAGCTGCCAGCCCCGGAAGTGTTCGTTGAGGAAGTTGGCCGCAGACTCGAGCTGGCCTGGGGAAAGGTCGTCGCGCACGGCCAGCAGGCGGTCGCGCACGGTACCGCTGCGCCCGACCACCACCGCCAGGACGCGACGCTCGGCCAAGCGGGTGAAGTGCACGTGCTCCAGCAGGTCGCTCGCGGTGAGGGCGCCGATGGCCAGACCGACGCCACTGGAAAGCGCGGCCAGCACGCCGGAGCTGCGCGCCAGCAGGGCCTCGGTGCCGGAGATCCCGGCCAGGCTGGTGTCGATGGTCGCTTGCAGATCGGACGATAGATGGGTGCGGAGGCCGGCGGAGCGGGCGTCGAATCGCACCGCAAGGTCCTGGACAAAGCTGCGAAACGCCTGCGGGGAGGGAATGCGGCCGGCCGAGGTGTGCGGCTGTTCCAGAAGGCCCAGGTCGGTGAGTTCGGCCATCTCGTTGCGGACGGTCGCCGAGCTGACCGAGGCCCCGCGATCGACGAGCGTCCGCGCAATCGCAGCCGAGCTCACGGGCTCGCCGGTTGCGATGTACGCTTCCACCACGGCAGTCAGGATCTGTCGCTGCCGCACGGTCATCTGCTGCTGGTCGGCCATAGTTCAGGTGTGGAACGAGGGTGCTAACTGATCTCCAGTACATCTTCATTGTGCGCCGCGACCTGCTCGGTGCGCGATACAACTTTTCTGGCGATTTCGAGGAACTCTCGGCCTCGCGCTGTCTCGTTTCCGGCCAGTGCGGCGGGTAAACCACGGTCGCCGCCCTCGCGCACGTGTGGATCCATGTCGACCGAGCCCAGAAACGCCAGGCCGAACTGCCGCGCTGTCTGCTCCGTGGCGCCCGCGCCGAAGACGTCGATTACCGTGCCGTCGGGCAAGGTCATCTGGCTCATGTTTTCGACCATGCCCAGCACATCCACGTTTACCTGATGGAACATCTCGAGCGCCTTGCGTGCGTCCTGGAGGGCGACGCTCGATCCCGTCGACACCACCACGGCGCCCGAGAGCGGAACTGTTTGCACGAGCGAGATCACCACATCGCCGGTGCCGGGGGGCAGGTCGACGATCAGAAAATCGAGCTCGCCCCAGGCGACCTGCTGCAGGAACTGCTTAATAATGCCGTGGAGCATCGGCCCACGCATCATCATTGGTTTGTCCCCCGGGGAAAGCAGGCCGATAGAGATGAAGCGGACGCCGTGCGCGGTCAAGGGCTCGATCATGTTGCCCTGCAGCACGTCCGGCTGCCGGGTGCGGCCGAGCATCGTCGGCACGTTGGGGCCGTAGATGTCGGCGTCGATGAGCCCGACGCGGTAGCCGAGTTTGACCAAGGCCACCGCGAGATTGACGCTGACGGTAGTCTTACCGACGCCGCCCTTGCCGGACCCCACGGCGACCACGTGCCGGATGCCCGGCAGCGCCTGCGGCACCGGTTGCCCCGGCATGCCATGATTTCCTGGTCCCTGATTTCCTGGTCCCTGATTCCCTGGTCCCATATGTCCCATCGAAACTCCTGCTTTCTGTACCGCGTGCCTGTCTAGACGTTCCAAATGTTGCCGATGGTGGCGCGCAGCTGCTTTTTGCGCAGCACCTCGTCGGTGCGCATGGAGCGCCGGTTGGCGGCGTCCTCGTAGCGGCGCCGCTGGTGCGCCGTTTCGGGCAGAACGGGGGGCACTTCCAGCTTCTTCCCCACCATGTCCAGCGCCACATAGGTCAGGTACGCCGAGGCGACATGCCGCGTGCCGTTGTCGCCCAAAACATCTTCGACCATGGCTTTGACGCCGACCTCCATAGAGGTGGTGAACGCGCGATTGACGCTAGCTTTCAGGATCAAAAACTCGCCCACCTTGACCGGCGCCACGAAGTCTAGGTGGTCCATGCTGGCGGTAACCACGATGGCGCGCGCATGCCGGGCAGCGGCGATGGCGCCCACCACGTCGATGAGCTGCATGAGCTTGCCGCCAAACAGGTTCCCGAGCGCGTTAGCGTCGTTCGGGAAGATCACCTCGGTGCGCTCGGCCTGGGATGCGCTTACGGGCCGGCTCACAGCCGTTTCAGTCATCCTCCCATTCTAAATGTTTGGTCGCAGACGGCTTTGCGTTTCCGATACAAACAGAGGCGGCTCTCGCTAGGCTGAACACACCTATGGACAAGATAGCCGCCCTGACCGAGATTCTTGCGCAAAACCCGACTGACAGCTTCGCCCGCTACGGGCTCGCTATGGCCTATGCCGCCGACGGCCGGCTTGATGAGGCGCTAAAGGAGTTTGCAACCACCACCGAAGCGGCCCCCGACTACGTGCCGGCGTACCAGATGTCGGCGCAGACGCTGCTGAAGCTAGGCCAGACCGAGGCGGCCAAGAACCGGTTGACGGCGGGTCTGGCCGCTTGCCAGCGCACCGGCAACACCCATGCCGCCAGCGAGATGCAGGCGATGCTGGACGACCTGCAGTAAGCGTGAGGCTGCCGTATGCTAAGGGCAGCGAGGAACCGACATGGGCAGCGCCACTCTCGTTGCGGTCAACACCTACTTGCAGACGTCATATCGCCCGGACTGTGACTACATCGAAGGTGAGGTCTTGGAACGCAACGTGGGCGAGATACCGCATGGCCGTCTGCAGGGATTTTTTCGGGATCTGTTCGTGCGTCATCTAGCGGACTGGAGCTTGGAGGCTATTCCCGAGATCCGCGTACAGGTGACGCCGACGCGCTTCAGGGTTCCGGATATCACCGTTCTTCCGCTGGGCGGACCGGACACCCTGATCGTCCACTCCACGCCGGTGCTCTGCATTGAGATCTTTTCCAGTGACGACCGGATGAGTCGCATGCAGGAGCGTGTGGCTGATTACGCCCGTATGGGCGTCCCTGCCGTCTGGGTCGTCGATCCCTGGCGGCGGGTGGCGTACAGCGGCCAGGCGAACGGGAAGCTCGTGCTCGAAGAGGCGACGCTGACCGTTCCGGGTACACCGGTCAGTGTGGGCGTGGAAGAAGTCTTCGCCGAGCTGGACCGCCTTCAGCAGCGAGCCAACTCCTAGCTGCCCGCCAGCGTTGGGTCACTTCAGCCGCACCGGTTGCTGATCGATCCTGAGCCGAAACAGCTGGTATGGGCGTTGGCGCAGGTCCTGGCCGTTGTGCATGGTCGGCTGGCGGTGCAGCTGGTTGGAGGTGACGTAGAGGTAACCGTCGCCGGCGACGCTCATTGTGTCGGGCCAAAGGAGGCGCGGGTCATGCGCCAGGGTTTCGGTGAGCCCGGTCGCCGGACTCCAACGGTGGATGGAGTCGGTGACCGGGTCGGTCATGTAAACGTTGCCGGCGGCGTCGGACTCGAGCCCGTCCGACGGCATCTTGCCGGTCGCGATGCGCACGGTTCCCGCCACCTGGGAGTCGGATTTGGACCGATCGCGCAGCATGGCCGTGGAGACCGCGTAGAGCTTGGTGCTGTTGATGGGACAGTAGTACAGGGTTTCGCCGTCGTTGGAGATGGCGATCCCGTCCGCGGCGAAGTTGACGGCCTTGGGTGGGTGGCCGGGCAGCGTCTGGTAGACGGGACGGCCTTCAGCAAACATCAGGAACTGGTCTTCGGACAGGACGCTGGAGTGCTGGTTCAGGCGACGCCAGCTCTTGCCTGTACCCAGGTCCACGACCACGATCGCGTTGGGTCCCTCGCTGGAGGAGTCGGTGATGTAGGCCGTGCCGTGGATGTTGTCAGGAGCCGCCGCGGTCGTTGGGCAACTCCGTTCGGCGATCGGGTGTTCCGGATCTTTGGGGGGCGCGTTTGGGTTTGGCGCCGGTCGGCTGCCGACTTGTGTGGTGCAATCCTGCGGTCCGGGGTCGCCGGCGCGCAGGTCAAAGCGAATGTCGTTCATGTAGCTGTTGGTGCCGGCCACCTCGGGCGGCAGCAGGATGGTCTTGACGACCTGATTGGTCTTGAGGTCGATGGCCACGAGCTTGGCCCCGCCGGGCACGATGTTCTTGAGCAGCGGCGCGCCGGTATCGAGCGCCCACAAGCGGTCGTCGGGGTCCACGACCACCGATTGCACGCTGACGAAGTGCGTCTGGTTTGCGGCCTCGTCGGTAAAGGCGTTCGGGTTGGGCAGGCTGCGGCCGGGCCAGTTGTTGATCTGCTCGTTGGGGTACGCGACCGCCTTGCCGTGCACAAGCTCGGCCACGGTGAACGGGATGTCATCGCCCCAGCGCGCGAAGTTCACAAAGATGCGGCCCGTGTGCGATACCGTGACGCCCTCCGGCATGGGGCCAGGGAACGTAGCCACGGTTTCCAGATGACCGACGGGCTGGTCGGTAGCGGCATTCTGGGTGGCGTTCTGGGCGGGCGCGATGGCGGGCAGCAGGCAAGCAAGGCAGAGCGAGGCGAGGCGTCTCATCGTCTGGCTTGGACGTTTGAGCGCCGCCGCGCTGTTGGCTGAGGACGGACGAGGTTTTCAGTGTTACTTACATAGGTCGAGCGGCTGGGGGTCGTAGGCCGGCTCGTCGTAGATTGGCTGGTGGCCGGCGGCGAGGGCATCGACGCCCGCGGCCTCAAAGAAGGCCTCCCAGAAGCGGCGCACGTTGTCGTACACGCGGCCTGTGCCCGCGGCCATGCCGAAAAAGTACACCTTGGCGCCTTTCAGGCCGGGGACGGACTTGGCAGGGTCTGCGCGCTGCGCTAGTTGCGCGGGTGGGTTGCGGGCCCAAAAGGCAGCGTCGCCAAAGTGGGTTCCGGGACCAAACGCATCGCTGTCCTCCAGACCGTCCGAGAGCACCACCAGAACGCCGGGACCTTTGCGCGGCTCCAGCACCTCGGAGGCCTCCTTCATGCCGTCCACCAGAAAGGTGCTGTTGGAGACAGGCTTGCCGCGAAAGACGCGCAGGGCCTCGGCGGCGAACTGGTCGCGACCGGCGTTAAAGGCCTGGAGCTCACCCGTGACGCGCGCCAGGCAGGTCTTGTCCGCGCTCAGATCGCCCTTGAGCAGGAAGTAGCCGGCGTCTTTGCGCAGCGGTGTGACCTTTGGAAGGGTGGCCACCACGCGCTCGGCGGGGTCGCCGTAGGTGTTTGCGCCGACGATGGGCTCAATGACAACGCGGGCGCCGGGCGTGAGTGAAGGAAAGACCGACTCGCGGAGGTACCGGACGTACGCGGAGGTCTTGGTCTCATTCACCGAGGCCGATTTGTCGATCAGGATGACGAACGTGGCAGGCCCGGCCGGGCGCTCGCTGCGGCAACCGGCGAGAACCGCAAGGGCGAGCAGCCATGCCCAACCCGGCCGCGGATGCGCGCTACGCACGGCGGATACTCGCGTCGCGGCCAATGCTTTGGCGCCGGTATTGGTCGGCATAGACCGAGAAGACCTTCTGGAGGTTGATGCGCAGCAGCTTTTCCAGGTGCGCCGGGAAGCCGGCCAGGCGGTGCGCGGTGGCGTCGCACCAGCCGATCTTGCTCTGGAGCTTGCCGCGTTGACGCTCGCGCTGCGCGAGACCGTAACGTGGACCGGAGTACTCGTCTTCGCCGCTGCGGAAGACGCCCGTGAACACCAAGCCGAGGCCGATGGCAAACAACGCCCACTGCACCAGTTGCCGCGGTGTGTCGGTGGTGCCGACGCCGGTTTCGTTGGTCATGGAGCGCAGGAAGTTGACGCCGACGAGGATGCCCGCGAGGCCCAGGCACGAGAGCACGATGATGCCGAAGTGCCGCACGCGGTCCGTGGTGCCCGCCTCGTGTGAGAGCGGCAACTGGCGAAGATGGGTGCCAACGATGTCGGAGAGCCAGACGAGCACCCCGGCGGCGACGACCGCAATGGCGATCTCAAAGCCCACCGAGACCAGCCCCGACGTGATAAGCGCCACCGCGGAAAAGAAGAACTCGAACAGGAACATGAGGCAGAAGAAAAGGATTTTGGCGCGGTGGTTGGTGCGCGGCACCTTGGAGTGGACGCCTTCGCTTTGCGTAAGGATGGTGCGGATCTTGTCTTCCACGGCGGCCAGGTCGCGGGTGTGCTGTTCCCTGTCGTTTTGGTTGGTGCGCATCCACTCGCCGACCTGCCGCTCGGCCTGCTCCTGGATGCCGCTCGCCCGACCCTGCTGCTTGACGACCCACTGCGACTCTTGCTCGAAGCCGCCGCCGGGCGTCAGCGCGCCGTAGAGCGCGAGTTTGCCGTCGGCGCGGCCGTTGCGCCAGGCCGAGAAGCGATTCCACGGCGATCCGAGTCGGCGCGCCCGGCGTGCGAACTTTTCGGTGCTGAAACGTTTGCGAAACATCGCTCTCCCTGCCGGCCTGATAGTGTTTGCGCCGCTGGTTTGACCTGGTGCGGGCGCCTAAGGTGATCCTTACGATCCTTACATCGCATCGGATGCGCGCGGCGTGGAATGGTGTCGCGCGGTGGTTCCGAGTGGGTACGCAACACGGAGCCACGCTGTTCCGTGGGGAGGAGCCATGAAGTGCCACGGCGCATACAGCCAAACGAACTCACGTGCCATCTATCAACCAGCCAGCGCGACAGCACGACCCAGAGCGGCAGCAAAAATGCAATGGATCGAACGGATTCTAACCAACGGAATCCTAGCCCAGGAGCAGCTGTGAGCAAAACTCGAGCGAAACATGCAGGCGGGATGTTCGATCGTTCCGGGCGATTGCTTACCGGGGCAGCCCTTGTGGTGCTGTCGTTATGGCGCATCTTCACCGACAGCCCGAACTGGCATGAGCTTGCCGTGGGCGTCATCGCAACCGGGCTTACCGTGTGGTTTTTTGCAAATATTTTGCGCACAGAAACGCTGAACCTGGAGTTGCGGGGCCGCGACCTGATCCAGCTTTGGCGCATCCCGTGGTACATCGTTTCCGGGTGTTGGGAGATTACCTCCCTGCTGCTGAAGGATCTGGCCGGCAAGCCCGCAGGGTCGTTTTACCGTGATTGCGGATTCAGGACCAGCCGGCATGATCCGACGCTGGTGGGCCGGACAGCCCTGGCCGTGGCGTACACGACAACGGCGCCCAACTTCATCGTGATTGGCGTCGATCCAGAACAGAGCCTGATGATTTTTCACCAGCTCGATCGCTCCACCGTGCCCAAGATGACGCAGGCGTTGGGGGCGCAGCAGTGAGTCCGACGACCTTGTGGTTGCTTGCCGGCGGCGGTGTGTGCGTGTCGCTGCTGCCTTGCGCGTGGATGTGCCTGAAGGGCAACGCGGAGCGCCGTCTGGTTGGGTTGGAGATGACGAGTTTGATTGTTACGCTCGCGCTGGTGATTTTCACTGTGTGGTCCGGGCGTATGCCGTTCATCGACCTGGCGCTGACGATGGCCATTATGAGCTTCGGCGGCGGCATTGTGTTTGCGCGTTTTCTGGAGAAACACCTATGAGCGTGCACATGGTCTTTGAGGCTACGTTGCTTGCCTTGGTGGTGCTTTCGTGCTGGCTGGGCACGGTAGGCATGGTGCGCATGCGCGAGCCCATGCAGTCGTTGCACTACCTGTCGCTGCCGGCGTGCTTCGGCTCTATCGCGTTGGTGATCGCGGTCTTTTTGCGCACGGGTAACAGCCAGGCCTCGTGGAAGACACTGCTGATTGTGTTTATTTTGCTGGCGATTAACTCGGTAGTCACGCATGCGACGGCGCGCGCCTTTCGCACCCGCGATCTAGGCCATTGGGAACCGCGACCGGAGGACGGCGTGGAGCGCGTGCCCAAACACGAGAGTCAAACCGCATGATGATGGCGATCGGGGCCGGCCTGCTGCTGTTGCTTGCGGTGGCGGGCGCGCGCGTGGTGACAACGCGCGATACCACCGAGCAGGTGATCACGCTGGGCTTCTACGGCCTGGTGACGGCGTTGATGTTTTTCTTCTTTCAAGCGCCGGATGTGGCGTTGTCGCAGATCACGGTGGGGGCGGTGGCGCTGCCGCTGATGATTATGCTGGCGATCTCGCGCATCCGGGTGCGCGATGCGGCGAAGGGCAAGGGCCAGGAGCATGACTGAGCGTTCGCGCAAGCGCATCTTTGCCGTCGCCGGTCCGGCTTTCTTTGGCCTCTTCGCGTATGCTGCGTGGGACATGCCGGCCTGGGGCGACTACCGTGGCCCCTACGGCGACATGATCTCCCGCCTCGCCGTGTACGAGCGCCATGCGACGGATACGGTCAACGCGATTAACTACGATTACCGCGGCTTCGATACGCTCGGTGAAGAGTTCATCCTGTTCACCGCGGTGGTGGGCGTGATGATGCTGCTGCGCCGCGAGGAAGGCGCCCCGACGCAACCACTGGCGCAGGACGGCAAGGTGCAGGACCAACCCACGCTGGGCGTCGCCGTGCGCGCGGCAAACATCCCGGCGATGATCCTGACGATCATCTTTGGTTTCTACATTGGGCTGCATGGACAATTGACGCCGGGCGGCGGCTTCCAGGCCGGCGTGATCCTGGCAAGCGCGCTGTTTCTGATCTACCTTGCGGAAAACACGAAGGCGTTTCAGCGCCTGACCTCACACGCCGCCGTGGAGATTATTGAGGCCGTGGGCGCGGGCGCGTACGCGTTGATCGGTCTGGCGCCGCTCTGCTTCGGGCTCCCGCTGCTAACCAACGCATTGCCGCTCGGCAAGACCGGCGATGTGTTTTCGTTGGGCAACATCGCGCTCATTTCAGCAACCGTTGGCGTGGAAGTCACTGCGGCGTTTTTGCTCGTGATGTACACCTACCTCGAAGAGATCATCACCGGCGAAGCGCCGCAGGAGTAGCGGAGCACCATGCACCACCTCTTTAGCACCCTGCCGTATCTGGTCGCCGCATGGCTGTTCTGCTGCGGTCTGTATGGGCTGATCACCAGCCGCGACCTGGTGCATTCGGTGATGTGTTTAGCGGTGCTGCAGAGCTCAACGTATGTGCTGCTGCTGGCGATCGGCTTTCGCAAGGGCGGCGCCGCGCCGGTGTTTGCGGATTGGCTTTCCCCCGGTCAGCTGACCGTGGATCCGATCGTGCAGGCGCTGATGCTGACTGACGTGGTCGTGGAGGCCGTTGTGGTGGCGCTGCTGCTGGCGATGGTGGTCAAGGCGCACGAAAAGTCCGGGTGCGTCAGTCCAGACGATCTCCGCACGATGCGCCAGTAACTATAGGAAAACGAGACGCGATGGCCATTCCCTCCTCACCGCTTGTTCCGCTGCCCGTGGCTGTGCCGTTACTTGGTGCGGCGACCCTTGCCGGACTGCGCACGTTTGCGTCCCGCCGCGTGATGGACACACTCGCGATCCTGATCGCCGCGGTGCACGTCGTCCTTTGCGCGCTGCTGCTGCGTCAGGCCAGCGCGGGTACCTTGGTGTACTGGTTTGGCAACTGGTTTCCACGCGGGTCGATGGTGCTGGGCATCGGCTTCTTTGTGGACCCGCTGGCGGCCGCCCTGGCTTTGCTGGCTGGCGTTTTGTTTCTGTTCGCGTTTGTGTTTAGCTGGCGCTTCGTGGACGCGGGAGCGAAGCACTTTCATCCGCTCATGCTTGTCTTCCTTGCGGCCATGAGCGGCTTTGTGCTCACGGCCGACCTGTTCAATCTGTTTGTCTGGTTTGAGCTGATGAGCACCGCGGCCTTTGCGCTGTGCGGGTTGAAGACGACCGATCCTGCGCCCTTGCAGGGCACGTTCAACTTCGCCGTGACGAACACGGTGGCCGCCTTTCTTGGCCTGACCGGCATCAGCCTGCTGTATGCCGTGACGGGCGCGCTCAACATGGCACAGATCGGGCTGCAACTGACCAACTCCCCCGGCGGCGCGCGGCACGATCCGTTGGTGCTGTTCGCCTTTACGCTGCTGGTGTGCGGCTTCTTCGTCAAGGGCGCGATTGTGCCCTTTCACCTCTGGCTGCCCGACGCGCACGCGGTTGCGCCCACCGCGGTGTGCGTGCTGTTTTCGGGCCTAATGGTGGAACTTGGACTGTACGCCATCGCGCGGTTGCACACCGTCATCTTTGCGGGCGCGCTGAGCTCGCACACCGATGCGCTGCGCGGCATACTGCTCGCGTTTGCCGCCGGTACTGTGCTGCTCGGCGGCGTGATGTGCTACGCCGAGCACCATCTGAAACGCTTGCTCGCGTTCTCCACCATCTGCCACGCCGGCCTGACGCTAGCGTCGCTAGCTATGCGGGGAACCGTTGCCGACGCGGCGTTCTTTACGTATGTGCTGGGCCATGCGTTCGTGAAGGCCGCGTTGTTCTTTTGCGCGGGCATCGTCCTCCATCGGCTCCGTTCGGTGAGCGAGCAAGTGCTGTGGCAGCGGCGTCGCGTGCTGAAGTGGACCGGGGTGCTTTGGTTTGTGGGCGGGCTGGGTCTGGCGGGCGTTCCGCCGTTTGGCACCTGGATGGGCGAAGCCATGGCAGATGCCGCCGCAAAGCAGGTGAATCTCCACGGCCTTTCGTTCCTGTTTATCTTCGGCGAAACGCTTACCGCAGCGGCCGTGTTTCGCGTGGGTCTGCACATCTTTGCCGGCCTGGGCTCGGTTCCGCTCACCGACGAGGCCGCCGCGGTGGATGAAGTACCCGAAACGAACGAAGAAAGTCGCATCGTGAAGCCGTACCACTTTCTGCCGCCGCTCCTTTGCTTGTGTGTCGCTGCAGGGCTGTTTGTGACGCCCCACTTCCTGCCGTGGATGACCGATGCCGCCGCGCGCTTTGCAAACCAGCCCGGCTACTGGCACACCCTTTACACCGGCCAAACTGCCGTGACGCCGCAAGCGCCCCTGTTGTCGCGTGACGACCTCACCGAGGCGGGCCTGCATGGGCTGCTTGCGACCGTGCTCGCGCTGGGGTTGGCGCTCACCAGCGTTTATCGTCACAAGCTCAAGACGTGGCTGCGCCTTGGACCCTACCTCGAGACCGCTCTGCAGCCGCTGCGCAACCTGCAGAGCGGGCATCCTGGCGACTATGTGCTTTGGCTCACGGTGGGCGTGGCGCTCTTCGGCGCGCTCAGCACGTTTCTGCTGCGGCGCTGAGCCGGCTCACTCGCCGTACGGCACCCAGACATTCTTCACCTGCGTCGCATGCCGCAGATACCAGCGACCCTCGCCCTGGGCTGGGTCGAACCAGTCGACGGGCAGGCCCTCGTTGGTCCAGACCTGCTTGAGGTTGCCGATCGACGCGGCCTTCAGCATGGTCGCGGTCGCTTCGTCGCGGAAGCTCCACACCGCGTCCACGTCGTCGTGCTCGGCCAGGGTCTTGCCCAGCTCCATCGGCTTGCCCGCGACCAGGTTCACCACGCCGCCGGGCAGATCGCTGGTGTCGAAGACCTGATACAGGTCGCTCATCAGGAGGGCCGCGTGCTCACTCGGCACCGCAACCACGGCGTTGCCCATGCTGATGGCGGGCAGAACGAGCGACATCAAGCCGAGCAGCGGCGCCTCGTCGCCGGCGAGCACGCCCACCACACCGATGGGCTCGTGCATCGCGAGCGCCACCATGCGAAAGGGTGGGTTGTGCACCGCGCCTTCGAACTTATCCGCCCAGGCGGCGTAGCTGAAGGTGCGTTCGACGGCCATGTCGACCTCCACCGCAGCCTGCGGCTCGCCCACAAACGCGGCCAGCTTGCGCACGATCTCGTCGCGGCGCTGGACGAGATTTTCTGCCAGAAAGTACAGCACCTGCGCGCGCCCGTGCGCCGTCTGCCGGGCCCACCTGCCCGCAGCTGCCCGCGCTGCCTCCACGGCGTTGCGGATGTCCTTGCGATTGCCGAGCGGTGCGTGCCCAAGCCGCTCGCCTGCCCAACCATGGACCGGAAAGCTGTACCCAGAGTCCGGCCGCACCTGCTTGCCGCCGATGTACTGCTTCACCGTGCGATCGATGTCTGGTCCGGACGATAGCGGTGCCCCGTCTTCAACGCCAGCTTCCTCGCCGGAGGCAAGCGTTGCAAACTCAGACCCAAGCTCCGGCTCCGGCAAGGCCGCAACCACACTCTCCGCCCTTCTCCACGCGGGCTCGAGGTACTCGAACAGACCTTCCTTGCCGCCCTCGCGCCCGTAGCCCGACTCCCGATAGCCGCCGAAGCCGCACGCCGCGTCGAACAGGTTCGTCGCGTTCACCCACACCACACCGGCCTTCATCTGGGCGGCCACATCGAGCGCCACGTTCACGTTCTCGCTCCAGATACACGCGGCCAGCCCATAAACGGTGTTGTTGGCCAGCTCCACGGCCTCGGCCGGCGTGCGGAAGGTCATGCAGGCAAGCACCGGCCCAAATATCTCTTCCTGCGCCACCGTGCTCGCGGGTGCGACGCCGGTCAGCAGCGTCGGTTTGACGAAGAGGCCTGTGGCAGGGAGGGTCATCTTCGGTTGCCAGCAGGTCGCTCCCTCGGCGATCCCCTTCGCGATGTAGCGCTCGATGCGTTGCACCTGCACCGCATCGGCAATCGCGCCGATGTCGATCGCCTTGTCCAACGGCGAGCCAATCCGCAGCGTCTTCATCCGCGCGCGGACCTTGCTGTACAGCGTTTCCGCGACGCGTTCGCTCACCAGCAGACGCGACCCCGCGCAGCACACCTGCCCGCCGTTGAACCAGATGCCGTCCACCAGACCTTCTACGGCGGAGTCCAGGTCCGCGTCGTCGAAGACGATGTAAGGGCTCTTGCCGCCGAGCTCCAGGCTGAGTTTCTTCGAGGTGCCCGCAGTGGCTTTGCGGATGAGCCGCCCGACCTCGGTCGATCCAGTAAACGCGATCTTGTCCACGTCTGGGTGCTCCACCAACAGCTGCCCCGTCCGGCCGTCGCCCTGCACGATGTTGAGCACGCCGGGAGGCAGGTCGATCTCCTCGGCGATCTCGGCCATCATCACGGCCGTGAGCGGGGTGTACTCCGCAGGTTTCAGCACCACGGTGCATCCGGCCGCGAGCGCCGGCGCGACCTTCCAGGCGAACAT
The DNA here is from genome assembly GCA_964245045.1 of uncultured Acidobacteriaceae bacterium. Classification (GTDB taxonomy): domain Bacteria; phylum Acidobacteriota; class Terriglobia; order Terriglobales; family Acidobacteriaceae; genus Granulicella. Next base: position 58,534 of record CAXTLD010000003.1, on the reverse strand, counting down.
CAGCAACGGGAAGTTCCACGGGATGATCCCGCCGACGACCCCGACGGGCACGTAGCCGCGAAAGTCCTCGCCGGTAAAGCCGTCCTCGTCCAGCCGACCCAGCAGCTGCGCCCAACCGGCGTGGTAGTAGAAATGCCGGGCCGCCAGGGGCACGTCGAGATCGCGCGACTCGCGGATGGGTTTGCCATTGTCCATGGTTTCCAGCACGGCCAGTTTGCGCGCATGCTTCTGGATCTGCCGGGCAAAGGCGTAGAGGTAGCGGGCGCGTTGGTGACCCGTAAGCGCCTGCCAGCCGGGCAGGGCGCGACGAGCTGCTCGTACGGCGAAATCAACCTCACGCGCATCTGCCTGCGCGACGATCGCCAGCAGCTCGCCCGTAGCGGGGTTGCGCGTGTCGAATGTCCCATCGCCGTCAGCGTTGTTCGCAGGTTCTTCTGGAACGGTCCAGGTGTTGTCGCAGAAGCTGCCCACCTTGCCATCGCGCTTCCCAAGCCACTGCAGCACCTCGCGCGCATCCTCCGGCGCCGGGCCGTACTCCATGGACGCAAACTTTTCCATCACGCTGCTGCTCGCCATCACGATCTCCGTTGCACGCGTTTCTTACGCAGCTCCATCGTACGCGCGAGCACACCGCGCAAAGCGATTTTGAGTCGGTCAGAAAGGCCCCGCATCAGAAGCCGAGAGGGCACGACAGCGATGTTTCTGATCACAGGCATTACGGGCAAGGTAGGCGGCGCGGCAGCACGGCATCTACTGGCTGCGGGCAAGCAGGTGCGGGCGCTGGTGCGCGACGAAGCCAAGGGCGCAGCTTGGGCAGCGCAGGGCGTCGAGATCGTGACCGGCGCCTGGGAAGACGCCGCCGCCATGACGCTCGCGCTCGGAGGCGTCGAAGGCGCGTACCTGATGATGCCGCCGATCCCGACGCCCTCGCCGGACTTCCACGAGGCCAAAGCGATTGTGGCGAGCTACAAGCAGGCACTGGCAAAGGCTACGCCGCCCAAGGTTGTGGCGCTGTCCTCCTGGGGCTCCGATCGCAGCAGCGGGCTTGGCCTGATCACCTCTACCTATATCTTGGAGCAGGCACTGGAGGATCAGCCGATCCCCATTGCCTTTGTCCGCGCAGGCGGCTTTTATGAGAACTACCTATACGGACTGCAAGCGGCGCAGGGCGGCACGCTGCCCCTGTTCAGTGCGCCGACGGACCGCAAGGTGGCCATGATCGCTACCGAAGACATCGGCGCCGAGGTTGCCAAGCTGCTCATTACGGACTGGACGGGCAAGCGCATCATCGAGCTCGGCTCCATGGTCAGCCCGGACGAGGTCGCCGCACAGATGGGAACCGTGCTTGGTCGCGACGTAAAGGCACAGGCGATCCCGCGCGATGCCTGGGCCTCAACCCTCGAACACATGGGTCTGCCCCAAGGCCAGACCTGGGGCTTCGAGGAGATGAACGATGCGATCAACTCCGGCTGGATTCGCTTTGGTGTTGAGGGCACGGAGCGGGTGGAAGGCACGACCAGCGCAAAGCAAGTGTTTGCCGCGGCGAGAGGGTAGCGCCCGCTCGTTCGAGGCTCAGGCAAGGTCGACATAGGAGTACGGTATATGTATGGTGGCCTACACTGCAGAGGCGTTTGAGCCCGCTACGGTCGACTTGTTAAGTCGCGTAGATAAAATCTTTCACGAGCTAATCAAGATTTCTCCCGATGAGGGAGCCAACGACAATAGGACGACGTTGTTGGCAATATTCACGTCCCTAGCGATGGAGCACTTTCGCGCTATTGTTCTGCTTGTTACCTCGCAGGTTGCTATTGGTAGCGCGTTTGCTCTTCTTCGCCCGCTGCTTGAGAGCATCGCAAGGGGAGAGTGGCTGTACATCTGCGGCACTGACGAGGATTGCAACGCCTTCATTAGAGGCGACCTTCAGTTCAAGGGTCTCCGACAGGTAGCTAGAGAGGTTGACATCAAGGTTGGCGTAGGTGGCTGGCTTGGTAATTACGCGAGTAGCTACACTTACTTGTGCGACCTCACTCACGGCGGTCCTCTCGCTGTCGGGTTTAGGATTACCTCTTCAGGATCGATCGAGCCCAACTACGAAGAGAGCAGAATCAGGTTGCTTCTTGAGAATGCAGCGCGGATGCTGGTATTGCACTTCGCTGTCGTTTCGCAAGTGGATGGGGACGAAGCTCTTGCCGACAGGTACGCAAGCTTGTTCGCCATACTTGATGAGGGTACTGCGAGCTGAGTGAGTCGTCCGGGTAGACAAACAGAGCAACCGCTGTTTCACCCTCGTAGGAAACAAATGAGTGTATCCCACCATCTCTGGGCCAAAGAGCTCACGGGTCGGTTCAGTTGCATCCTTTCAACGGACCACCAGCCCTCGAAGTGTGCTGCGTAATGTTTCCCACGAACGTCAGTTATCAAGACATCGCAAGTGTACGGGCTCTAAGGCTCCTCCGGTACCGGGCTAGGCCGGTTACGTCGCAAATCACAAGACAACCTAAGAGTGGCGGACTGGATTAGCTCCCGGTCCGATCCAGAGCTTTGAACCAACCTGAGGAACATTTCTGAGTACGACTTTGGTAAACCAGAAATTGGCTCTCGCAGAAGTGTCTGCGGACCGCCTTCACCACTGAGCAGGTCGATGCTCAGGGTGTTACTTCCACTTTCCCGAGCAAATCGCAAGATATGTCCCATCATGTAATCGTCGACGGCGTAGTTCATGGTGCTGGTGAACGAACTGCCGAGGTTGTGAGCGACTCCCTTTAGGACCTTGAACCTAGGCATACGTAGCTCGCACTATGAGAATGATTAGTTCCAATTCTTGGCAATCAGTGCTTACTTTGGGAAGATGCGCTCTGCAAAACGCGCATCTCGGCAGCTGTATCACGCCATAGCATGCCGGTACCCCGCCGAGTACCGTCCCGTGACATGGTACTCCAGCTGCCGCTCGATGTCGTTTAGCATCGAACTTGCCCCGAAGCGGAACAGCGAGGGCTCCAGCCAGGGCCGCCCCAGCTCGTCCTTCATCACGCTCAGCCAATCGAGCGACTGCTTGGCGGTTTTAATGCCGCCTGCGGGCTTGAAGCCGACGGCCATGCCGGTGCGATTCGCGTGTTCGCGGATCGCGCGCACCATGACCAGCGAGACGGGCAGGGTGGCGTTCACGGCTTCCTTACCGGTCGACGTTTTGATGAAGTCAGCGCCGGCCTGCATGGCCACGTGCGAGGCGCGGGCGACGTTGCGCAGGGTGAGCAGGTCGCCGGTGCCCAGGATGGCCTTCATGTGCGCCGGCCCGCACGCCTCTTTGAACATTGCCACCTCGTCGTAGAGCGCGGTCCACTCGCCGTTAAAGACGTGGGCGCGGGTGATGACGATGTCGATCTCGCTTGCGCCCGCGGCCACGCTGCGGCGGATCTCCTCGACCCGCGTTTCCAGCGGCGACAGACCCGCGGGAAAGCCGGTGCTGACCGCGGCCACGGGAATGCCTGAACCCCCTAGCGCTTGCACGGCGGTCTCGACGAAGGCGTGGTAGACGCACACGGCTCCCACGGCGAGGTGAAGCTCCTCGATACCTAACGCGACGACAAGCCTGTCCGCCAACGGTCGCCGCGCCTTGGCGCAGAGGCGCCGGACGCGGTCGGCGGAGTCGTCGCCGCTGAGCGTGGTCAGGTCCATGCAGGCGATCGCGCGCAAGAGCCACGCGGCCTGCCAATCTTTTTTCACGCTGCGGCGAGCCCCCACCTGGGCCGCGCGCCGCTCCACTGCGGAGGTGTTGACGCGTACCTGTTCCACCACGCCCAAGTCCAGCGGCGTCTGCCGATTGGGGGCCAGGTCACGCCCGTGCAGGGCCAGCGGAAGGGCCGCCGTGTCTCCGCCCTGCATCAGCAACGAGTCTGTCTCCACCTTGGCTCTCCCAAGGAGGAGTCTACCGCGATGCAAGCGGAAGCGCGCGGACCTGTATCGTCGATGGATGCCGTACCGCGATGGAGCTCCCGGCTAATGAGTTCCGCAAAGCGTGTCCTCGTCACCCGCGCTGCGCGGCAGAGTTCGGAGCTGGCCGAACGCCTGCGCGTGCTGGGGGCGGAGCCGGTTCTGGTGCCAGTCATCGAGACGGTCGAGCCATCGAGCTTTGCCGCGCTCGACGCCGCGCTGACGCAGCTGGACGGCTTCCACTGGGTCTTGTTCACCAGTGCCAACGCCGCCGAGGCGGTGCGCTCGCGGGTAGGAGACGAACCCATTCGCGTAGCGGGCAAGGTCGCCGCGATCGGCCCCGCAACCGCCAAAGCGCTGCAAAGCCTCGGGTTGCACCCAGATCTGATGCCGGCGCAGGCCGTTGCCGAGTCATTTGCCGAGGCGCTGCTGCCCCACGCACACCAGCCAGACGGCGCTCCGACCCGATTCTTGCTGATCCGCGCGGAAGAGGCTCGCGATCTGCTTGTGGAGGAGCTGCGCGATGCCGGGGCGGAGGTAACGGTCGCGCCGGCCTACCGGACGGTAATTCCGGCTGGGTCCGAAAATTTGGTGCGCGGCCTATTTGGGCCAAGTCTCTCGCAACCGCCGATCGAGGCCGTGACGTTTACCAGCTCCTCGGCCGCGCGCAACCTGCTTGCCCTGTGTGAGAGCGCGGGCGTCGCGCTGCCGCCGGCGCCCAAGCGTGTGTCTATCGGCCCGATCACGAGCCAAACGCTTCGGGAGCTCGGCCTGCCGCCACACGCCGAAGCCGCGGAAGCCACGGTGGCCTCGTTGGCGGAAGCCGTGATGCGTGCGTTGGCGGGACGCGAAAGGCCCTAGGCCTGGCCTTCGGCGGCGGGCTTGCGCCGGCTCAGCACGGACGTACGCCGCTTGCGCCGCCGGTCGCTGGCGTGCTCGACCTTGTTCCAGAAACCGACAAAGTAGTCCACCGCGGAGAGGATCGAGACGACCGTCATCCAGTAGATTGCGGTGACCGCGATCAGGTGGACGCCCACCACAAACGGCCCGCCGAAGTCCCATAGGTACCAGCGGTGGTTGAGGATCGCTGCCACCACAGACACGATCTGGATCACGGTCTTGAGTTTGCCGACATCGGAGGCCTCGATCGTGAACCCTTCCGATGCCGCGATCGAACGCAGGCCGGAGACGAGAAACTCGCGGCCAATCACCACAACCGCGATCCAGGGCTTGACCACACCGGGGTTGTAGGCGACCAGCACAATATAGGCCGCGGAGATCATGAGCTTGTCGGCCAGTGGGTCGAGCAGCATACCGAGCGTGGTGATCTGGCCGCGTTTGCGGGCGAGGTAGCCGTCCACACCGTCCGTGATCGAGGCGGCGATGAAGACCAGCGAGGCGAAGATCTCCTGCTCGCCATGCGATCCATGCACGGGTGAGTGTGCCGACAGCGCCCAGATCAGCAGCGGCACGGCGGCAATGCGGCTCAGCGTGATGGAGTTGGGCAGGTTCACGTGCGGCTAGCCGGACGGAGGTGGAAACACCCCCATTTTGTCACAAGCGCACCGTGGCGACGATTGCTTGATCTCAGGCATACATGCCGCGCTGCTTGGTCGTGTAGGCGACGCGGTCGATGGCCAGCATGTAGGCGGCGATACGGTTGTCGACGTTGTGGGCGACCGCATACTGCAGGACGTCCGTAAAGCTGTCGGCCATGATGCGGTCGAGGCGCTGGTTGACCTCCGCCTCGGTCCAAAAGTAGCCCATGCGGTCCTGCACCCACTCGAAGTAGCTTGTGGTGACGCCGCCGGCGTTGGCAAGGATGTCCGGTATTACGAAGACGTTGTTTTGCGCAAAGATTTCGTCGGCGATTGTCGTGGTGGGGCCGTTGGCGCCCTCGCACACGATGCGGGCGCGCACCCGATCCGCGTTCTGGCTGGTCAGAACGTTCTCGGTCGCGGCCGGGATGAGAATGCCGCAGGGGTGTAGCAGGAGCTCGTGCTTATCGGCGGGTTCGGCCTCGCGGAAGCCGTGAATGGTGCCGGTGCGGGCCTTGTGCTCCAGAAGTTCGGAGATGTCTAGGCCCTTGGGGTTGAACAGCGCGCCGTCGTATTCGGCGATTCCGATGACCTTGTAGCCCTTGTCCCACAGGATCTTTGCAGTGTTGGAACCCACATTGCCAAAGCCCTGCACGATGACGGTGGTGTCCTCAGGGCGCAGGTTCAGGTGTTTCAGCGCCTCGTCGCACATCACGGAAACGCCGCGGCCGGTCGCCTCGCGCCTGCCGCGAGAGCCGCCCATATTGACCGGCTTGCCCGTGACCACGGAAGTCACGGTTTGGCGCATGTGCATGGAGTACGTGTCCATGATCCACGCCATCGTCTGCTCGTTGGTGTTCATGTCGGGTGCAGGAACGTCCTTTTCCGGCCCGATGAACTCGATGAGCTCGGCGGTGTAGCGGCGCGTCATGCGCTCAAGCTCGCCCTGGGACATGTGGCGCGGATCGCAGATGACGCCGCCCTTGGCGCCGCCGAAGGGAATGTTGACGACCGCGCACTTCCAGGTCATCCAGGAGGCCAGGGCGCGCACCTCATCCAGCGACACGTCTGGCGAGTACCGTATGCCGCCCTTCGCGGGCCCGCGGGCAACCGAGTGCTGGACGCGGTAGCCGGTAAACACCTCGACCTCGCCCGAATCCATCTGCACGGGGATGTGGACGATGATCTCGCGTTGGGGGTAGCGCAAAACTTTCCAAAGACCCGGATCGAGCGAGAGTTTGCTTGCGGCGGTGTCAAAGCGTGCTGCCTGCGCCTCCCACGGGTTGGTCTCTTGCGCGAGCGATAACGAGGACGTGCTGCTTTCTGCGGGTACGAAATTGCGTGCTGCTGAAGCCATACTGCCGATTCCTTTGTCTGCGGGTCCGGGGCGAGCGGCTAGCGCTTCGCGTGTCGGAACCAGGTTCTCCGCGGCCATCATCGATCTCCTCGGCAGTGCAAACGCGTCGCCTCTGATGTGATGTCGACCGGGTTGGTCAAGTGCCAGATTTCTTTCTCCCAGGGAGGATCTTCCCAGGGCAAACTCGGCGATCCTAGGCCTGCCCGATGGCGCTTGGCAACACACAAAGGTGGTATGCCGTTGCGTAGTATGGGTCGTATGTCCGGAAGTGAGACAACGCCTGACTTGGCGCAGTTCCTAGAGCTCGCCCGCGAGTACACTTTGGTACCGGTGACGCGGATCGTCGCCGCCGATCTGGAAACGCCGGTGGGCGCCTTCCTGCGCGTGGCAGCCGCAGAGCCGGAGGCCTTTCTTCTGGAATCGGTGGAAGGCGGGGAGAAAATCGGACGTTATACCTTCATGGGCGTACGTCCCTTTCGCACACTTACGGCGCGCGACGGCGTAGTTACCGTGCGCGAGGGTGGGCTCGGCGGCAAGACGGTTCAGACCTACCCTGCCGATGTTTTCACCGAGTTGAAAGCGGCGCTGGAGGGACACCGGTCAGCAAAGCTGCCGGGTTTGCCCCCGTTCACCGCAGGCGCGGTCGGGTTTTTTGCGTACGACGTGGTGCGTCGCATCGAACGGTTGCCCGCGTTGGCCACCGACGAACTCCATGTGCCGGACGCCTATCTGATGTTCTTCGATCAGGTGCTGGCGTTCGATCATGTGAAGCAGGCCATTCACCTCATCGTCACCGCAGGCGCGCGTACCCGGCTTAGCGCGGAGAACGCGGCAGCGGCGTTCGCTGACGCGGAGGCGCGTTTGGATGAACTGGAGGCGTTGCTGGAAGCGCCGTTGCCCCGGCTGTCCGCGACCAGGATTGAAGCCCCGCTCGAGGTCGTTTCGCGAACGACACCCGACGACTTCCTGGCCGCCGTGGCTACTGTAAAGGAGTACATCGCGGCGGGCGACGTGTTTCAGTGCGTCCTTTCGCAGCGCTTCGATTGCCGGCCGGAGGTGGATGCCTTTGCAATCTACCGTTCGTTGCGGGTCGTGAACCCGTCGCCCTACATGTACTTTCTCCGGCTCCAATGGCCCAAAGGTGCGACGGAACGCCGCTGCCACATCGTCGGCTCCTCGCCGGAGCTCCTGGTGCGTGTCAAGGAGGGTCGGGTGGAGTACCGCCCGATTGCCGGAACACGACCGCGTGGGGCGGATGAGGCTGCTGACGCGGAGCACGAACGGAGCTTGCGTGCGGATACCAAGGAGGTCGCGGAGCATGTGATGCTCGTCGATCTAGGGCGCAACGATGTGGGGCGCGTCAGCGAGTTCGGCTCGGTGCAAGTGAAGGACCTGATGTTCATTGAGCGCTACTCGCACGTCATGCATCTGGTCAGTGCGCTCGAAGGCAGGCTGCGCGCTGGGCTTGCGCCTTTGGACGCCTTTCGGGCGTGCTTTCCGGCGGGGACGCTTTCGGGCGCGCCCAAGATTCGGGCGATGGAGATCATCGAGGAGTTGGAACCGGTCCGTCGCGGCGTCTATGGCGGCGCGATCGTCTATGCGGACTTCAGCGGAAACTTCGATTCTTGCATCGCCATCCGGACGCTGTTTATGGATGGGGACAAAGGGTATATCCAGGCCGGTGCCGGCATTGTGGCGGACTCCGTGCCGCAGAAAGAGCATGAAGAATGTGGCAATAAGGCGCGTGCTGTGGTGCGCGCGATCGAGCGGGCGCGGCACCGCTGAGGGCGGACTGTACGAAAGTGGGACAAAGTACTGCCTTTGAATGGGTTAGCGAACGCAAGTTGTAGAAATTGGATGTTGGGATGGGTAGGTTCTCGGCTATGGTTTAGAAGCGATGCCTGGCGACCTTGAAGACCAACTGCAACACCTGGAGCGTGCCTTGGGCCACCTGCGCCTGAACGCAAAGCAGGCCTTCGGCTTTGTGGAGAAGATCGAGTACGGCGGTGTGCTCTACGACGTGAGCCGGCGTGCGGTCATCGCGGACCTTTCGCCACTCTTCTTCTCTCACCTCATTGAGCACATCGACAGCGCAGGTGTGGGTGCGGCGATCCGGCGCTTGCATGACCGTCTCGTGCCCTTGTTGACCTGCCGCCACCACTGGACGGAGTTGAAGCGCGCCAGCGATGAGCAGGTGCGTGGCATGGCACGCACGGGTACCGGCGACTCCTGTTTGCCGCACATCTGCAAGATCTGCAACGCGTATGTCTTGGGGGTGAACCTTCCCGTGGTGGGAAGAGACCTGCCCTGACCAGGCCCTAGACGCAGTGGACGTACACTGAGGTCTATGGTGTTCGTGCTCGACAACTACGATTCCTTCACCTACAACCTCGTGCAGTACATGGGGGAGATGGGTGCGGAGGTGGTTGTGCGGCGCAATGACGAGGTCACTGCAGCCGATGTGGTCGCGATGCGTCCGGAGCGGATCGTGCTGTCGCCTGGGCCGTGTACCCCACAGGAGGCAGGTGTGCTCATTCCACTCATCGAGCACCTCGCGCTGCTCCCGACGCCACAGCAAATTCCGACCCTGGGCGTCTGTCTTGGCCACCAAGCTATCGGTGCGGCATTCGGCGGCAAGGTTGTACGCGCCGCGCAGCTTATGCACGGCAAGACCAGCGTCGTGGAGCACGATGGCCACACAGTCTTCGAGGGGCTCCCGCAGCCTATGACCTGTACGCGCTACCATTCGCTGGTTGTGGACGAGGGCAGCGTGCCGGCTGCGTTGGAGGTTTCGGCGCACGTGGCAGGAGAGGCGACCATTATGGGTCTACGGCATCGAACCCTGCCGATCGAGGGGGTGCAGTTTCACCCGGAGAGCGTCTTAACGCAGCACGGCAAGCAGCTGATTGAGAATTTTCTGAAGCGATGAAACGCCATGAAGCACACACGCGATGGCAGGCGGCACAGCGGCAACCGGGCCTTTGGGTAAGCCTGGTCGCAGGCGTTCTGGCCGTTGACTTCGGGCTCGCGGCCGCCGAGACGCAGGCACAGCAGCCGCCTGCTCCCATGGGCGCTGTGGCTACGCGAGATGCCCGGGTGACCGGTGGTCTGGAGGTGCAGGGCGACTTTGCTCGGCTGCTGACCAACGCCAGTGTGACCGCCTACGACCACGACGCGCAGGTAGCGCTGAACCGGGGCGGGCGCGTGTTGGTATGCGCGACAAGCGAGTTCCATTTGTTGCGCTCGGGCGCCGGCGGCGGTCTGATCTTTGGGCTGGATCGCGGTGCGGTGGAGATCAGCAGCGAGAGCCGGCCGCAGGATGCGGTGCTGACCCCAGACTTGAAGTTCGTTCCGATCACCAGAGGCCCGCTCGACTTGCGGCTGCGTGTCACGAGGGAGGGCGACACCTGCGTGGAGAACGCCGGTGCGGTCGCGCCGGTACTGAACGTTTCGGACCCTTTCTCCTCCGCCAGCTACCGCATCTTGCCGGGCCAGCACCTGCTGTTCGTGAAGGGCGACCTGCACAAGGTGGTGGACCATGAGCGCAGTTCGTGTGGTTGCCCGACGGCGGTTGCGCCTAGAACGCTCGCCGGCAAGGCAGGCCAGCCGCTGACCGCCGCCCAGGCCGCCGCGGCGGAGCACCCCTTCCCCCAGGCACAGAGTGAGGGGTTGGCCCCGGCGACCGAGGCCAGCAACGAGGCATCGACGGGGACGGCAAGTTCGCAAGTGTCTACCACCTTCAGCTACGGCGAGGGGCAGGGACGGCCTCCGAGTGTAGGGGACGCGCCAGCTACGGGCGCAACGGGGACAGCGACCGCGGCAGCTCCGCCAAGGCCTCGGAGTGGTTTTTTCCATGCCGTAGGTCGTTTCTTTCATCGTTTCTTCCGCGGGGCGTGATCGCTGGAGACGGCGATGTCGACGGCTTGCTGGGCTACAATCGTAGGGTTGGGCGCGGTCAAGGTCGCTTGCCCCGCACACCAGACAGACACGAAAATAGGAGTTTTCTATGGCGATTCCGGCCACGCAGATGCGCCCCGGCATGATTATCAAGTTCAAGGACGACCTGCATCTGGTCTTTTCGGTCGAGCATCGCACACCCGGCAACCTGCGCGCGTTCATCCAAGCCAAGCTGCGGAACATCCGCACGGGATCGATGTTTGTGGAGCGGTTTCGCTCGCCCGACCCGATCGACCGTGTGGTCGTAGACGAGATCAAGATGGAGTACCTCTACAACGACGGTGACGATTTCTACTTCATGGACCAGCAGACCTACGAGCAGACGAACCTGAAGCACGACGTGCTGGGGGACGCGGTGGAGTATCTCACCGCAAACCTGCCCGTTTCGGTCAGCTTCTACGACGGCAAGGCGGTCGGCATTGAGCTGCCGCCCTCCGTGGAAATGACAGTGATCCAAACCGAGCCGGGCATCAAGTCGGCCACGGCCAGCTCCGTAACTAAGCCGGCGAAGACAGAGACGGGGCTTGTGGTGCAGGTCCCGCCGTTTATCAATGAGGGCGAAAAGATCCGCGTCGACACGGCCGAAGGCGCGTACATGAGCCGCGCCTAGATCGCAACCAAGTATACGCAAGCACCGAAGGCGCAGCCATGTAGCTGCGCCTTTCGTGTGTCTCGCGAACGGTTAGAAGCGATAGAACGCGCTGACCGCAGGCTCGACGGTGACGCGCCAGCCGCGGCTGCTAATGGCCGAGTTATAGAAGTTCGGCTGCCGGTAGTAGAGCGACCGGCCCGCTACGCGGAACCCGATGTGCTGATTCTTGACGGGTAGATCGAAGCCGCTCTCCAGAAGACCCGCGCCCCGGAACTGATTGGAGCCCTGCCACGGCGTGAAGTCGATTGCACCGCCCCCGACCTCGACATACGGCTGGAAAGGGATGTACTTCGGGTGGAATAGATACCCGCCCGTAAATTCGTGGGCGTCCGTGGTGACGCGGGTCTGCCCCTGCGCCTGATTGATGGCGTAGTTGTAGACGAAGCGCTCCTGGTAGTGTGTAAAGCCGTAGTTCAGCGCGACGCCAGCCCAGGGAACGGGGTGGATCTGCAGCGAGGTAACGAAACCAGCCGACCACGTGGTGTACTGCTGCTGGTTGTAGATGGAGGTCGTCGTGGTGCCGTTTTGGATGGGGTAAGTGAAGGTGTTGTAGCTGGGATCGGTGGTGAGGTTTCTGTCAAACTGGCCCGTTCCGCCGACCGACAGGGTGGCCCCGTGCGTCTTCAGGTACTGCGCTTGGGCGGTCAAGGACACGGCCGATAGGGTGCAAACGGCTGCGATCGTGCGGCGAAGCATGGACTTCATCTGGATCTCCTCGTAAGTGGGTAAACGAAGAGAACGGCGGTGCCACCCCGGATGCATGGGCTTGCGGCAGGAAACGACGTTCTCGCTTGTAAGGCTCTGGAACAGCGGGTCAATCGGTGCTGTCTGCCGGTGCGACGTGTTCATGGAGAAAGACGCGAATGAGAGTTTGAGAGGTTGTCTCTTTTCTGGCCTTCAAGGCACTTCCTTGCCAAAACTGTTTCACTCTGCGACACTGGTGCGTCATGGTCATTCACTTCCTTGTACGAGGCCGAGTGCAGGGGGTCGGTTTCCGCTGGTTTGTGCACCGTGAGGCTGCGGAGCTGGGTCTGCGCGGAACGGTACGGAACACCGACACGGGCGAGGTCGAGGTGATCGCAGCCGGCGATCCGGCGACCTTGGCTGAGTTGCGCGCCGAGCTGCGCAAGGGGTCGCGCGGGAGCCGGGTGGACGCGGTCATTGAGCATGAGTTGATAGAAAGCGAGGCCGACTCGCTGGGCCCGTTTCAGATTGAAGGAGCTTGGTAAGCATCCATGATTGAGGTTTCGCACTGTGAGCCGCTCAAGACGCTCATCCGCACGGTTCCGGACTACCCCAAGCCGGGTATTTTGTTCTACGACATCACGACGCTGCTGAAGGACAAAGCAGGCTTTGCGCAGATGATCGACGCCTTTGCGGCGCGCTTCATCGGCAAAGGGGTGGACCTGGTGCTGGGCACGGAGGCGCGCGGCTTCATCTTTGCGCCGGCGATCGCGTACCGCCTGAACGCGGGCTTTGTGCCGGTGCGTAAGGCGGGCAAGCTCCCGTCCGCCACGGCCAAGGTCTGCTACGACCTGGAGTACGGGCAAGACTGCCTGGAACTGCATCTGGACGCTATCCAGCCGGGGCAAAGGGTGCTCCTGGTGGACGACCTGCTGGCTACCGGCGGCACCATGGACGCAACGGTGCAGCTAGTGGAAAAGCTTGGCGGAAAAGTTGTAGGCATCGCCTTCGCGATTGAGCTTGATTTCCTGAAGGGCCGCGATAAGCTGGCAGGGCATGAGGTCTTCAGCTTGTTGCACTACGCGGAGTAGCATCGGGTACAGATTTCTGCTTTGCTGTGTCGCCTTGCTTTGTTCTGGCGCCACCAACGCACAAGAGGGCAACGCGCCTGGTCCAACCGCAACGCAAGCGTCACCTTTTCCAGCCCTGTCCAAGGCGGTCGAAGCAAACACGTTGAGGGCGGAGGGAAAGCCGCCCTTTCACCTCAAACTGAGCTTCCAGATCTTCGATCTAAAAGGAAAGCCTGAAGAGACGGGCACCTTGGACGAATGGTGGGCCGGCCCTGACGGCTCCTACGTGGAGATCACAGCGCCTTCCCTTGGAACGCTGCACAGCCTAAACGCGAACTCCTTGCCGAATGATAAGGCGAGTCGCTCCTTGCTTCTAATTCGCGAGTTGCTTGAAGCTGTTCGAGCACCCTACCGAAGCCTTCCGGAAAAAGGCAAGCTGGTCTCGGAAAAGAAAAGCGAAGGCAACGTCAGCATGAGTTGTATGCATGTCGAGCCGGACACCCCCGTGACGAAGTTCTTCGATCCCCGGGTGGTCTGCGTTGATGAAGCCACGAACACAATACGCACGGTAAGCGATCGGTACCTCGCCATTTCGCGCAACACGCTGGGGACCTTTGCCGGAACCCGTGTGTCCTCCGACGTGCAGATTTCTCTGCTGGGCCGGCCTGCTATCACGGGGCACGTTGAGGCGCTAAGCGGGTTCAAAGCCTCGAAATCGCCTGTCCCGTTGGAGTTACCTCCTGTGAAAGCGCTTGATTCAGCGGGAGGGATGAACCCTCTAGGCCCAGCCGTCTCGTGGACGGGTGGGCGGTTGGTACGTCAGGCGCGCCGCTCGGTACCAACGTCGTTTCACGATTACATCTACTCGGGTTCCGTGATCCTGAACGTGCATATCACAGAGCGCGGCGATGTCGAACACACCGTGCCTCTTGCCAGCGCCGACCCGCGACTTACGGATGCAGCCATGGATATCTGCCGCCAATGGCTGTTCGAGCCGTACTTGAAGAACGGGCAGGCGGTGCCCAGAGACAGGGTGCTTACAATGAGGTTTCAAAGCTTGCAGCTCGACTACTGGAGCTTCTCCAACGCTCTGTAGCCGCGATAAGCTAGCTGGGCATGAGTTTTCTAGTTTGTTGCAGTACGCCGAGTAGGAAGTGCTCCGCCAGTACCCTGGTTGTCGTGTTCGCGGCAGTCACGCTTGCCTTGCCGTTCTGCGCCGCTCAGGCCCAAACCGATGCTGCAACCCGAGTCTCCCAGCTTGCGTCGGCAAACGCGCTTGACGGCGAGGGGATGAAGCCCTGGCACCTGAAGGTAGCTTTCCATTCGCTTGACCCCAGAGCAGCACCCGCTGCAGACGGCAGCTTTGAAGAGTGGTGGGCAAGTCCTGACCGTTGGCGAAAGGAGTACGTGATCCATGGCCAAACTTCGGTGTCTGTACGAACAGCCGATGGGGTCTTTCAATCCCACGAGTTCCCACCGCCCAGCGATCTGTTGCATATGGCGTTGCAGCAAATCATTCATCCCATCGACCAAGCAGACATAGCTGACTCCAAGCCGGAGTTGAGAGAGCAAAAATTTGGAAAAGTTCAGCTCGAATGCGTGATGCTCTCGCAGCCAATCAAGGGTGTTCCCGAAATCTCGCTCGGTTTGTTTCCCACCTACTGTGCGCAGGGGAACATCTTACGCACGTCGCTCTTGAACCCGACACTTAGTGTCGTGAGCCAGAAGTTAGGCACTTTCCAAGGGCATGGCGTGGCTGTGAAGGTGCAAGTTTCTTCAAACCAGCAGTTCGTACTGGAAGCAGATGTGGAGCAATTGAGGACGGAGACGCCGGAAGATTCGAAGTTTGATACGGCACAGTTGCAAAAAGGGTCGGAGGGGACCGTCCGGATCAGCGGCGGCGTGATGGCGGGCAAAAAGATCGAGGGACCGGCGCCCGGGTACCCTCAAAGCGCACGACAGAATCGTGAGAGCGGAACAGTGGTTCTGCAGGTAAGGATCGGCGAAGACGGCCATGTTCACATGGCTCGAGTGATGTCTTCACCCGACCCAGCGCTTTCTTTGTCTTCGCTGATCGCGGTGCAACAGTGGGTTTATACGCCCTACACTCTGAACGGCGTGCCCACGAGTGTGCTCACGACGGTCACCGTGAACTTCGCCTTAAACGTTCGGTAGAGCGCGATCGCGGGAGTGCGCATCCAAGGCGACGAGGAGAGTTATGACCCGAAGCTTTGGATACGCCGCCCAGACCCAGGCCGCTGCGCTTGCCCCGTTTTCGTTTGAGCGTCGCGAGCCTGGCCCCACCGATGTTGTGGTTGACATTGAGTACTGCGGGATTTGCCACTCGGATATTCATCAGGTGCGCGGGGAGTGGGGCAAGAAGCTTTACCCCATGGTGCCCGGGCACGAGATTGTGGGCACGGTGCGTGCGGTGGGCGCCGAGGTGACCAAGGTGAAGCCGGGCGACCGCGCGGCGGTGGGCGTCATCGTGGAGAGCTGCCTGCATTGCGACAACTGCAACGCCTCGCTGGAGGTGTACTGCTCCGACGGTGGCGCGCGCGACACATACAACGCCGAGCTGCGCAGCGGCGAGCGCACCATGGGTGGCTATGCCTCCAACATCGTGACGCCCGAGCACTTCGTCCATACGCTGAAGCCGGGCGTGGACCTCGCCGGAACCGCGCCGCTGCTGTGCGCGGGTATCACGACGTACTCGCCGTTACGGCACTGGGGGGTTGGGCCGGGCAAAAAGGTCGGCATCGTCGGCCTGGGCGGGCTGGGGCACCTGGGGCTGAAGTTTGCCAAGGCGTTCGGCGCACATGTGGTGCAGTTCACCACCTCCGAGCGGAAGGTGGAGGACGCCAAAAAGCTGGGTGCGGACGAGGTGATTATCTCGCGCGACAAGGACCAGATGGCGAAGCACGCAGGGTCGTTCGACTTCATCCTGGACTGCGTTTCTGCTCCGCATGACATGGACGCCTTGCTGGGGCAGCTGCGGCTGAACGGGGTGTTGTGCCTGGTGGGCCTGCCGGACCAGCCGTTATCCATTCAGCCGTTTTCGCTGGTCGCGAACCGGCGGTCGCTGGCCGGATCGGCCATTGGCGGCATGAAGGAAACCCAGGAGATGCTGGACTTCTGCGCGGAAAAAGGCATCGTGGCCGATGTTGAGGTGATCGGCTATGACAAGGTGAACGAAGCGTATGAGCGCGTGGTCGCCGGCGATGTGAAGTACCGGTTTGTGCTGGACAACTCGACGTTGAAGGCACAGTAGGCGGCGCATAGGCAAAACGGCGAGCCTGGTGACGGCTCGCCGTTTTGCTTTGCGGGTAAGGTCTACAACCAAAGGACGCATTGCGGGTTGGGTGCCGCGTAGGTGCCGGCAGCGGTGAGTTGGCCGGAGCCGCTATCCCGGCGGAAGACAGAAAGCGTGTTTGAGTCCTGGTTGGCGCACACGAGCCAGCGCTCGGTGGAATCAAGCCCGAAGAACCGGGGCGTCTTGCCGCCGCACGGGAGTTGTTGCAGCTGGGTTAACTGACCTTGCTGCGGGTCGATCGAGAAGACCGTCAGCACGTCGGAGTAGCGGGTGCTGGTGTAGAGAAACCGGCCGTCGCGGGTGATGGCGAGCTCGGCTGCCGTGCTGGCTGGTTGCGCCGGCGCGCCTGCCGGGCGGATGTTGACGGTGGCAGCGGGGACCATCTCGGCCGCGGGGGTGTCATCCTCCGGACGCCAGCGGTAGAGCACCACCGTGCAGTTCAGCTCGTTGATGCAGTAGAACCAACGGTGGTTGGGGTGGAAGGCCAGGTGCCGCGGGCCGGAGCCGGCGACCGCCTCGAGGCGGGTCACCTTGCCCAGCGGGTGGGCTGTGCCGGGGGCGAGCGGGAACGCCAGGATGCTGTCATCGCCGAGGTCGCAGGCGAGAACGAAACGGCTATCCGGCGACAGGACGGCGCAGTGTAGATGCGGGGCGCTTTGGCGATCCTTGACGGGACCGAGTTGGCCGCAGGCGGTCTGTCCGTTGCAGTCGAAGACGGAAGCGGCGGGGGCGGGTTTGCCCTGCGGGTCAAGCGGGAAGGCGGCAAGATTGCCGCCGCTGTAGTTGGCCGCGAACAGCAAACGCCCGTTGCGGTCAACCAAAACGAAGCAGGGCGCGCCGCCGTGCGTGGATTGGGTGGCCAGCGGTTGCAGGGTGGCGTGTTGGCGATCGAGCGCGAGGGCCGAAACGGCCCCGGCCGCGCCATCCTGCTCGTTGCAGGCGTACAGGATGGGGAGGTGCGGGTGGATTGCAAGGTAACTGGGTTTGGGCGTGGCGGCGGCCAGCTCGGCGGGGCCAATCTCGCCGGTTTGCGCGTTCCAGCGCGCGCGAAAGATGCCCTGCGTGGTGCCGTTGCCGAGCAGCAACCAGCCGCCGCCGTGGGCGGGCGTTTGTGCCCGGGCAGGGCGCCAGGCACTGAGGACGCCGGCGGCAAGGGAGGACTTCAGCAGGGTGCGTCGCGAGAGCGGCTTGAGCGGCATAGGGCAAGAGTGTAGCGGATGCCCCGAACGCTCGTCAGCCGTGGGTTTAGCGCGGGGCGGGCAGGCCTTCCGATTCGGCGGCGGTTCGCGGCTCGGAAGGGAGGCGGAAGTCCATCTCGGCGGGGTGCGCGTCCTGGTTGATGACGGGCAGCGGCGGCAAGTTAAGCGAGCCGTGGCCCTCATGGACGACGGCTTCGGCGTGCTCAAGGACCTCGTCGACGGTCATGGTGTACATCTCGCGGCCGTTATCGTAACCGTTTTCGATCGACTGCTTGAGGAAGCGGCCGGCGGCCTGGGCGGCGATGTAGTCGGTGATGACCTTACCGTTACGGCGCTTCTGCTCGATCCAGGCGAGGTTGGGCATGGCGATCCAAAGGGCGCGATCGTTTACGGCGAAGCGGATGTCGGTGGCGTCAGCGTGACGGGTGGCGATGGCGACCATGGTGGCCTTCCAAACGCAGTGGAGCGGCTCGCCCGTCCAACGGTCGTTCGCAACGAAATCCTCATACATGAGCTTCAGCGTAGACGCTTGCAGGCGTGGCAGGCAAGTACGCGGCGCGAACGTCGGAGCGCACGCGAGACGAGCGGCGGACCTCCGCTAAGCTGGACTGGTGTGGACTTTTCGATTGCTTGCTGTGATGTGGATGGTGCTGCTGGTGTGCGCGGGTGGCGCGCAGGGGCCCGCGAAGCCCCCGCTGCCGAAGCAACTGCCGGATGTACTCGAGTTTACGAATAGGGATCGGCTGACAGGCAAGCTGAAAAACCTTTCGGGCGGCAACGTCGTGTTCCACAGCGACATGGCGGGCGATTTGACTATTCCGCTCAGTCGCGTGAAGACTCTGACCTCCGGGTCGGAGTTTGTGGCGTTGCGGGCCAGCAAACCGGGGAAGCTGGAGGCGGTGGGATCCGGCAAGGTGACGTTTACTGCAGACAAAGTGGTATTGACCGCGCCAGCGGGCAAGGAGCGGACGCTCGCGCCCACGGAGTTGAGCTACCTGATCGACGTGCCCTCGTATGCGAGGGAGGTGGACCACCGGGCGGGCTTCCGGCAGGGATGGACGGGGACGGCAACAGCGGGGTTGACGCTGGTGCGCTCGACCGAGACGAGCACGGTGTTTACGGGCGCGCTGAACTTCGTGCGGACGATTCCGGACGTAGCCTTTCTGCCGAACCGAAACCGGACGACGGTGAACGTGACCGAAAGCTATGGGACGAGTACGACGCCGGTGATCCCGCAGACCGTACCGCCGTCGCCGCCGAGCGTGGTGCAGACGAGCGTGTTTCACGCGGATTCTGAGCGGGACAGGTACTTTTCCCCCCGACTGTTTGTTCTAGCCGATGTGTCGTTCGACCACAATTTCTCGCAGGGCTTGCAACTGCAACAGGTGTTCGGTGGTGGGGTAGGCTGGACGACTATTCAAAACGAAAGGGAACAGCTGGACGTGCGGGCAGACATTCACTACGAGAAGCAGCAGTTCTTGCCGACGGGCACCGGCGTCGTGGGCCCGAACGGGGTGGTGCAGGACAACTTCAACCTGATCGGGTCCACGTTTCAGGAGAACTACCGGCGGAACCTGTCGCGCAAGTTTGTCCTGACGGAGTGGGCTAATGTGTTACCGGCGTGGAATGACACCCGGGCCTTTAGCGCCAATGCGTACGTATCGTTGACGATGCCGATCTTCCAGCGCCTGGGCGCCACGGTGTCGGCCACGGACAACTATTTGAACGACCCGGCGCCGGGGTACCGCACCAACTCTGTGCAAGTGGTCACGGGCGTCACCTACACGTTGCGGTAGGGCCTTCGTCTAAAGAGGCGCGCCTGTCCGGTGGTGTTCTAATAAAGGTTGCGGGCGTTTCTGGCCGTAAGTGTACGCGCAGGAGTGAAGCTTTGGTTGTAGGTGAGTTCGTGGATGGGTTCCGGTCAGGTGTTCGGCTGAGCGGCCGATGGGTGGCAGGTAGTTTGGCCGTAGCGATGCTGCTGTCCGGTGCACAAGGCGCGCAAGCGCAGGTACAGCGCAACCAGCGGCGGGGTCGACGCGAGACGAACGCGAGCCGGCAGGCGCGGATTCAGCGCACCATCGAACAGACCTACGCCAATCGGTGGGAAGCCTTTGGCGGCGGAGGATTTTTGCGCTGGCACAGCGGCCAATACACCCAGCGCAATAACGAGGTGAGCTGGGCTGCGGGCGCGAACTACTACCTGACCCCGAAGCTGGCCATCGTGGGCGATGCGCAGGGGTCCTTCGGCCACGCCAAGCCGTTGCGCTTTAACGTGAACGCCGCGCCGATCCCGAACCCGCAAATCAACGAGTACTTCTTTACGGGTGGGGCCAACTACCGCTTTTATGCGAAGGAAAAGGTAGCCGTAAGCGTGCAGGGGACGGGTGGCGTGGCCTGGGGTATCTTCTCGAACGGCTCGCCGTTTAGCTACACGGGGACACAGCTCGGGCTGTGGCAGGACGGCTTTCGCCCAGCATTTACGTTTGCGGTGAATGCTGACTATAACGTCTACCCCAACCTGGCAGTGCGCGTGGCGCCGACGTATGTAGGCTCGACCTTTGGTGGGCAGGTGCAGAACAACCTTGGCGTGAATGCCGGGGTGGTGTACCGGTTTGGGAAACGGTAGGTGCTCGTTGTCCGCTCTCCGTTGTTCGTTGTTCGTTCTCCGTTGTCCGCGGAGGACAGGACATCTGACATCCGTTACTGAGAACTGAGAACTGAGAACTGAGAACTGAGAACTACGTCCGGCGACTTAGGACATACGGATTGGCCTGGGCGGTGGGGGTGATGAGCAGCGTTTGGATCTCCACGTGCGGCGGTCGCGTGGCTGCCCAAATGATGGTCTCGGCGATATCTTCGGCGGTCAGCGGGTCTAGGCCGGTGTAGACCTTTTTGGCTCGGTCGGTGTCGCCGCGAAAGCGGATGTTGGAGAACTCGGTTTCGACCAGGCCGGGGTCGATCGAGGTGACGCGAATGGGGGTTCCGCTGAGGTCGATGCGCAAGCCGTCGGAGATCGCGCGCTCGGCCGCCTTGGTGGCGCAGTAGACGTGCCCGCCAGGATAGGTCATATGGCCGGCGATGGAGCCCAGGTTGACGATGTGCCCGCGACCGCGCGCGACCATGCCCGGAATGACGGTGCGACTCACGTACAGCAGACCCTTGACGTTGGTGTCGATCATCTCCTCCCAGTTCTGGACATCGTCTTCCCAGAGCTTGTTGAGGCCGCGGCTGAGCCCCGCGTTGTTGACGAGGATGTCGATTTGGCTCCAGGAGTCGGGCAGGGTGTTGATCGTGCCTTCCACCTCGTCACGATCGCGGACGTCAAGCTCGAAGCTGAAGACGTCGGAAGCGCCGAGGTCACGCAGTTCGGCTTCGGCGGTCTGGAGCTTGTCTAGGCGGCGGGCGCAAAGAAGGAGCCGCGCACCGTGTTCGGCGAAGGCCCGTGCCGTCGCTTCGCCGATGCCGGAGCTGGCGCCGGTGATGAAGACAATCTTGTCTCGCAGAACTGCCGCCATGGCTGATCTCCTCGCAACGATGCAGGATTACAGGCTTTCTGATGCAGCGCGCGGCAGGGTGGGGCCGAACCACCCTGCCGTGGCGTTGACTATTGTTGTCCGCCGGTGCCGCTGGCCTGCGGTCCGGTCGAGGTCTGCACGCCGATGGCGTTGCCGGAGACGATGAGCTCGACCCGGCGGTTCTGGGCGCGGCCTGCGGCGGTGCCGTTGTCGGCGACGAAGCTGGTGGCGCCGTAGCCCTGGGCGGTGATGTTGTCCGGCGGTACACCGTTGTTTGCCATGAAGTCGCGAACCGCATCGGCGCGATTTTCACTGAGCTTCTGATTGACGGCCGGGGTGCCAGTGGAGTCCGTGTAGCCTTCCACCTGAACCTTGAGGCCCTGGTACAGCTCAAGAATGGTGGCCACTTTGGCGAGCGACACCTGGGTGTTGGGCCTGAGCGTGTACTTGCCGGTGTCGAAAAGCACATCGGAAAGGTTCACGACGAGGCCGCGCGGCGTTTCCGTTGTTTGGAGGACGGCGTTGAGCTGGGCGAGCAGCTTGGCGCGGAGCGCTTCCACACTTTGCTGCGCGTCTTGCGCCTGGCGCTGCGCCGCGGCTGCCTGCGCGCGCGCTTCCGCCGCGGCGGCATCAGCTTGGGCGCGTTGCGCCTCGGCCTGGGCCCGTTGGGCGGCGGCGCGATCGGCGGCAGCCTGCGCTTCTACGGCCTGGAGTTGAGCCTGCTGGGCTTGCTGGGCGGAGGCGGCCGCCTGCTCTTGCGCGCTTACCTTCGCCTCCTGCGCCTGACGCTGACGCTCGTCGGTCTGCTTGCGCAGGGTGGTCAGGCGGGCGTCTTCGGCGCGCTGAGTGGCCTCGCGGGCATCGGTGAACTCAAGCTTCACGTCACGGTGCTTGGCGTCCTGAATGCTTTGGGCGTTGGTCAGGTCGGTTTGCACCTCTGCCATGATGTCGGGCGCGTACTTGTCCGCGCCGGTGTTCTGGGCGATACGCTGGGCGTTGTAGGCCTCATACAGGGCCAGCGGGGTGTGTTCGCGGTCTGTGATGGGCACGGGGTTGGACTTGCGACCCTCCGTGTTTGCGTAGAGCCCGCGAGGCAGCAGCGTGTAGTGAACGTTGACGGTCTGCAGGATGCCGGAGGTGTCGTTGCGGAAGACGTTGCGCAGCACGATCACGTCCGAGGGCGTGGACACAGCGTAGTAGGGCTCGGCGGTGACGATCATGCCGAAGCTCTGGAACGGGCAAGTTGGGTTGAGCGAGGCCTTGTTGCCCGCCAATTCGAGCTCGCCCATGTTTTGCGGGCGGCCGTCGGCGGAGATGCACCAAAAGACATAGGTCAGGTATTCCGGACCGAAGCCGTTTGCCGGTGTCAGGCCTTCAAAGTGCGCGTCAATATTGGTCTTGCCGGTCTTGGAATCGACTTTGGCCTGGCCGCGGGCTCTTGGCATCAGGTCCGTGCCCTCGAAACCAACGTTGGTGGAACCCGAACGATTGAGGTAGTTGACGGCATCGAGTTCCCGCTGCACCACCTTGACGTGGTAGATGAAGGTGCCGTTCTCGCTTTGCGCAATGACCTCAGCGGAGCGGGCACCGGGCGCGATCGCCGTGGGATTAGCCTCTTGGGCACGGGCGGATGGGGCGAGGGTAAGCGAAAGGGCGGCTGCAGATATGGCGGCTGAAATGCTGAAGGACGTGCGGAACATCAAAAACTCTCCTTGTGGCGAAGCGACGTACGCTCACGCTCACATGCGCCGGAAGCGGCGCGTATAGGAGGTCGGATGCCCCGGTATTGGAAAAAGGTGCACCCTGCCGCATCTTAATACAGCTTTTGGTAACGCAAAACGGGTACGAACGTTGTAGCGCCAGCATATAAGCGCTTACGTCAGCGGTCGACCCGCGATGCCAAGATCGGCCTGAAATAGGGTGGTGGCGGTGGCGAGCGCGGCGGCGCCGTCTTCCAGGAAGCAAAGGCCGACAAGATCGTTCCCGCTGACCACCACCTCCGCCTGGCTCCCGTCTTCTGCAATGCGCACAATGCCGCGCCGTCCAGCCAGCGAGCCGGCGACATACACATTGCCGTCCGCATCCAGCGCCAGCCCCTGGGGGCGGCCCAGACCGCGGAAGAAGACGCGCGGCGAGCCGTCCGGATCGATGGCGTAGATGGGCTGGTGCGAGCTTGTGGTCGGCGCTGTCACGAGCAGCACGCCATCGTCGCGAAACGCTAAATGGTAGGCCGCGATCGAGGGCTCGATCGTGGCGTACACGAAGATCTCGGCGGTGTTGTGCTTGCCATGCGGCCCCAGACGAAAGATGGTGCCGGAGCGATCGCCGACGTAGAGGTTTCCTTGGCGGTCGAAAGCGAGCCCGGTGGCGATGCCCATGCCCTCGGCGAAGGTCGATACCGCGCCCTCGGGAGAGATGCGGTAGACGGTGCCCTCGGCGCGCGAAGAGGCGTACAGGTAGCTGTCCGGACCGATGGCCAGGGCCGATACATTGAGCAGATCGCGCACAAACGGACGCACCTGCAGGTCGCGGGTGATGCGGTAGATGGCCACGGGGACGCGGGTGCCGCGCGGTCCTGAAACCATGGCGAAAACGTTTCCCTCCGCGTCGGCGGCCGGGTTGGAGATCATGTGTAGCTCGTCGGCCATGGGGACGGCGATGTTGGCGCGGAGGCTGTTGCTGTGGACCGTGGCGTAGCGCAGCGAGAGCTCGCCGGCGACGGTGGTAGCGGGCACACGGACCTGGATGCGGTTCGGGCGTAGCAGGTCGACGCCGCCCTCGGTTTCGCCGAAGAAGACGCGGGGAACCTCGGCGTGGGTGCCGCCCAGCAGGTGGGTTCCCGTGGCCTCGAAGCTGCCGCCGGGCAGCGCCGCCCGGGGCTGCAGGCGCTCAAGATGGGGCAGGTCGGGCCGGGTTGTGTGGCGAAGGTTCATACTCTTCTCAAGCTAAGCGCGCGGAGCGCTGGTGGCAATGCGGGGCGGCCCCTCTTTACTGTAAGCGTTGCATCCAGTGCAAAATCAGGTGCGCGGCCAGCAGCGCGAAGACACCGGCGGCGAGATCGTCGGCCATGATGCCGGTGCCCTCCGGCAAGGCCTCGAAGCGGCGAATGGGCCACGGCTTCAGGATGTCGAAGAAGCGGAACAGGATGAGCGCGAGCAGGGCGTTGGGCCAGAGCGGCGGGACGAAAAGCAGCGCCAGCCACTGGCCGGCGACCTCATCGACGACGATGAAGCCTGGGTCTTCGCGGCCGGCCTCGCGCGCGACGCGGGTCGCTGCCGGAATGCCGAGCGCGGTCACAAGCACGACCGCGATCGCCGTAGCAACACCCAGCACCCGGGTCTGGTGATGCAGCACGGAGCCGCCGATGAGCCAAAGCGCCACCGCGGCGACCGAGCCGTAGGTGCCCGGCCCGGGCCGCAGGGAGCCGGCCCCGAACCAGGTGGCCAGCCACCAAGCCCAGCGCGTCTTGGCCAGGGGAGCGGCGGCTGTGGGGGCCGGGGAGGTCAGTTCTTCCACTCTTTCCGTTGTTCTCCGCTGAAGGGATTGTTTTGCTGCTGAGAGTGCTCCAACTCCTCCAGCAGGTCAGGGTCCAGGATCGGCGAGCTAATCTTGTAGGCGCCGGAGGCCCACTTGCCGAGGTCGATCAGACGGCAGCGGTCCGAGCAGAAGGGCGCGTCCTCGGAGGCGGGGTCGACGGCGTTGTGGCAGGTGGGGCAGCGTAGTGGTTTGGCGGGCATGCTACTCCGCGTGCTCCAGGAACTCGGTTAAGGCCTGTTCGACCACATGGGTGAGCGCCACATGGTGCTCCGCCGCAAAACGCGAAATGCGTTGCTGCAGAGGCTCGGAGACGCGAATCTCCTCGGGATCCAGAAGCGGCTTTCCGGGCGATCTTTTGTCCTCGTCGCAGAACTGAAGGTACTCATCCACAGCTTCCCGGAAGTTCTGTTCAAGTGTTTCCACATCGTGCCCGTCGTATAAAACGAAGTCTCGAATCCCCAGAATGCGGCCATGCAGGAGATGGTCTTCGGCACTGTAGAGAACAGAGCCGTCGTAGCCACGGTGGTGTAACAACTCGTTCATCTTAGGTAACCCTCCTGCGTAAGGTACTTGATAGCGCCTTGTACCTGGTAGGTCTTAAGGATATCGGAAGGGTGCGGACGATGGATGTAGAACGCTGCTCCTGATACAGGATTCACAAAGCGTCTTGCCGAGCCACCGGACGTTCGCAGTTGCAGCCCAAAGAAGGTCATCACAGAAACCAGCTCATCCCAAGCGAAGTCCTTGGGATGGGATAGCAGACGCTCCAGAGCTTTCGATCGTCGAGACACGTGCTCCTTGCTGCCAACCGTTGCTACTCAATAATCCTGGCGACCACGTCGTAATCGTGTGACTCGGTAATTGCAGCACGGTAAAACGTGCCGGGGACGAGCACCTCGTGGGGGCCGAAGTCGTTGATGAGCACGACGCCGTCGATTTCCGGCGCCTGGTCGAGGGTGCGGCCCTGCCAAAGCAGCTCGGTCTCCTCGCTGGGCCCTTCCACCAGGAGGTCGACCTCACGGCCGACCCACTGCGCCTTCGCCTTGCGGCTGATCTTGTTCTGCAGGCGCATCAGCTTGCGGCGGCGTGCTTCGATCGTGCGCGCGGGGACCTTCTCGCCGAGCTCGAACGCACGGGCGCCCTCCTCGTCCGAGTAGCTGAAGACGCCGAGCCAGTCAAACCTTGCCACCTGCACAAAGGCACAGAGCGCGTCGAAGTCGGCCTCGGTCTCGCCCGGAAAGCCGACGATGAAGCTGGTCCGTAGCACCAGGCCGGGAACCGTCTTGCGAGCTTTTTCGATGATCTGCAGAAAGCGATCCGCCGACCCGCCGCGCCGCATGCGCCGCAACACCGCCGCGCTGGCGTGCTGCAGCGGAACGTCCAGGTACTTGGCCACGTTCGCGTGGCGGGCGATGGACTCAAGCAGGCGCGTGGTGACCTTGTTGGGATAGGCGTACAGGAAGCGCAGCCAGCGCAGGCCGGGCAGGGGCGCCAGCGCGTCCAGGAGGTCGGCAAGTTCAGCACGCCGGCCGATGGTTGGGTCGGGCAGCAGGTCCTCGCCGTAGCAGGTGGTGTCCTGGCCGATGAGGGTGATCTCGCGCACGCCCTGAGCGATGAGCTGGCGGGCCTCCGCCACGACCGAAGCGACTGGCCGCGAGCGGAACTTGCCGCGCAGTTGCGGGATGATGCAAAAGCTGCAAGGGTGATCGCAGCCCTCGGCGATCTTGATGTAGGCGGAAGCCCGCGCGGTGGACAGCACACGTGGTGTGTCCTCCGTGTACAGATAGCTCGGCAGGGCGGGCGCGGCACCGTCCCAGCCCTCGCGTGAAAAGCGACCGGCGGCCTCGCGCGCATCGCCTTCAGGACGTGAGCCAGACCGTGAGCCGGGCTGTGCGCCGGTGTGCGTGGCGAGCTGGGCGCCGTCGCCCTCCGGACGCGAGTGTTGCTGCACGGCGGAGTGCGCCCGGCGCACCTGTTCCGCGCTCTCCAGCACCGCCACCTGCGTGGCGGTCAACACCGTGAACGGGGACGAGGGGGCAGTCGCCGGCTCCGGGCGATCGAGGCCCGCAGCCTCCAGAATCGCCTCCAGTTCGCCCGTTCCCACGACGGCGTCGACCTCCGGGATGTTCTTGCAAATCTCGTCGCGGTAGCGCTCCACCAGGCAGCCGGCCACCACCAGCCGCTGCGCGCGACCACCGTTCGCGACCTTGTGCTGCGTCATCTCCAGGATCGCGTCGACAGACTCCTGCTTTGCCGAATCGATGAAGGAGCAGGTGTTGATCACCAGGATCTCGGCATCTTCGGCGTGCGGCGTCAGCTCCGCGCCCGCCCGCTGCAGCAGCCCCATCATCACCTCGCTGTCGACGAGGTTTTTGGGGCAGCCCAGCGAAACGAAACCGACACGCGGGCGATCGCGCCGCAGCGGTTCCGTTAGCGATTCCAGATGGGGGAGCGAGACATGCGGCTCCAACGCAACGGGCAAACTCACATCCTCCAGTTTATCAGCACAGAGGCATTTGCTCGGCTCAGAAGGCTAGGTTGGTGCGCTTAAAGGCTCTCCGGCACCTGCAGCGGTGGGAGCAGCTCAAATCCGGGCCGGGCAAAGTAGTAGCCCTGAAAAAGCGACACCCCTTCGTCGAAGAACCAATGGAACTCGTCGGCGGTCTCGATCCCTTCCGCGATCAACTCAATGCCCAGGTCGCGGCAGACCTGCAGGATGCCGCGTACGATGGCTTGCCGTGGGCCGCGGCTGTGGATGTCGCGGGCCAGGGCCTTGTCCAGCTTGATCTGGTCCGGTTGAAAGTCCGCCAGGAGGTTCAGGCCGCTGTACCCCGACCCAAAGTCGTCGATCGCCAACCGCATCCCTAGGCCGCGGTACACGTCCATCACGTCCGTAAAACGCTGCTGATTGCCAAGCACCTCGCCTTCGGTTACCTCGACGACCAGGCGCTCTGGAAAGAAGTTGTACTCGATCGCTGCGTCCAGCGTGGACGCCAAACAATCCCGGTCTGCGTGAAATCCTTGCGGCACCAGATTGAGGTTCAGGTCGCAGGTGATGCCAAGCTGCGACGCCAGCCGCATGGCCAGGCTGCGGCAACGTTCGTCGAACTGGGGCAGATCTGTGTGGGTGACCCCGTTGATGATGGTGGACGCGCTCTCCCCGTGCGGTCCACGCACCAGGGCCTCATAGGCCACAATGGCCCGGGTTCCGGCGTTGACGATCGGCTGAAACGCAAAGGTGCAGGCCGGCAACGGCTTGTACGGTACGGCGGCGGGCGACTTGGCCGACCCGGCGAGTTTTCTGGTAAAGCGATTCATGCGACCGGTTGCCTTTCCGTGCTGTTCTGATCCAGATGGGCCCGCCAGCGGCCTTGGCTGAAGGCCCGGAGCAAGCGCTTGGCGCGGCCCTCGTCAAGGTCGGACAGCAGTGATTCCGTGCGGTACTGGTCGTTTCCGTCCAGGGTTGCCGAAAGCTCGGCGGGGGTCAGGGTGGTGAGGCTCATACTGGTGTCGCCAAAGAAACGACGTGCAATCGGCTCATAGATGATGCGCGTGATGCGGGTGTGGCGTGGGTCGAGGAGGATCTTGGCGTACAAGGCGTCAATCGCTTCCGGGGGACCCTCCAAAACCTGGAAGAAACTTTCGCCTACATGCAGCAGGACGCCGGTAATGCCGCTGCGCCGGTTGCTCTCCCGCGAGTGGCGCACAAGCGCGTCCATCGTCGGCCCGTCCATGGGTCGTGTCGCAACGCTGGTGTAAATACAATGCACCAGATCTGGCATATCGTGCCTTTCCTCGGGGCCGACTTGCGCGCAGAACACCGTGCGTTCGTTCCACGAGTCTCTCTTTCGGGATGGCACCGGTCAATCCCCCGTTTGGGGGATGCGTGCCGGTGCCGTCGTCCGGAGGAGGGAGGTAGTTCGGGCAGGGTCAACCCGCCTCAGTGTAGGCGAAAAGCGACATGGCTCGGCGGCCAGACCTGCGCGATATCGTCAGTCCGCCTCGCCCTGTTTCGGCGCGTCAATACTCCCAGCGCAGCAGGGTCGCGCCCACGGTGTAGCCGGCGCCGACGCTGGCCAGCAGGATCAGGTCGCCGCGACGCAAACGGCCGTCTTCGAGCGCCGTGTGCATCGCGAGCGGGATCGTTCCCGCGGTCGTGTTGCCGAACCGGTCGATATTGATCACCACGCGGTCGGCCGGCATGCCCAGGCGCTCCGCCGTGGAAACGATGATCCGCTGGTTGGCCTGATGCGGGATGAAGCAGCCGAGATCGGTGCCGGCGACGCCGTTGCGCGCCAGCAGCGCTTCCGAAATCTCCGCCATCCGGCGCACGGCAAATTTGTATACGGTGCCACCATCCTGGTGCACGAAGTGTTGGCGGCGATCGACGGTCTCGTGGGAGGCGGGCAGGGCACTGCCCCCGGCGGGCATGTTGAGCGCGTCCGCGCCGGAGCCGTCCACCTCGTGCAAGAAATCGATCAGCCCGACCTCACCCTCGGCACAGGCCTCGAGCAGCACGGCGCCGGCGCCGTCGCCGAAGAGGATGCAGGTAGAGCGGTCGGTGTAGTCGATGATGGAGCTCATTACGTCCGCGCCGATCACCAGCACCTTGCGGTGCGCGCCCGACTCCACCAGCTTTGCGCCTACCTGCAGCCCGTAGACGAAGCCGGAGCACGCGGCGGACAGGTCGAAGCCCCACGCCCGCGTGGCGCCGATCTTGTGCTGCACAAGGCAGGCCGTGGCGGGAAAGGCCATGTCCGGGGTGACGGTGGCGACGATGATGGCCTCGACCTCGGCGGGGTCAACGCCGGCGTTCGCCAGGCAGTTGCGGGCGGCGGCGGCGGCCAGATCGCTGGTGGCCACGCCCTTGTCGACCACGTGGCGCTCGCGGATGCCGGTGCGCTCGGTGATCCAGCGGTCATTGGTCTCGACCATGCGTTCGAGGTCGGCGTTAGTCAGCAGCCGGGGCGGGACATAGGTGCCGATCGCGGCGATCTTGGCGCGAACAGGGCTGCGTGACTGCAGGGTGAGACTCAAAGCGAGAAAACCTCCGAAAGGGCGATACGCAGCATCTTACCCCTCCGCACAGGCAGAGGGTGTGCCGGGCATCGTCGCCGCCCAGGACGACGGTGGTTCAGAGGAGAAGAAGATGTACCGGGTTTCCCTACTGCGCCCGCGTTGGCCCGTTGCCGTTGCTTCCTTCCGGACCTGGCGGGGTTGGCGGGTACGCGTCGCGTAGGACCCGGCACAGGGCAAGTCTACCATTGCGGCACGGGCTCGCCCAAGGGGGTCCACTACCGATTTGGGAGCGCGCCGTCGGGCAGCAGCATGGGGCCGCCAGGCAGCAGCATGGGCAGATCGCGCAGCTGGGGCAGAACGCCAGCTTCGGCGGCAAGCTCCCGAAACAGCCGCATGGTCTCCAGGCAGGCCTCATCCTGGACGTAGTAGATATTGTGGGTGAGGTAGGTGCGGATGGTGGCGGCGCGGAGCGGCAGACGCGGCAGCCACTCGGCCACCAGCTGCTCGGTGTGGGCAAGCCCGGCATCGCGGCTGGCGAGCAGATCCGCGATCAGCTGCGCCGCGGGGACGCCCGCCGCCGGCAAAGCTCCCGGGCGCACGGCCCAAACCGCCGCCACCCATGGCAGCCCGGTATGCCTGCGCCAGAGCTCGGCGATGTCCAGCCACAGCAGCCGGTCGCTGTGTTGTTGCGCCACCGCAGCGTCGATGGCCGCGCACTGCTCGCGCGCCAGCAGCGCGGGGTCGCCGATCAGCAGCGCGGCGTCATGGCCGGCCAGCATGGTGAGGGGATCTGCCGCCACCGCCTCCATGTGGGGGTCGGCGTCGTAGAACCGCCGCAGCATGGTCTGCAGGTAGGCCACGGAGGATCGCGATGCGGTATCGGCGGCGAGCGATCGGATGCCCCGCAGCACGACCGCTTCGGGCAGGTCTCCCCGGTGCCGCACCAGCAGCAAGATGCTCCGCACCTCCCCCAGCGACGCGATGGTGCAACCCGGCACCACGGCCAGCGCCGGCGTCAGCTCCGCAATGGGGATAAGGCCAAGATCGGCTTCGCCCGCCTGCAACTCGGCCGCGCACCGCGCCGGCGTGGTGTAGTGCACCTGGTAGCGGGTGCGCAGGTCGGTGGCCGCCGGCTCGTGCTCGAAGTTGTACAGCAGGGGCGCTGGGTTCAGAAACGAGATCGCTGCGACGCGGACCGGCACACGTTCAGGCTACCGCGCCCTCTCGTGGGCGGGCTGCGGCCGCCTCCCACAAAAGTGGGATAGCCCCCTGTTGGCTATCACCGTACGCTTCATTCAAACGCCGCAGAGAAGGATCGCGTGAACGCAACGGTTATCGCGGAGGAAGGTCAGCTTGGCTGGCTTGCGCTGGCGCTCGCACCCGGCATGGGTCCCACGCGCACCCTCCGCGCCGTGCGTCGGCTGGGCAAGGTGGAACGGCTTTGGGGCGCGTCCTTGACCGAGCTCGAAGGCTTGGGCCTCCCCGCAGCCGCGGCTCAGTTTTGCTTCGACGGCCGTGGCCGCAAGGCAGCCGAAGAAGAGATGCGGCGGGTATACGAGCAGGGCGTCACCCTCGTCACGCCGGACATGGACGCCTACCCGGGACCGCTGCTCGAGATCTACGACCCTCCCTCGATCCTTTGGGTGCGCGGTGCCGTGGAGGTGCTATCCCGTCCAGGCATCGGCGTCGTCGGCACCCGGCACCCCACGCCCTATGGCGCGGGCATGGCCGAGATGCTCAGCCGCGACCTTGCCCGGCGCGGTTTGGCGATCTTCAGCGGCATGGCCCGCGGGGTGGACACCGCCGCACACAAGGGCGCGCTGGAAGCCGGCGGGGCGACGGTGGCAGTCTGGGGAACCGGCGTCGACGTTATCTATCCCAAAGAAAACAAACGGCTCGCCGAGCAGATCGTCGCATCGGGCGGCGCGGTCGTCAGCGAGTTCCCCATCGGCACCTTTCCCGCCCCGCAAAACTTTCCCATCCGCAACCGCACCCTGAGCGGCATGAGCGTCGGGGTGCTTGTGATTGAGGCCGCCGAGTACTCCGGCACACGCATCACTGCCCGTTGCGCCATGGAGCAAAATCGCGACATCTACGCCGTCCCCGGCAACGTCACCAACAAAAATGCCTGGGGCCCCAACACCCTTATCAAGCAGGGGGCCAAGCTCACCGCTACGTGGGAAGACGTCTGGGAGGACCTGCCTACGCAGGTGCGGCTGGAGGTGGAACAACGCGCGGAGGAGCAAGCCCTCGCTCGCGGTGAATCGAAACCCGGCACCACGGCATCCTTATTCGACAGCGCGCCCGGCTCTGCCGCTAGCCAGATGAGCGACCATGAGCGTCTCGTCTTCCAGCAGCTTCGCCACGATGAGTCGGTGCAATTAGACGAGTTGATGGAGCGCCTTGAGGGCGATCTCGCCTCCGGCGAGGTGTTTACCGCCCTGTTTGAGCTGGAGTTGACGGGCCGAGTTCGGCAGATGCCGGGCAAGAATTACGTCCGTAGCCTGTAGGGGAGCCGTCAGCGTAACGGAACGAACCGGTTCACGACGCGTCTTATAGCTTGCAAGCGCGATTGCGCCGAGCAGGAAACGGATTGGAAACGGCTTGTCTTTGTCCACAGGCGATTGACGCGGCTTCGGTAAAGCGTGGTAGTTTGCAGGCTATTGAGTACGGCAGAGGCGCGCTGAGCCAAGTTAGGGCACGCGGCGTCTCAGGCAGGTTGGGGTATGGCAAAAAATCTCGTGATCGTGGAATCGCCGGCAAAGGCCAAAACGATCAACAAATATCTCGGCAGCGACTACCTGGTGGAGGCCTCCATCGGCCACATCATGGACCTGCCCAAGAACGATATTGGCGTGGAGCTGAAGCGGCGCACGTTTGCGCCGACGCTGATCGTATCCCCCGGCAAGGAAAAGGTCGTAGACCGACTCAAAAAGCTGGCCGCCAAGAGCGACGCCGTCTTTCTCGCGCCCGACCCGGATCGCGAGGGCGAGGCGATCGCCGCCCACCTCAAGATGCAGTTGCTGCCTTCGATGAAGGACAAATCCAAGCTCCGTCGGGTGACCTTCAACGAAATCACAAAGAAAGCCGTCAAGGCAGCCTTCGAGCGAACGCGCGACGTGGACGAAAATCTCGTCGACGCCCAGCAGACCCGCCGCGTGCTCGACCGCCTGGTGGGCTACCAGATCTCGCCGCTGTTGTGGGACAAGGTGAAGCGCGGCCTCAGCGCCGGGCGTGTGCAAACGGTAGCCCTGCGCCTCATCGTCGAGCGCGAACGCGAGATCAACGCCTTCAAAGATACCGAGTACTGGACCATCGAGGCGGAGCTTACGCCCGAGGACATCAGTGCGCCCTTCAAGGCCCGCTTCGTCGGCGTCAACGGACAGCCGCTGCGCGTCGCGGACAACAACGACCCAACCCGCTGGATCAACAATGCCCTGCCGGATGAGGCAGCCGTCAAGGAGGTCCTGCCGGACCTGGAAAGCGCCGCCTGGGCCGTCCGTTCCGTAACGAAAAAGCGTGTGCAAAGCAAGCCGAAGGCCCCGTTCACTACCAGCCAACTCCAGCAGCAGGCGGGCAGTCGATTGGGCTTTAACGTGCGGCGGACCATGGGCGTGGCGCAGCGCCTCTATGAAGGCGTCGAGATGGGTCCCGATGGCACCGTAGGCCTGATCACCTACATGCGCACCGATTCGACGAACCTCAGCCAGGATGCGGTAGACCAGATACGCACCTGGATTGGGGGAGAGCTCGGCCAGGAGTACATGGCGCCCTCAGTCCTGAGATACAAGAGCAGCAAGGACGCCCAGGAAGCGCATGAGGCCATCCGACCGACCAACGTCGCGTACACGCCCAGTTCTATCCGCAAATACCTTAGTGATGAGCAGTACCGTCTCTACAAGCTGATCTGGGAACGGGCCGTTGCTTGCCAGATGGCGAACGCGCAATTTGATCGAACCACCATCGATATCGGTGCATCCGGCAAGGCCGTATACGACTTCCGAGCCAGCGGCAGCGTTCTCGTCTTCGCCGGCCACCTCTATTTTGACGAACAGGACCGCAAGGAACGCGAAGCTCGGGCAGCAGCAGGGAAAGTCGATGCGGCAGCAGCGGCGCGCGAGAAAGATCAAGACGCCGAGCAGGTGCAAGATGCCAACGAGGCCGGGGGAGACGCCACGGGTGACGAGGAGCGCCTCCCCGAGCTCGTCTCAGATCAACGGCTCCGAAAGCGTGCACTGTCCTCGCAGCAGAAGTTCACGCAGCCACCACCGCGCTTCAACGAGGCCAGCCTCGTAAAGGCGCTCGAAGAAAAGGGCATTGGCCGTCCGTCCACTTACGCGTCCATCATCAACACGATCCAGGAGCGCGATTACGTTAAAAAGATCGCGCAAAAACTAATCCCCACGGAGATCGGTATGGTCGTCACGGACCTGCTGGTCGAAAACTTCCCGTACATCTTCAAGGTGGACTACACCGCCGGCCTCGAAAACGAGCTCGACAGCGTAGCTGAAGGCAAAGAAAAGTGGACCGATCTGCTGAAGGGCTTCTACG
Source organism: uncultured Acidobacteriaceae bacterium (assembly GCA_964245045.1). Classification (GTDB taxonomy): domain Bacteria; phylum Acidobacteriota; class Terriglobia; order Terriglobales; family Acidobacteriaceae; genus Granulicella. Next base: position 24,212 of record CAXTLD010000003.1, on the reverse strand, counting down.
GTCACCTGGAAGAGGAACTCAAAGTCGCCGAAACGCAGATGGAGGACATCAAGGCCTGGGAAAAGCCGACCGACGACACCTGCGACAAGTGCGGTGCGCCGTTGATCCTGAAGTGGGGCAAGTTCGGCTCGTTCTACTCCTGCTCGAACTTCACGAAGACCAAGCCGGTCACGGTGGCGCTCGGCCCGTTGAAGAAAGACCCCAAGGCAGCCGTGAAGAAGGTCACGGACGCCCACAAGTTCCCGATGATCGTGAAAACGCTCACCGAAGACGTGACGGAGTTTTCGCGCGAGGTGCTGGACAAGGGTGAGCTGCTGAAGGCACTGCAGGAGGGGGCGACGCGGGGCAAGAAGTTGATTGTCGAGCCGCAAACCTGCGACTTCACTAAGGAGAACTTCGCCGCCAAGCCCGATCTCAGCTCGCCCGGAGCGCAGGACGCCGAAGCAGAAGACGAGTTCTGCGACAACTGCGGCCGCGTGATGGTGTTGCGCAACGGCCCGTTTGGCCCATTCATGAGCTGCCCCGGCTACAACGAGGATCCGCCCTGCAAGACGATCCGCAAGCTGAACCAGAAGCAGCAGAGCAAGCCGCCCGTGCAACTGGAAGAGCCCTGCCCCAAGTGCGGCAAACCGCTGCTGCAGCGTGAAGGCCAGTATGGCGAGTTCATCGCCTGCTCGGGGTACCCGAAGTGCAAGTACGTGAAGCAGGACCTGCTGGACGTGCCGTGCCCCAAGTGCGGTGCCGAGGTGGCCGCGCGCAAGAACCGTCGAGGAGATACGTTCTACGGCTGCACGCGCTACCCGAAGTGCGACTTTACCAGCAACCAGAAGCTGTTGGCCGGCCCCTGCCCAGAGTGCAAATCACCGTATCTGATGGAGGTGTCGGACAAGGAAGGCACCTACATCGTCTGCCCGAACAACGGGGACCGCGCCCCCAAACGCCGCGTTAAGAGGGGTGCGGAAGACGAGCAACCGGCAGGGCCGGTGTGCCACTTCGAAGAGAAGATCGGCCCGCCCAAGCCGGTGCAGGACCCGCCCGAGCTGAAGCGCCCCGATCCGGCGCGGACCCGACCTTTGGTTGAGGCGGTCGCGTAACCATGGCGACGCCTGCCGATGCGGAGTTGGTTCTGAAGCTGTACGACCTGCGGCGCGAGGGACGCATGCGCGCGGCTCGCAACTGGGTCGTACACCACTTCAATCCCCGGACGCTCGACGAATTGCTGGCCGTGCAGCGCGATTTCGGCTCGGAGCACAACCAGTACTGGCGTCAGGTCATCGGCTACTGGGAAATGGCCTCGGCCTTGGTCGTGCGGGGAGCCCTGGATCGCGACCTTTTCCTGGACTGCAACGGAGAGAACATCTTTCTCGTGGCCAAATTCGGCCTCTTGCACGCAGAGTTCGCCCAAACCGTGCCGAACGGCTTCATGCCGCATACCGTCGCTCTGGTGGAAGGCACCCCAACCACCCACGAGCGCTGTCTGCGCCTGCGAGAGGCGCTAGGCCGCCTACAGGCCGGTTCGCCCGCGTAGCTACAGCCTTGTGGAGACATTCACAAGGCGCTTTCCAAAATCCGTAGATCGTGACAAGATAGTGTGGGCATCAACGAGCACCAGCCGCCACCGCGCGGCGTGTACGGGTGCATATACGACCGATCCCAGGAAAGGACGCGCGCATGGCGAAGGCGATTTGGAACGGACAGGTGCTTGCAGAAAGCGACGACATTGAAACAGTTGAGGGCAACATTTACTTCCCCGACAAGAGCGTGAACCGGGCCTACTTGCGCCCTAGCTCCACCAACTCTACGTGCCCGTGGAAGGGCCAGGCGCGGTACTACACCGTGTTTGTGGACGGCCAGGAAAACCAGGACGCAGCCTGGTACTACCCCGCCCCGAAGCCCGCAGCCCGCAGCGTCAAGCACAAAGTGGCCTTCTGGCGCGGTGTGGAAGTGACCGCCTAGCAGCCCTCAAAGTTTGAGAAACCGCCTCTTATAGGAGGCGGTTTTTTTTGCGGTCTACCCGAGAAAACTACCAGCTGCCCGAAGCACCGCCGCCGCCACTGTCTCCGCCGCCGCCCGAGAAATCGTCCGAGCTCGACGAGTCGCTGGAACTCGACCCGCCATCGCTTCCCGAGGAGGACGATCCCCCGAAGTAAACGCGTCGCCCTACAAGGGGGTTGCGCGTCACCATTGCAAAAATCATGCTGCCGAGGACGAGCGACCCCATCCCGGCTTCGATCTCCCAAAACGTCATCTGCCCCGGAGGCACGGCATGGGTATACAGCCGAATCACGAGGACGCCGGCGGCAAACGTCCCTGTGGTGCAGGCAAGCCACAGGAGCCCCGATTTCGGGAACAGTCCAAAAAAGATCCCGGCCAGGTAAGCGACGCCAGTAAATGGGAAGATAAGAACTACCGGCGCCCAGTCTGACTGCAAGTGCAAGGCGAGTCCGACGACATCCACCAGCGCGATGGTGATAAACGGCAGCGTCAAAAGCCAGAACCATCGCACCTGCGCCCGGATCGCCACGGCACCGGTGAGGCCCACCAGCAATATCGCCGCGACCATCAGTTGCCAGCGCATCCACTTGCCCTTGGGTTTAGTCGCGGGTTTGGGCAAAGGCTCGCCGCGAATCAGGTGAGCCAGGTCGTCCACGGCATCGCTGACCCCTGCGCCATAGTCGCCGGCGGCGAAGTGCGGCTGCACATCCGTGCGCAAAAGGTCGCCCGCGACGGCATCTGGAATCCTGCCCTCTAGGCCGTACCCAACCTCGATCCGATCATGATGATCGTGCAGCGCGGCCACCAGCAGGACGCCGTCGTCGACGCCTTTGCGTCCCAACTTCCAGGTATGGAATACCCGGTTGGCATACGCTTCGATCGACTCGTCGCCGGTGCTGCCCACCAGCAACACCCGCACCTGCGCGCCTTTTTCGTCCTCCAGCGAGCGGAGGCGGTCAGAGATGCTGGCGATGCAATCCGCCGAAAGGTGCCCTGTGAGGTCCGTGACCAGGCTGCGCAGTTCTGGGATCGCGACCGGCACACTCTCGTCGAAAGGACCGTCGGTCTGGTCTTCCCCGGCACAGGCGTCTTCGGCCGGCGCGGCCGCAGACGCATCGTCCTGCTCGGTTGCAGGTGGGGTGTCCGGCGTGGCGACCGATGCTGCCCGGGTTGGCGGGGTCGAACGGTGGGTGGCCCGCAACGGTAGACAACAGGACAACACCACGCCGCAAAACCATCGGGAGCGTACAAGCTTACCTATGCGCACCCTGTTTTTGATGCGACACGAGCTCGAGTACCGGGGTCAAAAACGCGGCTCGGCAGAACTCACCGGTTTAGCCTCGTCGGCGTGGATCGTGGTCTGGACGTGGGTACGCTCAAACGCCTGGTTCTCTACACTGACTACGATCTGCCGTCGGAAGAAGAACAGCACTTTGATTTCGAACTCGGTGCCGAAACTGGAGGGAAACCAGACATCGCCTTCTTGTGGCGCGTAGATCACCGTAAAGCCCAGCCCCGGCACGTTGGTGCCCAGCAACGCGCGAACGCTCAGCGGCAAAGCGCGGCTCAGCGCCGTGCGCACCACCACCGGCTCAAAGGCGGTTGCGTCGATCCAGGCATCGCCCTTCCAACCGTAGTCGGCCTTGTCCCTGGGATGGAACACAACGTGAAAGGTATCGCGACCGTTCTTGCTCTCGCGGGCCTTCAGCTCGAAAGCCATGCCCGCCTGATGCCCGGAGGTGAGCGGGAAGAGTCCCGCATTCAGACCGTCTTTGCTCTTGTCCGAGGTGAAGCTGCGACGCATGCTTTCCACAAGATCGATGTCGGTGTCCTTGACGTGGACCGGCTTGTTGTTCGCGTCGACATCCAGCAAGCTCCTCTGATCGCCAAGGTTGATCTCCACGCCATCATCACTTCCGCCGCCGTGGTCGTTCTGTTCCCGCGCAGCTTCCGCCTGCGGCAACGCAGTGTAGTGGAGTACGCGTGCGCCGTCCCGCACATGACCGGAGAGGCTGAGCAGGCTTTGCTGCTGGCCATCGGGCGTGGGCGTGACGCGCATGCTCGTGATCTCTTCGCATAGGACCGTGTGCCCTTTGCGCGACTGAACCTTGGCCTGCTGCACATAAACAAAGTGCGCTCGCTCCGCTTCGGTGCGGTCCTGGTTGGCCGCAACTCGCGCCATGATCGCCTCCGCGGTGAGCGGAGCCGACTGCGCCGGAGCCGGTACCGGCAGGGCCGTGAGCAGAAGCAACCAGCTGCAGTGTAAGTGCATGAGCAGCTCTTACGACAGCCACGCGCTCATGGTTCCCGCCCCACAGCTTACGCCGTCAGATCCAACACGATCTTCCCGAAGTGGCCGCCGCTTTGCAAAAACGCAAATGCCTCCCGCGCGTCCTGCAAGGGAAACACGCGATCAATCACGGGCTCGATCCGGTTCGCCTCCAGCGCCGCATTCAGGCTCGCAAACATCGCGCGGCTGCCGACGTAGATACCCTCGAAGTGCAAGGACTTGCTGAGAACCGGCATCACATTCACGCCCTTGCCCGCCTCCGACAGCACACCGATGAGGTACACGTGCCCGCCAGCCCGAACGGCGTTCAGCGAGCGCGGCAGCGTGCCCGGGCCGCCCACTTCCAGCACGTGGTCCACGCCGCGCTTGCCAGTCAGGCGCAGCACCTCGTCGTCCCACGCGGGCGTGGTTTTGTAGTTGATGGTCTCGTCGGCCCCAAGCGCCCGGCCGCGGGCCAGCTTCTCGTCCGACGAGCTGGTCAAGATCACCTTCGCCCCGTGCGCCTTTGCCAGCTGTAGCCCAAACAGCGACACGCCGCCCGTGCCCAGGAGCAGCACGGTCTGCCCGGCGTGCAAGTGCCCTCGCTCGACCAGGGCGTGCCAGGCGGTCAGGGCAGCGCAGGGAAGCGTGGCCGCTTGCTGAAACGTGTACGCCGTTGGTATTGGGATGAGCCCCGTTGCGGGCAGAAGGCGATCCGTGGCAAACACCCCGTCGATCGAGCCCCCCAGCGCGGACTTGCCCACCGCCTGCGTGAACTCGCCTGCTTGCCAGGTCTGGAAGAACAGGCTAGCCACGCGGTCTCCCGGCTTCAGCTCCGTCACGCCCTCGCCGACCCGCACCACCTCACCGGCGGCGTCCGAGCCCGGGATGCGCGGCAGCTCCATCTTTGGGTTGTACTGCCCAAGCGCCACCATCAGGTCGCGGTAGTTCAACGACGCCGCATGAAAGCGCACGTGCACCTGTCCAGGCCCAGGCTCGCCGAGCTCTTCCTGCTCCAGCTGGAGATTGTTCAGACCGAAACCGCCACGAAGACGAAGGACCGTCGCTGTGCTCATCCTAGCTTCGATGCCGACGGTAGCGTTACGCCTTCACCACCGTCCCATTCTCCACCTTGACCGGATCGAGGAAGGGCATCTGCGCGCGCAGCTCGGCGCCGACTCGCTCCACGGGGTGCTGACGCTCGCGGGCGCGAATGGCCTCGAACTCCTTACGACCCGTCTGGTTTTCTTCGATAAAGCGTTTGGCAAAGGCGCCGGAGCGGATGTCGTCCAGCAGGCCGCGCATCGCCTGTTTGACATCGGGTGTCACGATGCGCGGACCGGCCACGTAGTCGCCCCACTCGGCGGTGTCGGAGATCGAGTAGCGCATGTACTCCAGCCCGCCGCGATACAGCAGATCGACGATCAGCTTGAGCTCATGCAGCACTTCGAAGTAGGCCAACTCGGGTTGGTAGCCGGCCTCCGTCAGCACCTCAAAACCGGCCTTCACTAGCGCCGCCGTTCCACCGCAGAGCACGGCCTGCTCGCCGAAGAGATCGGTCTCGGTCTCCTCGGTAAAGGTCGTCTGGAGCACACCGCCGCGCGTGCAACCGATGCCCTTGGCGTAGCTCAGTGCAACCTGCAGCGCCTTGCCGCTCGCGTCCTGTTCTACCGCAACCAGCCCCGGAACGCCGCCGCCTTCGGTGAACACCTCGCGCACGCGATGGCCTGGGCCTTTGGGTGCGACCAGCGAAAGATCAACGTTGGCCGGCGGCGTGATCGTTCTGAAACGGATGTTGAATCCATGCGCAAACATCAGCGTCTTCGGCTCGCCGTCCGCGCCCTTGGCCTGGAGACCGGGCTCGACTTCGGCGTACACCTGCGCGGCGGTCTGGTCCGGCACCAGCACCATGATCACGTCCGCCCACTGCGAAACCTCCGCCACACTCAGCACTTCGAGCCCGGCAAGCTCTGCCTTCTTTGCAGACGCGGAGTCCGGCCGCAGACCGACTTTCACCTCGACCCCAGAGTCCTTCAGGTTAAGGGCGTGCGCGTGGCCCTGCGAGCCGTAGCCGATGATGGCCACTCGCTTGGCCTGGATGAGGGAAAGGTCTGCGTCGTTGTCGTGGTACGTCTTTGCCATGGTTTCGTGATTTCCTTCTTGTCGATGTGGAGCTTTGAGTTTATCTGCTGGCCGCCGCTGTTGCCTGTTGCTGCTCCCGTTCGCAACGCTGCTGGATCACGTGCAGGATGTTGGATTGCATGTCGCGCATCACGGCGTCCGACCACAGGGCAGCGTAGGCGTTGAAGTCTGTGGAAAGGCGCTCGCGGCTGCTGAGATGCAACAGCGTGCTGCCGTCCGCGAGCGGTTCGAGCGCGTACTCGCCGGCGAGCACGTCGAAGAAGCGGCCGCCCACCGTCACGTGCTCATCGAGCGTGGTGCTGGGAATGGCGCTGGTGTTGGCCTGGATCGTAAACGCGAGCCGCTGCAGCGGCTGCCAGTCGGTCACGGTCTCCGTGAAGGCAAGCCCGCGCTCAAAGCTCGCATCGCGAACGCCGCCGACGCCTTCGTGCGAAAGCGTGGCTTCGACTGGCCGGGGAAAGCCGATCGTGTTCGCCCAGGAAAACCGTAGCTCCGGTGGCTGGATGGGCCGCACACGCTCAATATTGAGCCAGACCACAGACGGCGCGGCGTGGATGAGGATAGCCGTGTTGACCTGCCGTGTCTGCAGCGGTTGCTGCAACGCTGTCTCCGCAAGCGCGAAGACCAAAGGCAACACCGCAAAGCAGGGAATCAACGTGCGACTGACGCGACTATGCAATCGGCGCTGCAGAGAGCCCGCCAGCGCGCCGCCAAGAGACGCCGACACTAGCGCAGGCGGCACAATGAACACGGCACAGATGATGCCCTCCCACCGGATGGCGAGGGCAAGAAGGATGTTGAACAGAATCGGAATCCACGGTGCAAGAAGCCAGGCCCGCACAGGCCATGGCTCCTTGCGTGTGCCTTGTGCGACGGTGAGGACCCCAGCGAGAAAGGGGCCGAGGAAGAGAAAGGACAGGCTCATCAACAGAGCGCCGCCCTTTTGGTGTTGGTAGACCGGCGGCAGAAAGCTGAGCAGACGAAAGACAAGAAGATACAACGCCGCAAGGCTAGCACCGCTAAGCAGACCGCGCTTCCAGGGCAGACGTCGCTCTTCAGGCATAGGCGACAGGCTCTGTGCGGCGCGTACCGCCTGCTCGCGCTGCCTGCGTGATCGGTACCGCCGTTCGAGCAAAATCAGGGCGACGATCACCGGTGCGATGAGCAACGGCGAGGCGATCGCGTCGTGTTTGGTCAACAACTCGTAAACACTCATAGGCCCTTACGCACTGCTACGAAGACGAGAGCCTTACGCCTCATCGAACTGGTTGGGAATGCCTTCGTCTTCCGGCAGCGCATCCGGGTCCACGACATCGTCTGGCGCTTGCGTCCCGCCATCTGGCTGCTTGCTTCCCAAGGCCTTCATCACGCGGCTGGTATGGTGCCCGCGCCGCATCGCCATGCGTCCCGTGCGTGACACCTCCAGCACCTCGTAGCCGCTCTCACGCAACACCTGCAGCAAGCCCTCGATCTTCGACGCCGAGCCCGTCATCTCGAGCATGATGCTCTCCGGCGCAAGGTCCACAACGCGCGCGCGAAACACATTGGCAAGCTCAAAGATCTGCGAGCGCGAGTGCACGCCGTGCGGCGAGTTCGGACCCGCCGCCACTTTAATCAAGCAAAGCTCGCGCACAACAGCTTCGGTGCGGTTGACCTCGTCCACGTCGACCGTAGTTTCGAGCTTGTACAGCGACGCCCGAATGCGGTGCGCCGCCGTCTCCGGCGCCTCGCACACAATCGTCATGCGCGACGTGTCCGCGCGCTCCGACTCGCCAACGGTCAGCGAGACGATGTTGATGTTGAGACGACGAAACAGGGACGCGACACGGGTCAGCACGCCGGGCTTGTCTTGAACGAGGGCTATGAAGGTATGGAGCATGGGTGTAGGGTCTACTTGTCTCGAAGTCTCCAACGATCGAGGATCGCCGGTCGGATACATGGTGAGCGATAGCAACGCTGCGGGCCAACGGCCCGCGCTCCCCCTAGCCTGGGGCAACGCCCCAGGGCGGTAACGCCGCGGTAGGTGCGAACCAACGGCCCGCGCTCCTCTAGCCTGGGGCAACGCCCCAGGACAGCAACCCGCATAAGCTGCGGGCCAACGGCCCGCAGCTCCCCTAGCCTGGGGCAACGCCCCAGGACAGCAACGCCGCGGAAGGTACGGGCCAACGGCCCGCGCTCCTCTAGCCTGGGGCAACGCCCCAGGACAGCAGCGCCGCGTGCAACAGGCGGGCTGAAGGCCCGCGCTAGGAGCGCCCGTAAAGCGCGGCGTACCGCCAAAGTGGCATGGAACCGAGCACGAATCCCAGATACGCTCGTGCTCATGCCCCAGTCGCTTTCCTACGTGCTGCTGCACCTTGTGTTTAGCACGCGGAATCGCCGGCCATGGCTCCATGACACGATCCGACCCGAGCTGCACGCGTACCTTGGGTCGGTGATTAACAGTTCGGAGAACATCTGTGTGCGTGTTGGCGGAGTCGCCGATCACGTGCACGTGGCCCTGTTTCTGTCGCGCGTTGATTCCATAGCGCGCCTGGTGGAGCGGATCAAGGTGTCTTCCTCGAAATGGATCAAAACAAAGGATCCTGCGTTCAGAAAGTTTGGTTGGCAACGCGGTTATGCGGTTTTCTCGGTGGGCCTGTGCGATCGCGAAGCCCTGGTGCGGTATATCGACCGGCAATCGGCGCATCACACTCGTAGAGACTTCCAGGCGGAGATGCGCGCCATGTTCGCGAAGTATGACGTGGCCTTTGACGAACGCTTCATCTGGGACTAGGAAAGGACCGCGGACCTTCAGCCCGCAGACGCGTGACCCATGAGCACCTGGGGTGTTGCCCCAGGCTAGACGAGCGCGAGCCTTTGGCCCGCGGAGGCGAGTGCCGCGAGTGTCCCAGGTGCCGCAACGAGCTGCTGGCGCGGGGTTCATGGCAGTGGCGTTCAGGAGCCAAGCCATTCAGTGCTCCTCCGCCGTCCCAAGCAAAGGGTCCTTCGTCGGCCGTCGCACCATCTCATGCAGCGCTGCCCCCGGCGCGATCATCGGGTACACGCCGTCCTCTTTCTCCACCTGGAAGTTAATCAGAAAAGCCTTGCCGCCCGTACGTGCGCGCTTCACGGTGGGGATGACCTGCGCGCGGTCACCCACGCTTGTGCCCTCGATGCCGTGCGCTGCAGCCAGCATCACAAAGTCCGGCGACAGAATCGGCGACGCCGAATAATTCTTCTCGTAAAACGCCTCCTGCCACTGCCGCACCATGCCGAGGAAGCCGTTGTTGATCACCGCGATGTTGATGGCCAGCCCCTCCTGCGCGATCGTCGAAAGCTCTGCCGCTGTCATCTGAAAGCCGCCGTCGCCGGCGATCACCCAGACGTCTTTTGCGGGGCAGGCGAACTTCGCGCCGATGGCCGCAGGCAACGCGAAACCCATCGTCCCCAGTCCGCCGGACGTGACCAGCGAACGCGGCGACTCATGCTTGAAGTATTGTGCCTCCCACATCTGGTGCTGACCCACGTCGGTGACGATCACCGTTTGTGATAAACGACCCGCGGCTTGCGCCTCACGCCAGATGTCATGGATCACGTGCGCCGCATACAGATGCCCGTTGTCCGGCAGATTGACGATATCGCGCACGGCAACCTCACCCTTGCCGCGCGCAATCTCGCGCAGCCACGCACTCGGCGCCGCGTCTTCGCCCGCAGCCTCCTCCCGGGTTGCAGTGGGCTCAACCATCGGCGTGAGCTGCTGCAACACTTGCTTCAGATCCCCGATCAATGCCACGTCCACGCGCACGTTTTTGTTGATCTCGCTCGGGTCGATCTCCACATGAATCTTCTTGGCGCGTGGTGCATAGTGTGTCAGGTTGCCGGTCACGCGATCGTCGAAACGCATGCCAAACGCCAGCAGCAGATCGGCCTCCTGAATCGCGTTGTTTACCCAACTTTCGCCATGCATGCCCATCATGCCCAACGACAACGGATGCCCCGCTGGGATCGCGCCCAACCCTAGCAACGTGGAGGCAATCGGGATCTTGCGTGCTTCGGCAAACGCCAACACCTCAGCCTGCGCGTCCGATTCCACCACGCCGTGCCCGGCAAGGATCACCGGCTTCTTTGCGGCTTTGATCAACGTCGCTGCCTGTTGCAACGCGGTCGCCTCGGCGCGCAGCATGGGGTGCGGACGCGCCGCGCGTGGTTTCGACATCTCAAAATCAAAGACCGCCGTCGCCTGCTGTGCGTCTTTGGTGATGTCTACGAGCACCGGCCCTGGCCGCCCCGAGCGCGCAATCTGAAACGCGAGCCGCACCGTCGGCGCGATCTCGTCCGCGCGTGTGACGAGGAAATTATGTTTGGTGATCGGCAGCGTGATGCCCGTGATGTCAATCTCCTGAAACGCATCCGTGCCCAACACCTTCGACGACACCTGCCCCGTAATCGCCACCACCGGCACCGAGTCCAGCATCGCCGTCGCGAGTCCCGTTACAAGATTCGTCGCACCCGGTCCCGATGTCGCCATACACACGCCCACGCGCCCCGAAGCACGCGCATAGCCATCGGCCATGTGCGCCGCGCCCTGCTCATGACGCACGAGGACATGATGGATGGAAGGAAACTTGCGCAGCGCATCATAGATCGGCAGAATCGCGCCGCCGGGATAGCCGAAGACGGTGGTAGTATCTTCACCCGCGAGCGTGGCCCAGAGGATCTCGGCGCCGGTGAGAGTGGGGTGTGTGTTGTCCACGGTAAGCCTCCCTATATGGGTGCGACGTCGTTTAGATAAAAGGTGACAGAGGTTTCCAAAGATGACGTTAGTTCGTAAGAAACGGCACTTAAAGACCCGAGTACATCGCGGCCCTTGTGATCTCTGGCTTTTAGCAATGATCCAAGCAGGGGAACTAACGGCACGAAATCAGGCGGGTAGACAATAGGCTTGATGATGTACCCGCCTCCATTAACCACGAACTTAAACATATAGGTATGCATTTCAAAGCACCTTCTTAACTGAACGGGCTACGCCGTCACAGCCCCTTTACTCGCACTGCCCACACTCGCCGCATACTTCGCAAACACACCGCGCTTATACCGCGGCGTCGGCGTTTTGAACGTGTTCAAACGCGTCGCAATCTCCTGGTCAGAAGCATGCAACATCAACTTGCGCCCAGGGATGTCAAACTCGATCAAGTCGCCTTCGCGCACCGCGGCGATCGGCCCACCCAACTGCGCCTCCGGGGCAACGTGGCCGGCCATCAATCCACGTGTGGCTCCGCTGAACCGCCCGTCCGTGAGCAACGCGACCGTCTCTGAAAGTTCCGGGATGCCTTTGATTGCGGCCGTGACGGCGAGCATCTCGCGCATGCCCGGGCCGCCGCGCGGGCCCTCGTAGCGAATCACCAACACGTCATTGGGCTTGATCTCGCCAGCCTCCACCGCGTGAAAACACGCGTCCTCGCTGTCGAACACGCGCGCCGGCCCAGTGTGATGAATGCGCTCATGGCCGGCCACTTTCACTACGCAACCTTCGGGCGCCAGGTTGCCGCGCAAGATCACCAGGCCACCTGTAGGTTTCAACGGCGCAGACCATGCATGGATCACATCCTGCCCCGGTGTCTCTTTCGCGAGCTGCGCCTCTTCATGCAACGTCTTGCCCGTTACCGTTACGCCGTCATGTAGTTGCCCGCGTTCGGACAATCGCTGCGCCAGCAAACGCGAACCGCCCGCCTCCTGATAGTCCTTGGCCGCATACTTGCCGCCGGGTGAAAGGTCGCAGATAAAGGGCGTGCGTTCCGAGATCGCGTCAAAGTCCTCCATCGACAGCGGGATGTCCAACTCATGCGCGATCGCCAGCATATGCAGCACCGCATTCGTCGATCCGCCCGACGCACACACCGCCGTGATCGCATTCTCGAGCGCCGCCCGCGTGAGAATCTGCCGCGGCCGTACGCCCTTGCGTACGAGATCCATCACACAACGGCCAGCCTCGCGCGAGGCCTCATGCTTCTCCTTCGACATCGCGGGAACGCCCGAGATCATCATCGGCGAGATGCCCAGAAACTCGCCGGCCATGGCCATCGTGTTGGCCGTAAACTGTCCACCGCACGCGCCCGGTCCGGGGCAGGCTGCGGCCTCCACGGCCTCCAATTGCGCGTCATCGATCTTGCCCGCGGCATGCGAGCCGATAGCCTCAAACACGTTCAGGATCGTGATCTCTTTGGTGCTGCCGTCGGGCTGCGGCAGCTTGCCGGGAGCGATGCTTCCGCCGTACAACATCAATCCCGGGATGTCGAGCCGCGCGAGCGCCATGATCGCCGCAGGCATGTTCTTGTCGCAGCCGGCGATGCACACCAGACCATCGAAGCTGTTGCCACGCGTGACCAGTTCAATGCTGTCGGCGATCACCTCGCGCGAGATCAGCGAGGCCTTCATGCCCTCGGTGCCCATGGTGATGCCGTCGTGAATGGTGACCGTGTTGAACTCCATGGGCGTGCCGCCGGCCTCGCGGATGCCCTGCTTCACGGCCTCGGCAACCTGGCGCAGATGGAAGTTGCACGGGCCGATCTCGGTCCACGTGTTCGCGACGCCGATGATGGGCTTGTGCAGGTCTTCCTTGCTGAAGCCCACGCCGCGCAGGTAGCTGCGCGCGGCCGCGCGCGACGGGCCTTCCGTGAGGGCGATGGAGTTGGTCTTACCTTGCGAGATGTTATTTGCGTAGCTCAATGGTGTGCCTGCGGTATGTGTCGGGCCTTCAGCCCTGTAATCGTTGTTGCCGGTCTACCTAGGCCTTCGACCTAGGCTAGTATGTGTCGCGCCGTTGGCGCTGTGGTACCTAGGCCTTCATGTGTCGCGCCGTTGGCGCTTCAGACGAGCGTTGCCGTCCGCTCGGATCGTTGCTCGCCTGCTGCCGTTAACAGCTTCGGTGCCAGCCAAAACTCGTTGTCATGTTGCGACTCAAAACGCGAAAGCTCATCGGCGTGCAGCAGTGTCAACCCGATGTCATCGAGACCGTTGAGCAGACAGTTTTTCCGGAACGGATCGATCTCGAACCGCGCGTAGAAACCGAGCTCGTCGGTGACCGTCTGCGCTTCGAGATCGATCGTGATCGTGTGCGCAGGATTCGCCGTGCATCGCCAGAGCAACAGCTTTACGTCCGCCTCCGAAAGACGCACCAGCACGATCCCATTCTTGCCTGCGTTCGAAAAGAAAATGTCCGCAAAGCTGGGCGCGATGACGGCACGGAAACCGTACTGCGCGATCGCCCACGCCGCATGTTCGCGTGAACTGCCGCAACCGAAGTTTTTTTCCGCAATCAAGATCGCCGCGCTTTTGTATGCGGGCTTGTTCAGCACAAAGTCGGGCTGCTCGGCGCCGGTGTTGGGGCCCTCCTGCAAGCGGCGCCAATCGTAAAACAGGAAGTCGCCGTAGCCGGTGCGCTCAATGCGTTTCAGAAACTGTTTCGGAATGATCTGGTCGGTGTCGATGTTGGGCAACGGCAACGGTGCGGCGGTGCTGGTAAACGTGGTGAACGGCGTCATGCGACACGCTCCCTGCCGGCTGTGCCTTGCACCAGTGGGTACAGCAGATCGGTTTGCCAGGCCTCCGGTTCCGGATGTTCGCGCGGCTCGATGCTGTAGACCTCGAAGGCATCTCCGCGCGTCTTGTGACCGTGCGAATGGATCCACGAGCGGAACTCAGGCCAGGCCTCAGGCAGGCCTTCGTATGGCCCATGGTATGCCGTCCGCACGACCTCCGTCTCCGGCACAAGCGCATGCTGCAAATTGCCGGACAACGCGAGCGGCTGCGTCACCGGAAAGCATACATCGAAGCTGAAGGTGTCGGTGGGACGGCGGTGATGGTGTGCAAACCACGCGCCGGCCGGAGCCACGTGCTGCGCCTCCAACGCGGTGGTGATCTCGTGCAGAGCGGCGCGCATGGCGTTCTGTATCGCTGCGCGCGGCGTCTCCACATGCACCAGCACAACGTCAAACGGGCCGAAGCGTCCTACATGCGGTCGTTCGATCGGCATCAGCGTGAACCTCCTGGAACAAGCATTTGCTCGGCATCCACGTCGGCAGTGAATTGCCACTTGCGTACATCGGTCAGGTGCCCCGTGATCGCCGCCGCGGCCGCCATCGCCGGCGACAACAGATGCGTGCGTCCACCACGTCCCTGACGCCCCTCGAAGTTGCGGTTGCTGGTCGACGCGCAACGCTCGCCGGGCTGCAGGATGTCCGGGTTCATGCCCAGGCACATGCTGCACCCAGGCTCGCGCCACTCAAAGCCCGCCGCCTTGAATACCGTGTCCAGGCCTTCCTGCTCGGCTTGCCGTTTCACCCCTTGCGATCCAGGCACGACCATCGCGCGCACCGTGGTGGCCACATGGTGTCCACGCACAACACTGGCCGCGGCACGCAAATCTTCGATGCGCGCATTCGTACACGAGCCAAGAAACACCGTGTCCACGGCGATGTCTTCCATGCGCGTGCCGGGACGCAAATTCATGTACTCCAACGCGCGCTGAAAGCTTTTGCGATCCGCCTCGCTAGACGCGTCCTCCGGCGAGGGCACCGTGCCTTCCACGCTGGCCACCATGCCGGGCGACGTGCCCCAGGTCACCCGCGGCGCAAGCTCGGTCGCATCGATCGTCATCTCGCGATCGAACGTAGCGCCCGCATCGGTCACGAGCGCGCGCCAGTTCTGCAGTGCAAGCTCCCAGGCTCCGCCCTTCGGTGCAAACCGCCGTCCGTGCAGGTAGGCGAAGGTAGTCTCATCAGGCGCGATCATGCCCGCACGCGCGCCGGCCTCGATGCTCATGTTGCAGATCGTCATGCGGCCTTCCATGCTGAGCGCGCGAATGGCCGACCCCGCATACTCCACCACATAGCCCGTCGCGCCGTCGGTGCCGATGCGACCGATAATTTCAAGGATGATGTCCTTGGCTGTGACGCCATAGGGCAGCGCGCCTTCCACGTTGATGCGGAAGGTTTTGGGCTTGGCCTGCGGCAGCGTCTGCGTGGCCATCACGTGTTCCACCTCGCTGGTGCCGATGCCGAAGGCGAGCGCGCCGAACGCGCCATGGGTCGACGTGTGCGAGTCGCCGCACACGATCGTCATGCCCGGCTTGGTCGCGCCCAACTCCGGCCCAATCATGTGCACGATGCCCTGGCTCGCGTCCTGCACGTCGAAGAACTCAATGCCGAACTCGGCGCAGTTCTTGCGTAGCGCATTCACCTGCGCGGCGGCGATGCCATCGGCGATTACAAGGCGATCCTGCGCGCTGGAAGTGGGCACGTTGTGGTCCACGGTGGCCAGGTGTCGGTCTGGGCGGCGCAGCGTGCGCCCGGCGAGCCGGAGCCCGTCAAATGCCTGCGGACTGGTGACCTCGTGTACCAACTGCAGGTCGATGTAGAGCAACGTGGGCTCGCCTGCGGGCGCGGCGACGACGTGCTGCTGCCAGAGCTTTTCAAACATCGTGCGTGGGGGAAGCGTCTGCGTGGTTTGCATGGTATGTCCTGCGGGCTACTCGCTATTCGTTTTCTACTGGTTTCGGGGTGACGGTATCCGGTTGGGCGGGGAGTGTGTTCGCGCCTGCCAGGGCCGGGTTCAAGGGGAAGGGCTGACCGTCGGGCTCCACCAGCAACGCGTGGGCGACGTGCGGTACGCCGCGGTGCGCGCTGGCCAGCCGTGCGTCCCAGTCGGCGACGGCCTGCGTGAGCGCGAGCGGCAACGCGTCTGCCGCGATGGCTTCGCTGGGGAACAACCAAAGGTTGTAATCGGCGGCGGCCTCCTCCGTGGTGTGCGCCTCGGTGGTCCAGTCCACGGCCGCAAACACCAGCAACGGACGCGGCGCGTCCATGTCGATCCACAACATGCCGTGCGCGGCACAAAAGCTGGGTACGCAACCATCCACGGTGAGGTAGCGATTCGCTGTTGCGTTTACCTCGCCGTACTGCTCCAGAAAACGCGGAATGGCGGCCGACAGCGGTACGCTTCTGCGCCAAAACGTTTGCTGCTGCCGGAAGCCGTTGGCGAGCATAGTGGTGAAGCGCTCATCGCCGCGCAGCGCCACCGCGTTGCCGTTGGGCGCGGGTTGGGTGTACTGCCACATCCACTGCAGATTGCCCACACCGTGCCCATGCAGGCGGCTGCGGATGGGTGGCGGCTTGGGCGGGCCGGAGACCATGTCGTTGGGGTTGGAGATCTGCGCGCGCCCGCTCAGCGTGACGCAGCCAAGCGCGATGGGCAGCAGTGAGCCGCGAGCGAGCTTGCGCATTGGGGCGTGGTTACACCGCATGCAGCGCCTGCGTTCGATCCAGCGTTGCGGCCAGCGCCTCACGCACCAGCGCGCCCATGCGTTCGGTGGACACCGTGGCCGCCGTGTTGCCGCGCGCGATGTCCGCGGTGCGATGACCCGCCTGCAGCACCTGCGCCACACTTGACTCAATAGCAGAAGCCTCGGCCTCCAGCCCGGCGGAGTGCCGCAGCACCATGGCCGCGGTGAGGATCGCGCCCAGCGGATTCGCCTTCCCGGTCCCGGCGATATCCGGCGCGGAGCCGTGGACGGGCTCGTACAGATTCACCTTGCCGCCGATGGTCGCCGACGGCAACATGCCCAGCGACCCGACGATTACGCCGGATTCGTCGGACAGGATGTCCCCGAAGAGGTTCTCCGTGAGCACCACATCGAAGTCGCGCGGCCGGTTCATCAGATGCATGGCCATCGAGTCCACCAGCTGGTGCTCCACCGTCACAGCGGGGTATTCGGGCTTCAGCGCATCCACGGTCGCGCGCCACAGTTGCGAGCACTCGAGCACGTTTGCCTTGTCCACCTGGGTTAACTTGCCGCGCCGTTCCGCGGCGAGCCCAAAGGCGACACGTGCCACGCGCTCCACCTCCCTGCGCGTGTAGCGCATGGTGTTTACGGCCTCGCCGCTTGCTTTGTCCCACCAGCGCGGCGCGCCGAAGTACAGGCCGCCGAGCAACTCGCGCACAAACAGGATGTCCGCACCCTTGATGACCTCCGCGCGCAGCGGGGAGTTCTCCGTGAGCGCGGGGTAGGCCACGGCCGGGCGCAGGTTGGCGAAGCCGCCCAACACCTGCCGGATCTGCAGCAGACCGGCCTCGGGCCGCTGGTCCGGCGGCAGATGGTTGAATCGGTTGTCGCCCACCGCGCCGAGCAACACCGCATCGCACGCGAGGCACGTGTCGATGGTTCGCTGTGGCAGCGGCGTGCCCTCTGCCGTGATCGCCACGCCACCGATCAGCACTTCCTCGACGGAGAACTCATGCCCGCAGGCCTCGGCAACCGTACGCAACGCAAGCAGTGCCTCACGCGTCACCTCGGGTCCGATGCCGTCGCCGGCCAACACTGCGATACGAAGCTTCATGCGCCCTCGCGTACAAAGATCATCAGGCTACCGCCGCGGTTTCCTGCAGCAACGCCAGGAGATCCTGGTCGTAGATCGACTTCTTGCGGTCAGCCAGCTGCGTGAACCGGTGATACACCACGTTCAGCTCGGCGCCGGTGAGCGCGTGTCCCAGCTCCTGCATGCGGTGCTGCAAGGCGCGCCGCCCAGAGTGCTTGCCCAAAACAATGCTGTTCGCTGTGACGCCCACCGACGACGGCGTCATGATCTCGTACGTCAACGGGTTGGCCAGCACACCGTGTTGGTGGATGCCGGACTCGTGCGCAAAGGCGTTCTTG
This sequence comes from uncultured Acidobacteriaceae bacterium, assembly GCA_964245045.1. GTDB lineage: Bacteria > Acidobacteriota > Terriglobia > Terriglobales > Acidobacteriaceae > Granulicella. Next base: position 6,117 of record CAXTLD010000003.1, on the reverse strand, counting down.
CCCACCACGGCTTTGTTGGGGGAAACCGACTGTCCGATGACCTCCGCCAGTAGCGCGCTAGTGGGGTACAACTCCGTGTTTCGTAGCGAGCAGGCGAACGGAAACAGATCCTTGCGCACCATCAGCGCCGCGGCAACTTCTTCGATTGCGGCGTTGCCGGCGCGCTCGCCGATGCCGTTTACGGTCACCTCTACCTGCCGCGCGCCGGCCCGGATGCCCGCCAATGTATTGGCGACAGCCAAGCCCAGATCGTCGTGGCAGTGCGTGGAAAGCACAACCTCGTCCATGCCCGGCAGCTCGCGAAGCATACGGATCATCGCGCCGTACTCTTCCGGTGTGCTGTAGCCCACAGTGTCGGGGATGTTGATGGTCTGGGCACCGGCCTGCACGGCGACTCGCACCATCTCTTTCAAGAACTCATGGTCGCTTCGGGTGGCGTCCATCGGCGAAAACTCAACATCGTCCACCAGCGATCGCGCTAAAAGGACGGAATCGGCGGCAAGCTCCAACGCCTGCGCCCGCGACATCTTCATCTGGTGCTCAAGGTGAATGTCCGAGGAGGATAGAAATGTGTGAATGCGCGCCTTCTCGGCGGGTTCCACCGCGCGTGCTGCCGTCTCGATGTCCTCGCGTTTGGCCCGGGCAAGCCCAGCGATGCGCGGCCCTCGTACCTCACGAGCGATCGCCCGAACAGACTGAAAGTCTCCGTCGGATGCGATAGGAAAACCGGCTTCCAGCACATCCACGCCCAAGGCTGCCAGCTGAAACGCCATGCGCAGCTTTTCCCCATGGTGCATGGTGCAGCCCGGGGATTGCTCCCCGTCGCGCAGCGTCGTATCGAAGAACGTGATCCTGTTTGGGTCGGCCATGGGCATGGTGTTGTTTGCTGCTTCCAGCATAACGTCAACTTATCCTGCTTGCGCGAAGTATTCAAAATAGTGATGCTGCTATCAGTGAACATGGAGGCCCCCGGTGGATCTGTTCCAGCTGGAAACCTTTCTCGCCGTTGCGGAGGAACGCAGCTTTTCGCGGGCCGCTGCCCGTCTCCATCGCTCGCAACCGGCGGTGAGCCAGGTCGTGGCCAAGCTCGAAGCGGAGCTGGGCGAGACGCTGCTGGACCGTTCGCTGCGCGATGGCACGCTGACCGATGCCGGCGAGGTGCTGCGGGATTACGCGCAGAAAATCATGAACCTTCGCCATGAGGCGACCGCGGCGCTGCAGGACCTGCGCTCGTTGCACACGGGTCGCCTGGATCTTGCGGCCAACGAGTACACCTGCCTGTACCTGCTGCCTGTCCTGGATGCGTTTCGCCGGCAACATCCGGGTCTGAAGGTGGCCGTGCAGCGCTCGCTCGCCAGCCGCATTTCGGACGAGGTGCTGCAGCACTCGGTCGAGATCGGCATCCTTAGCTTCCGGCCGGATGACCCGCAAGTGCGGTCGATCGTCGTATATCGGGACGAACTGGTGTGCATCGTCGGCCCGCAGCATGCGCTCGCCGCCGCCGCCACGGCGTCAATCGACCGGCTGGGGAGGGAGACGTTTGTGGCCCACAATGTGCCTTCGCCGTTGCGGCAGAAGGTGATTGCGGCGTTTCAACGACATCGCACACCCCTGAACATGGATGTGGAACTGCCCAGCCTTGAGGCGATCAAGCGATTTGTGGAGCGTGGCAACGGCGTTGCCCTGGTGCCGCGGCTGACCGTGGAAACGGAACTCGCTGCGCACGCCCTGGTCGGGCTCAGGGTGCCGGAGCTGCAGATCGAGCGACGGCTCAGGCTGGTGACCCGGCGTCGCAGTGTGCTGTCCCACGCGGCGATGGCCTTTCTGGAGATCGTCAAGGCGCATGCGCGGACCCATGGCGCGCCGTTTTGCTTTGAGGAGGAGCGGCAACGGTAGCTGGTCTGGGACTTGTCTCTGAAACAATAGCCTCTCACGGCCAACATGGTGCGGTAGCGTATCAAAACTGCCCGAACTTGGGACATATCGGGCTTTTCCTCGCGGTCAAGTGCCTTCTGGCGTTCGGTTCCGTCTAACGATCCGGGTACAATAACTCTGATCGTCGTGCTCCAACGCCCTGCGCACAGCGCGCCGGCAACAGGAAAGGGCAGACCGCATCGCGAAGGGATCGTTGAAGGCATGAAGAAAACTGTATTGCTGGGTGCTCTGCTCATGAGCGCCGCTATCGGGGCGCGAGCGCAGGAAAGCCGTCAGGACGCCAGTATCAGCGGCTTCGAAGTGGTTGCGCCGCAGGTCTCCGGGAACACCGTGCAGCCGATGCGCACGACGCTGAGCACCGGCGTCCTTGGGAGCTACCGCTACCTGCTTACCCCTCGCAGCGGTCTTGAACTGAACTACGGTTGGGCCCAGAACTCGCTGGTGTATAACGCCTTTTCGGCCGGGGTGCCGAACGGGCGCGTACACGAGCGCCAGCAGGAGCTTTCAGCGGCCTTTGTGTATTCCCGCAACTACAAAAGATTCAATCCGTTTGCCGAGGCCGGCGCTGCGGGCATGATCTTTACGCCGATTTTGGACAACGGGACGACCCGCCTGGACTCCAGGCAGAACACCCGCCTGGGTGGTCTGTTCGGTGCCGGTGTGGCGTATGAGCTCAGCCCCAGCTTTGATCTTAGGTTGGAGTATCGCGGCGTGATCGTGAAGACGCCGGATTTTGGAATCAGCGCGTTCACATCCAATCGCTATTACGTCATCTCGACGCCGGCGATTGGCATTGCGTATCACTTCTAGGCACGTACGCGCCTGCGGGCGGCCGGAGGCGCCCAGCCCACGGCCACGCCCGCGCGCTAGTTTCCGAACCGGTACGCCACCCCGAAGCTGAAGACGTGCGGCGTGAGGCTGTTTGGGTTATAGCTGAACCAGTGCTGATCCTCGTAGTCGATAGCGCGGACGGTCATGTGGTGCTGGAACTGAACATCCAGGCCACCGCCCAGAGCCGCAGCCGGGTAGCTGGCGCCGGCGTTCAGGAGAAATGGGTTGGTACTGTTGTTGGACGAACCCGCGCCGCCGATCAGCGCCTTCCCGTAGGCGATGTACCGCCCTCTACGATAGGTTCCGCGCGCACCGACAAGATAGGTGTGCTCCAGAAATACCACATTCGAGAAGGCAGTTTGTAGGTTGGCTTCGGCAGTCAGCCCGAAGTAGCGGGAAAGGTCATAGTTCGCGAAGATCTGCACACCGGAAGCGCGACTCGGACCGTAGTCCGGATCGATATTCTGGTAGGCCACGCCGATGGCGAGGCTTCGTCCCGTGGCAGTGGCGACCGCCTGGGCTGACAGATGCGACGCAAACGGCGCAGCCGCAAGCGCAAAGACAAACAGGGAAAACCAGTGCTTGGTCATAACTTCTCCTCGAGCAGCGGCGCCCCTCGCACGGTGTGCAAAGGGCGCCGATGCTTTTCCAGCGCACTTGAGTATGGGCCTGGGCCCTGAGGTCCAGCAGTGAAGCTACTGCGGTGGGTTGGCGGCCGGACTTGCCGGCGCGGTCGGGGTGGTGGCGTCCGTGCCCGAAGGAGCTGCGCCACCGTTGGTGTTGTCCGCCGGTGGAACGTTGCTGTTTGCCGGCGTCGGGGCCGCTGCCGGGGGAGCCGGCGGTTGCCAGTAGGCCAGTTTCAGATACACGGGTGTGATTTCAAATGGCAGTTTGTCCCGCGAGCTGAGCAGGGGGGCATACGCGGAGTGTAGCTGAATCACGCGGTCTGTCCACGGATCAAAGCGTAAAAGTTGCGACAACGGCATCGCCGCCTGCTGTTGAAGGTCGGTGTTGTTCAGCTTCGGCGCCTTTGACACAAGGGCTTGCATCCAGAACGTGCCGTCCGTTTTGAGCAGGCCGTCGCCGATCTGCGCGTCGGTCAGCGCGTGCAGACCCTTTTCGCGAGCTTGCAGTTGCTGCAGATAGAGGCCAAAGTACCGCTGTCCGTCTGCGAGGTCCGCTACGCTGAGCAACTCGACTGCCTTCTTCGCAGCGTTGGTGTTTTCCTCATCGGTGTGGTGCATCGGTATGCGCTGGAATGCCGACTCTTGCGGGAACATCAGGTGGTCGTTGAACGCGTATTTGGTATCGATGTGATGGCCAAGCAGGATGTGTGCCACCTGGAAAGCCAAAACCGCGTTCAGGTCGCCTTGCTGCTCCGCCTGCTTGCCATCCGCCGAGGGAACCGCCGTGGTATCGAGTAGGCTCTTCGAGATGAGGATCGTGTTGCCGACCGACAACGTTTCGAGCGGCTCCGTGAGCAGGGTGCGTACCTTGAGGGGCCGGTCGATCGCGATCTTGTTGTAGGCGAGGATATTGTTGGCAAGCAGTTCGAGCGTCTGGTCGAAGTCGCTCGGCGCATCGATCAGACCGGCCTGGTACAGGCGGTCGATGACGTTGTCCTCGGCCTGTTGCACCCACTGACGCTGGGCCTGCAGCGGGCTGACGTCGGGGGCGTTCTGCGAGGCGTCGTTGGCGCCTTCTACCTCAAGCGTGGCCTGTTCGGCTTCCTTGGGCGGCACCTTGAGCGAGTAACCCCAGATGTAGTTGACGGCCTTGAACTTCAGGGTGTGGCTTGGGCTCTTGGGATCGGTTTCCTCGATGTACACCGAGGTCGGCAGCCACAGGCCTTCCTGCACGTTGGTGCGCCATGAGTCGAAGTGGTAGTACTCGGCGATGTCCTTTTCCGAGCCGGCAAAGTCGCCGTTGAAGCGCACGATATTGCCGCTGTTGCGCTCGATCCAGACACGGCCGGAGAACCGTCCCGTTGAGCCATATTTGATGGGGCTCACGTCGAAGACGACGGTCGGGATGGTGCCAAGAAAGTCGTTGCGCACAAAGGCGAACTGGTACGTGCCGCGGTTGAAGCTGTTGCTGTCTACCAGCAGCATCTGCACGAAGCCCGCCTCGTGATAGGTCAGATGGAGGCTGCTCGAAAGCCCGGACAGGTAGCCCAGCGAGTGCTTGAACAGCCCGAACTTGCCGCCCTTTTCCTCCGGCTTGGCGCCTTCGGAGAAGGTGACATCGTTGATCACCTTACCGAAGTTGACCCGGCCGAGGAAGTGGACATCCGACTCAGGCGTCTGCCCCATCACGGGATCGGACTTCATGTTCTGGATGTAGGTTTCAACGATGGGCGTGCGGTCTTTCAGCGTCTTTACGATGGCTGCTTCGCGCGTGATCGCTTTGTCGATCAGGGCGTTTTGCGCCGCCGTGGGCTTGCGGTAGTCGCTGGCGGGCCCTGCCTTCTTCTTGCCGATCGGGAACGCTCCGGCAGGGAGCGCCGGTAGGGCGAGAAGGGCGAGTGTCACGGCAGCGGTGAGTTTCGTCCGAGTCAGCATGGGGGTGAGGCTCCTTCAGTACACTTGCGTTTCAGGGCAGAGGTTGCCGGGTTAGAGTGAGGGGTAGACACCGGTGGGCCGGGAGCCAGCCCACGTGCCTGTCAGCTGAGCTGGAACTTTACCGTGACCACGCCTTCCCATGGTACGGGCGAACCTGTGGCGTCCAGTGCCGGTTTGAAGCGTGTGCCCTCGGCGGCCTTTTCGGCCGCCTGGTCCAGGCCATGGCCCAGGCCGTTGACGATCCCAAGCACCTGAACCGTGCCCTCCGCGGTGACGCGGATGCGTACGGAGACGTTGCCTTCGAGGTGCATCGCCTTCGCCTCTTCCGTGTACACGGGCTGGGGCTTGTACATCAGCGTGGGTTTAGACTGCGCGACGACGGCCTTTACGGTGGGTTGTTGGGGTCCCTGGGACAGCGGCGAGGTATTCAAGGCGACGCGCTGGATGCCGGTCGCGTGCGAGTTGGTAGGACCGTTGCAGCCGACGCACCCGCTGGCGAGGCCGTTAATCTGGCGCGGCCCGGTGGCGGCCAGATTCTGGCTGTTCGGCGACCCAGAACCCATGCCGAGGCTTACCGAGCGCGGTCCGCTGCCCGTGTTGCTGCCGGGCATACCGGGTACACCGGCGACGCCCAGGTTCACACGTTGCACAGCCGGCCCGCTCATGGGTTTCAGCGGGTTGTCAACCGCGCCCAGACGAACAGCGCTGGGGTGAGGGTCGTTGTTCGGTACGTGTGCCGGTGTGCCCATCAGGTTGACGGCTTTGGGGGCGGGGGGCGCCGGTTGCAGCC
>CAXTLD010000002.1:0-123090 GCA_964245045.1 uncultured Acidobacteriaceae bacterium | reverse complement strand
CATACGAAGCAGAAACAAGGCACGCTGCAGTTCGGCACGGAGATCGTCAACTCCGCTGATCGCAGCATCGCCGCGCTGCTCGGGGCCTCGCCCGGCGCTTCTACCGCTGTGTCCATCATGTTGGGCGTTGTGCAGCGCTGCTTCCCTGACCAGTTGAAGAACGGGTGGGAGACCAAACTGAAACAGATGATTCCGTCCTACGGGATCTCGCTCATCGACGACGCCGCGCTGTGCGATCGCGTGCGCAGCGACACCGCGGATGTTCTGCACATCAACCATGCCAAGGCAACAGGCAGCACAGCAAACAACGGCAGCACAGCAAACGCAAACTGAACGAAGGAGGTGTCTATGGTGCCTGCCTACTACCTGTATACCGGCGATGACGGTCACTCCCATGTCACGCGGGGCAGTATCGAAGTGAAACACGTCATCGCGGCGACGTCGATCCAGTTCAAAGAAGACCCGCCGCACTCTTCCTCAAGCTGGCACAACGATCCCACGCCGCAGTATGTGCTGTTCCTCGCCGGCGCGCTTGAGTTCGGCGTGCACTCCGGCGAGACCTTCGTGGTGCAGCCGGGTGAGGTGCTCATCGCGGTGGATCATACGGGCACCGGCCACACCTGGAAGCTGGTCAACGACCAGCCGTGGATTCGCGCATACGTCATCTTCCAGCCCGGCGCCGATCTCCACTTCGTCGCAGCGTAGATCGAAGACCGTTCTGCGGGGCAGTCTCTAGAGGCGTGACATGACCAAAAGCAAAATCTTCTCCGTCCTGGTGACTCTCGTGATGACTTCCCCCGCCGTGTCCGCGCAAGATCAGATCGAAGCAATCTTCTTCAGCCCGCTTGCGATTAACGGCCCCACCACATCGTCGGATGGTCGGCTCTTCAGCGTGGCGCAGCCGCAAAAAACGGGCGCGTCACCGCAGGTTATCGAGATTCGGGGCGGCAAGCCGGTCGCTTACCCTGACGAGCACATGAACAGTTGGCGTCCCGGCATGGACGGCCATCACCTCTTTGTTGGTGTGAACTCGCTTCGTTTCGGCCCGGACGGTGGCTTATGGGTTGTGGACCGCGGTGCTCCGGGCATCGGCAAACCGCTGGACCCAAGCGGACCCAAGCTCATGAAGATCGACATCGGCACTGGGAAGGTCGTTCGTACTTATGAGCTCGCGAGCGTCACACGGCCGTGGAGCTTTGTCGATGACGTTCGCTTCCACGGCTCTCTCGCCTACCTTACCGACGCCGGCAGTCCGGGTTTGATCGTCCTGGATCTAAACAGCGGCCTTGGGAGGAGGGTTCTGGACGGGCACCCCTCCACCGTTGCGCAAACACCCCTGGTCGCCGAAGGCAAAGTGTTGCGCGATCCGGGAGGCAAGCCGGTCAACGTTCACGCCGACCAACTAGAGGTCTCGCCGCATGGCGAATGGCTCTACTATCAGGCCTGCAGCGGCGGCCTTTGGCGTCTCGAAACGAAGTTCCTCGATGATCGGGAGGTCACCGACGCGCAACTCAACTCGCACGCCAAGTTCTTCGCCGACACACCTTCCACCGGTGGGACGGCCATCGCTGCAAACGGAACCATCTACCTCAGCGATGTTGATAAGAGCCGCATTTTGACGATTTCACCCGAAGGCAAGGTCGCAACGCTGATTGACGATCCGCGCCTGATCTGGGTAGACGCCATGTGGATCGACGACGCCGGGTATCTGCTCATGCCTGCGGCGGAGCTCAATCGAACCGCCGGCTTGAATGGCGGCTCCGACACTGTGCAGCAACCGATCACCCTGTATCGGATACAGATCGGGCAGAAGGGTGTCCGTTAGCCTGATCCACGAATGGATCTGCGGGTCTAGTTACTAAACTTTTCCCAATGAAGGAGTAACGATGGGATTGATTTTGCTCCAAGCGCTGGTGCCGCTGTTTTTTGTACTCGCGCTGGGCTATGCCGCGGGCAAGTTCCATTCCTTTGACAGCGACCAGGCGACTGGGTTCAACACGTTATTAGTCGAGTTTGCTCTTCCGGCGATGCTGTTTGCTTCGACAGTGGCCATCACCCGGGCCCAGTTACTCGGCGAAGCGAAGACGGTTCTTGTCTTCGCGATCACGTACATCGGCTTGTTTCTGCTCGTTGTAGCTGTGTACCACTGGGCGTTCAAGCGCAAGGTATCCGAAGCTTCGATCGCAGGCCTGCTTTTGGCATCGTCGGCAGCCCCGTTCTTCGGGCCGTCCGTTGTCACCCCGATCTATGGTGTGCAAGCCGGGCTGATGATCGCGCTTGCCGCCCTGGTCATTAACGTTTTGCAAGTGCCGCTCGCCATCACGTTGATCAACACAGGCGGCGACTTGGACAAGAAGAAGAACGGGTCGGTGCTGGGGACCATCTGGAGTTCCTTGCGGCAGCCCGTCGTCGTTGCGCCTGTGGTCGGGCTGGTGTTGGTGTTGGCGGGCGTTACGTTGCCCAAGTTCCTGCAATCGGCTGCCTCCCTGATGGGATCCGCAACGGCGGGGGTCGCGGTCTTCGCTTCCGGCCTTACCTTGGCAGCGCACAAGATCACAATCAGCCGGGAGGTTCTGCTGAACACGGTCGGCAAACTGTTTCTGCTGCCGGCATGCGTGCTGGGGCTCGGCTTGATCTTCGGCATCCGGGGTCCGCTGGAGGCGCAGGGCGTGTTGGTCAGCGCGATCTCTTCCGGGCTCATTGGCGTCATCCTGGCATCGCGTTACAAGGTGAACGTCGAAGAAGCCGCAAGCACCGTGCTGCTGAGTGCCGCGGGTATGGCGGCTGCCTTACCTTTCTGGATCCTGCTTCTACCGAAAAAGTAAATCAAGGAGAATCACAATGAACGTGCGCGCTGCCACCTACGACCTGATGCGAAAGCTGGGACTCACAACAGTCTTCGGTAATCCTGGGTCAACTGAAGAAACCTTCTTGAAAGACTTTCCGCAGGACTTCACCTATGTGCTCGCCTTGCAGGAGGCCTCGGCGTTGGCGATCGCCGATGCGTATGCGCAAGCCTCCGACACCGTTGCGTTTGTGAACCTGCATACCGCGCCGGGGCTGGGCAACGCGCTCGGCAACTTGGTCAACACGCGGATGTCGAAGACGCCCATGATCCTGACCACGGGCCAGCAGGCGCGCGAGATGCTGCTGATGGAGCCGTGGCTGACCAACGTGGAGGCGACCACGTTTCCGAAGCCGCACGTGAAGTGGTCGTACGAGACGACGCACGCGCAGGAGACGCCCGCTGCGCTGATGCGCGCGTATGCGGCCGCCGTGCAACCGCCGCAGGGGCCGGTGTATCTTTCACTGCCGCTGAACGATTGGGCGGAAGAGTCGCTTGGACCGGCGGTCGTGCGTACGGTATGCACCCGCGTCGCGCCCGACCCGGACAGGATCGCCACTTTCGCCGAAGCTCTCAATGGTGCCAAGCGTCCCGCGCTGATTATCGGCCCTGACGTGGAGCGCGCCAACGCGTGGCACGAAGCAATACGTTTGGCAGAGCTTGTGAACGGTGCGGTTTTTGCGCCGCCGGCGCCGGAGCGCGCGAGCTTCCCTGAAGACCATCGGTTGTTCGCCGGCGGTCTGCCCTTCGGCATCGCGCCGCTCTCCAAGAAGCTCGAAGGCTTCGATGTGGTCGTGGTGATCGGCGCCCCCGTGTTCCGCTACTACCCCTACATCCCTGGACCGTATCTGCCCGACGGCTGCCGCTTGCTGCACATCACCAACGACCCGGAAGAGGCCGCACGCGCGCCCGTGGGGGACAGCCTGGTCGGCGATGCGGGCCTTGCTATCAAGGCGCTGTTGCAGTCGGTCAAGCCTACAAGCCGTGAGCCGTATAAAGCGCAGAAGCCCCCCATGGCAGCGGCCCCCAGCAGCGGATCGGCAATGATGTCGGTTGACGCCATGTACGCCGCCGTGGCACGTGTGCGTGCGACCGATGACGTGATCGTGGAGGAGTCGCCGTCCAACCTCGCCACCCTGCACAAGTACCTGCCCGTGCGCACACCGAAGGGCTTTTTCACCATGGCCAGCGGTGGCCTCGGCTTCGGGCTGCCGGCGTCCGTGGGCGTGGCGCTTGCCGAGCGCACCTCCAAGCGCGATCGTCCGGTGCTGGCGTTTATCGGCGACGGGTCGTTTCAATACTCGGTGCAGTCGCTATGGACGGCAGCGCGCCACAAAACGCGGCAGGTGGTCATCGTTCCCGTGAACGAGGAGTACGCCATCCTGAAAGCCTTCGCGAAGCAGGAAGAAACGCCGGGCGTACCTGGACTGGATGTGCCGGACATCGACATCGCAGGCCTGGCCGCGGCCTACGGTTGCAAGACGTCGCGCGCGCAAACGCCTGACGACCTTTCCGACCAGGTCAAGCAGGCGCTCGCAAACGATGGGCCGACAGTGATCGCTGCCACGATTGATCCCACTGTGCCTGCGTTGCTGTAAGTCACGTCGGGGCTTGTTTTTCGCGAACTGGCCGGGCTCTTGAGCCCGGCCAGACGGAACCGCCCGCATCCCCAGACCTCTTCTCAAAGTAAGGAGTTGCACGATGTCTCACGTGGAAGACACACAGATCAAGGATGGCAACTACAAGCCCGGCACTCTTCTGGAGAACGGGAAGTGGCGTGTAGAGATCGACTCAATGGGCCAGGTGAAGGTGCCTGCCGATCGGCTGTGGGGCGCGCAAACGCAACGGTCGCTGATCCACTTCTCCATCGGCAACGACCACATGCCGCTGGCGGTGTATCACGCCTACGGCTACGTGAAAAAAGCGGCGGCGATCGTGAACGCGCGTTCTGGGCGCCTGCCGCAAGACAAGGCCGATCTCATCATTAAGAGTGCCGACGAGGTGATCGCCGGCACGCTGGACGAGAACTTTCCGCTGTATGTGTGGCAGACGGGTAGCGGCACGCAAAGCAACATGAACGTGAACGAGGTGATTAGCAACCGCTCGATCCAGATGGCGCACGGCGTCGTCGGCTCCCAGGAGCCCGTCCATCCCAATGATCACGTCAACATGTCGCAGAGTTCCAACGACACCTTTCCAACGGCCATGCACATCGCTGCCGTAAAGGAGATCAAAGATACACTGCTGCCCAAGGTAAGCGCCCTGCTCATAGCCATTGAGGCCAAGGCCAATCAGTGGCAGCATGTGGTGAAGATCGGCCGGACGCATCTGGAAGATGCGGTGCCGCTCACAGTCGGCCAGGAGTGGTCCGGGTACGCGGTGCAGATTCGCGGTGCGCTGGACCGCGTGGCGTCGTCGCTTGCCGGCCTGTACGAACTCGCCGCCGGCGGCACCGCCGTGGGCACAGGGTTGAACGCACCCAAGAACTTCGGCGTGGACATCGCGAAAGAGATCGCGGAGTTAACTACGCTTCCATTCATCACAGCGCCGAATAAGTTTGCCGCCCAGGGCTCGCTTGACGGTATCGTCGCGGCACACGCGGCGCTCCGCGGTCTCGCGGTCGCGCTGATGAAGATCGCGAACGACATGCGCTGGCTCGCCTCGGGTCCACGTTGCGGTTTGAGCGAATTGATTCTGCCGGCCAATGAGCCCGGCTCGTCCATCATGCCGGGCAAAGTAAATCCGACGCAGTGCGAGGCCATCGTGATGATCTGCATCCAGGTCATTGGTGACGATACGGCCGTGGCGTTTGCGGGCTCACAGGGCAACTTCGAATTGAACGCTATGCGCCCCATCATCATCAACAACTTCCTGCACTCCGCGCGCATCCTGGCCGACGGCTGCGAGAAACTCCGTATCTACTCCGTCGAAGGCACAGAGGTGAACGACAAGAAGGTAGCCGAGTATGTGCAGAACTCGCTGATGCTCGTAACCGCGTTAAGTCCCGTGATCGGTTACGACAACGCTTCCAAAATCGCCCACACCGCACAGGACGACGGAACGACGTTGCGCGAAGCCGCCAAGAAGACCGGTCTCATCGACGAGAAGAAATTCGACGAGGTGGTGAAGCCGCAAGAGATGGTGGGCGACATGACTTTGGCGTTCCATACCTAACGCACACGTCTTCTGCGTAACGCAAACCATGAACACACCTCTCGAGAAGGAGGCCGAACAATCTGGAGGCATGGCGTGAACTGGTGCAGACTATTGCTAGCGCTGATGCTGGTGCTCGGTGCAGGGCCAGCGAGCTTTGCGCAGATGCAGAACGACGGTTTGAGCGGCGCGGACGCACATGAAGACGTACCCGCCGAGCGCGAGTATCTGTTTGGCGACTGGAACGGACATCGAAAGCAGCTGCAAGACCGAGGCATTCAGCTTGACTTGCAGTATGTTGCCGACCATTTGTGGGATGTGCGATCGGAGAAGAAGGCGCGGTTGGCCAGCTGGAATCGTGTCCGCGGCACGGTAAATCTTGACTTGGGCAAGCTGACCGGCGCACACGATCTGTACTTTCACATCACCGGGTTGTGGCAAGGCGGCGGCAATCTCGGGACGTACCTGGGAACGATCGCCAACCCCAGCGGCATCGCCAGTGCGAACACCTTCCGGCTCGACTCCTACTGGGTCGAGAAGCGCTTTCTGAACGAACGGCTCGTCGCTCGTGTGGGACAGTTCGCCGGGGAAGACTTCTACGGCACACAACACGAAGCGGTCAGCTTCATCGCCGAGCCGCTCGATTATGCCTTCAACAACCTCGTCGCGGACTATGAGAGCTTCGATCCGCCGTCAACCCCCGCGGCAGAGGTCCGGGTGATTCCGAAAGCACATGTCTACGTGAAATCGATGGTCCTGGCGGCAGACCGCATCCCCTACGCTCACAACCCTACCGGCCTAGTACCGCAGTTCCGGGGCGCGGCGATGAGCGTGTCCGAGATCGGCTGGACGCCCGGTCAGCCCGCCACAGAGGTCCGCGCCTTTGACACCATTCAGTCGCGAGAAGGCTACTCCGGGCTGTACCAGTTCGGTGGATCCTACAACCCCGGCAAGTTTGCGTCTGCCAACAGCAGCCAACCTGTGAGCGGCAACTACGTGATATACGGTATGGCAAACCAGGCGCTTTGGCGTCCCGCGCCCCGGTCCGGCACAGGGCTCGACGCCACCTTCGGCATCGACTGGTCGCCAGGGGACCGGAGCCGCCGCAACCAGCAGACAACCGCGGGGCTGCGCTACAACGAGCTGCTCCCGATCCATCGGCATAACACGGTCAGCCTCGGTTACATACGCAGCGGCGTCAACTATCAGGGTGCGGGTAGCGTTGGCGTACTTCTCGCCCAGCGCAGAAACGCCGAACACGTAGCGGAGCTCAACGCGCTTATCAAGCCCACCGGCTGGCTGCTGTTGCAGCCTGTCGTGCAGCGATTCATCCAGACAGGCGGCAACGCGGGCAACGCCACCGTCTTTGGTTTTCGGTCCAAGGTCGAGTTCTGACCGGTGTACGGGAAGCATCTAGGCGGTGTCAGGATGTCTGAAGAGGATAATTCCAAAACCTACGGCTAGGCTCGCGTACAGAACGGTAAGTGCGACGAAGCCTGCGGAATGTGGCAGGACCGAGAAGGATTTGATGAGAGCCATGGTCGTCGCGAAGAAATGCAGGAAGTTACCCATCGCAACAGGGCGGCTGTAGATGCCACCGATGAGGTTGTCCTTGGCCATCCAATTCAAGATCCCGAAGCCTAAGTAAAGCGCCCCACATGCCTGGGTTAGTGCAGTGAGGAGCGGAGTGGCTGTTCCACCCGCCTTCTGAACCACTTCGCTCGGCGCAAATGTGAGCGGAATGCCCAGGCAGCACAAGAACAACGCACCTAAAACCATCAGGAGCTTGGCGTGCGACCGCGACATCTGACGTCCTCAAGTTGATTCACTTTGGTCTGTCGCCAACGAACTCTTTGTGAGTTCAATGGCGGGGACGACGGGGCTCGAACCCGCGACCTCTGCCGTGACAGGGCAGCGCTCTAACCAACTGAGCTACGTCCCCAGAGTGGTCTCTGGTGTGCAAGCAGCGCGGCCTAGGAGGCCCAGCTGCGTACAACTTTCTGATGGTAGCGGCTTCGGGCTTGCCGGTCAAATAGCCTTACCAGGCGCGCGACCAGTCCGGTCCTTGTTTGGTCTCTTCGCGTAAACGAGCGTCGATGCCGGCGCGGTGCTCGATGAAGCGGCCGAACAGCCAAAGCAGGTCGGACAAGCGATTCAGGTAGGCGATGGCCTCGGGTTGGACGACCTCGCCGGACTCCTGGAGGCGCACGGCGCAACGCTCCGCGCGACGGCATACGGTGCGCGCCACCTCAAAGGCAGCGGACTCGCGGTGCGCCCCGGGGAGCGACCAATCCGACAGCATGCCTTCGATTGACTCGATCTGGTTGACCTGCGCGGTAAGTGCATCGACGTCGGAGGCAAGCAGGGCGGACGGCGTCCTGAGATCGCCGGCGGGGCGAGACAGCGCGGAGCCCACGCGAAACAAGGTGCGCTGAATGTCCTCGGTGCGGTCGCGCACGGTCGGCTCGCCGCAAAAGCTGCGCGCAAAGCCCAGGGTGGCGTTCAACTCGTCAACGGTGCCATAGGCCTCCACGCGTAGGTCGGCCTTGGAGACGCGTGTGCCCCCGGTCAGGGCGGTGTGACCGCTGTCCCCGGTCTTGGTGGCGATGCTCATGCTGTGTTGGATCCTCCCCTTGAGCGTATCGTGTTCCGGGAAGCCCGCATGGGCAGGCAGGAGGAACGCGCGAGCCGTATGGATCTGCGACCGTATCGTGAGGCCGACTTCGACGCGATCTACGCCTTGGATGTGCTATGTTTCGCTCCGCGCTTTCGTTTTTCCAAGAGCCTGATGCGGCGGGTCGTCGGCACGCGCCATGCCGTGGTCATCGTTGCTTGCGAGCCCGACGACACGGGTGCCGAGAGGCTTGCAGGCTTCTGCGCAGCCAGCTTGGAGCGCAGCGGCGCTTTCCGCGTCGGCTACATCGCCACCCTGGATGTGGCGCCCGCGAGCCGGGGCCGGGGCGTCGGTCGATCGCTCCTGCGCGCGGTGGAGGGGCGGTTGGCCCAGAGCGACGGGGCGCGGGTGCGCTTGCACGTGTTCACAGGAAATCTGCCCGCGATCCGGCTGTATGCGTCGGCAGGCTATGCCCTTGCCGGGCGCGAGCCGGACTTTTATGGCGTTGGCTACGATGCGCTGGTCTACGAAAAGCCGTTGCTGCCCTTGGGCTGATCTCGCGCTTCTAGGGTCGTGCCTGTGCTTCGTAGCTCCGCGAGAATCGCAAGACGGCGGCCCACTCGCCGTCGTGGTCCGCCTGCCAGACGACCGTGCCCCCCAGCCGTCGGGCTACCTCCGCTGGGTCAAGATCAAGATCGGCGGCGTACCGGCGACCTCGCCAGGAGTGCGGGTGCGTGAGCAGAAAGCGGCGAAACGCGGGCGAGGTGTAGTGCGTGGTGAAGATCAGCGCCGTGTCGTAAAGGCCAGGTTCGCTGGCCGCCTTTGCCAACTCGGGCACCGTAAAGTTTTCCAGGGTGACCACCCGAAACCGGTGCGTCGTGTACCCCAGTTCTGGCCGTGTCAGGTCCCCGGCGACGGGCCAGGCGGTCAGGACCGTGGCGCCTGGGTGATGCTGGTCGAGGTAACGAATCGCTTCCTGCTGGACGACGATCATGTTGCGGTAGGTGAGATTGTCCTCCGGTGCAAAAAATGCCAGCGGGTTCCACCAAAGGGCTGAAAAAAAGGCTAAACCGGTGAGCCCGGCGAGCCACGGCCACTTGACGGTCCGCTCCCGCCAGACCGCCACCGCAGTGAGCAGGATGAGAGGGTAGACCGGTAGAAGGTAGCGCGTCAGCAGCGCCCCGCCCAGGAGCGAGAAGGCGATCAGATTGGCACCGACCAGAACGCCGATGGAAGCCGCCACGGCGCGGGGCAGGCCGAGCACTCGGCCGTCCGAGCCGCTCGACGGCCGGGGCGGCAGCAGCAGTAGGCAAGCTGCCGCGAACACGAGCGGTAACCAGATCTCGCGCTGCCAAACCAGGTGCATGCAGCGAATCCGAAGCGCGTACAGCACGTGCGGGAGCGTGAAATTCGCCGTCGCGTTGTAGCGCAGAAAAACCGGATTGCCGAAGACGTAGCCGGTTTTGCGGTAATGGTACGCAAACCAGGCCGCAAGCACAGGCACGGGGACACTCAGGGCGGCGGCCCAGCGCCAGTGTGCGCGGGCCCTGGCTGGGTCACCGCGGCGCTGCCAGGCAAGGACGGTTTGCGCGACGGCCAAGGCCACAGGTTGCACCACGGCGGTCTCTTTGGAGAGCACGGCAAGGCAGAAAAAGCCGGAGCTCAAAAATAAACGCCGGTGGCCACTAAAGTTTTTCGGAAAGCTGCCGATAAGTTCCGGAGAGGAGAGGAACAGAGCCAGGGCGCCCAAGGTGAACGCGGCGGCAAAGATATCCGCGTGCGCCAGGCTGCTTTGGCTGAACCAGATGGGGTAGATCGCCGTAAGGATAGCCACGGCCAGCGCGGCTCGGAAGCCGAGCAGACGCCGGCTAAGGACAAACACGGCCGTTAAGGCCATGGCCGCGAACGCGCACGCCGTCGAGCGGGTGACAAGGATATGGAAGCCGAAGAGATGCCAAAGCGATCCCAGAACGACGTTCGGCAGCGGGGGGTGGGCGTTGGTAAATACCGGAATCAGCGTGCCGGTGTGGTAGAAGTCGAGCGCTGCCGGAACGTAGTACCCACCCTCATCCCAGAAATAGGGAAGGTGCAGGAGACTTGCATGGCTGAGCGTGACGGCGGCAAACGCGAGGAGCAAAAGGAGCGGGAGTGGAAGCGCTATGCCCCTCTCCCGCTTCTGGGTTGTGCCGTCTCGTGGCGGCGCTGTCGGCTGCTCCACCGGCTACTGAACGGGGCGCGGGCCGACCGGGCTGAGCTTTTGTGGCTCGGCCTTGGGGGCGTCCAGGGAGATGTTGCCGAAGGCAGCCTCATATTGCGCAAGGTTCTGCCCCAGCAAAGCATGGAGTGCCTTGGCTTGCTGCGGGCTCAGATAGATGCCCTGGAAGTTCTCGACCTCGATGGCATCGGGCGCGGTTTGGTTCATCGTGCCGAAAACCAGGGCGAAGTCCCAGACGGAGGGACGGATCTGAACGCTGTTCGCGTACCCGGTGCGGTAATCGGGAGTTTTGCTGAGGGAGATGCTGGGCTCGGTGCGCGAGCCAGGCTGACCTGGAATGCTCATTGCTGTCCTTTTCGCGGCAGTACGCGCCGTGAGGGCTCGCAAGCGCATGGGTCTGGTTCTAGGAGCCCGCAACCGGCTCCACGAAGGGCAGGTCGTCGAGCACTGGTGCGGAAGGAGGGACTCGAACCCTCACGCCGTACGGCACAGGCTTCTAAGACCTGCGTGTCTGCCATTTCACCACTTCCGCGCCTTCCTAGCCTAGCCCGAAGCGGCGACGTTGAGCAATGCAGGCATGTCGATGGATGTGGGCGAGAGGCCGGAAAGGCGTGTTGCCGCTTTGCCCGCGGCGATCTGGGGCTGACATCTAACGAGAGTGCGAGGCGGGACGCCATCAAGCGACAGCCTGCGACCAGAGCTGCACGTGAGGCATCAGATGCATGTAAGTTGATAGAAGGGCGCTCAACAATATGCCGAATGAATTTGTCAGTGTGATTAAGCCGACCGTGGGGCGGCCAGCGGGCGAGGCTAAAGGGCATGCGTATCCGGTGCTGCCGGTACGCGAGACGGTGCTGTTTCCTCATCAGGTGCTCCCGCTTACCGTAGGGCGCGAGAGTTCGATTCAATTAATTCAGTCCCTGGGCGAGGACAAGACCATTCTGGTCGTTGCGCAGCGGGATGCCCGGCAGGACACCCCGGAGGGTGGCGACCTGTATAGCGTGGGCACGCGCGCGACGGTACATAAAGTCGTCAAGATGCCGAACCAGAGCCTGTTTGTGTTCACGGAAGGGACGGAGCGGGTGCGCCTGGGCGCGTTTACGCAGACGCAGCCGTTTCTGAGTGCGGAAGCCGAGACGATCCCCGAAGTAACGCCTGAGCCTTCGCCGGAGCTGGAAGCCTTGCAGCGCAACGTCCTCAGTCAGTTCCAAGAGGTGGTTACCTCGTCGTCGACGCTGTCGGACGACCTGCAAACGATCGCCTTGAACATCGACGATCCTGCTCGGCTAGCCGATTTCGTATCCTCCAACCTGCCCTTCCTGAACACGGGCGAGAAGCAGGAACTGCTGGAGACGGCAGAGACGAAGGTCCGGCTGGAGCGGCTGACGGCCCAACTGGCCAAGGAGCTAGAGGTACAGCAGCTCCGCAATAAGATCCAGAGCGAAGTGCAGGACTCCGTCCAGCAGTCGCAGAGGGACTATTACCTGCGCGAGCAGATGAAGGCGATCCAGAAGGAGCTCGGTGACCAGGACGAGTCGCAGAAGGACATCCAAGATCTGCGGGACAAAATTGAAAATGCGGGCATGCCCGAGGAAACCAAGAAGGACGCGCTTAAGGAGCTCGGCCGGCTTAGCCGCATGAACCCTGCGGCTGCGGACTACTCGCTGACGCGAAACTATGTCGAGTGGCTGGCCGTGTTGCCGTGGGGCAAGAGCTCGTCAGAGGCCGTGGACATCAACAAGGCGAAGGACGTTCTGGACGCCGATCACTACGGCCTGAAGAAGGTGAAGGACCGCATTTTGGACTACCTGAGCGTGCGGCGGCTAAAGCCGGATATGAAGGGGCCGATCCTGTGCTTTGTCGGGCCTCCAGGTGTAGGTAAGACGTCGTTGGGGCGGTCGATTGCGAAGGCGCTGGGCCGGAAGTTCTCGCGCATCTCGCTGGGCGGTATGCATGACGAGGCCGAGATCCGTGGCCATCGGCGGACCTACATCGGCGCGCTGCCGGGGCAGATCATTCAGCACCTGAAGCGGGTCGAAGTCAACGACCCTGTGTTCATGCTGGACGAGATCGACAAGCTGGGCCGCGACTTCCGCGGTGATCCCGCAGCGGCGCTGCTTGAGACGCTCGACCCGGAACAAAACAATACGTTCCGCGACAACTACCTCGACCAGCCGTTCGACCTTAGCAAGGTGTTGTTTATCTGCACGGCCAATCAGCTGGACACGATTCCAGGGCCGTTGCTCGATCGTATGGAAATTATCGAGCTGACGGGCTACACCGAAAGCGAGAAGGTCGCCATCGCGGAAACGTACCTGATCCCGCGGCAGATCAAGGAGAACGGCCTGGGTGAGGACGTGCTCGAGGTCCCGACCGAGTCTGTCGGCTTTATTGCGCGGCATCACACGCGGGAAGCCGGGGTGCGCAAACTTGAGCAGCTGATCGGTACCGTGGCGCGCAAAACAGCGCGGCGTGTGGCTGAGGGCAGCCTCCATCCGGAGAACGGCGACAAACTAGTGGTGACCCCGGAGGTCGTGAAGGAGTTTCTGGGCGGGATCAAGGTCCGTGTGGATACTGAGCTTGCCGAGCGTACCAAGCGGCCGGGTGTCGCTGTGGGTCTCGCCTGGACGCCGGTCGGCGGCGACGTGCTGTTCATCGAAGCCAACCGCATGAAGGGCAAGGGGAACTTCTCGATCACGGGGCAGCTTGGCGATGTGATGAAGGAGTCCACGCAGGCGGCGCTGACCTGGGTTCGGTCCAACGCGGTCGACTTGGGGCTGGACGAGGACGTGCTGAAGGACATCGACCTGCATATCCATGTGCCGGCCGGCGCGATTCCGAAGGATGGACCGAGTGCGGGCGTAACGATGGCGACCGCGATCGTGAGCCTGCTGACCGACACACCGGTGCGGCCGCTGCTGGCGATGACGGGAGAAATCACCCTCAGCGGCAATGTGCTGCCAGTTGGAGGCATCAAGGAAAAATTCCTTGCGGCCAAACGAGCGGGCGTACGGGATGTGATCCTGCCGATCGACGTGCGGGCGAACGTAGAGGAGGATCTGACGCCGGACCAGGTGGAAGGCGTGACGATTCACTACGCTTCGCGCATCGAGGACGTGCTGAACGTGGCGTTGCCGAAGACGCCACGGGAGGCCGTCCAGGATGAAGAGCTTCGTGAGGAGGTACTAGCCGAGGTCGCGTAAATCCATACCGAACGTCCGTCACATTGCGCGCTCGGTGGCGTGTGCTTGTAAGTGCGTCTCCAAGAAACCGGAAACGGCCAGCAGCAGACGGGGCAGGGCGGCTGGGGTGAACCAGTGGCCTTCCCCGGGGAGGATCTCCGTCCGATGCGCGACGTCCAGGGCAGTCAGCTTGGCGTCGAGCGCGTGTGCCTGCGACGCGGGCACGATCGTGTCTTGAGCCCCGTGCAGAATCAGGGTAGGCGGGAAATTTTTTGTGGCTTGCGATGCGTAGGGTTCCACGAGGCCTCCCGAGATCTCTACGACCGCGCAAAGCGCGTGGTGCCTGCGGGGGTCGGCTGAGGCGGAGAGTTGGGCGGCAAACGCAAGAGCCAGATATCCACCGAGGGAGATGCCGGCGAGGACGATTCGCGCGGGGTCAACTCCGGGGCGGGCGGCAGCGACGACAACAGCCTGCTCGACCGTGGCAAGCCATTGCGGGACGTGCACACCGTCGGCGATAGTGGCGAGGTCGGCGCGACCGGTGCCGGTGCGGTCAAAGTAGTGGGGCGCGTAGAGAGCGATACCGGCCTCGTGGAGAAACGGCCCGAAGCGGGATGTCCAGAAGTCCAAGTGGCCGCCCGCGCCGTGTAGAAGCACGACCGCAGGGTGTGGTGCAGCAGTGGCCGGCTCTTGCGCGTAGAGGCGAACGGGTGTTTGGTCGACGTGGAACGTGAGGTGAGTGGGCACGGTGTTTTGGATGCAGTCGCCGCCTCTGTTTGGCTGCCCAAGCTGAGGTGCAAAGGGCACACGTGAGGGCGACGTTGCGCCGGACGTGCGCTTTGCCGCTCTTGGCCTACATCGCCTGCCGCGCCTGCTACTCTTTTCAAGTGGGCAAGATGCTTTTGTTAAGGAGATGTGCCTTAATTGGCGCTACTACTTCGCTTTGAAATACAACCTTTGGTGACCGGAGTGCCGCCAATGAGGTATACCGAGGCGCGCTTGCAGGCATGACGATGAGAGAGCCTGCCGCAGCCTCAAGAGGAGTTGAATGTACCCAGCGCTTGCGATTGCGAACGAATTTGTTCGCATGGGAATGGACGAGGGTCGGCCAATCGACCCCATGAAGCTCCAGAAGCTTGTCTATCTGGCGCACGGGTGGCATCTGGCGTTTCGGGGCCAACCGCTGATTCAAGACGCGATCGAGGCCTGGCAGTATGGGCCCGTGATCCCGTCGCTGTATGCGCAATTCAGAAGGTACGGGGCCAGAGACATCACGGCGCCAGGGCCTGAGGCGGCCAATGCGCCTGCAATCACGAACGATGTTCGGGCGCTGCTGCAGCAGGTGTGGAAAAAGTACGGCGGTCTCAGCGCGATCGAGCTGTCCATGTTCACGCACGAGGCTGGTTTTGCTTGGGATCTCACAAAGAAAAAGATAGCCGCTCATGATGGCTACCGTATGACCAACGATCTGATCGCGGATGAGTTCACTCGACGGCTTGCGGAGGCGTAAGCTAGCCGCAGGTGGGCGAACAATGAGCGAAGATGAAGCCGCGTTTCCGATTCCGGACCCTCCATCGGAGCCACCAAGGATCGAGGACGCGAAGGCGGAGCGATCCTTTGGCGACGCGCTGCGTGAAGGTCTCGGGTTTGAGCGCAAGGAACTCACGAAGGCTGCGGAGAGCCACGCAGATTGGCGGCTTCAGTACGGGTTGCGCTTGGTCTTCTTTGGCGCTGCGCTGTGGGTGAATTGGTGGTGGGACCGCAACGTCTGCGCCATGGTGTGGCAGTCGGGACGGGAACGCACGGGCTTTCACCTGAGCGATAAGGTCTTGATCGCCTTGCTGACCACCTCGATCGCGAACTTCCTTGTTTTGCTGACGATCATCGCAAGATTTCTCTTTCACACGATACGAGGCACTGAAAGTGATGCGTGAGGAGCGGCTCAAGGAAGCGCTGCTGATTCTCGACACCTGCGGCGAGCGCGGGTCGGTGGCGTTGTTTTCCGGGAATCGGCTGGTCGTGGAGGAGATTCTGCCGGAGCGCATGGCCTCGGCGGCGCTGCTCGGAGCGGTGCGCAGGGTGTTGAAAGCGCATGGGGTCCGACTTGCGGATGTGGGTGTCGTGGGTGTGGTGAACGGGCCGGGGTCGTTTACCGGGCTGCGCGTAGGACTAGCGGTCGCGAAAGGGTTGTGTGAGGCTGCCGGGATTCCGTTGGCGGCGGTCTCTCGATTGGCCGTGCTGGCGGAGGCCGGGGGCGCCGGTGAGGGGTTTGCGGTGCTGCGGGCCGGGCGCGATCAACTGTATGTGCGAGAGGTGCGCAATGGCCGGCCCGCGTCTGAGCGCATGATGCAGGTTGAGGACTTTTTGCAGGTTGCCCAAGACACGGACACGGTGTTTGCCGAGCCGGAGGTTGCGCCCATGCTGGGCTCAAGCGTCCTGGCAAGGGCCGTGTCGATCAAGGCTAGCGATGCTGTGGGTCTGGTTCGGGCCTGTGTACGCGAGGGTGGGAGCGATATCGCCGCGGTGGATGCGAACTATGTGCGCGACGAGCGATCGATCTATCGCAGGGCCCTGATCACGGCCACGACCGGAGCCGGGCAGATCGCCGACCCGCAGGCGTCGTTGTGACGCCTGCGAGTGAAGGCGAGTACCGGGTAAAGGTAGCCGGGCCGGGCGACCTCGGTGCGGTGATGGCGATTGCGGTGGCCAGCGCTGAGGCGCCGCGATGGCCGGCGGCTGCATGGGAGATCTTCGCGGAGCCGCAGCCGGGGCCCTTGCAGGCGGTGTTGCTGCTCGCGCAAACCGGGGAGGGTGAAATCTGCGGCTGGCTGGCTGCAACACTGCTGCTGGCGGAGACCGCCGAGCTTGAGTTCGTGATGGTGCAGCCGGCGCACCGTGGACGGGGGCTAGGTCGAAGCCTGGTGACGCGCTGGCTGGCGTGGGCGCGAGTTCAAGGCGCGACGGAGGCGTTTTTGGAGGTGCGGGCGTCGAATCAAGCGGCGCTGGCGCTGTATCGGGGTCTGGGCTTTGTCGATGGTAGCCGTCGGCGCGGGTACTACACACAGCCGGTTGAAGACGCGTTGACCATGCGCAAAGGCCTGTGAGCAAACGGTGTTGCGGGCGGTGCGAGCCCGTGATCGGGGCGGTGAAGCAGGTATACTTTCCCTATGGTTCGCGACGGCATTCTGTATGGTGTGGCTTTGTTGGCCGTGGCGACGGTGGTCTGGTTCAGCACGGGTTTTAGGAGTCTTACGGCGGTTCCTGTCCTGTTGGCGCTTTTTCTGATGTGGTTCTTTCGGGACCCCACGCGGCAGGTGCCGCAGGAGCCCGGCGTGATCGTTTCGCCCGCGGACGGCAAGGTGGAAGACGCCGATTGGATTGAGACCGCGGCGGGCAGCCGGGTGCGGGTCAGCATCTTTCTGAATGTGTTCGATGTGCATGTAAACCGGGTTCCTGTGGAGGGGACGGTGCGGCGAGTGGAGTACCGCGAAGGGGCGTTCTTGAACGCGCTCAACGCGGAGTCGGCCGTACATAACGAGCAGACGCTGATCACGATCGACACGGGCGAGTACAGCGTGAGTTTCAAGCAGATCGCGGGCCTTCTGGCGCGCCGCATCATTTGCAACCTGCGTGAGGGTGACCGTGTGCTGCGCGGGCAGCGCATGGGGCTAATCAAGTTCGGCTCGCGGACGGACGTGTTGCTGCCCGCCAACGTGGAGCTGCGCGTCAAGGCCGGCGACCGCGTCAAGGGCGGGTGCTCAGTGCTGGCCGTTATGCCTGCGGGGGAGCGAGAAAGCGAAGCGCGCTGATGCCCCCTGCCGAGGTTGCGGAGGAACGACCGCCGGCCCGGCGCGGCATGTATGTGTTGCCGTCGACGTTCACGGCGGGCAATATCGCCATCGGCTACTACGCCATGGTGGAAAGCATTCGCGGGATGTCGGCGGGGGAGCCGGCGGCGTTTGACCGGGCGGCGCTGGCGATCATCTTTGCCATGTTTTTCGACGCGCTGGACGGCCGCATCGCGCGCATGACCAACACCCAGAGCGCTTTTGGGCGGGAGTTGGATTCGCTGGCCGACGTGATTACCTTTGGCGTCGCGCCGAGCTTCCTGGCCTACCTTTGGGGTGTGCGCGCGGTGTGGCCGTCGGCGTATCCGGATGTACAGGCGCGCCTGTTGCGGTTCGGGTTGGGAATCTGCTTCCTGTTCCTGATCTGCGGTGCGTGCCGCCTGGCGCGATTTAATAGTAGCGTGAACCCGCAGCCGCGCAACCCGGGCCGACCGGATCGCAAATATTTTGTGGGTATGCCCATTCCGGCCGGTGCGGGTGTGCTGGCGGCCGTGGTGCACTTTGAGGAAGGCTCGCCGATCCACAACCTTTGGATGTCAGGGTTGTGGCTTGGGCTGATTGCGCTGGTGGGCTTCCTAATGGTCAGCAGCTGGCGTTTCTGGAGCGGTAAGGAACTGGACTTCAGCCAGCGACAGCCAGGGCGTTCGCTTGTGCTGCTAGCGCTGTTGGGGTCGGTGGTGATCTTTGAATCGCGGTACGCGCTGATTGTGTTCGCGATGGGGTATCTGCTGTCCGGGGTGTTTGCGCGGCTGGCCTACTCGTGGCAGCGCAAGTCGGTGCGGTCGGCATGGTAGGTTGCGGAGGGAGATGGCATGGCAGGCAAGGTGTGGCACGTGGGTGTGGTCGGGGCGTCAACGCTGCTGGGCAAAGAGCTGGTGGAGGAGATCAGCGACTCCGCCGCGGCGGCCTGGGATCTTAAGCTGCTAGACGAGGGCGACGCGATCGAGGGCCAGCTGACAGCGGCGGGGGACGAGGCGTTGGTGATGCATGCACTGGATGACCGGGCGCTTGCGGGGCTGGACCTGGTGCTGTTTGCGGGGGCGCCGGCGTTGACGACCAGGTTTCTGCCGACGGCGCTGCGGGGCGGCGCCGCTGTGGTGGACCTGACCGGCGCGGCGCAAGGACAGCCCGGCCTGCTGATGCGATCGCCGTGGATGGACGCGGGCCCGCGCGCGGACCTGACCACCACGGGCATCGTGGTACCGCACCCGGCGGCGCTGATGCTGGCTCTGGTGGCGGAACGACTGGAGCGACGGTTTGGTGCCGTGGACGTGGCGGCAACGGTGCTGGAACCGGCCTCCGAGGCGGGATCGGCGGGCGTAGACGAGTTGCATCAGCAGACCGTCAATCTGCTTTCGTTTCAGCCACTGCCCAAAGAGGTTTTCGACGCGCAGGTGGCGTTCAACGTCCAGGGTGCGCTGGGTGCGGAGGCCCAGAAGAATCTGGGGCAGTCCAAGTCGCGGCTCCGGGCCGACCTGCGCACCCTGCGCGGCGAGAATGCTGCGGGAACGGTCAGCGTCAGCATGTTGCAGGCTCCGGTGTTTCATAACTATGTGATCTCCGCGCATGTGCGGCTGGGTACGGAGGTCTCCGTAGCGGCGGTCCGGTCGGCGCTGGCCGGCGGCATCGTCGACGCCACGGAGGAGACCGCGCCGAGCAATCAGGCGGTTACGGAGTCCGGCGATCTGCTGGTCAGCGTCGAAGGCGAGGCGGAGGCGAGCCGCGGTTGCTGGCTGCTGCTGGCGGCCGACAACCTCAGGCTGACGGCGCGCGGCGCGGTAAAAGTCGCGCTGGAGCTGGCGGCGCTTCGGCCAGGTACGCGGGTGCAGTAGCAAGGGCGCGGGATACGATACACTGCTGATGGTGCGCCGGGATGGTGGAACTGGCAGACGCAGCGGACTCAAAATCCGCCGAGGGCAACCTCGTGGGGGTTCGACCCCCCCTCCCGGCACCAAACTATCCTCAACTTAGGGTAACGATCCGTTCCAAAACGGATGACGTTGGTGTTTGATCCGAAAATGAAATCATCCCTCACTAATGTATCCGAAACTCGGCCCGGTCACTAGCGAGGGAGTTACCGCCCACCCAGACGTTGTATAAGCTCGGCTCCACGATCTGTTTCCCGGTGTTATCGAAAAAGGATAACTCGTCAAAGCCAAGAGGGAACTGCAGCTGCTGCGATTCGCCTGGCGTCAGAGTAACTCGCATGAAGCCCTTGAGGCTGCGCATTGGCTGCTCCAGACTTGTGCCGCGATTGCCAACATAACATTGCACGACTTCGGTGGCGGCCATCTTTCCGGTGTTCGTGACGGTGGCGTTCACGACAACGAGCGATTTCGTCCCCGGCGCGGCTTGCCGCATGGGCAGCGTTTGACGCGAAAGCGCGATACCGGAGTAGGTGAACTGCGTGTACGAGAGGCCGAAGCCAAACGGAAACAGCGCGGCGTTGGGCGCGTCGATGTAGCGCGAGAGCCAGCGTGTGGTTCCGTTGGGCGGAACCGTGAGATCGGCGTCGTTGGCTGGGCGGCCTGTGGGCAGTTGGTTGTAGTAGAGCGGCTCCTGCCCCTCGGTCTGGGGAAAGCTCATGGGGAGCTTGCCGCTGGGCGAAACCTCACCGTACAGCACGCGCGCGATGGCGTGGCCTGTTTCGGTTCCCGGAAACCAGACCTCGAGGATGGCATCGACCTTGGGCGCCACGGGTGTGAGTACCAGTGGACGCCCGGAGAAGAGGAGCACCACAACGGGTTTGCCCAACGACGAGATGCGGTCGATGAGCAGCTGCTGGTTGCCGGGCAGATTGTTATGGGCGCGCGCTGCGGCTTCTCCGCTGAGCCGACTCGACTCGCCGAGCGCAAGCACAAGGACGTCAGCTTGCCGTGCAGCCTCTTCCGCAGCGGCAAAGCCCGCATCGGAGCTGGAGCCGACATCGGTTCCTCGCGCGTACACGACCGAGCCGCCGTGCGCGGAGGCCCACTCCTCCAGACCGGCCCGCACCGAGATGGTGTCCGCCTGTCTGCCCCCGCCCCACGGTCCTTGCAGGTCGCGAGTGTCCGCCATGGGGCCGATGAGCGCGATCTTCGCGTTGGCGCGCAGCGGCAGGACGGGGCTTCTATTCGCAGACTTGTTCTGGAGCAGAACAAAGGTCTCCTCGGCGGCTTTCCGCACCAGCTCGCGGTGTTCCGGCACAGCCGCATTGACTTCAGTGCCCGTCGGGTAGGGATGCTCGAAGAGGCCGAGGGCGAACTTGACGCGCAACACTCGGCGCACTGCCTCGTCTACGGTGGCCATTGAAACTTTGCCGGATCGAACGAGTGCGGGCAGCTCCGCGTCGTACACATGCGAGCGCATGTCCACGTCGACGCCGGCGTTGATGGCCTTTTCGGCTGCGGTTGCGGGGTCGAGAGCAATGCCGTGGTTCACGAGCTCCACAACCGCTCTGTCGTCGCTGACCACAAGGCCATCGAAGCCCCACTGCTTGCGCAGAATGGTATCGAGCAGGTAGGGGTTGGCGGTGGCGGGTACGCCGTTCAGCGCATTGAACGAACTCATCACGGTCGCTGCGCCGGCCTCCACGGCTGCCTTGTATGGGGGCAGGTACACCTGGCGGAGGCGGCTCTCGCTCATGTCCGTGGTGTTGTACTCGCGGCCGGCCTCGGCGGCGCCATAGGCGGCGAAGTGCTTCACAGAGGCGGCTACACTCCCCGGATCATCCAGTCGCTCGCCCTGGTACCCGTGAACATACGCTCGCGCCATGGCCGAGCCGAGATAGGCATCTTCGCCGGAGCCTTCGGCAGTGCGTCCCCAGCGCGCGTCGCGCGAGATGTCCACCATGGGCGCGTAGAACCAGCGAATGCCGGAGGGTGTGGCCTCCCTTGCGGACATCCGAGACAGCGAGATCACAAGCTCAGGATCGAAGCTGGCGGCGAGCGCAAGCGGAATCGGGTAGCCGGTGCGGTACCCATGCAGAACGTCGGCCCCAACGAGCAAGGGGATGTGGAGCCGGCTCTTGTCCACCGCCGCGTGCTGGTACGCCGCGACCCGCGCCGCTCCCGTGACATTGAGCAGGGAACCAATACGGCCTCGCTCCGCAAGCTGCATGGCGTCAAGCGGCTCAGTGGGCGCAGAAGCAGCAACCTCGCCGTTCGGACCGGCTGGGGTAGTAGCTTCTGTAGTGCCCGCAGTGTTGTATTGCACAAGCTGGCCGAGCTTTTCCTCGAGCGTCATCTTTGCCAGCAAGTCGTCGATGCGATTTTCGATCTGCGGAGACGCAAGTTGCGGGTTGGGATGAGGGGTGTCCGGCAGGGCGTGCTGCCCGTGAACGAAAGGTCCCGCAACCAAAACACATGGGAATGCCAACCAGCGGCGCACCTGCGCAAAGGGGAAAGATCGAATCATCGCATGCCACTTTCGGTTCAGGTCGGGCCAAGACCTTGATGAGCGCAGGGTTGGGTTGGGTCTTGCCCGCCAGGGTAAATCATAGAGGTGGCGCGAAAAACAGGCCTACGACGTAGGCCGATCTGAGCGAGTGGACGCGTGGCTGCACTGCAAAGCCGCGTCCCTCCTGCGGAATCACACCATAGTGGCATGGACGGCACACCTCGCGATTGCTCAGGATAAGCATGACGAAACTAGGCGGCGGTCCTGCAAGGCATTATTGCTGGCGCACCGCTGCGTTGTCGTCCATAGGAGCCGTCGTGAAGGGTATCGTTCGTTGGCAGTGGGTGTTCGTCCTTTTGGTCGCGTTAGGCCTCATCGGTTCCGCGGAGGCACAGACGTCCGCCACCATGACGCAAACTGTCAACCAAAGAAACACAATAGGCGCGCTGACCGTCTCGCCAACCGGCGCCATCCCCTTTAACCAGACCGCGACGTTTTCCTATGTGTTGCACACCGCGGGCGCGCCGGCGCCGACCTCCGAAACGATCCAGTTTATGGACGGTGGCAGCACGATGGGTGCGGCGCAAAGCATCACCACCCTCGCCGCGGCCAACCTTCTTCCGTATGCCCAGGTAAACACCGCACAGGGCTGGACGACCAGTGGTACCGCGCCCACGGTGACCCCCGGTACAGGAAACGGGCCGGACGGCAGCACCTCGACAGCAACCCAAATTGCGTTTCCAGCCACGGGCGCAGGCGCTACTTCCGGTGTGACCCTTGCGGTGCCCGGCACCAGCTACGCGAACCTGGCGATGACGCTTAGCGTCTGGGCAAAATCTAGCTCTGCGTCCACGCTCACCCTCAGCCTCAGCGACTCTCCCCACGTCAACGCGGGTGGCTCCAATGCCTGCTCTGTGACGAGCACATGGCAGCGCTGCACCTTCACCTACACTTTTCCGTCCAACGCCGGCACTGGCTTTTCTGCCAGTTTGATCTCCGCCGCCAGTACTCCCGCACAGACGATCAGCGTTTGGGGCGTTCAGGTGGAGCAGGCCTCGACGGCTGGTCCCTTTGTTTCCACCATAGGATCCGCGCGTCCCACCGGCGGCCAAGGCGGTACGGTCACGTTCGCGTACTCCGCGCTGCAGCCGGGCACGCATACGATCACGGCGGTGTACGCGGCAGACCCTAACTATTACGGTTCCGTGTCGAACCCAGTAACGGTGGTCGTGAATGCCGCGACGCCTACCATCGCGTTTGGCACGCCGAGCCCTGCCTCACCCGCGACCTACGGTCAAACGGTGACGTTCACCGCCACGTTGACCCCGCCCTCAGGTTCCACCCAGACTCCGACAGGCACAGTCACCTTCGCCGACGGTGCAGGCACGATTTGCACCGGCACGATAAACGCGAGTGGCGTGGCTACCTGTGCCGCGGGAAGCCCGAACTATCTGAGCTCGGGTACCCATAGCATTACGGCCACGTACAGCGGGGATTCGAACTTCACCTCTGTGACCTCGTCTGCTTCCTCCTACGTCGTGAACAAAGCTAACAGCACGATCACAGGAACCAGCACGCTGAATCCTTCGATCTACGGAGACTCTGTGACCTTCAACGTGACCGTGACAGGTGCCGGAGCGACCCCGACCGGAACCTTGACCTTCATCGACGGAGCGACCCAGATTGGAACCCCAGTCACGCTGACCGGCGGAGCTGCTTCCATCACGACTCCATCGCTTACGGCTGGAAGTCATACGATCAAGTTCCAGTACTCGGGTGACTCCAACCATAACTAACCCACCAACCAGGCCGCCTTGCTCCAAAGGCAAGGCGGCCTGCCATTTAAGAGAAGGGATTGTGAGAGGGATTCTTCGCCGGAAGTGTTTGGTGGTGTGCAGCATATCTGTCCTGCTGCTGAGCTGCCTTGCGTGCTGGGGAGGAGCTGCTGCCCAAAGTGCAACGTTGATTCAGCAGGTCAACCAAGCTCCGGCACCGCCAATCGTGTGGAACGCTCCTGAGGCCATTCCGTTCGGCACGCCGCTTTCCGCTGTGCAACTGAACGCAACGTCGGCAGCGGCCGGCACCTTCGCCTATCAACCCGCAAACGGAACCATGCTTGCTCCCGGTACGAATACGTTGTCCGTGGTGTTTTCCCCTCTGGACCCCAACTTCCAGGCGGGGTCGGCTTCGGTTCCGATTGTGGTCACGCCGCCCGGTTCTTCCAGCTTCAGCGTTAAGCCCTTGAGCGCAGGTTCGCCGGAGAGTGCGCTCATACTTGAACCCGGTGTCGCTGCAACGATCCAACTTGCGGTGGGCCCGGTGGGAGACTTCCATCAACCTGTCACCTTGTCGTGCAGCGTCCGTCTGTTTGGGCGCAAATGCTCTATTTCACCCGCCGTGGTGAGGCCTACCACGAGCACGGTCCAGGTTTCGCTGACCTTGGCGCCGGAGGACGGCCCGTCATCGACGCGCTCCTGGATGGACCGGCTGCCATCGGACCCCTCCACCTCGAAACGACTTATGCCCGGGGTCGCGTCCGCAGCCCTGTTCGGTATGTTCCTCTTCCGACGTCGCTTGCGCAGGCTTGCTGTGTTGCCAAGCCTGGCAAGCACCCTTCTCGTCCTTCCGCTGCTGGTCATGCTGTCGGGTTGCGGTATCGAAGGATACTACCCGGTGAAGGTGGTTGAGGTCCGGGCCAGTTCTCTGGTGGAGAGTCGTCTTTCGCGGATCTACGTCGTGGACGATGAAGTGCGTTCTCCTTGGTTGGATCGTCGTCTCCAGCCGAAAGGAGTGGCACGATGAAACGTACCGAAGTTCTGGGGCGAGCTCCTCAGCCGCCGACCTTCCCACACGGAAGGGCCGAGACCCTGGCTCGTTCGCACGAGGCGTGGAGCTTCCTCGGCAGAGCGTTGTCTGCGAGGCGGAGCGCAAGCATCTGGAGCTCGTTGCTGTTCGCGATGCTCGCGAGCCTTTGCAGCTGTTCGTTACGCGCGCAATTGCAACCCGTTCCCGTGATCTCACTAATGGCCGGAACCGGCACGGGGTGTTCAACGCAGCCCTGCGGCGAAAACGGACCGGCAACCAGCGCCAACCTCGGTCAGCCTTGGGGCATGACGCTGGATAACAGTGGGAACCTGTTGCTTGCTTTGGGAACGGTGGATCCGCGTATCCGCAAAATCGACGCAAGCGGGATCATTACGTCCATCGTAGGCAATGGCACGGCTTGCTCGTCGGCAACGGCGAGCTGCGGCGATGGCGGACCGGCGACGAGTGCCAATCTGACTCAGCCGATCGGCGTGGCCGTGGACGCCCAAGGCAACATCTATATCGCTGACCAAGATCAAAATCGGGTACGCAAGGTGACTGCTGGCACGGGCATCATCAGCACCGTTGCGGGAACAGGTGTGGCCTGTTCGTCATCGACAGCGGCGTGCGGTGATGGTAGCGCGGCGACCAGTGCGCAGCTGAACGCGCCGCAGGCCGTTGTGGTCGACAGCAGCGGCAATTTGTACATCGCCGATGTCAACGATAACCGCGTTCGCAAGGTGACCGCAGGGACGGGTATTATCTCGACCATCATCGGAACCGGCAGTAGCTGCACGTCGACCACGGGCGGATGTGGTGATGGTGCAGCGGCGACTCAAGCCAGCATTACTGCGCCCCGCTGGCTGGCCTTCGATGGCGCGAGCAACCTATACGTTGCGGAAAGATCCGGCCAGCGTGTACGCGAGCTCAGTGCGACCACCGGTTACATTTCCACGGTGGCGGGCACGGGCGCAACCTGCTCTTCCACCACGGCCCCATGCGGCGACGGCGGCGCCGCGACCAGTGCCATCCTAAATGAGCCCTCCGGAATCGCCTTCGACAATGCCGGAAACCTGTACATCAGCGATCAAGGAGACAACCGCATCCGCAAGGTGGCCGTCGGCACCGGTGTGATCACGACGGTGGTGGGCACCGGCAATCAAGGCACCGGCGGCAATGGTGGCGATGCCACGCTCGCGACCCTGAATGGACCCTCGGGTATCGTGGTCAGCCGATCGGGCGATCTCTACATCGGCACCGGTTTCAGCTTCCAAGTGCGGCGGGTGAGCTTCGGTACGTTTGGGACGATGCCGGTCCAAGCGACAAGCGCCGTCCAAAACGTCTTGGTAAAGACGACGGCCGTGGAGACCATCACGAGCATCAGCGTGCCGGTGTCCCTCGGCAACAAACAGGAGTACACGGTGGGTACCATGACCGGTTGTACCCTCAACTCCAGCACGTCGAGCGGAACCACCTGCACGATCCCCGTTACCTTCACGCCTGCGTACCCCGGGCTCCGGCCACTACCTTTGCAGATCGTGACGAGCGCCGGCTCGATCAGTTTTTCTCTCAGGGGGATCGGCACCGGACCTCAAACTTCGTTGAGTCCCGGGACCATGACGACCATTGCCGGCACAGGTACGGCCTGCAGCACACCGACGGGCGCTTGCGGCGACGGCGGGAGTGCCGTGTCGGCCACAGTGAACCAACCGCGGGGCAGCTTCGTCGACAGCTCAGGCAATATCTGGGTGGCGGATTCGGCAGACAACCGTGTGCGCAAGATCTCGCCAGGCGGCATTATCACAACAATGGCGGGCACCGGCACGGCCTGCAGTCCTTCCACGGGCACTTGCGGCGATGGTGGGGCAGCCACTGCAGCACAGCTAAACGTGCCGCGATCGGTCCTCGTCGACCCTGCCGGCAACGTGTACATCGGCGACTTCATGGACAATCGCGTCCGGATGATCGCCGCAGGAACGCAGATCATCTCCACGGTTGCCGGCACCGGGGCAGCTTGCAGCCCCACGACGGCGGCCTGCGGCGATGGCGGCCTGGCTACGGCAGCCCAGCTCACTGGGCCTAGCGGTTTGGCCATGGACGGCCAAGGCAATCTGTACATCGCCGACTCCAACGACAACCGAATTCGCATGCTGGGCGGAGGCTACATCAGCACCATTGCCGGAACCGGTGCGGTGTGTGCGTCCGGCACAACTTGCGGCGACGGCGGTCCGGCAACGCTCGCCACGTTCTCAAGCCCGATTGGTATTTTCATGGGTACCGGGCAAACCTTGTGGATTGCCGATACCACAGACAACCGCATTCGCCAGATCACGTGGCCCTCCGCAGCCCGACCGGGACAAGGTGTGATTACCACGGTTGTGGGTACCGGCGCCCAGTGCAGCGGCAATGCCTGTGGTGATGGCGGAAGCGCCACGTCGGCCACCCTGTATGGGCCGCGGGGGATCGTTGCCGACGCTGGAGGAAATCTATACATCGCCGAAACGGAAGGCTCCCGTATACGCACGGTATCCGCGGCAACCCAGGTAATTTCAACGCTCGCGGGCAACGGCACTAACGGCTCTACCGGCGATAACGGACCAGCCACGGCTGCAACCGTGAATGCGCCTAGAGGCCTCAGCATGGATGCGACTGGGAATCTAATTATCAGCGACACTGATGTTTCTGGGAACCGCGTCCGCAAAATAAACGTTGCTTCAAGCGCCTTCACCTTTGCCTCAACCCCCTACGGCATGACCAGCAGCGACAGTCCCCAGACGGCGACCTTGTCGAACATCGGCAACGCCGTGCTTACCTTTCCGGTTCCAGCCAGCGGTCAGGATCCGTCCATCTCCAACAACTTTCTGCTGGGAAGCGGCTCTTCCACCGCATGCCCCATTGTGACGAGCATGAGTTCGTCTTCCGGCACACTCCCTGGCGGACAAAGCTGCGCCTTGGCCATCAGTTTCGCTCCGCAGCAAGTTGGATCCATCAGCGGCTCACTGAACATCATGGACACCGCGCTCAATAACAGCAGCGTCACACAGATGGTCGCTCTAAGCGGAACCGCGGTCGACGCCTCTCCCTCCGCTACCCTCGTTTCTAATAACAATCCGTCCACGTACGGCGGTTCCGTGACGTTTACCGCAACGCTGGGTTCGGGATGCACGGGCAGCGTTTCCTTTGCGGACGGCGGCAACAGCCTGGGGATGGTGACCATCTCCGGCAACAGCGCTTCCGTGACCACCTCGTCCCTTACCGGGGGATCGCATAACATCGTCGCATCATACGGGGGCAGCGCCAATTGCAATGCCGCCACGTCACCGACGCTTTCCCAGACGGTAAACAGAGTGCCCGTCACGATTGCGGAGAGCTCCTCGTTGAACCCTTCCCGTTACGGCGATACGATCCAACTGACGTACAGTTTTTCCGGCTCCCTGGCCACCCCTACCGGAGGCGCAACCGTCAAGGACGGAGCCAGTCAACTCTGCACGTTGACCCTTGACGCCAGTGGACATGCGTCTTGTGCGACCTCTGCCCTGGCAGTCGGTTCCCACACGTTGCAGGTCGCGTATAACGGCGATACCAACTACTACTGACAAAGAAGAGTGGCAGGTGAGCAGCAAGACTGGCGCGGGAAGCCGCTGCGAGTTGCCTGCCTATGCGCCACGGTGGTGGGCTGCGTTTTTGCCTTCCTGACGACCGTACCGCACGTTCTGCGGACGCGACTAAAGGTTTGCTTTCCCTCCGAACGGCTTTCCCGTAAAGTTTCGGCATTCGCCTGACACGCTTGCGGTTCGGTGTCTCTGCTGCGCGACGTGCGAGGGACTGGCACTGTTTCTGATCGCTTCACGCAATTTCTTGTAGGAGCAATCCGCACCTTGCGGCGTTGTGAAACGTCCCCGTGCGAATGTGCCCGGCCCGGAGCCCGATGCTTTTGCAGGCAGGCGGGAGAGCGAAGGCAAGGCCGCCTTTGTCGTGCATACAGAGCGGAGTGTTCCCGTATGAAGCAGACGATGGAAGTTGGCGTGGTGCTGGCGGTGGCCGTAGCGGCCGCGCGGTGCGTGGGTGCGCCGTCGCAGGGTGCGCCCGCCGGCGAGGCCCGGGTGGTGGCGTCCGTGGTGCGTTCAACCAACCACCCCAAGCCGGTGGATGCGAGCTATGCGGGCGGCTGCTCAGCCTTTGAGGGCAAGACGGCGGGCAAGGAGGCTGCGCAAGATCCAAACCATGGCGCGGCAAGCGCGGCGCTGGACAAGTTTCTCGCCATTGACCACAGTCTGCCCGTGAAAGCCGAGGCGCACGCGCAGCGGTTTGCCGGCGTGCAGTTCGCGGTGGCGACCGCCCCCGACCCCCGGCATACCAACTTGGCGCTCGGCTTCGATCGCGAGATGGTGCTGCTGCAGGAGGCGGCGCAGGACGACGGCTTCACCTACAACTCCTCCTGGCTCCCGTGGACGGGCGAGGCGGCAACGTTTCCGCTGCTTGCGGACCAGCAGCGCAACGATGATCGGCGGGACGAGCGCGAGGCCTGCCCCGGCATTCTACTGTTTCGCAAAGGCGTGGTGCAGCCAACCAAAACCGACAACGGTGTTGCCGATCCGTATGCCAAAGGGTTGATTGTGTTTGTGGTTGGCGAGCAGCCAACGGGAGGCGTCAACGAGGAACAGTGGGCCAATACGATGCACTGGCTGGCGACCAACGTGCCCATCCCCTCGGTCTCGGCGAAGACGAGTCTGAACATCCTGGGGCCGAATTTTAGTGGATCGTTGCCGTCGGTGGAACGCGACCTCGCCAAGTTGTACGCCGATCCGCCGAGCAGCGGCTCGGATGCTGCGACGTTACGAAAGCGCTTCGCGACCGTGCGGTTGCTCAGCGGCGGGGTGAGCAGCTGCTCGTCGATCCTTTGGTTTCAGGGGCAGCTCGAGCAGCCTAGTTTCGGCGGACGTGTGCTCTTTGGCAGCTTCGCGGAAAACGACGATGTGCAGATCTATCGCTTT
The DNA here is from genome assembly GCA_964245045.1 of uncultured Acidobacteriaceae bacterium. Lineage (GTDB taxonomy): Bacteria > Acidobacteriota > Terriglobia > Terriglobales > Acidobacteriaceae > Granulicella. The sequence goes on along the minus strand of CAXTLD010000002.1, from coordinate 93,057 downwards.
CTGCAGTACGAGCAGGCACAAGGCACCGATCTGGATCAGATGGCCATTCTTTCCGAAGATGAAACGGCGTACGCGAATCCTCCTGTGGACAGAGCGGCGTACGCGAATCCTCCTCTGCCTCAGAGGACGAATCGGGAGCCCGCTCGATGTGCCACCGCAGAAAATCCGGACGGGCGTCCGGTGCGGCTTTCCTATCCGCGCGATATCTCCGCTGTCCGCGCGGCCTATGATAAGCAGGCGATCTTTAACGCACGCACGGCCAGTGCCGCCCGTCCGATCCTCAAAGAAGACCCGGACCTGGAAAGCCCGAACGATCAGGCCACGGACACCATTCACTCCTACAGCGGATCGCTGAGCGCCATCGCGCAGGAGGCGGTGCTGTATGGCATCGTCACTACGCTGCGGACGCATCACACGCGGTTTCTTTTGCTGCGCTGCTCCAATCCGCTCGACTTCCTGTTTCTCACACGCTTCTTTCACCAGGCCTATCCTGAGGCGCGCATTGTCACGGTCACCTCCGACCAGCTGTTTCGGCGCGAGATCGACACAACGGAGTTCCGCGGCGTGCTCGCCCTGGCGAACTATCCCCTGTTGTCGCGCAATGGGCACTGGTCGCGTCTTTCGGAGGTGTCCGGTCCTGCCTCGCTGCACACGCATCGGGTCTTCGACGCCAACAATGAAGGTACCTACATTGCCGGGCGCTACCTCTTCGACCCCAAGCAATGGGAGGCAACGCCCGCCGGCGGCGGCCACCTTGCGCTGCCGCTGCTGGAAGACCTGCCTGACTACGCAGACCCTTTTTGGATGACGCGTCCGCTATGTCCGCCTGCGGAAACCAACGCGCCCGTGTGGCTTTCGGTGCTGGGACGGGATGGGTACTGGCCGGTGGCTGTGCTGAACGAGCGAACCACACCGGCGACGAAGCCTTTCATCAAGCCGCCGCCCTCGACGATCCTGCGACTGACGACGAACCTAGGGGTGCATTACGACCTTGCACGGCAGGCGGATCCAAAGGCGCAGCCGCGCTTCAGCAAGTCGCTCCTGTTCGCGTTTCCGTTTGCATGGACCCTTTCGGTGGTGCTCGCCTGCGGCCTGCTGCTGTTCCAGCTATTTGCGATCGCCAGCGACAGCGGGCTCACCTCTTCGGGCCTGTTTGCGCCGTTCCGCCACATACCGAGTTTTCCTTCGCAGGCTATCCTGCTTGGTTTGAATACAACGTTTGCCACCATGCCCGCGCTCTTGCTGTTCAGCGTGGCCATGGTGGTGCCGCGCCTGGACTACGTGGACAAGATGGGCCGCAACTTCTGGTTCTGGCTGGACGTGTGCGGCTTGGCGATCAGCGGGCTGATGTTTACGCTGCTTCTGCATCGCGAGATGCGCAAGATACCTGTTACGGGCAACGAGGCGCCGCGGCAAGAAACAGTCCTGCGCCTGCGCCCAGACGGCGGGCTTGCCGCCAGCGTGTACGTCGGGAGCCTCTTGGTGCTGGGCGCGCTGGCTGCCTCGATCCTCCGGTCCAGTCACAAATCCAGCCAACGACGCGGCACTTTTTGTGCGCATGGTGCACCTTACCTCCGGCGTATCGCCGCTCGCGCCGCCGCTACTGATCCTGCTTGGTTTTTATCTTTGGACGTGGCAGGCGCTGGCGGGCAATGTGTTACTGGCCGACGGACGACCGCGCTTGCCGGCCTACCGCGACCACGCGGCGAACCAACACCGCAGCGTCCCGAGCCGTTTGTATGCTTGGCTCCGGTTCCGGCCAGCGGAGCCTAAGCACGCGCCCGGCTGCAGCCTTGGCCGTGCCGACTACCGCATCAGCGAAGGGATGGGCCGGCGCATCTTTGACGTCGCCGGTCCGCTCTCGCTCGATCTTCGCGTTGTGTTGGCCCCGCTGCTCGTCGCCGCTGTCGTGCTTAGTCCCTTTACGCCCAAGGCATTGCCTCTGCTCAGCATGGAGGGTTGGCGATACGCCGTTGCGATCAACGTGGCGCTGTTGCTGGCGTTTCTGCTCACCACGGCGGAAGCGCTTCGGTTGCATAGCACATGGCGCGAACTGCGGCGGTTGCTTGTGGCACTGAACCGGCTGCGGCTGCGGCGCACCTTTGCCCGCCTGCGTGCCATCCGCAGGGCTCGTTGTGGAGCGTCAGCGGCTCCGTGCAGCGCACCCAGATGCAGTTCTTTTCGCAGGGCATGGATGCGGCGCGGCGTCTTCGGGCTCTTATCGGAAACGCTTCGCCCAGGCTTGACGATGCCATCGCGTGCGGCGATCTGTTCGCCCTGAAGTCGGCGCCGAAGGTGAACGCCGGACCGCGCTGGGATAAGCCCATCCGTACGTCGCAGCAACAGCATGCGCATCTCCGCGTGGCGTTTGCGGATGCCACGGCCGACATCTTGACCCGCCTGCTGTCACCGGCCTGGGCGAGGGAACAGGAGTCGCTGAACCTGGTCTGCGATGGATCTTTGCAGACTGGGGAAGGGGACGGGCATGCCTCGCTGAACCTCGCCCTCAGCGCGGAGCCCGCCGTGCGCGCCGCCGAAGAGTTCGTTTGCTTGCAGTACATCGCGTTTATCCAAAACGTGCTTGCGCGCATGCGCACCATGGTGCTGTCCATGGGCCTCCTGTTTGTGGCGGTGTGCCTTGCCATCTCGTTTTATCCGTTTGTGCCGCGAACCCAGATCGGTCTCTGGATGGGCGCCGACCTCCTGCTGATCGCCGCTTCGGTGATCGGCGTGTACGCCGGCCTGGAGCGCGACAACACGCTGAGCTATATGACCAACACGGTGCCGGGTCGGCTCGGCGGCGAGTTCTACGTGAAGACGGCCACGTTTCTCGTGGGACCGGTGGTTGGCCTGCTCACCACGCAGTTTCCGGCCATCAGCGAGTTCGTGCTCGGCTTCCTGCAACCCGGGCTGGATGCCATCAAGTAGGTGTTTCTGGTAGAAGATTCGTGACCATGCATGAGCCAAACGAACTCCAACCAATGACCTCCGTCCGGACTCCAAGGCCCGAGCCGTGCGGGATGGTACGCCGTGAATTCCTCCGGGCGGGCGCCTTTGCGAGCGCCGCTGTGCTGCTCCCCGCCCCGCAGGCCGCGCTTGCCTCCGCGCCGGTTTCCCAGGCTGCTCCAACCTGGACGGCCGCCACCGGCGAGCGGCCCGCGCCCGCGGAGCGCCGTTTCCGCAGCCCGGCGGTGGAGACATATCTTAGCGCTACAGCCGCGCGGGTTGCCGATCCGGTGCTGCGGCGGCTCTTCCTCAATTGCTTCCCCAACACGCTGGACACGACCGTCGTCCCAGGCGAGTTTGAGGGCAAGCCCGACACGGCCGTCATCACGGGCGATATCGCCGCCGTGTGGCTGCGCGATTCGTCCGCGCAGGTGTGGCCGTACCTCCCGCTGGCCGCCAAGGACGAGGCGCTGCGGCGGCTGCTGGAGGGCGTCATCCGGCGGCATGCGCGCTGCCTGCTGATCGACACGTATGCGAATGCGTTTATGGCCGACCTGTCCGCGCCGCCGTTGGAGTGGAGCCGCACCGACAAGACCGTGATGAAGCAGGGCGTGGGCGAGCGCAAGTATGAGCTCGATTCGCTGTGCTACCCCATCCGCCTCGCGTTTGGGTACTGGAAGGCGACGGGCAACACCGCGCCCTTTGACGAGCGCTGGCGAGCCGCCATGGCCGCCGTGCTGGCGACCATGCGCACGCAGCAGCGGAAAGAGAACGAAGGCCCGTACCGCTTTCAACGCGACGCCGTAAATCCCACGGATTCGCTGATCAACGGCCTCGGTTCCCCGGCGAAGCCCGTCGGGCTGATCGCCTCGTGTTTCCGGCCCTCCGACGACGCCTGTCTCCTGCCGTTTCTGATTCCGTCCAACCTGTTTGCCGTGACCACCTTGCGGCAGCTGGCGGAGATGGCCCGTGCCGTGCTGCACGATAACGGCATGGCCGCGGAGGCGACCTCGCTGGCCGACGAGGTCGCGCAGGCGGCGCAGAGGTACGGCGTGGCGAACACGCCTGCCGGTACCGTGTGGGCGTATGAGGTGGACGGCTTTGGCGGGCAGGTGTTGATGGACGACGCCAACGTTCCCAGCCTGCTCGGGTTGCCGTACCTGAAGGCGTCGCCGGACCCGGCGCTGTATGCGCGCACGCGCGCCCTCCTGTGGAGCCCGGCCAATCCGTGGTTCTTCCGCGGCGCGGCAGGTGAGGGCATCGGCGGACCGCACATCGGGCGCGGCAGCATCTGGCCCATGTCGCAGATGATCTACGCGTTCACCAGCAACTCAGACGCCGAGGTGCGCCACGCCGTGGCGATGCTGAAAGCCAGCTCCGCCGGTACGGGCTTCATGCACGAGAGCTACCGGGAAAACGACGCCGCGGTGTACACCCGCGCGTGGTTTGCCTGGGCCAATACGCTCTTCGGGGAGCTGATCGGGACCCTGGCCGCACGATCGCCTGGGCTGCTGGCCTGAGGGAGTACCTGCTAGGCTTGGAGTTCAGCGGGAGCCTCTCGCCTCAAAGCCATGCCTTACTTTCTGGCCCTGGATGCGGGCGGGACCAAAACGGATTATCTGCTCGCCGACGACACGCGCGTGCTCGGGCGGGTGCGGTCCGGCAGCGTAAAGCGCATGCGTGTGGACGCCGCGACCGCCACAGCGAATCTGGAGCTGGCGCTGGAAACGCTGGTGCGCGAAACCGGCGTGGCCCTGCGCGACATTGCGTGGACGTGTGTAGGCACGGCGGGCGAAACCGTGCCGCTGGTCGCCGACTGGTTTCGGCATGAGCTGCCCGCGCGGGTGGGCGGCGGCTTGCTGCTGCTGGGCGATGTGGAGATTGCGCTCGATGCGGCATTTCCGGGCGGGGCGGGCGTGCTGGCGCTGGCAGGCACGGGCTCCAACGTGGCAGGGCGCACACGCGGGGGCACGGTGCAGACCGCGGGCGGATGGGGTCCCGCGCTGGCCGACCAGGGTTCAGGCCACAGGATCGGGCACGAGGCGCTGCGGGCCCTGTTTCTGGCTCAGGACGAGGGCCGTGCCACGACGCTGCTCGCGGCCGTACTGCACTTCTGGGGCCTGTCCTCCCTCGAAGCGCTGATTGCCTTCGCGAACGCGATCCCGTCACCGGACTGTTCGCAGCTCACCCACGTCGTCGTGCGTTGCGCGGAGGAGGGCGATGCCGTTGCGGCGGCAGTACTGCGCGCGCAGGGCGAGGAGCTGGCGTACCTGGTGCGCGTGCTGCTGCGGCGGTTGCAAGCGGCGTCCGGCTCCGAGGCAGCCTCCGTTCCGGAGCTTGCCTTTGCCGGCAGCATTCTGGAGAACGTGCCGCCGGTGCGCGAGGCGCTGATCGAGGCGGTTCGGCGCGAGTTTCCGTCCATCGGGGTGCAGCCCGGCGTGGTCGACCCCATCCTGGGCGCGCTGTGGCGCGCACGCGTCGCGGGTGGCTGCCCTTGAAGGCTGCGCCGGTCCGGCTTGCAGACGCGACCGTTCCCGGTCCACACTGGTGAGGCTCACCGCACCGGTGCAATCGTTTACTTTCCGCCACCGTCCCGGGCTTGTGCGCATGGAGTACCCCTCAATGATCTCTCGCCGTAACTTCCTCCAGACCGCCGGCGCCCTGTGCGCCTCCACCGCGTTGCCGCGCCCGCTGTTTGCCGTGCCGCAGGGCGAGGCCGCTGCCGATCCGCTGCGTTGGGTCGATCCGCGCATCGGCACCGGCGGCCATGGACATTGCTTCCCCGGCGCCAGTGTGCCGTTTGGGGCCGTGCAGCTGAGCCCGGACACCTTCAACGACGGCTGGGACTGGTGCTCCGGCTACCACATCTCGGACAGCTCCATCATGGGCTTCAGCCACACGCACCTCAGCGGCACCGGCTGCGGCGATCTGCTGGACTTCCTGGTGATGGCCGGCACAGGGCCGGTGCAACTGTCCGCCGGTCCGCGTTCCAATCCGGACCAGGGCTACCGTTCGCGCTTTTCGCACGACGACGAGCACAGTGAGCCCGGCTTCTACTCGGTATTCCTCCAGGATCCGAAGGTGCACGTCGAGCTGACCTCCACCGAGCGCACGGGCCTGCACCGTTACACCTTCCCGCAGAGCAATGACGCATGGCTGATCGTCGACCTGACGCACAGCTACCTTACCAACCTCAGCTCGTCAGTGTATGCGGCCGAGCTCGCGCAGACCGCGCCCGACACGCTGGCCGGCGGCCACACCACGCGCGCCTGGGGGCACGATCGCGCGTGCTTCTTCACCATGCAGGTCTCGCGGCAGCCCACGGAGATCGTGCTCTACGCCGACGACAAACCGGTCACGCACGGCGCAGCGGGCGGTGCGGGCGGCCCGCTCAAAGGCGACAACCTGAAGGCCGTGTTGCACTTCAAGACGCACGCGGGGGAGGCCATCCTGGTCCGCACAGGTATCTCCGGCGTGAGCGCCGAGGGTGCCGCGCGCAACCTCCAGGCGGAACAGCCTGACTGGAACTTCGACAAGACCCGCGCCGCTGCCCAGGCGAAGTGGCGCGCGCAGCTGGGGCGCGTGCAGGCGGAGATCGCCAACCCCGCGCAGAAGCGCATCTTCTACACGGCGCTGTATCACATGTCGCTGGGACCGCAGCTGTTTGACGACGTGGACGGGCAATACCGCGGCATGGACCGGGAGGTCCACACGCTGCCCACGGGCCAACACAACTACACGACGTTTTCGTTGTGGGACACCTTCCGCGCCGCGCATCCGGCGTACACCCTCATCCAAACGGACCGCGTGCCGGACTTCGCCAACACGCTCATCCGCATGGCGCAGCAGAGCGAAGAGGGCATGCCGGTGTGGCCGCTGCAGGGCACCGAAACGGGCACCATGACTGGCTACCACTCCGCGAGCGTCATCGCCGAGGCCATCAGCAAGGGCCTGCCGGGCATCAACGCGGAGGCGGCCATGGCCGTGATGAACCAGCGTGCGCTGGTGGAAAACTTCGGCGGTCTGGGCTACTATCGCGAACTCGGCTACATCCCCGCGGATCGCGAAGGCGAGTCCGTCTCCAAGAGCTTTGAATACTGCTATAACGACTGGGCCGTGGCGCACGTGGCCAAGAAGCTGGGCAGGGACGACGAGGCCGAGCGGCTGCGCACACGGTCCACGAACTACCGTCACTACTTCAATCACGCATCGTTGTTCATGGAGCCCAAGCTCGAGAACGGACAGTGGGCCACGCCCTTCGACCCCATCGAGATGGGGCACAGCAAGCGTTGGCGCGACTACACGGAGTCCAACGCCTGGCAGGCGAGCTTCGGTATCCAGCATGACTCGGCCGGCCTGATCGCGCTGTACGGCGGGTGTGAGCCGTTCGTGAAGCGGCTGGACATGCTGTTCACTGTGCCCTCCGACCTGCCGCCCGACGCGCCGCCGGACATCGCCGGCATGGTGGGCCAGTACGCGCACGGCAACGAGCCCTCGCACCACATCGCCTACCTGTATGTGTATGCGGGCGCGCCGCACAAGACACAGGCCCGTGTGCGCTCGTTGCTGGACACTATGTACCACGACGCGCCGGACGGCATGGCCGGCAACGAGGACGTGGGGCAGATGTCGGCGTGGTTCCTGCTGTCCGCGCTGGGGTTTTACCCCGTCGACCCGGTGAGCGGCGTGTATGTGCTGGGCTCACCGCTCGTGGAGCGCGCGACGCTGCAGGTGGGCAACGGCAAACAGTTGGAGATCGAAGTGCAACGCCGCGATCCAAAGCACGCCTACGTGCAGAGTTTCACGCTCAACGGCGAACCGCAGACGCGCGCCTGGTTCCGGCACGCCGATGTGGCCCAGGGCGGGCGCATCGTGCTGGCCATGGGGCCGGAGCCGAACCATGCCTTCGGTACAGACGTGAAGCAGCTGCCGCCTTCGCTGAGCCTGTAGGGTCAACCCTGGGTGCCATTCGCGCAGACAATCTGCGTTGGCACCCGCCCCACTTCACACAAGGACGCCTCGCATTGACCGCTCTCCCCCGCCTTCGCCTCCTGGCTTCGCTTCTTCTCTGTGCGGCAAGCATCGTCGTGGCGCAACGGCCGCAAGCGCTGTTCTACATGACCGAGAACGCCGCGTCTGTGCACAGCTTCCAGGCGCACAAGGACAAGATTGACATCCTCGTGCCCACTTGGTACTCGGTCAGTGGTGCGGGCCTGGTCAGCGGCGATCCGCTGCCGGCCATCGTGGGCGAGGCCAAGGCGGCGCACATCGCGGTGTATCCCATCGTGGCGCTATTCGACAAGGAGCAGGCCCACAAACTGCTCACCGACACGCACGCGCAGGACCTGATGAACGCCGCGTTTGTGCGCGAATGTCGGCACTACGGCTTCGAGGGCTTCCAGTTCGACCTTGAAGACATCGCCTGGACCGACCGCGACGCGCTTTCCGCCACGGTGAAGCGCACGGCGGACGCGCTGCACCACGAGGGTCTGAAGCTGCAGATCGCCGTTGTTCCCAACGCACCCGGCTACCCGGGCAAGGGGCAGTTTTCGCGTTGGATCTTTGAGGACTGGCGCGCCGTGTTCGATCTGCCGGCCATCGCGCAATCGGTCGATCTGCTCTGCCTAATGACCTACGACCAGCACACCCGCTGGACGGTGCCCGGCCCGGTTGCCGGCTGGGGGTGGACGCGCGAAAACCTCGACTACGCGCTCGAAGTCGTCCCCAAGGAGAAGCTTTCGCTGGGGATCGCGCTCTACGGTTACCACTGGTTCACGGGCGACCCTGGGCTCGGCAAGCCCGAGCAAAAGCCCAACCCCACCGCCGAATATATCTCCGGCCCCAACGCGGTCTTCCTCCGTGACACCTACGGCGGCGTGCCCCAGTGGGACCCGGTCGATCACAGCGCCTTCTTCTGGTTCTATCGCGACCAAATGCGCGAGTGGATCTTCTACACCGACCGGCACACCTTTCAGGACCGCTATGACCTGGTCCGGCAGGCCGGCATTCAGGGCTTCTGCTCCTGGGTGCTGGGCGAAGAGGACCCGGCAATCTGGAGCGTTTTGCCAGGGCGGCCGTAGCCTTGGTCGCTGCTGCAGACTGATCGTTTTGTGCATTTTTGGGACATGACCTACAACTTTCGTTCGGAAGCGGCCCACTTTGGCCTGTTCGCGGACACTTTCGCGCAACTTCTTCTGGACAAAACGTGCATTGTTAAAGTACGTTGACCTGACAGCCCCTTGTTGATGGCAGGTGCCGTACGCCACGGAGGGTTGAGGAGACAGTATGTCGCGGAAGTCTTTTGCGCTGGTTGCGGCGCTTTCGGTGGTGGGTGCCGGATCCTCCCGGATGGAGGCGCAACGGGTCACGGGTGGCGTGACGGGCACGGTAACGGACCCGAGCGGCGCGGTTCTGCCGGGAGCCAAAGTGACGGCGCACAACCTGGATACCGGCGTGGACTCCGTCGCGACCTCAGACGCCGCAGGGCTCTACCGCATTCAGTTCCTCCCCATCGGCCGCTACGGCCTCAAGGTGGACGCCGCCGGCTTCGGCGAGGCCCAGGTACCACCCTTCTCGTTAGAGGCCCTGCAAACGCCCACGTTTAACGTGAAGCTCACCGTTGGCGACGCTGGGACCACCGTAGACGTGTCCGACGCCGCGCCGATCCTCAACACCTCCGACGCGACCATTAGCGGCACCTTTACTGCGAACGCGATTCAGAATTTCCCGCTCAACGGCCTGGATTTTTCCGCGTTGACACTGTACGTGCCCGGGTCGGTGAGCACGGTGGGCACCTCAGGCACGCAGAGTATTGAGCGCAGCACCCAGTGGACAAACAGCGTGAACCTGAACGGCAACCGGGCCCAGGCGAACAACTACACGCTGGACGGCATCGACCTGAACGAGACCTTCAACAACCTGATTGCCTACAGTCCGGCGCCCGAGTCGCTTGGCGAACTCAAGGTGCTTACGGCGAACTCCCCCGCCGACTACGGCAACGTCAACGGCGGTGGGGTTGTGGCCGTGTTGAAGAGCGGCACCAACGCCCTGCACGGCTCAGCCTACGCCTACCTGCAGACCTATCACCTCGATGCCAACAGCTGGAATAACAAGCACTCCGGTCTGCCCATCAATCCGTTCAGCCAGAATCAGTTCGGCGGCACGCTGGGTGGTCCGATCAAGCGCGACAAGCTCTTCTTCTTTGTCGACTATCTCGGCTCGCGGTTTCACCAGGGCGGCAGCGGCACCGCAAGCGTCTTCACGCAGGCAATGCGGAACGGCGACTTTTCCGCTCTGCTTGGCCCGAACAACCCCATTCAACTCTATGACTCGCAGCACGGCTACGCGCCGTTCGTAAACGACCGGGGAGTGCCGGTCCTCAACCCCGTCGCGAAGTATCTATTTGCGCATCCGAATCTGTACCCGCTGCCCAATCATGCTCCCGACGCCGGCACCCTGGTCAACAACAACCTCCAGGGCCCCACGCGCAACTTCCGTGCCAACAATCAAGGCGACATTAAGCTGGAGTACGATCCCCGGCCCTCGGATAAGCTGACCGCCTTTTACTCAATGGGCACGGGCTACGACGGAAGTTCGTCAGTGCTCGCGATCGCCTTCCCGAACGGCAGCACCTATCCCAGCAAACTTGGCGGCGCGAACTGGGTGCACATCTTCTCGTCTAACCTCGTCAACTCCGCGCGGGTGGGCTACACGAGGGTCAACTGGACCCAAGGACTGCCGGTGGACGGCACCGGCCAGTTCGGTACCAACGGCGACGCGGTGGTGGGCATCACCTTTCCCGGCCAGGCGTACCAAGGGTTCACCTCTCAGGGTATTAACGGCCTCAGCAGCGTGGGCAACAACGCCCAGAACAACGGCAGCCTGACCGACAACACGTACAGCTACCTTGATAACTTAACACTCCAGCGCGGCCAACACACCTTCACCATGGGCGTGCAGGCGTTGCGTTACCAGAACAACTACCCGACCAGCAATAACAACGGCTATCTTGGCACGCTAAATTACAGCGGAATCTTCACCTCCAATCCGGCAGTCTCCACCGCTGGCTATGGTGGAGCGGATTTCTTGCTGGACTACGTGAGCAATGCAACCGCCAACCTAACCAGCTTGAATGTGGGCCAGCGCCAATGGCGCGCCGCCGGCTTTCTCGCCGACGATTGGAAAGTGCTGCCGAACCTTACCCTGAACCTGGGCGTTCGCTACGAGTACGACCAGCCCTGGATAGAAGCCAACAACAAGACCGGCAACATCGACCTGGCCACAGGTCAGGTTCTCTATGCAGACCACGTACCCACGGGAGCGCCGGCGGGTTCGGGCGTCTGCAGCAATCGAGCCTGCTATCAGCCGAACTATCGGCAGATCATGCCTCGCCTTGGTTTCGCCTATCAAGCAAGCGGTCGCTTTGTCGTTCGGGGTGGGTATGGAGCTACCAGTTTCTACGAAGGCAACTCCTCGAACCAGCGCCTCACCTCCATTACTCCGTTCATTCAAGCAGTGAACATCAGTGCGCCGCAGCCTACGCTGATCAGTGGCGGCACACCGCGCACCGCTGAGCAAGGCTTCACCGGCGGCGCCACACAATTCGGCGGAACCTACAACGTCTACCCACAGAACATCCAGCCGGCGTACGTGCAGGAGTACAACCTGACCGTGGAAACCGCTCTGACCCGCTCGCTATCTTTGCAGGTCGGGTACCTCGGCGAGACAGGGCAGCATATCGAAGACTACGGCAATGTAAACCAATGGCGAGTGAGCAACGACCCAACCTCCGCGCCGTTTTACAATAGCCCGTATATCGGCCAGAACGCAGATCCCAGCGTAAGCGTTGGCAATGGCCAACTCTTGATTACGGAGTCGCGTGCGGCAATGAGTTATAACGCGCTGCAGGCTGTTCTGCGCCAACGTTTGAGCCACGGCCTTGAGTTCACGGCAAACTACACGTATTCCAAGGCGCTGACCAACAGCCTGGGGAACTACGGCCTGAACGCCAACGGATTCTCCGGTGCCTTCCAGAACTACTATGACAGTGCCGCTGATTGGGGTCCTGCGGGTTACGATGTACCGAACAACTTTAGCGGCACAGCCACGTATGCTCTACCGGTCGGGCACGGAAAGCAGTTCCTCTCCGGCGCAAACCACCTCCTCGACGAGGTGATTGGTGGATGGCGAGTTTCCACCGCGGCTATCGCCTATAGCGGCTTTGCTGAGACCATTCAGGGAGGCTCGAGCGGCGTCGCAGACGCCGGTTCCGCGTACTTCGGCAACGTGGCTCGTCCCAACCAGTACCGCGCACTCAAGATCCGCAACCGAACACTGGACAACTGGTTTGGCGATGATCCCTCGGCGACGATCTGCGGTTTGGATCACAATACGAAGCAGGCAGTCGATAACGGCGTGTGTGCCTTCGGTCTCGCGACCCCAGGTGCTTTCGGTACGGGCAGAAACGGCAACACGCGCGGTCCACGCTACCTCAACGTCGACATGTCCGCCTTCAAGGACTTCCATACTTTTCGCGAGCAAACTTTCGGCGTTCGCTGCGACGCCTTCAATGCTTTCAACATCGCCAGTTACGGCAACCCGAACACCAGCGTCGGCGATAGCAACTTCGGCAACGTTTCCAGCCAGACTGTTCGCTCGCAGGAGCGGCGCTTGCAGTTCTCGGCGAACTATCGGTTTTGAGAATGACCGTTGCGAAGAAGCCTACGCCTGTATTGGAGATCTGCGTCGACTCCGTCGAGTCGGCGGTGGCGGCCGAGGCCGGCGGCGCACAGCGGATTGAACTGTGTTCCGCGCTGGCGGAGGGTGGACTTACGCCCAGCCTTGGCCTGATCCGCGCCGTGCGTCGCCGTGTGGCGCTGCCCGTGCACGTGCTCATCCGGCCCCGGCCTGGGGACTTTGTGTACACAGCCGATGAACTGCAGGTGACGCGAGACGACATCGAAATTGCCGGTGAGGCCGGAGCCGAAGGTGTGGTCTTGGGGTTGTTGACCGAGGAGGCAGAGGTCGATGTGGAAGCCACGCGGCGCCTGGTACAACACGCACGGCCGATGCGGGTGACCTTTCATCGGGCCCTCGACACGGTGCGTGACCTCGAGCGCGGTCTGACGGACATCCTGCAAACCGGAGCTGACCGCATCCTGAGCTCCGGCGGTGCGCGCACCGCGCTGGAAGGCCAGGAAACGCTGGCGCGCTTGGTACACTTAGCCGGCGACCGGATCGCCGTCATGGTGGGCGGCAGCGTCCGCCCGGAGAACGCAGTTGCGCTTGCGCGCGCGACCGGAGCGACGGATTTTCATGCCGCGTTGCGGCACAGTCTGCCTCCCTCATCTACGAGGCCTCGGGAGGGAGTCATGCTGGGCGATCCGCTGCTGGACCAGCAAGCGCGCACCGTGGTCAGGGTGGAGGACGTGCGGAGTCTGCGAAGTGCGCTGGAGCTGGCCTGCGATGTGGGCGCAGCGCTCCGTTCGTGACGGCAGATCACGTTGAAAACAGTATGGAATCCAAAACCGAACGTCGCGCCAAAGAGATCGTGCGCATTCTGCTGCGCCGTGGCACTACCTCGGTGGAGGACCTCACGTCCGCGTTCGCAACGTCGTCGGCCAGCATCCGACGCGACCTTGTGCGCTTGGAGGAACGTGGTTTAGTCCACCGCACCCATGGTGGCGTCATGCTGGCCCAGCAGCAGACCTATGAGCCGTTTCGCTTCGACGCCTCGTTCCACGTGCGCGAAGGACGGTTCGCGAAAGAGAAGCAGCGCATCGCGTTGGCCGCGGCGGAGCTGGTACACGAGAACGAAAGCATCGGGCTTACGGCAGGCACCACCACAACGCAGCTCGCGCAGCAGTTGCGGCTGCGTTCGGGGCTGCGCATCCTCACCAACGCCGTCAACATCGCCATGGATTTGAGTGCCAATGACAAGATCGAGACGACCCTGACGGGCGGTTGTATGCGCTGGCCGGGCGCATTTTCGCTGGTGGGACCGGCGGCCCTGGAGACGCTGAATAACGTGGTCATGGACAAGGTCTTTGTGGGCGTGTGCGGTGTCAGCCTGGAGCATGGAGCCACGACGATCGAGGCCGACGAGGCCGCCGTGGTGCGCGCCATGACGCGCCGCGCCAAGCAGGTGATTGTGGTCGCGGACGCGAGCAAGGTGGGAATGAGCAGCCCCGCAGTGGTGTGCGAGACGCAACGGATTCACACGCTGGTGACCGATGACGGCGTTTCTGAGGCGGCGGTCATGACGCTTCGCCAAGCGGGTATTCACGTGCTCGTAAACTAGCCTGAGAGTGGCTCGGACAGCCTCGTGCTGACCACGCGGCCGGCTGTACGTCGGGAGGGAGTTGCCGTGCGCATTGTTTCGCTACTGGCAAGCACGACGGAGATTGTGTGTGCGCTCGGGGCCGGTGACAGCCTAGTCGGGCGATCGCACGAGTGCGACAACCCGGCCTGGGTGCAAGGCCTGCCCGCGTGTACATCGCCCGCGTTCGACGTGACGATGGCGAGCGGCGCGATCGACGCCGAGGTGCGCCGGCGGCTGCGGGCGAGGCTGCCGCTGTACCACGTCGATGCTGCCCTGATTGACGCGCTGCATCCTGACCTGCTGCTCACACAGTCGCACTGCGAGGTCTGTGCGGTGACGCCGGGCGATGTGGAGCGGAGCGGCGCCTGCACCCTCGGCATGCAGCAGTTGGCAGTGTCAGCTGGGTGCCTGGAGGAGATCTTCGCGAGCATCAACCTCGTCGCGGGGGCGCTTGGCCTGGAGGAGAAGGGGCGCTTGCTGGTGGAGCGCGAGCGGCAGCGACTAGCGCGGGTTCAGCAACAGGCGATCCGGTTCCGGCGCAAGAGTCTTGTGATGCTGGAGTGGACCGACCCACTCTTTGCGATGGGCAATTGGGGGCCCGAACTGGTCGAGATCGCGAACGGTGAGTTGCTCCTTGGGCGCAAGGGGGAGTACTCCGCCGCAATCGCCCCGGAGGCCCTGCGCGACGCCGACCCGGAGTACATCATCGTCGCCCCATGCGGCTTCAAGCTCGAGCGCAGCCTGGCGGAGAGCACCGTACTGGAACGGCATTCGTGGTGGCAGGAACTTCAAGCGGTGCGCAACGACCATGTCTTCTTCGCCGACGGGAACCTATACTTCAACCGCTCGGGCATGACCATAGCGCCAACGGCCGAGATGATTGCCGAGATCCTCCATGGCTGCGTGTTTGCGCCGGGTCTGGAGGACGAACCCGTAAGCCGGACGGCTGTGCAAGGCTTCGTCGGTGCCGCACCCAGTTTGCGCCAGTGCTCCTCTGTCCCGTAACGGCACATTCCGCTTACGAAAGCTAGAAGGTGGTTACCTTCGTGCGGTGATTACCACAGATTATGGTTGTGCGTGAGTCAGTCGGTTGTATATAAGGCAGCTAGCGACTCTTCTGGAGGACCTGCGTCTCGGGGCATTCCGCCTCTCGCGCATGATCTGGGTACCATGCTTTTCCGGCCCTGCTTTCGTTGGCTCTATCCCGCTCCCCTGGCGAAAGCGTCCGCTCTTCGGCGAACGAGTCTGCTCCTGCTTCTCTCCCTGATGACTGGAAGAGCCCCGATGTACGCGTCGAACGCCGTGCCGGACTGGGTCCATGCCGCTGCGACCGAGACCTTGCCCGCGTTGCCAGCCTCGACCAAAGCGGTTGTGCTGCTGGATGACAAGATTTACACAGTGGGAGCAGATGGTCGGGCGACCTTGCACGAACGTGTGGTCACCAAGATTCTTCGGCCACAAGGCCGCGAGTACGCCCAGCCGTTCGTGCACTACGACAAAGACTCCAAAGTCACGTCCATGCATGTTTGGAGCATCGACCGCGCTGGGCATGAGTATGCGGTGAAGGACAATGAGATCGTCGATCTTGGCGCTCCGGGCGAAGCGGGGGAACTTTACTCCGATGAACGGGCCCGTGCGGCATCGCCTCCCGGGCTCGATCCCGGGGGTGTAGTGGCCATGGAGTATGAACGCCGTGAGCGGCCATACCTTGCGGAGACCAACTGGTTCTTCCAAGGTGCGCTGCCGCGGCAATCGCAGAGCTTTACGCTGGTGCTGCCCCCCGGCTTCAAGTTCAGCACCTCGTGGAGTCACCACGCGCGTCTGGAACCGACGGAGCTGCCCAACAACGCTCTGCGCTGGCGGGTGGATCAGCAACCGGCCATCGATACTTCCGAAGTGCCTCTTTCGCCCGATGACGAAGCGCTAGCCTCGCGGTTGACCGTGCACTACAGCGGCCCTGGTCTCCTTGCGCCGCAGGAGGGCACATGGAAAGGCATCGGGCTTTGGTACGACGGTCTGGCTCACGACCGCTTGGTCGCGACGCCGGAGATTGCCGCCAAGGCTTCCGCCCTGACTGTGGGAAAGACGGATTTCTTCGACAAGACAGAAGCGATCGGCGAGTTCGTTCAGAAGCAGATACGCTACTTTGTGGTTGAGATGGGCATCGGCGGTTACCAACCACACCCGGCCCAGGACATATTTCGGGGGCGCTACGGCGATTGCAAGGACAAGGCCACACTGCTTTCGGCCATGCTTTCCAGTGTTGGCGTCCACAGCGCCTTGCTGATGGTGGACACGCGTCGCGGTGTCATCAATCCGGACGCACCGTCCATCGTGGGCAACCACATGATCGGAGCCATCGAGATCCCTGAAGGGTATACCTCGCCCAAGCTGCATAGCGTGATCACGGCGCAGACCGGCAAGCGCTATCTGATCTTCGATCCCACGTGGGAGCTCACACCGTTTGGCCAGCTGGAGGCCAACCTGCAGGGCAGCTACGGCGTGCTCATGGAGGGTGCAACCAGCCAGGTGGTACAACTGCCGGTCCTGGATCCAAGCCTCAACCGTGTGGAGCGAACCGGGAGCTTTCAGCTCGCCAACGATGGCACCCTCAAGGGGGCCGTCACCGAAAAGCGCTTCGGCGACCTTGCCATGCGACGACGTCGCGAGTTCAGCCGTGACGCCACGGAGCAACAGAGGTTTCTCGATCGCAGCTATGCGCCTGACTTTATGTCGGTTTCGCTTTCAGGTCTTGAGGTAGAGAACGCGCAGGCGCTGAACCGGGACCTCACGCTGCGCTACAAATTAGAGGCCGGTCACTTCGCGTCGGCAACGGGGCCCTTACTGATGCTGCGGCCGCGAGTGCTCGGCAGCGAAGCGATCGGGGTCGACCGCAAGCCGCGTCGAATCGCTATCGACCTTGGGGAAACGATGCAGGCCAACGACAGCTTCGACATCGAACTGCCGGACGGGTACGCCGTAGACGAACTGCCCGAGCCGGTGAAGGCCGACTTCGGGTTCGCCTCATATGAGAGCTCGACCGAACTCCGCGGGCACACGCTGCACTATGCCCGGACGTACCGCCTGAAGCAGGTGACGCTGCCTGCGGATAGGTACGGTGACGTACAGAAACTCGCCGGTCTGATCGCTGCCGACGAGCAGAACCGCGCCGTGCTGAAGCGAGGCAACTGATGCGTTCCAGACCTCACGCAAGACAAACTTTAACTGTTCCAGGAATCCTGCAATGACCCAACACGCGATCGTTCACTCCTCTCGTCTCTGCCGCTGTAAGCGTCGGGTGATCACCGTCATGGTCTGTTTCATGCTGGCCACATACGGAGCCGGCGCCTGGGCGGCCGACTTCCTGAAACCTACCGCCGAAGAGCTGTCGATGACCTCGCTGAAGGGGTATCCCGGTGTGCCGGCGGTCATTCTGTACCGTGAAGAGATCACCAAAGACGATCTGCACGTGGTGCAGCACTATGAGCGCTTGAAAGTTCTCACCGACGAAGGCAAGCGTTACGCTAACGTCGAGCTCGGGTATGTGAGTTCCACGGGTGGGGTGTTCGTCAGCGGAGATAACAAGGTACTGGAAGACATCAGCGGTCGGACGATTCATGCAGACGGCACGATGATTCCATTTACGGGCAAACCATACTTGAAGGTGCTGGAAAAGTCGGAGGGCTACAAGATACAACAGAAGGTGTTCACGCTTCCGGATGTGGAGGTGGGCAGCATCATCGAGTACCGTTACAACACCCGCATCAATGACAATATCTACGAGTCGCCAACCTGGATGATTCAGGACGACCTCTACGTGAGGGAAGCGCACTTTGCGTGGTGGCCTACCAACAAGAGCCTGATCGACGAAGATCAACGGCCCATCACGACGATATCGTGGTTCCCAGTTTTGCCTGTGGGCGCGAAGATCGAGTCGCACGAGATGCCCGGCAGCTCGCTCCGCGACAGGTACCTGATCTACGAGCTGCATGTAAAGGATGTGCCGCCGCGGGTGAAGGAAGAGCACATGCCCCCGATCGGCAGCTTCAGCTACCGGGTCAATTTCAGCTTCACCCCTTACCGCACGGGCGCGGAGTATTGGCAGAACGTCGGCAAGCAATGGTCCAAGCGCGTAAACGCCTTCACTGGGCCGAGTAAGTCACTCCGCGAGATGAGCGCCAAGGTCACCGCGGACGCGTCAACGCCGGACGCTAAGCTGCAGAAGATCTATGCCGCCGCAATGTCGATCGAGAACACGCGCTATACCAGGCAGCGGGAGCAGCGGGAGGATAAGGCGGCCGGCATGGGCCAGATCAACGATGCCGCCGATGTGCTCACCCATGAACGGGGTACACCAACGCAGATCACTGAGTTCTTCATCGGCATGGCTCGGGCGGCGGGTATGAATGCGTATGCCATGTGGGTGCCGGATCGCTCCGAAGACCTGTTCACTCCGATGTGGCTAAGCACGCGGCAACTCGACGACACGATCGCCGTGGTGACCGTGGACGGCAAAGATCGCTTCTTCGATCCCGGATGCCGGTATTGTCCCTTTGGGCAGCTTGCCTGGCAACACACGATGGTCGAAGGCCTACGCCAGACCGACAGCGGTACCGTGCTGGGCCAGACACCGTTTGAATCGTACAAGTTCAACAAAGTGACCCGTGTCGCCAACCTTACGATGACTGCCGGGGGCGAGGTGAAAGGCAAGATCGACCTGACCTACACAGGCGCACCCGCGGTGCGCTGGCGGCAAGCCGCCCTGCGCGGAGACGGGGAGAGCGTCCGCAAAGAGCTGCGGGAGCATGCCGAACAAATGGTGCCCAAGACGCTCGAACTCGAGGTAGAGGAGGTCAAGAACCTCACCGAGTACGATAAGCCGCTGGCGTTCACGCTCAAGGTGAGCGGCACCTTGGGCAGTGCAACAGGCAAACGTGTGCTCTTGCCCGCCGATCTGTTCCTGGCCAACCGGCCGGCGACGTTTCCTCACGAAAAGCGAGAGACGGCAGTCTACTTCGATTTTCCGGAGGTCGTGCAGGACGCGGTGCGGGTTAACCTTCCACAAGGGTTGGCCATTGAGGCAACTCCCGCAAACGGCAAGTACGCTTTGGAAAAATCGGCGTACTACGGCTTTGACGTCGCCCCTGGACCAACGAACTTCACTACGCGGCGTGATTTCGTCTTCGGCGATGTGCTCGTGATGCCAAAGGACTACCCTAGCCTGCGCACCTTCTACGCGGAGCTGGAATCGAAAGACCAGGAACCGGTGATACTGAAATTAGCCTCGACCCCAGCGACGTCCGCGGCTGCCGGCACCACGGGTGGAGGGGGAGGGCAGCAGTAGCTACCTTCCCCGGCTGTGGGCTCCTCCGGCAGTCGCTTCTAGGGCTTGGTGAGATTGAAGGTCTGATGAAGCGTTGCAGTGGAATCGGTTCCGACCCAAAGGTCGAAAATGCCCGGCTCAAGGACGCGATGGTGTAGGGCTGGGCTCCAGTAGGAGAGGTCGTCGGCGTTGAAGGTCAGCTCGACGCGTTCGGAGGCGTTCGGCCCCACGGTGACTTTGCGATACGCCTTGAGCTCGCGCACCGGGCGCGAAGCGCTGCCAGCGCGCTGGTGCGTGTAGAGCTGCACGACTTCGGCAGCCCCCAGCGGCGAGCCGTTCTTCACGGTCACCGTGGCGCGCAGAACGCCGCCAGTGCTCAGGCTGCTTCGGTCCAGCTGCAGGTCGCTCACCTGCAGATCGCTGTAGGTAAGGCCGTAGCCGAAGGGAAAGAGCGGCGCACTGGAGAGGTCCCAATAGCGACCGTTCGGGTCGTCAGGAATTTGGGTAAGGTTGGCGTTGTAGTAGAGCGGTTCCTGACCGGCGGAGCGCGGCCAAGTGACCGGCAGATGACCGCTGGGGTTCACTTTGCCGAAGAGCAGGTTCGCTGCAGCGTGGCCGCCTTCGGAGCCGGGGTACCACAGATTCAGGATCGCGGGCACGTGGGTGGACGCCCAGGTAATATCCAGCGGCCTGCCGGTCATCAGCACCAGCACTACCGGTTTACCGAGCGCGGTGACGGCCTCTAACAGCCGCTCCTGTTCGCCTGGCAACGATAAGCTGGCGCGCGAGGCGCGCTCGCCGTTCATGGTCTGCGCTTCGCCCAGTACGAGAACCGAGACATCGGCGACGCGAGCGAGTGAGAGCGCGTGTGCGAACTCGGCCTCTCGCGCGGCGTCTGTAGTCAGGGTCGGCGTGGGTGGGGGCACCTGCTCGTCGAAGATCGTCGGCGAGCCGCGCGTGATCTCGACGCCTGCCGTCACAGCGACCTGGGCGTTGGGCAGCATCTCGCGGATACCCTGGGCGACGGTGACGACGTGCTCGCGGTCACCATGGATGGCCCACGAACCCATGGTGTCGATCTTGCTGTCGGCGAGCGGGCCGATGACCGCGACAGACCGGAGGTTGGGTTGCAAGGGCAACAGGTGCCCTTCATTGCGGAGCAGAACGGCCGTCTGTTCCGCGGCCTCCCGGGCCCCAGTACGCTGCTCTGGCGCGCCCGTAACGGCCTTGAAGCGGTCAAGGTCGATGTACGGGTGCGAGAAGAGTCCCATGCGATATTTCGTGGCCAGAATGGGCCGAACGGCGTCATCCAGCGCCGCCCCGGAGAGCTTGCCCGCTTGCGCCTCAGCCGGCAGATTCTGCCTGTAGAGCGAGCTGGTCATTTCCATGTTCACGCCGGCCTTCAAGGCACGTTGCGCGGCATCGGAGGGGGTGGCCGCGAAGCCATGCGTGACCAGGCTGCCGACCGTCTCCCAGTCGCTGACGACAAAGCCTTTGAAACCCCAGTCCGTCCGCAGGATGTCATGTAGCAGCCAATAGTTGGCCGAGGCCGGGACGCCGTTCAGGTCCATGTACGCCGCCATGATGGTGGCCGTACCCGCGTCGACACCGGCCTTGTAGGGCCGGAGGTAGACGTTGTAGAGCTGTTCGTCGGAGATGTCGGCGCTGTCGTAGTCGCGGCCGCCCTCGGCGGCGCCGTAACCGGCAAAGTGTTTTACGCTGGCAATCAGGTGATCAGGGCTGCCGACGAAGTCGCCCTGGAAGCCGTGGACCTGGGCCGCGGCCATGGTTTCACCGAGGTAGGGGTCTTCCCCGGCGCTCTCCATGATGCGTCCCCAGCGCGCATCGCGCGCAATGTCGACCATGGGCGCAAACGCCCAATGCACACCGGCGGCGCGCGCCTCTTTGGCGGCCAGCGACTGGGTGCGGATGACCAGTGCGGGATCCCAGGACGAGGCCATCGCCAGCGGGATGGGCGCGATGGTGCTGAAGCCGTGAATGACGTCGTAGCCGAACAGGAGCGGTATGTGCAGACGCGACTCGGTGACGGCGATGTGCTGTAGCTGGTTGATGCGCACGGGATCGGTGAAGAATAGAAAGCTGCCAACACTCCCGGTACGGGCCAGTTCCTCGGCTTTGGCCGGTGGCGTGTACATTGGCTGCCCGGCCGCCTGCTCCATCTGCCCGATCTTCTCAGCAGAGGTCATTTTCCCGAGAAGGTCGTTGACGAATCGCGTGACCTCGGCGTCGGAAGCGGGCTTAACCGCGTTCCTAAATGGGGCGGTCTGAGCGGCGCTAGTTGAGGTCGCTATAAGGGTGCAGAACGATGCAGCCAGAAACAGAGGCGTACACAGCGAGTCGCGGAACAATCGTTTGCTTGATTGCATTCTGCATCAATCTTGCCACCCTAACGAGCCACATGGGAAATCGACAGCGCTCTTTTTTGCGAGCACAGAAGATATATTTACGCGACAAGCGCCGGAAGACAACCTGAGCAGTACTATTCGCCGAGGGCCGGCCGAATCTCGGCGCTGGGATGCGGCTCGTTCCCGCGCGGGCGTTGCGGTGGGGTGGGCATGCGATCCGGACCGGGCAGCGGTTGATCGGGGGCGAACTCGTTGTCGCCCTCCGGGGTGGCTTCCACGTCGGAGCGAATCTCGGGCACGGTATCCGGCACCTCGGCAGGGCTTACAGGGTAGTTGCTCATCAGTCGTCACTCCCGGCGTTTTCGAGTTGTTCGGAACCCTGAATTTCGGCGTCGAGGGCAGGGGAGTCGACCCCGACTTCAGGCTGGTCGTAGCTGGGCGGAACGCCAGAAAGTCGACCGTCCACCGCGACGTTGTCGACGGGCGGCACGGTTTCGTCGCCGGTGAACTCGCCGGGGCTGCGCGGCGCGGCGGTGACGCGCTCGGCGTCAGCCTGCTGGTTCGGGATACCGTCCGCCTGGGCAGCGTGCTCGGCGCGCATGGGCTCCAGGTGGCGGGCGGCGTCGCCCACAGCGGCGGCGGGCTTCATCTCGTCAAGACGTTCGGGCATCGGGATCTCCTCTTGCACGGCTTCGTTGAGGTCTGACGCGAGCCGCTCGAACTCTTCGATGCTGGGCAGCTCGTTCACGTCCTTCAGGCCGAAGCGCAACAGGAACTCCTTTGTGGTCTTGTAAAGGATTGGGCGACCGATAACCTGCTTGCGTCCTGCGGTGGCGACGAGCTTGCGGGCCATCAGGCTGCCGAGCACGCCGGCGGAGTCCACGCCGCGGACCTCCGAGATCTCGGGTGCGGTCACCGGCTGCTTGTATGCGACCACGGCCAGAGTTTCGAGCGCCTGAAGGCTCAGCTTGAGCGGCGGTTTCAGGGAGCGCACAAAGCCGCGTACGGCGTCATGGTACTCGGGCTTGGTGGCGAACCGGAAACCACCGGCCACCTCGCGGATCTCAAGGCCGCGGTCGGTGTTGCGGTACTCCGCGATGAGTTCGTCCAGCAGCAGGCGCATGTACTCGCGCAGACGGCGGGCCTCGGCGGCGCGAGCGCGGGCTTCTGCCAGGTTGGATTCGGCGGGGGATTTTGGAGCAGGCAGCGTGTTGGTCTCTTGGGTTTCAACCAACCCGGTTTGGGCGGCATCGGTGCCAGCCGTCGCGGTATCGAGCTGCGCCGGATCGCCGGATTCGTTTTCCCTGAGCGGGAAGGCGGGCTCCGTTTCGAGCAGCGCGAGCTGGCCCTGGCTGGTATCCGCGGCGTCGAGCTCGGCCTGCGCCTCCTGGCCCAGAAGACCGGTCAGTTGTTGGAGCGTGACAGGGTCTTCTGAGGCGTAGATGACGGCTTCGATCTTTGCCTTCAGGCTCATGGCAGCGTGCAGGGCACAGTGTATCAAGCTGGGGAGCAGGCAGCCGGATCGCTGCGGCCGCCGGATACGTAGGTCGGGCCTTCAGCCCTGCGATTCCTCGACCGTCCTACCTGGGCTACGCCCCAGGCTAATATAGGGCGCGCTTTTGGCGCTGGGTTCCTTGCCACATCAGCGCTTGTCGGCCCAAGCCCGCCGGACGCAAGAGCGCCCGCATGTCGCGCACGCCGGGCGTGGGTGGCTTAGGACCGTTGGCCGTCTTACCTGGGCTTACGTCCCAGGCTGGTATACGGCGCGCCTTCGGCGCTGGGTTCCTTGCTTACCTCAGCGTTTGCCAGCCTTGTCCAAGTGGACGCGACGGAGCTCCTCGCATGTTGCGCGCGGGGGATGTGGCGTAGCGCCGGTGTCCGTGTTGAGCACCCGCATAGCGAGCACGGGTGGCTTAGCGCAGCTGCCCGCCTCTTCGCCACCCGCTCCATAGCTGCCCGCCTCTTCGCCGCCCGTTTCTTAGCCAACTGGCGAGATGCGGTACAGCGCGTTCTCCACGTCCGCAGCGACGTAGATGCTGCCATCTGCCCCGACAGCCAGGCCGCCCGAACGAGGGTAGGGCTTGCTGAGATAGCCGACCGGGAGCCCGCTCGCGATCGTTACCGTGTCCCCTTTGCCGTCGAGAGCAATGGAAAGCACGCGTCCGCCGGTCGCGTCGAGGATCAGCGCCTTGCCGTCGGCGACGGGCGCGATCGCCCGGCACCCGCCAAGGTTCTCGGCAAGGACGGTCTTGGCACCGTCGGCGAGTGCTACGCGGACAAATTTCCCGCCTCCGCCTTCCGCGACCAGCACCGAGCCGTCGCCTGCGTCGACCAGCGCCGCCGGATGGTTGAAGCCCTTGGCGATGGTCACGCGGTCATGTCCGGTGACCTTCAGGAGGCGTCCCGCCATCGGCTCGGCCACCAGGAGGCTGCCGTCCGTTAGTTCGATCGCGGCAGACGGGCGGTCGAACGGGGCGACGTTGCGGACGTGGTTGCCGTCGCGATCGAAGATCTGCACCACGCCCAGCCCTTCACCGGTCAGCACGACGTGGCTCGGCCCCACGCTGACCGAGCTGGGGAATTGCAAGGGTGTCGCCACAGCGCGCGCCACGTCGCGCACGGCCCCGGTTCGCGGATCCACGATGCGGTAAGCTCCACTGTCTGCAACGTGAATCTCCTCGCCAGCAGGACCGGTGGCGACGGCGATGGCGCGCGGAAAGGCAAGCGCGCCGCTTACGATCGTCCGCACGGCGCCGGTCCGGGGGTCGACGGCATCGATGGCGTTATCGGCCATGTTGCTGACGTAGATCAGGCCGTCGGCGCCCATGGCCATGTTGTCGGTCGCGGTGCCGTGCCTGGTGATGAAGCGCTTGCGCCAGCCGTCGCCGGCCCGATCGAGCGCCCAAAGCTCACCGCTCTGGTCGTCGAGCACGTAGAGTTGGTCGGTCGCATCGAACCGGACCGCACCAGGCTTGCCAAATCCGTCTGCCAGAACCGTCGTCGCGCCGCTTTCCGGGTCGACGCGCACCACCTGGCCCCGGTCCCAAGACGGCGCGTAGATCATCCCATCAGGGCCGAAGTGAAAAGCGTTGAGACCGCCGGTATGGTCAACCACCAGTCGCGGCGGCTTGCTCCCAGCGAGGTCGATCTCCCACAGGCCCTCGCCCATGAACACCTGACCCGCAAATAGCCGTGCGCCATCGCGGGTCAGCGCGATCGAGTTGATGCCGGGTAGATTGGTGGCGAGGTCGTCCTTGCTGCCATCCGCGTTGTGTCGGCGCACCGCCCCCTCGAGGAAGGCCGTCGAGATCAGCTCTCCGCCGGGGGTGAACACGAGGTCATCAGCCTCGCCCGCGAACGGCCCCACCTCGACGGATACCGCGCCCGTGGCAACATCTAGCGCGAAGATGCTTTCCGCGCCGACGCTCGCGACGTAGAGCCGGCCGTCGGGGCCGAAGGCGACGCCGTTGGCGGTGTGGAATTTCGAGCCGGTTACGATCTGCTCGACCTTATAACCTGGGGCGAGTTGGATCGTGGCGGCGGTGGGGTCGTTCTGAGTGGTCATGGGGGAGCGTAGCACGGCGTTGACGAGCGTGATCGGGATTTCGGTTAGCCGTCAGCCCGTCAGCGGATACATAGGCCGGGCCTTCAGCCCTTGAAGTTCTTTGGCCGTGCAACCTGGGGCTACGCCCCAGGCTAGAGTAGGACGCGCCTTTGGCGCTGGGCTCCGTGTCACGTTGGCGTTTGCCGGCAGCCGGAGGATAGGCCGGGCCTTCCGTCCTTCACATCTGTGGTTGTCCTACCTGGGGCTTACGCCCCAGGCTGGTATAGGGCGCGGCTCTGGCGCTGGGCTCTTGCCAGCCGCAGCCTTACCGGTATTGCACCGCCAGTTGCTTTTAGGCTGATGCTGACCCGGGATCGCCCCCTCGCTTACCCGTTACTTCACCATCGTGTTGAACGCCCAGTACAGCAGGCCGGAGAGCAGCGCTGCCGCAGGCAGGGTGAACACCCAGGCCATGGCAATGTTGCGGATGGTGGCCATCTGCAGGCCGCTGCCGTTGGCCATCATGGTGCCCGCCACGCCGGAGCTCAGCACGTGGGTGGTCGAGACCGGCAGGCCGATCTTGTCGAAGCCGTAGATCGTACACATGGCGATCAGCTCGGCGGAGGCGCCCTGGGCGTAGGTCATGTGCGTCTTGCCGATCTTTTCGCCCACGGTGATCACGATGCGCTTCCAGCCGATCATGGTCCCCAGACCGAGCGCCAGGGCCACGGCGACCTTGACCCAGGTGGGGATGTATTTGGTCGACTTATCCAGAAAGCCCTTGTAGTTCGCGATGATCTTGCCGTCTTCGGCGGAGACCTTGGGACCGAACTTGGGCATCAGCCGGAAGGTCTCGCTGACAATGTACATCTGGTTGCGGACGTTGGCCTGCATGGTGGCGGGCACGTTGCCGAGCGAGCCATACCCGACGGCCTCGTTGCGGATGTCGTTGACCATCTGCTCGAGCGCGACAGTCGTTGAGGGGGTGTATTTGTGGTCAGAGACGAACTGCTCGAGCTCGGGGCCGGGGTCGCCCACGGTGGCCGTGGACTGCTCGTACTTGTGCAGCGCGCCTGCGACCTGCGTGGACACCGCCGCAAACGTGGTCACCGAACCCCGGTCCACCGTGTGGTTCAGGGCGTAGGCGGTCGGAACGGTGCCCACCAGGATGAGCATGATCAGGCCCATGCCTTTTTGGCCGTCGTTGGAGCCGTGCGCGAAGCTGACGCCGGTGCAGGTAAGCACCAGCAACGCGCGGATGTAGAACGGGGGTGGCTCGGTGCCTTCTGGCGCCTGGAACAGCCGCGGGTCCCGCAACAGGTGCTTGGCCAGAAAGAAGAGCCCTGCCGCGCCTGCGAAGCCGATGATCGGCGAAAAGATCAGCGCCTTGAACACCTTGATGACCTGGTCGAAGTCCACGCCGCTGAGCCCGGAACGCCCCTGCATCAGCTGGTTGGCGACGCCCACGCCGATGATGGAGCCGATCATGGTGTGCGAGCTGGAGGCGGGCAGACCAAGGTACCAGGTGCCCAGGTTCCACAGAATAGCCGCAATCAGCAGGGCAAACACCATGGAGAAACCAGAGCCCGAGCTGACCTTCAGGATGAGCTCCACGGGCAGAAGGGAAACGATGGCGTAGGCCACCGCGCCGGAGCTGGTGAGCACGCCGACGAAGTTCCAAATGCCCGACCAGGCCACGGCCAGGTGCGGCTCGAGCGAGTGGGTGTAGATGACCGTGGCGACCGCGTTGGCGGTGTCGTGGAAGCCGTTCACAAACTCAAAGCCGAGCGCGATCAGCAACGCAATGCCCAGCAAGACGAAGGGGAAGATGGACGCGTTGTGAACGACAGAAAGGTCCTTGGTGATGTGCGTGGCGATGTACGCCAAGCCGCCCACCACCAGGAGGCCGAAGATGAGAACACCCCACCGGCCGGCGGGGTTTTGCGACATCTTTTGATCGAGCACAGAACTTGAGGAAGAGTGGAGGGAAGAGGGCGCGGTCGCGGAGGTGGCCATGCGGGTTTTCTCGACGTTGTAGATGTGCGTTCCTCGCCAGGCTAGCCGCGAGCGGGTTGTGGGAGATGAAAGAATGATGAAGATTTGCAGGACGGCGCCTGCCTTTGCCCGATTTCTAGGGCAGAGTCATCGCACAAGAGGGGAATATGGCTGACCTGAAAGTTGTACGGGGCGATATCACCAAGCGACCGGTGGACGCGATCGTAAACGCGGCCAATAGTTCATTGCTGGGCGGCGGCGGCGTGGATGGGGCGATCCACCGGGCAGCAGGCCCGGAGCTTCTGGAGGCCTGCCGGCGGCTAGGCGGATGCGCCACCGGCGACGCCAAAGCCACACCGGGGTTTCGGCTCCCGGCCAAGTGGGTCTTTCATGCGGTAGGGCCGGTGTGGCATGGGGGCGGACGCGGCGAGCCGACGCAGCTGGCCAGCTGCTACCGGCGCTGCCTGGAACTGGCGCGGGAGCACGAGGCGACGAGCGTGGCCTTTCCGGCGATCTCGACCGGGATCTATGGCTACCCCAAGGAGCCAGCAGCGCAGATCGCGGTGGAGACGTGCCGAACGCTGGCTGACGGCTTTGGGGTGAGGCTGATCGAGTTCGTTTGCTTCGATGAGGCGACGGCTGCGGTCTACGATCGGCTGCTTGGAGTCTGACGCAACGGACGCCAAGGTCCGCGACGGCACCCGTGGCGCACCTTAGCGAACTCTTCGCCCGTTGCGTCAGATTTCTGGGATCAGGCCTAGCTCCCAGGCGGGTGGGCGTAGGCAGTGTCCCAGTGCGCGACCAGCCAGTGGAGGACGGTGCTGCCGCACAGCCAGGCGGACTCCACCGCGACGTGCGTCCCGATGTAGGGCGCGGTCACGCTTTCGACGGAGGTGTGCCCGGGGCGGGGCTCGGCGAAGTTGCTGCCCGTGCGCAGAACCAGAACGCGGTCCGGGTCCACACGGCCAAGCGCGTGGAGCCGGGCGACGGCCTCCAGAAAGCCGGAGTCCTCCATCTCGGTCATCACGAAGTTGCCCTTGCCCGCGGTCCACAGCCGGACCCAGTCGTTGGCGTAGCGGGTAGAGGTGGGGCCGTGCCAATAGAGATCGGAGGCGAAGGTGTCGCCGAGCAGGACGAACGGTGGGCGCTGCGCGTTGGGCAAGCCCGTCATGCCGGCGCGAAAGGCGGCGACCTTGGGGTCGTCTTCCAGCTTCAGCTCTTTGGTCTGAGCGAACGCCCACTCGGCGAGGGCGGCGTTCAACGGGTAAAGGTTAGATCGCTGCACAGTGCTTTCGGGGGCGACGGCCGGGTCGGGGGCGGTGGCGCCGATGGGGAAGAAGCCGTAGGGCCAGCTTGCGGGCGCGTCCCGCGGGTCGATGTAGCGCGCCACATCGCCAACCACAAACCGCGCCCAGGCCGCGGAGCCGATGGAGGCGTCGGCGGGGTCGACACCCGCGATTCCGTTGATGAGCAGATAGGCGTGCGAAAGGTCGAAGCGTGGGTCGAGGCCGAGCGCCATGAGACTGGCGGTGGCGTTCACGAGCGTGGTGCCGCTGACCATGCCCAGCACGGTGTGCGCGTGATTGGCGCGCAGCGGATGGGGGCCGCCGGGAAAGGCGACGGTCTCGTCGAGGGACTCGCGCTCTTCCCAGAGCTTGGACTCGATCGGGAACGTGGTGACGATGACGGCGCGGATGGGCCACGGCGCAGGGGACATAGGGCGCGATGGCTGCTGACCGCCGGCGAAGCAGGGAAGCGCCGCGAGGCAGGGAATCGCAAGGAAGCAGAGCGCGGCGAGCCGCCGGGCGAGGTGCGTGAGCAAGGGGGCGATCTCCTTTGATGTTGCTAGCCTAACCCGTCGCCCGGCGCCACGGCTCCCCGCGAGGCGCAGCGCGCCTCAGCTCCAGTCGTCGTTCACCTGGGCGCTATCGGTGAGCACCTCGTCGAACCGGTCGCTTTTCTTGAGCAGGATGTCCCCGAAGCTCTCGGCTTGCCTGAGCAGAAGGGCCTGCAAGCGAACCAGTTCGAGCATGGCCAGAAAGGTGCAAATGAGGGCCCGCTCCGAGCGCGCGCTCTTCAGCAGGCGTCGCAGGCTGACGGGTTTGTCCTCCATAAGGAGCCGGCGCCTTACGTAGTCGATCATTTGCGCGACGGTGACCGCGTCCTCGTCGATCCGGTGGACGGGGCGCTCACGCAGCCGTTCAAGCACCTCGCGAAAGACCCGAACCAGGTCGGTGGTGTCGGCGGCGATCTCGCGCTCGGCGGCGGGGTCCCCGGCGCCGGCCTCGCCCTCCTCGTTGAGGAAGTGCTTCAGCCCCGGCTGCGTCCAGGTGGCGGCCTCCAGCTGCTGCTTCTGCGCGAGCATCTGGGCGGCGGCCTTGAAACGCTCGTGTTCGAGCAGGCGCTCGACAAGCTCGCGGCGCGGGTCTTCTACGTCCAGCGACCCCTGCGGCTCCGTGGGTTCACGCGGCAGCAGCATGCGGCTTTTGATGTGAATCAGCAGCGACGCCGTGTAGACGAAGTCGCCCGCGGCGTCCACGTCGGTGGCCTGAAGGTGGCGCGTGTACTCCAGAAACTGCGCCGTGATGCGGGCGATCGGGATGTCGTAAATGTCTAGGTTTTGCTTGCGGATCAGGTCCAGCAGCAGATCGAACGGGCCGCTGTAGACCTCGCCGATGGCCACGGAGAACGGGGACTGGGAGGCCTGTTCGGGGGTGATTTTTGCGTGACGTTTGGGGTCGGGTGGAGGTGGGGATTGGAGTTGAAAGGCCGCGCCCGTGTGAGGCTGCCCTCCGGAGTCAGTGGCCGACAGCTGCGCATGGTCGTTCTTGTCCAAGTTGCTGTCGAGCATGTGGCTTCCTAGATTGTTCGCGATTGCCAATGTCTGGGGTCTCGCTTGGCATGGAGGCAAGCGAGGACCGTAATGCTGCGCTCGTCGACATGGAAGAAGAGACCATAGGGGAAATGACGCACGCCGGCGCGTCGTTTTCCGGGTCGCAACACAGCGAAGATGAAAGGATTTCGCGCCAGGTCGTCTACCGTTTGCTCCACCGCACGAAAGAACCGGTTAGCTACGCCGGTGCTCCTCCTTGCATACCAGTTCATCGCATCCTGGAGTTCAGCAGCAGCTTCGGGCACCCAGAGGACAGGCAACATTAGCTTTGTAAGACGGTCGCTTTCACCTGATCCCAGGTGATCGCGCGGGTCGGATCTTGCCGACAAGCCGAGAGCCGCCGATCGAGTTCTTCAGCCTCCATATCGCTGAGAAGCTCAGAACGGGTCTCAATGTCCTCCCAAAGCGCATCGATCAACTCGCACTTATCGCTGAGGGAGAGCTCGCGCATGGCTACCGGAAGTGAACTCATACCTTCAGGGTAGAAACCATCATCTTCGCTGTCAACGTCGGACAGCCTACAGCCCCATTGCCGCCTGCACTTCCACCAGGGTGGCGCGGGCGCGTTTGCTGGCGCGTTCGCGGCCGTTGGAGAGCACATCCTCGATGACCTGGGGACGCTGTTCCAGGTCGCGGCGGTGGGCCTGGATGGGCGCAATGGCGGCGAGGATGGCGTCCGCGCACCAGCTCTTGCACTCGATGCAGCCGATGCCGGCGGTGGTGCAGCCGTCGTAGACCTTTGCCACGGTTTCTGGGCTGGAAAAGACCTTATGGAGATCGCCGACGGGGCAAACGTCTGGGTTGCCGGGGTCGTCGCGGCGCACGCGCGCCGGGTCGGTGACCATGGTCTTCAGCTTGGCGCGGATCTCCGGCTCGGGCTCAGAAAGCATGATGTGGTTGCCGTAGCTCTTGGACATCTTGCGTCCGTCAAGCCCTGGGAGTTTGGGGCTGGGGGTGAGCAACGCCTGCGGCTCGGGCAACAGGGTGCGGCGACCGAACCCCGTCAGCTTCTTGGTCTGCTGGGCGGCCACGTAGAGCTGGTGCGTGGTGAAGTCGGCTCGCGTGGAGTCCTTGGGCTCACCGGCGTTCTTGCGGGCTTTCTCCAGAACCGCGTCCATCTCCCACGGCTTGGCTTCAGGCGAAAGGAAGAACTGCCCGGGGTAAAGGTCGTTGAAGCGTCGAGCGACCTCGCGGGTCAGCTCCACATGCGCCACCTGGTCCGCGCCCACCGGCACAAAGTCCGGCTTGTAGAGTAGGATGTCCGCGGACTGCAGCAGCGGATAGCCCAGAAAGCCGAAGGTGTTCAGCTCTTTTTCGGCCAGCTGCGCTTGCTGGTCCTTATAGGTGGGCACACGCTCCAGCCAGGGCACGGGCGTGATCATGCTGAACAGCGTGTTGAGCCGGTCATGTTCGAAGATGTCGGATTGCCGAAAGATCACACAGCGGCCCGGATCCAGGCCGGCCGAAAGGAAGTCGAGTGTGATCTCGCGAACGTTGGCTTTCAGCTCGTGCGGGTCGGCGTAGTCGGTGGTCAGCGCATGGAGGTCGGCGATGAAGAAGAAGCAGTCGTACTCATTCTGGAGCTTGACCCAGTTGTGCAGCGCGCCCATGTAGTTGCCAAGGTGCAAACGACCGGTGGGCCGCATGCCGCTGAGCACGCGCGGGCGCGGGGTGGAACGTGATGTCGAAGGGATCATTGCCGTGAGCCTTCAGGATACATCGGTGCAGGTTGTTGTTGGTCAGTTGTCAGTGGCTAGTGTCCAGACCTGAATCCTCTGTGCGCCGTGTTGGGTACCCGAGTAAGGCGGCGTAGGCAGGCACGCACCGTTCAGGGCCATGCGCGTCACACCCTCGATGGCCGGGGCTTCGGTGTAGAGTCGTTCGTGTTTCTGAGCTTACTTACGACGAAGGCGACACTCGACACGCTGAGCAGCGTGGCAGCCACCAGCAAGGCATGGGTTGCGAAGACATTGACCAGACGATCCACGACGAGAAACTTCCCGCTCACGCGTTCAACGATCCAACCTAACGACGCCAGACCCGCAAACGCGGCGCACAACCAGCGGAAGGGTGTGTAAGCGGTCGTCCGGCTCAGGAGTAAAAGCGACGGCAGCACAAAGGCGATGACGACCAACTGCATGGTCTCAATGCCTAGGTTGAATGCGAGGATGCTCTCCGCGCGCTCCCATCCACGTAGGCCCAGCTCTGCCAACGTCGTCGCGAACGCCAGTCCGTGAATGAGCCCGAACGAGGCTGCCACGACACTCTCTTTTCCTGGGAAGAGTGGCCGCATCGCGTGGACAGCCGAGACAAAGATGCTTACCGCGATGAGCACTTCAATCGGTGGTTCCGGGACATGTACCAGGCCGAATGAGGCCAGGGCGAGTGTGATTGAGTGACCGATCGTGAACGCGGTAGCGATGCGAACGACGCTGGCGAGGCTCCGGCGAACGCTGACGGGCGCGGCCCATCGTTTCTGCAGGTACGACAAAGGTGCTGGAAGCAGAAGGGTCAACAGGAACAGCAGGTGGTCCGTTCCCTCGGCGATGTGATGCAGGCCAAGGCGAAACACACTGCCGAAGCCTCGGGTCCAGCTTCCATGTTCCAGCTCGATGTCAAAGGTTTGCTGATCGCCGCTGAGGATGCCGATGAGCTGCGGCTCGCTCGCGAAGACGCTGCCGTCCCAGTCCGAACGGATGGAAACCAGAATGCTGTGCGAGGGAAGGGCGCTGGTGATGACCCGGTCGGCAACAACGAAGTGCCGGACCTCGGCTTGCTTCGGTGGTTGGAAAGCTAGCGTCAGCACAAGGTACGGCGACCCGTCGATTGTCTGCCATTGCAGTGGAGACACCACGGTCGCGGGCCAACGGTGCTCACGGCCGTCGAGGATCACAAAGTTCGCCTCGATGTAACGGAGGAGGTTCGGGCTTTGCGACGGAAGACTGTCCTGGGTGATCGTGCGACCCACGGCTTCGCCGAGCCGGGAAGGCGGAAGCTGTAATTCGACACTCAACGAAGCCGTGTGGACATCGATAAGAACGGACGATTGGTACATCGAGTGGGCGTGTGCTGCACCAGGTATAAGCAGGAGCAGCAGAAGACTTAGCCGAAGCCAGTGCGCAAACCGCAAACGTCACCTCTTCATCCGGTTCACATCTTGTGACAGTTTGGTGTAGCGAATCATGCCCAGCAGGACCGGATCGTTCGGCGGTATTGGGTGCTGCTTGTCGCTGCGAATGGAGATGAGAACAACATGCGTGACGATCTCATGGGCGATGACGTCGTAATTCAGGGTGAAGCGATCGACGCTGTCCCCCGCAGGTGGGGTAAACATAAGGTGTACGACGAGATACGGTGCGTTCTCGACGGTTTGGATCGATTGGTCCAGAAACCGGACGTCGAATGGCCGTCCATCGGGGGCCACCGGATGCACATGCTGTAGCACGTACGCGCGTAGCTGTTCACGTTCAGCAGGGAAGTGTTCTGCGTCAACCTGCTGTTTGAAGGAGATGGAAAGCCGGTCCACCGGAAGCTGAAGCTCCGCGCCAACCCGGTTGCCATCGAAGTCCAGGAGCACAGCCGTTTGGTACATCGCATGCGCCGAAACGCCCGGAGCCTGTCTGTTCGCCCACCAGCAAAGAATTACCACCAGCGCTGCGAGCGCAAGCGGTTTTGACCAGAGCGTTCTTTTATTCGCTTTGAACATGGTAACTCGCATTGCAGTTGCTTTCATGGAGAGGCCGCATCGCCTGGTTAGGCTGATGCGGCCTTGGTTTGCTTGGCAAAGTGCTTTAGAAATCACCGCCATAGTCGGCCGTCTTATCGCGCCAGATGGAGTGGTAGTGAATGCCGTTTTGGAAGACGATACCGTTCTGGACCACAAACTCGATCCATACGCGCGGCCCATCCACCCGGATGTAGTCGCCCTGTGTGGTGAACGCTCCCGTGCCGGAGTACCCCACATAGGTGCTCGCAAGCGCCGTGCTGTCTTCGTACGTGGATAGCAGCGGGGAAGCGATGGTGCTGTTCTGGTCGTTCACCCAAGCTTCGATGAACGTCTTGATGAGCGCCTGCTGGGAAGTGCTTAGGGAGGAGTAGAGCACGCCGCGTCCGCTTGTCGGATAGCTCTGAGGGTAGTTGTCATCGTGGCTGGTGCTGCCATTGGCGCCATGCACCACATCATCGAACGTGCCAGACAGCTTGGCGGAACTGTTGCTCGTCAGGGTCTGTCCGAGGTTGTACGCTGCTGCCCTCTGCTTCTCCATCACGGCGTAGGTCGTGCCGCTCACGGTGAAGGACGGTGGTTCCACGCCCAGGAAGAAAGGCGTGGCGCTTACGTACGTGCCGTTGTAGGTGAGGTTCAGAGCGTAGTGGTGCCCGCCGTATTGCAGCTGCCAAGTGGAGGTATTGGAAGGCGTTCCCAAGAAGGCGATGAAGTACCGTCCAGCTCCATAGGAGCTCGTACCGCCTCCGTTGGCTGCCAGGTAGTCATCCGCGACGCGGAGCTGCTCCTCACGCGTGTAGCCTTCGCTGGACAAGGCTGCCGCTAACAGGGCTTGCAAGGCCGTCACCTGTGTCGACGACAGGTCAGCGATCTTGAGTCCATTGCGCGAAACCATGGCCGTAGGAAGGTTCGACCAGATAATGGCGTTGGCTCGCGTGTAGGAGTACACGACTGCGGTCTGCTGCGTGCTTGAGAGCGTTGCATAGAACGCTTGGGCCAAGCAAACGATCAGAGGCGTTCCTGTGTAGCTGGAGCAGCTTGTGGTGGTCGTGGCTGCGCTCACCGTCACGGTCACTGCGGCGGATGTGCTGGACGCATAGGTAGAGCTGCCGGCATACGTGGCGGTAATGGTGTGTGTTCCAACCGTCAACGCCGAGGTGCTGAGCGCAGCGCTGCCCGACGTGAGTGTCACCGCACCCAGTGAGGTTGTGCCGTCATAAAAGGTGACCGAACCGGTAGCCGCAGAGGGGGACACGGTTGCGGTAAACGTGACGGAGGTGCCGTAGGTCGGCGAGGTTGCGGATGCGGCCAGCGTCGTTGTGGTGCTGGTGGTGGATGCTGCGGTGATCGTTACCGTGACGGCGCTGGACGTGCTGCTTGTGTAACTTGAGCTGCCGCCGTAAGACGCCGTGATGGAATGACTGCCTGTGGAAAGGGTCGATGTGGCGAGAGAGGCTGCGCCCGAGCTAAGTGTGCCGGTGCCGATCGACGTGGAGCCGTCATAGAAGGTCACCGTCCCGGTCGCTCCGCTTGGAGAGACGGACGCCGTGAACGTGATGGATGTCCCCGAGGTGGCCGAGCTTGCCGATGCCGTTAGGGTCGTCGACGTGGAGCCACTTGTGCTAGCGGAACCGGTGGTGCTGCCGCCGCAGCCGATCAAAAAGAAACAGAAAAAAGTCAAAGCGACGAAAACTCGCCGCGCAAGAACCTCAAAGCCTTTGCTGGTCCGGGTCATCTCTCACCAAGTTATCGATATGTACAACGTTTGCACCAAGGGTGAGAGGCATGGTCTAGAGCAAACCATGCCTCTCACCTTATTTCACGGGTTTACTGACTTGCGAAATCGCCGCCGTAGTCTGCGGTTTTATCGCGCCAGATCGTGTGGAAGTGATAGCTAGAGTTGAAAACGATGCCGTTCTGCACGACGAATTCGATCCAAACGCGCGGTCCGTCTACGCGAATGTAATCCCCCTGCGTCGTTAGCGTGCCGTCACCGGCGTAGCCCACATAAGTGCTAGCCAGCGCAGCATCGCTCTCGTACGCGCTAAGCAGTGCCGCAGCGCTGGTGCTGTCCGTATCGTTTACCCAGGCTTCGATCATGGCTTTAACCTGCGCCTGCTGTGCCTGCGTGAGGGAAGTGTAGAGAAGGCCGCGGCCTGTGGTTGGATAGCTGATGGGGTAATTGGTGTCGATGCTGGTGCTGCTGCTCACGCCTGCAACGACATCGTCAAAGGTGCCGCTCAGCAACGCCGAGCTATTGCCGTAGATCGACCGAGTTAGCGCGTAGGCTGCAGAACGTGGACCTTCCATGGGAAGGTAGAGCGTGCCTGCCACGGGCACGATGGTCGGCTCCGTACCGATGAAGTAAGGAGTGGAACTCGTATAGGTCCCGTTGTAGGTGTGATTGAAGGCGAAGTGATGACCGGCGAACTGCAGTTGCCACGGCGAACTGGTGGACGGAGTGCCGATGAAAGCCACGTAGTAGTTGCCCGCACCAAAGCCCATGGAGGTGTTATAGGTGCTCAGCAGGTTGTCAGCGCCCCGAATATTCTGCAGGCGTTGGTAGCCCTGCGCACTCATAGCCGCCTGCGCCAGCTGGAGAGCCGCCGCAAGCTGTGTGCTGCTCAGGCTGCCGAAAGAAAGACCATTGCGCGCGATGATGCTGATGGGGAGATTGGACCAGTGCTCGGCATTCGCCAACGTGTAGCTGAGTTGCAGGGTCGAAAGCTGAGAAGAGGTCAGCGTGGCTTCAAAGGCGTTCGCGAGGCAGTAGACGAGCGCCGTTTCCGCGAGACCGGCGCAGTTGGTGACCGCACCTGCCGCGGTGATGGTCACCGGATCCTGAGCGGAACTACCTGCGGCGTAGGTGCTGTCGCCGCTGTAGGTGGCCGCCAAGGTGTGGGACCCTGCCGGCAAAACAAACCCGGAAAGACTGGCCGAGCCGCTGGACAAGGTCGCGCTCCCGAGCGGCACTGGGCCGTCGAAGAACGTGATGGTGCCGGTACCGGCCGACGGTGACACGGTAGCGGTAAGCGTCACACCCGTGCCGTAGGAGGTGGAGGTCGGTGAGGCGTTCAGGGACACGGACGAGGCGCCCGTTCCCACCGTGGAGGTGGCGGTCGATCCCGTGAATGCCCAACTCAGGTCCAATGGATTGAAGGCGTACCGTCGATCTTGCTGAATGGTAAAGGTGGTCAGGCCGGGGGTGGAGCCGAGGGCAGGAACGCTGCCGAACTCCACGCTCCCGGACACGACCACCGTATTTGCGTTCGAGCTGGTGAGTGTTCCGAGAACATTGGACGCTACCGTGGCGTTCGTGTTGGTCACCGTAGTCGTATACCTGTAGTTGTACGCATACGCGGAAACGCGATAGCTGCTTTGCAGCGTGTAGGGGCCGATAGTGAGACCGGTCAAGGTGCTCGAACCGCCGCCACCGCTACCGCCAGGGGGCGTGCCGCCGGTTGGAGGCGTTCCCCCGCCACCTGGCCCCTGCGCACGGCTCAAGCCGGGAATGAGAAGCGCGGCCATCGCGAGTCCAGCAAGAGCTCCGGGACGCAAGGGTGCTTTGGTCCTCCTCATCCAAAGGAGAAACCCGGCCGACGCGAGGCCAAGGACCAGGAGGCTGAACGTGTTCGGTTCCGGCGTTACCGCTGTCGATGCAGCCGCTGTTGCGGTCCCGCTGGTGATGGGAGCGAACGAACTGTCAAACAGCGTAAAGCTCTGCGCCCCTGGGATTCCAGTGCCTGTGTAGGTAAAGGTCGTCGAGAAAATCCCGGAGAACGTTGAGGTCGCCGAGTTTGCGAGAATGTCAAACTCGCCGTCGGCGGGAATGGACGCGTCGGGTGCCAGAACAGAGGTGGTGAAATCGGCCCCGGCGCTGCTGGCGTCTACGAGATTCGCACTCGTGGCGTAAGGGAAATAGATGGCGAGCAGATTGCCTGCCGATACGGAGCCTGTGAGGGTGTAGGTGTAGGTAGACCCGCTGCTGCCATTGGCAAGCGTGTACCCGACCGCGATGGAGTCCGCAACAGCAGGTCGAACGCCGAAGAGGCTTAGCAGCAGCACGACGGACAAAACAACCCCGGTCTGTTTGGATCGGCGGAGGCGATCGTGAACGCCAGAAAACAGCGCAAGTCTATGTGAGGTCACACGCGCAACTCCGTGACGAGGAGAGTGCGGTGATCCCTCCCGGGGGAATGGGGATTTTGACATGTCAATCCTTTTGGTTTCGTCGATTTGCGTACAGGTTCCGCGATCCGATCTGAACGTACCTGGCTGGAGTTGCAGAATGAACCTTGTGACGACCTCTTCTTCCGAACGGGTTACACGGGCTTATTGGAATCAACGGTGCGAATCGAGGCGCTCGATCTGATCGGCGCTCATCAGGGCTCGTATCTGAATCAACGTGTGGGTATTGGCCTGTTCCAACTCGATCCGGGCCTGCCCCAGACGCGCAATCTGAGCCATGAGCGCGGATTCATCCAGCACCTTGGCTCGCGTCAGCGCTCCCAACTGCTCCTGCTCCCGTTGGTAGGCCTGATAGAGGTTCAAAACTCTGGCACGGTTCTGTTCGAAGACGGTGTCCATGTGCTGCTGTTGCTGAGGGCTCAAGCCCAAACTCTGTGCGAAGGAGCCGTCGTCCCACCACCTGCCGGGAGGACCTAGCTGTAAGCCTCCATGCATGGTGCTCACCGTGCCCGCCGTGTCCCGAGTCCTTGATCCTGGTCGGGGAGGAGGAAATCCCGGTCCGCCTCCCGGCCCGCCTCCAAAGACGGGCGGCTCGCCTGGCGGCGGTCCCGGCGGCGGCGCTCCTCGCGGATACTGCCCTGGGGGCGGTCCGCTGTTCTGGCCTATGGCGAAAGTGGCGGCCAGTGGCAAGAGAAGAAGGTAGACCCAACGGTGGATATGTTTCGTCAAGGGCGTCTCCTATGGCTAACGCTAGGCTGCGGTCTCGGCGAGGTCTCTGAACCTGGAACAGGGGTGACGATGCTGTAAGGGTCTCCTTGCAGGTCTTGATCCATGGCCAGCAGCCATCGGTTATCTTGTTGGATTTCAGTGGCCTTTGAGGTTGCAGGCTGCAGTGCTGACGAAGGCTGATGCCTAGCAACGCTAAGGGCTACCCATAAGGACGCTGAGAGGCAAGCAAGGAAAGCGCTGGAGAGGGCGGGCATCAAACGGGGCCAACTGCTGATTCGCACGGCCCAAGGCGTGGGAACTGGTACGGACTGTTTGGCTTCGCGCTGCGCCCACCTGTCGGCGAACTCGTTGAAGTCCCCAAGGGCCTTGCGCAGTTCGGCGACGGCAGCGCCGCAAGCCACGCACTCGCGCAGATGGGCAAGGACACGCGCATTTCCTTCTTGGTCAATCAGGAGGTCGTTGATTTCGTCCGGGGTTAAGTGGTTTGTCATCTGGGGTATCCCTCCATCTGCTCTCGAACAGCTTTGATCGCACGATGCAGATGCGTTTTTACGGTATTCACGGGCATGCCCGTAGCCTTGGCAACTTCAGAAACCTCCATCTCTTCTGAAAAGCGCAGCAGGAATACCAGGCGCTGCCGCTCTGAAAGAAGAGCGACGGCTCGCGCGACGGCCCTGGCACGTTCTCGGGCAAGCAGTTCCTCTTCTGGTGTGCGATCTGCACTCGGTATGAGCGAAGCCTTCTCGATAACATCGACTGCTGTTTCACTGACTTTACGCCAGAACTTGTATCTCCTTACACGGAGGTGATCTCTGATTTGATTGACGGCGATGGTGGTTAGCCAGGTTGCGATGGTGCATTCGTTCCGAAATTGGTGACGTGTGTGGTACGCCTTCAGAAAGCAGTCTTGCACGATGGACGCAGCGGCATCGTCGTCCTTGATCGAGAACGTAACAAAGCGGAGTAAACGAGCTCGGTAGGTACGCACAAGGCGATCAATATCGTCTAGTTCAGACACAGCACCTTCAGACGCAGTACCCGTCCTGTGCAGGATAGCCATGGCATCGCCGGGACAGGAGACTACGTTCATCGCATGGTTGACGATGGCGACGCGCCAAACGGGTTACAGCCCAAAGTTGATTTTGAATAGAACCGTCAATGAAGGTGGCGTTCAGCCACAACACAGAACACATCGAATCGCCCTACAACACCGTCTCGTGCCCGGCGCTGTGGCTCGTTCTGTCCAGGACCATCGACGGGTACTGATTGCCTGACCGTACGAAAGCCGGGGCGCTGTCGGCCTCCCATCCGTTAAAGCATCCGCGAGCGTTTCGAACCCACTCAATGCTACAGCGCCTCAGTCCATATCGTCGAATAGCTCCAACGTTCTGGCCGTCTCAGCAAGGTATGCATGACCGAAGTATCGATCAGGTTCCAGGTGGGCTCCTTCAGCCCACTCGTTCCACGCATTGACGAAGATGATTCGGTGCTCGGGTTTGTAGCCTTTGAGGTGTTTACAAATCTCTTTCAACCACACGCCGTATTTATTTGGATTTGCCCCAAGGTAGACGTGACCCTTCAGACCTTTGCGCGCCGTGTTGTCCCAGCCTGGGCAAATTCCAGGAAAAAGGGTGAAGTCCTTTGGTCGGTCGGACATCCCGTGAGCCATCATCTGATCATAGGAACAGAGTAGGCCCCCTCGCCTAAAGTGGCGCTTTCTAAGTCTGAGCAACACTCGCCACATCCGCGTAGATATGCCACTGCTTCGGGGCGGGTAGCCGGCCGCCCCGTCGAAACCATACTTACCCGGGTTGTTCCCCTCAAACTCCTCCGGCATAAGCAAATACGGATCGCCCAAACCTGCACGAACAAAGTGATCTCGCCAACGTTGCAAGGTCGCTTTGACGTCCGGCAGATCGGCAGGTTTGTAGAGCATGATGAGGGGACGGCCATCGATACGGATGTAGCGAGGATCCCGTAATAGCGGCTCCAGAGACCGAGCAAAGGCTAAGTCATCCTCGGCGGAATATCGCTGCGCGATGATGACCTCATTTTCTTTGCCGTCCCACCTGCGTGTCCAGTTTTCATTCGCCCAGTTAATACAAAAGGGAAGGTCAATGCTTGGATCAGATAGAAACAGCTTTAAGGGTGTGTCTAGGACCGGCGTGCCGTCGAACCAGTAATGGTGAAAGCAAAAGCCGTAGATACCGTACTTCTTCGCCATCTCGGCCTGGCGCCTAATAACATCAATCGACCTTAGATCATAGAAGCCGAGATCTCCAGGCAATTGCGGCTGGTAATGACCAGAGAATGCAGGCGTGGCCTTGGTAACGTTGGTCCACTCGGTAAAGCCTTTCCCCCAAGCAGCATCGTTTTGAGGAATAGGGTGAAACTGTGGCAGATAGTAAGCGATAAGGCGGATCTTTGGGCCCCGTCCGCGATAGCCCTGGCCTTCCGGTTCGTAAAACGGGCCAGGTTCCGTGTTCTTGCGATGCTCGTCGATTAAATCCATAACACCTCGCTTCCTCTCTGAGAACAATCAGGCAGAACCGCTCCCCGGGGCATCAATAAGTGATACATAGTTCCTACTATTGCTTTCTCGTGAAAAGCTCGCATATAAAGGTCGCAGGAGCTACAGAACAGCGTTCGTCAGGCCCCGGAGAGATGGCGTATGACTTTAAGCCGTGCCCGTTTAGCTTGACGAGAAGCATCGTGTTGGAGCTGCCTTATGCGATCAGCGACCGACGGTGCAGCGTAATTATCAGGAACATCGTCCAAAAAAGGCTTCGCCCAGCAGCTGAAATTGGTATCGTGCCGGCGCACCGTTCCTGCAGTCGCATGTCTCATCAGAGGCCAGGCTTCGCTCTCCCAGAGATGATTTGCGTAGGTCGCTTCCAAAGCGATGGGTTCGTTGGAAGCAAAGATCCAACGAATGTGGTCAGGAATCCAGGTTGGCCAAAAGAACGCTTTGTGCCCCAGCACAGTAATTTCGTCGGGATATTCACGAGCGAGCTGGGCTGGTAGTAGCACGGAGTGCTCGTTCCAATACTCATCTCGGCCGGTGCTTCGGAAGTTGCGGTACTGTTCCAGCCAGCGATGAATGAACGGTGCGTTGGGCTCGGCCAAAATGACGGCATTTGCCATGCGTGGCTCATCCCCAGCCAACTCTTGCCCGAGAACTGTCGATTCTCTAAGCAGATCATCGAAACTCCTCTGAACCAGCACGTCGGCGTCCAGGTAGATCCCTCCGAACGCGGCCAGCTTTTGCAAGCGAACGACATCAGCCCGGTGAGCGACGTGCATCAAGGGGCGACCATGCACCTCCCGCGGCGCACTGATCTTCACCGGCGTTACCAATGGGCGAGTGAGTTCCCACCAGGGTCCTGTGGGTTCATATTCGTAGTAGAAGTAGACTTCTTCCGGCGCAATCCGACTTAGAGCACTTTTGAGGCAAACATAATGCAATAAACTCCAGGGCTTACCGCCGAAGTCTTGAGCCAAACCAAAGGTGTAATGAATGATCTTAGGTATACGAGTCATTTGCCCTTTCGCAGCCGAAGTCCTTTGGTGTAAACCACTCACTCCCACGTCGCCACAGGCTAGTGGAGGTGAACAAGGAAGTGTCTTTTAGATTGTACCGTATATCAGGATGGCGGGACGAGTAATGTGGATTGCGATGGAGCCTTGAGGTGCCCGTTGTCGCCATTCACCATTGATGATCGCAGTAGGCTCGTCGAGTTCAGCGTACATTTGCATACGGCCCTAGAACCACATAAAGAGTTCTGGTATGGGGAGCGAAGTACGTGTGGTAGGTCACCGGCGCAAACTGTGATGATCCGCCACAGGCCGTCGGCGATGCAGACAGGACATAGCGTGCTTGAACCGAGGGCGTAGGCCCGGGAGGTGATGTGTGGCAACCATCTTGCTCACCAGCTACCGCATGATAAGTGTTTGCTGGGTTGATGATTCTTGGGTCGTTTATATGTCCGCTAACCTGTAGTTCGGTCCATCCAGCATATTCAAACCCACTGTCAATTGCCGTACGTGAAACGCCACTTGCGGTTAACTCGCGTTGCAGAGCAACT
This sequence comes from uncultured Acidobacteriaceae bacterium, assembly GCA_964245045.1. Lineage (GTDB taxonomy): Bacteria > Acidobacteriota > Terriglobia > Terriglobales > Acidobacteriaceae > Granulicella. The sequence goes on along the minus strand of CAXTLD010000002.1, from coordinate 49,944 downwards.
TGCGCATGGAGGACGGCAAAATCGTCGTGCAGGCCAGCGACATCAAGAGCTCCCATGACGGCGATGAGTCCCCAAACGGTCGGATGGAGCGCGCTTCCGAACTGCCTTTGGTAAAGCAGGACCACGAACACCAATAGCGAAAACTGCGGGAACAGGAGGTAACGATCAACAATCCCTCCAGTTAGATGGCGCGGCACAAGAAGAAGCATGTAGGCAAGGCAGCAAGGGAGCAACAGGATCGCAACCTCCCTTGAAGAAGGGTGTGGCAAGGAACTCGCCCCACGTGCCTTCTCAAGGGACTTTCGGTTTAGGAGCGCGCATGCAATCCCTAAGCCACCCAGAAGCAAAAGGGCTGTAAGCAGGATGCGCACACCAGGTGTAAGCAGAGTTGGACCTTCTTCCACATAGCCGCCTAGACCGACTTGCCAGATAAAAGACACCATATAGGGCACGCACAACCTAAGTAATGCACGCGACCTATGCGTCTCAAGCAGAAACACAGCGCTTAGGCATCCCAGGCCTGCGACAAGACTAGCAAGCAGCGTGGTTCGCCGCGAGCGAAAGATCGCCGGCGTAAACAGCAGCGATAACGGCAAGATCAGCAATAAGAACTCACTAAGCGTGATCCGGAAGAAGAGCGGAAACATGTGAATGAGTAAGAACCTGGGCGAGTAAGAAAGCTTCGGAAGAACCGGCTCGACAATCACGTAAGCTTGTCGACCGTACCAGTGCAGAGCGCCTGCGATAAAGGCAACACCGGCAATGGTACTCAGTCCGCCAAGCCAGACCACGAGCCGGCTCCTACGCAGCAGCCATAGCGTAGAAGGAACCATCACCAGTACGCCTAGCCATGCAATCTGCCGTGCTGTGCCCCCCAACGCGTTTACCACAGCCGCCGCACACACCCAAGCAGTCGCTCTGTGCTCGTTCTCGGCCTGCAACGCGCGCACACAGCAGTAGCAACACCCAATCAACGCCGCCAACCCGTACATATCGGACATGAAGCTGAGGCTGAGCGGCAAGAACACAGGCGACAACACGAAGACAAGCGTGGCTGCGACACTGTTCCAGGTCGTCAGTCCCATGCGAACCAATGTTCGCTGAACCAAGGCTGCGACTGCCATAGCTAACAGAAGTGTGCCAAGGCGTGTAACCGTGAAGGAAAAGCCGAAGATCTTGATCAGCGCTGCCCCGAAATACAGCTGCCAACCTAGCATCGCTGTCGCCCAGCCGTTGTAGGCGATGTGCCCCGTTAAGGAGAGTATTTGAGCGCTGCGAGTGTATGACCAATCGTCAATAATTCCTGTCTCGACTCGCGGTCGAATAAACAGGGCACAAATCGGCAACACAAGTGCGCATAGAAGAGTCGGCAATGCCAGCGAGGGTTTCCGAGTCACGTGCGTACTCCTTGGGTTCGTTGGAGGTGTGCAGATTGCATCCATGCTGAATCGGGAAGCCTACTCTGGAGGCATAAATCATCGACGATAACTGAATGAATCATTGCGGACGGCACGCTCACGACGACACAGCCCCGGCCTTTCCGATCGACAAGGTGCGAACCAGACCTCCCAGAAAAGATCGATCCTCGCCGCTGAAAAGGCAAAGTCCTATCATCGTTCCATACGCAACGACCACATCAATCGCAATGTGGACCACTGCCGGAAAGGGTAAGTGATGACTGATAGCAGCTAGGAGCGCATAGATGAGTATCGATCGAACGACAAACGGTGCACCATGGCGAAGCAGATCGCGGTAGTGGACAGGGCCGGATCGCGTGGCCACGTACAGCACCAGCGGCGTCGTAATCAGGACGAAGACTACGGCGGCCATAGCCGCCACTCCGACGATTCCCCAGATGATGCCGACAAGGTAAGAAAGGATGTTAATCACGGCGGCGACGGTCATAATGCGCCTCATCTCCGCTGTGCGGTCCTGTGACGTGAATAACCAGAAGGAACTGGAATAGATGCCCGAGGTGAGGCCGCCTACGCAAATCCATGAAAAGATCGGCCCCGCCTGGTCCCACCTGGGTCCAAGAAACACGTGGATCAACATGCGGCCGTCCATGATGCAGACCAACATGACTGGGACACTGGTAAGGATGATAGCGCGAAAGACTTTTAGGTAAGCGGCTCGATACTCGGCGGGTTGGTGCGCGAATCGAGACAACAATGGTACTGCTACCCTGCTCACCGGGGATAAGATCTGACTGATCGGTTGCACAACTAGGCGGTAGCTACGGTCATAGAGACCCAATGCCACCCGGCCTGCCATCAGGCCCACAATCATGTTATCGCCTGACATGGTCAGGAAAGTCGCCAGATTGGCTCCAGTAAGATTTGCCCCAAACCTAAGGTCTTCCCATGCCGAGCGGACGAAATTTGGACGAGAGGGCCTCCACTTGCAAGCGACCCACGCACTTAGATTGCCACAAATTGTACTGGCGAACTGTCCCGCAATCAAGGACCAGTAACTGAGACCTTTCTTTGCGCAGACGATCGTCACAACCACTCCAATGAGAGATGTCGCCACCTCGTTCCAGGCCATCCATTGAAACCGCATTTGCCGGGACAGCAACGCCGTTGGGTGGATTCCCAAAGCTCCTACGGGAATCAAGACCCCAAGAAAGATCATCGGACCTACGACATGGGGTTGATGGTAGACCATCGCTGTCAAAGGCGCGGCGGCTACCACTGTGCACGCCAGCCCGATGCTAAGCGCCATATTGACCCAAAAGAGCGCCGACACGCGCTTCTGCTCAAGCTCGGAGCGCTGGATCAAGGATTGCCCAAGTCCAATGTCATTGAAGATTTGAATGAAACCGACTACCGGGTAAATCATGGCAAGCAGGCCGAAATCAGCCGGAAACAGCAAGCGAGCGAGAATTACTTGCGACCCCAACTGAATCAGCATCTTGAAAAATTGGGAGAGCACCGTAGCGAAGGAGCCTTGCAGGCTCTTTCGCTTAAGGTTTTCTACGCTTAGGGCAACCTCAAACGGATCGTCTGATGTTGGATCAGTCGACACACTCATAACGTTCGCCATCCCAACCTTTTTCTCAAACTTCCCGCCAGACGGCGCAACCGACTCACAACCCGCCTACGCGTTGAGAACTGCGGGTGCATGAAACGCTGCACCTTTCCATGGAGGACGGGAGTTGGGCGAGCCTGGAAGGGCGTTGATAGGTCGTCCAACGCTCTACGCGTTTCGGCGAGGTAAGCCGACCCAAAGTGTCGATCGGGTTCAAGGTGCGCTCCCTCCGCCCATTCATTCCAGGCGTTGATAAAGACCAGACGATGATCCGGCCTATCCTCTTTCATCGACTCGATGCATGCTGCGCGGAGCCAATCGCCATAATGCGCTGGGGTCGACCCATAAAAACTCACACCACGCCCAGGTCGCCTGGCTTCATTATCCCAGCGTGGGCATACACCAGGGTGAAGCCGAAACTCACCCGTTGTGTTTTGTAGCATTTCGTCTCGGAGCGCCGTATACGACTTCACAACACCCTTGAAGTTCGGGTCGAGTAGGTGAACAGAACCAAGGTCGTCCCGCACCCAACCTCCGTTATGAGGAGGGAAGCCGACAGCTGCGTCCATTCCGTAAACGCGCGGGTCGTTATCTTCAAATGCTTGAGGCATCACGATATAAGGATCGCCAACACCCTGCTCGATGAAAAATTCTCGCCAACGCTCAACCGTCTTACGGGCGTCCGGTAACAGCTTTGGCCGGTACACCATGAGAAGCGGTCTACCTTCGATCCGGATATAGCGCCTATCTCGCATTGCAGGTACAAGAGAACGCGCGAACTCTAAGTCATCTTCGGGACTATGGCTTTGCTGCATCAGCACTTCGTGCTCGGAGCCGTCCCAGCGACGAGACCAGCTTTCATTGGCCCAGCACAAGCAGAAGTTCAGATTGATATCAGGCGTCTCCAGTAGAAGCCGCAAAGGGGCGTCAAGCAGACGTGTGCCGTTGAACCAGTAGTGGTGAATGCAGAACCCATGGACACCGGCCCGTTGTGCTAACTCGGCTTGTTTCCGCAGAGTTTCGGCGTGAGTCAGATCATAGAACCCTAGATCTGCCGGCATACGCGGTTGCTGATGCCCTAGGTAACGGGGCAGCGCCTTTGTGACGTTCGTCCATTCCGTGAAGGCAGGCGCCCACCACCGGTCATTTTCGGGTATCCGATGAAACTGGGGCAAGAAATATGCGATCATCCTCACAGGATTCGCGGAAGGAGACCCCAAAGGAAGGGCGCTCTCCTCTTCATAAAAGGGGCCTTTCTCTACATTAAAGCGGTATTGATCGTAGAAGTCCCTTGTCCGACCCACTCAACCCTCCGTGTGATACCGAAACGTATTTCCCTGCCACCCCACTCAGAACTCCCGTGATGTGGTCATCGCCCAAGCGCACGCGGTACCAGAATGCCCGTGCCAGGCAAAGTGCAGCTTCTCAGAAAGCCACTCCACTTGGAGCCGGAGATTAGGTTGTGTGCTCTGTAGAGTATACAGGGGCACAGTTTATGAGCGCCGGTCTGATTCAGCCTTCGATGTAGGTCCAGAACGCGAAGATGCCGATCGGCAACAGCAGGGTCGCCACGGAGGTGCCCTGCGCGGTCTTCTGCGACATACCGGAGAAGAAAACTAGGGCGGGGATGAGAAACGCCCCACCCCCGATCCCGATCATGCCGGAGATGATGCCGATGGCCAGGTCAGGACGAGGCCACCGCCGATCGCGAGCGGCGTCATGCGAGTGGTGTCTCCGAAGCGTTCACGGCATGCGGCCAAGCATGGCGGCCATCATGCAGGTGTAGGTGACGCCCGTGTACACCAGGCCCGCGCCGGCAAAGAACTACTTCGACCTAAGGAGTCCGAGGCCGAAGAAGGACAGAACCAGGGCGCCCGCCATTACGCGCACCTGGCGCTCCATCGACCATGGTTTGCGGTCGGCAACCGTGAGCGGCTTGCCGCTGTTGCTCCACGCCTGAACTCCACCATCGAGTGCTCTGCGTCCCTGGTGTGCAGCAGCAAGGCGGAAAAGAGTCGTCGCGAATTCAAGGAATTGGCAGGGAAGCAGGGACGCGGAAAGCGATGAAGATCAAGCAATTCGAGGTGCCCGGGCTGGCTCAATACAGCTACATCATTTCGTCTAGGGGCGAGGCGATCGTCATCGATCCCATGCGCGACTTCGACCGATATACCACGTATGCGGCAGAAGAGAGCCTCGTCATCCGCTACGTGACGGAAACGCACATCCATGCGGATTTGCTTCCGGGGCCCTGGCACTTGCTGAAGCCACAGGCGCGGAGCTTGCCCTCAGCTCCTACGACGAAGAGCCCTACTGTTACAGCATGGAGCAATCGTGCGCTGCGCGATGGTGATGCGCTATGGATCGGCACGTTGCGTCTGATTGCACGCCATACACCGGGTCACACCCCGAGCACCTGAGCTTCGTTCTCTTCGATGAAGCGAGGGAGGCGTCGCAGCCGATGGCGCTCTTTAGCGGAGACTTTCTCTTCGTCGGCTCGCTTGGGCGTCCGGACCTGCGGGGTGAGCATGCAAAGCAACGCTTGCCCACGACCTGTACCGCAGCCTGCATGAACGCATCGCCTCCTTGTCCGATCGCGTGCAGGTTTACCCGGGTCATGGGGCAGGTTCGCTCTGGATCGGGCATGAGCGACCGAGCCGAATCGACGCTGGGCTACGAACGTCTGAGCCAGCCTCTGTTCCAGCTGACAAAAGAAGCTTTTGTGCAGGAGATCCTGGCCAGCGTTCCTCCCATGCCTTCGTACTACCCACGCATGAAGAAGTTGAATGCAAAGGGCGCTTCCAGCGTTGCAAAGTTGCCGGGCAACGCGCCCCTTACACCGGCTTGTGTTGCGGCATTGCTTGCCGACGAGGCCGTCACCATCATCGATCTGCGTCGTCCCGAAGCCTTTGGCGGCGCGCATATCCCGGGTGCCCTGAACATCGGCGCGGGCCAGAACCTTTCGCTCTGGGCGGGATGGTTGCTGGACCCGGAACAGCGGTTCATTCTCGTCAACGACACGGGGGATGATGAGGCTTCGCGTCGGTCACTGGTGCGAGTCGGATTGGAGCGAATCGAAGGTTTTCTGCAAAAAGGGATGCCTGCCTGGGTGGACGCGGGCTTGGAGTTCACGCGAACGGCGCAACTCTCAACAAACGAAGTTGCCGAGCGGGGACCGGACACCCAGGTTCTGGACGTCCGCGGCGAGAAGGAATGGTCGAGCGGGCACATTCAGGATGCAACTCCTATTCCGTTGGGCGAGTTGAAAGAACGGATGGTAGAACTCCAGAAAGACAGCGACATCATTGCTATCTGCGGGAGCGGATATCGTTCCAGCATCGCCGCGAGCCTGCTTCAGGCGAACGGGTTCACCAGCATCAGTTCCATGGATGGTGGAATGAAAGCTTGGAACCAACGGAGCCGAACGTCCTAGCACGCAGGTGAACAGAAGGTGTGTTCCGTTTACCTAAACGATGTCGGCGTGGAAGGGCACGAAGAGCACACAAACGGTACCGTGGGCTCCGGGGCCTTGCGCGCTTCGGATACGGATCGCACCTTGATGTCTTGTGGCGATTTGCTGGCAAACCCAAAGCCCTAGACCTGTGCCTCCGATACCCTTGGTGGTGTAGAAGGCTTCGAAGGCGTTTTCCTGGACCTGACGCGGCATCCCAGGTCCGCTATCCGCGATCGTGAGGGCAAGACCTCGTCGGCCGGTGCTCGAATGCTTCGTCTCACGACTGCGAAGGAAGAGCCGTCCGCCCCCGGGGTGCATGGCGTCGATGGCGTTGCTGATCAGGTTGCTGAGAACCTGTCGAATTTCCCCTTCAAAACACCTTGCAGGTTTGCCGGCTCTTCTCCGCTTATCGACCTGGATATTTGAATTGACTAATCGGCCTTGGTACACAGACAGCGCTTCAGAGAACAGATCCGCACATGTAACTAAGCTCGGTGACGTGGATTGCTTGTAAAACCGTAGGGTCCGGCTACTGACCACCGAAACCCGCCGAAGTTCCCTCTCCGCCGTCGCCAGGTACTCCTGCACGTGGTCTGGCTGGGTAGCAGATCTTGCGAGATAGATGAGGTTCGTCACCGACGCAAGAGGGTTGTTGATCTCGTGCGCCATTGCGGAAGCAAGGCGTCCCACAGCGGAAAGCTTCTCGTTCTGGATGATTGCCTGTTCCATCTGCTTGCGTTGTGTGATGTCCTCGATGATGGCGAACATTTGCTGCCGTTGCCCTGGCTCGCCTTCGACACGACCGACAGACCGGATCCACCGTATGCCGTCTTCGCGAACAATGCGGTATTCAAGGTCGTAGGGGCGCTCGCGGTCAAGCGCAGCGCGGAAGTGCTCACTTACCCGGGCGCTGTCTTCGGGGTGCAAGAACTCCGACCAATAGTCGACGGAGCCATTTAATTTGAGGGACCCGAAGATCTCAAACATTGTCTGGTCAGCAACAACGATGCCGTCCAGGGTGTCATAGAACCACATACCCAGACCGGCACCCTGCATCGCTAGCTGAAAGCGCTGCTCGCTGGTGCGCAAGGCTTGTTCAGCCTCTCTGCGCCCAAGCTCGGCTGTGTCTTCACTGGCTAGATTGAAGACTCCCACAATCTCGCCATGCTCGTAAACCGGTACGAGGCTATAGGAGAACCAGCGCTGTTCAAGCGTTCCGTTCACCAGGATCGGAATCAAGGCGTTCCGCTCACTGGTCACGGTTCCGTGGCGATAGGCTGCCTCGATCGCCGCGCCCACCACAGGCCAGGCTTCGTTCCAGACCTTCGGCCCGGGCGCTCCCAGGGCCGAGGGGTGTTTGTCCGCCAGAAAAGCGCGATACGCATCGTTGTAGATCAAGCACAGCTCTGGTCCCCAGTAGACGGCGGCTGCAAAGGGGGAGAGAAGGACGCTATTGACCGTTGCCACCAAGGTGTCGGACCAACGTGCAATCGGTCCAAAGGCAGATGCGCTCCAGTCCATGGCTCGAACCGTGTTCGCCATCTCCCCTGTGCCCTGAATCGAGTGATGCTGGGCATCGACGGCCTCGACGTTTGACTCAGCATTGGACAAGATGAGGGCCATGAGCAAGGGTATTCTACAAGCCCTCGCGCGGCTGAATCTACTTCAGTTTCAGAACGATCAGCAACTGCTAAACGGTCGTTGCCGCAAGTAGCGACATACTAGCCACTACCCACCTGTCACTAGCCACTAACCACCAATCAAAGGCTATACAGCAGCCGATCGAACACGCCCAGCACCGGCGCAAAGATCGCGAGGATGATGCCGAAGCCGAAAAACATGAAGCCGAACATGAGCCAAAGGCTGTAACGCTCATAAGTTCGCGCCGCGTTGTAGGGCAGGTAGTAGACGAGGATCTTGCCGCCGTCCAGAAACGGCAGGGGCAGGAGGTTGAAGATAGCCAGCAGCAGGTTGACCAGGATGCCGAAGTAAAAAAACAGCAACAAGGGAAAGATGGGCGGCAGACCGGGCGGCACGTAGTCCAGCTCGCGCAGGCTGAGCGCGTTGGCGATTGCCAACGTGTTCGCCGCGCCGGCCGGGTCAACGTGTTTGACCACGATCAGCGCTACCAAACACAGCAGCGCCGCCGCAAACTGCGCGCCCGGACCGGCCAGCGTGGCCTGGATCTCCCCCTGGGTGCGGCGAAAGTTACGGCTGATCATCGGCACCGGCTTGCCCCAGCCCAGCACCAGCGGCGATCGCCAGATAAAGATCAGAGGCCAAAGCGCCATGCCGAAGAAATCGAAATGCGGCGCGGGGTTCAGGGTCAGCCGCCCGGCATGCCGCGCGGTCGTATCGCCGAGCCGATCGGCCATCCACGCCTGCGCCGCATCATGCAGCGAGATGGACAGCACCATCACGAACAGCTCAAACACAACCAGGGCCAGAGTCAGCGACGACATAGGTGTGAGTCTACCGGAGCCCTCGCCGTGAATGATCCAATTTAGCAGTCACCCAAGCGCATCTACCGAAGGCCGTCGTCCTTGCCCGCCGCCGCAATCATCTCTTCGAGCTTGGGCTTGTGCTTCACCGGCCCGTGTTCGTTCTTGGTGCGACGGTCGGGGATGGGGGCGCCGGGCGGCGGTGTGCCCAGGCGCTGGCGCGCGTTGGCTTTCACGGCTTTGATGGCAGAAAACACTGCCGGTCTAGTCTTCTTCGCCATGCGCGCGCCTCCCTTTCAGTAGGCTGCGGTCTGTGGCGCCCCAGAGTCAAGCAAAACGGTCGCAGTGGGCGCAGACTGCCTCTGCCGCTACGCGCGCATCACATACCGTACGAGCACGGCAGGAGCATTTGCCTTGAATATCGAATCTACCGCCTCGGTTCTTCGAGCGCTTTTCGGCTATTTCTTTCTGGTCTTCATCGTACGGATTGTGGGCCGTCGTCCCGGCAAGCAGTTGACGCCGTTTGAGTTCATCCTGATCTTCTTTCTCGGCGGCCTGATGCTGACGGCCATCGTCGCAGATGAAGCCTCGCTGACCAATGCGTTTTGTCAGATCATCGCTGTGGCGATGGCGCACTATTTCCTGGGGTGGCTCCGGCAACGGTCCGACCGCGTGGCCAAGATCCTAGACGGCACGCCGCTCTTCCTGCTGGTGGACGGGCAGTGGCGTCGCCGCACGATGCAGTTGCAGCGCATCAGCGCCATGGACGTGATGGAGAAGACCCGCGATCAGGGGTTACGAACCCTGGACAAGGTGCAAGCCGCGGTGCTCGAACGCAACGGTGAGATCAGCATCTTGGCGAAGAAAGACTCGTAGCTTGTTGCACGTCAACCGAAAACTGCACGTTGCTCGATAGCTCCGCACGCCCCAGAGCCCAAGTCAAGGAGACTTTAGCCTATGCCGGCCGCCGCCGTGCTCGATACCAAACCTGTTCAAGACGACGTGCCCAAGGTCGACAACGAAGTCGCCGTGGGCGAAGACATTGAGTTTCAAAGCCGCTGGTGGTTCTTTGAGCGGCTGATCTGGAGTTTCTTTCTGCTTGTACTGCTCGCCGACCTGGCCGGCGCACTGGGGCGCGGACCGCTGGCCAACGCCCAACGCGACGCGCCGGATGGGAGCCTCAACGTGAAGTACGAGCGAGTGGAGCGCGCCAACAGCTCGTCCATCATGACGATTCTGCCGCAGCCCTCGGCGGTGCATGACGGCGCCTTCCAGCTGTATGTAAGCGACAGCATCGTCAAGAAGCTGGGTGCGCAGCGCGTGATTCCGCAACCCAGGGAATCGGTCATCGGTTCAGGCGGGGTCACCTATACGTTCGCGGCGTCGACCGGGCCCATGCTGGTGCAGATTGAGCTTAAGCCCTCCTTCGTGGGTCTGCACCAATTCACCGTTGGCGTTCCCGGCAGGCAGCCCGTGCAGGCCAGCGCCTTTGTGCTTCCTTAAGGGGGTTAGATCGTGGGCACCATTCTTCATGCCATCGCCGGCTACTTCTTCCTGATGCTCGTGGTGCGCGTCCTGGCACGCCGGCCGGGCGGTCAGATGACCATGAGCGACTTTGTCCTGGTGTTTCTGATGGGCGGCGTCATCATCTTGTCCACCGTGGGCAGCGACCGGTCGCTGACTAACTGCACCTGCGCCGTGATCACGATAGGGATGCTGCACCGCATCGTCTCCGGTATGAAAACCAAGTGGCCGCTCATCGGGAAGATTGTGGACGGCACGCCTATTGTGCTGATGAAGCATGGTGAACTTCAGGGCGAAGCGATGCGCCAGGCGCAGGTCGGCAATGCCGATCTGGAAGCGGCCGGAAGGCTGAAGGGCATCAGTCGCATGGAAGACATGGACTATGCCATCCTGGAACGTAACGGCGGGATCTCCGTGCTGAAACGGGAATAGAGTTTGCACACGAAAGAGGGCGCCATGGCGCAGGTGAGCGAGTCGCACGATCTGCAGTCGGCCGCCGACGGCCGGACGATTCAGACCGACATCCCGCAGCGGATGGACCGGCTGCCCTGGTCCAGCTGGCACGCGCGCATCATTATGGCGTTGGGCACGTCGTGGCTGCTGGATGGCCTGGAAGTGACACTGGTCGGCTCGCTTTCCGGCATCCTGGAAAGCAGGGCGGGCCTCGGTCTGAGCGATCAGCAGGTGACCGCGGCTGCCACCACCTACCTGATCGGCGCGGTGTTGGGTGCCTTGTTGTTTGGCTATCTGACCGATCGCCTGGGCCGTCGCAAGCTGTTTCTGGTCACGCTCACAACGTACTCGCTGGCCACGGTGGCCAGTGCATTTTCATGGGGATTTGGGCCCTTTGCGGTGTTTCGCTTCCTCACCGGCATCGGCATCGGTGGCGAATACGCCGCCATCAACTCGGCCGTCGACGAGCTCATTCCGGGCAAGGTGCGCGGGGTCACAGACTTGATCGTGAACGGCACGTTTTGGGTGGGCGCGACGGTGGGCGGGTTCGTGGCCATGTTTCTGCTGGCAGGCCACGGCCTCGCGCCGGACCGCGGCTGGCGCTATGCCTTTGGCATCGGCGGCGTGCTGGGTTTGGGGGTGCTGATCTTGCGACTGTTCGTGCCCGAAAGCCCGCGCTGGCTCATGTTGCGCGGCAAGGAGGACGAGGCGAACCGGATCGTCGGGGACGTCGAGCAGCGCGCGACCCACGGTCATCCGGAAGGCTTGCCCACGCCCGAAGGCGAGAAACTTGAAATCAGGGTGCGGGACCATACGCCGCTGCGCGAGATCTTCAGCAATATGCTCGGCGAAAATCGCCAGCGCTCCTACCTTGCGCTCATGTTGATGGTCGCTCAGGCGTTCTTCTTCAACGCGATCTTCTTCAGCTACGGCCTAATCGTCAAGAAGTTCTACGGTGTCGCGGACCGGGACCTGCCCAAGCACCTGCTACCGTTTGCGGTCGCGAGCTTTTTTGGCCCGCTCACGCTGGGCTGGTTGTTTGAGAAGCTCGGCCGCAAGCCGATGATCACGGCCACGTACGGAATCGCCGGCCTGCTGTTGCTGGGCACGCTGTTTCCGTTCGGCATGGGCACGCTGGGTCCGCGCGGCATGGGCATCTTGTTCTCGCTCACCTTCTTTGTGGCGTCGTCGGCGGCCAGCGCGGCGTATCTCACCGTCAGCGAGATCTTTCCGCTGGAGATGCGCGCGTTTGCCATCGCCATCTTTTATGCGATCGGCACACTGGTGGGGGGAGCGGGCGCGCCGCTGTTGTTTGGCGTGCTGATCAACACCGGCTCACGCTGGGCGGTGGCGGGCGGGTACGGCCTGGGCGCGGCGCTGATGCTGGCTGGGGCGGTCACAGAGTGGACCATCGGCGTGGAGGCTGCGGGCAAGTCGCTGGAGTCGATCTCGAAGCCGCTGGCGAGTCGCTGAGGCTCTCCGTGCGTGCTCCCGGCTGGGAAAAGTGTCTCGTTTTGGTGCAATCAGGCCAGGCGTATCCCGCAACTGTCGTATTTTCATGTCGGCCTGTGCGGCGCATGATGGCGGTATGCCTCTTCTTGGAACAGAAGCATCTACGCAAAACTGCCATTGCCCGCCCGGACGAGAGTTTCTCGCGACGGCGACGCGCGGGAGTCTCGCTGCCGCAATCGGGGCGGTATCGGAAACGGAACGACTCGTGCTGGGGCTCTTCTATGTCGAGGGGCTGAACCTGGCGGAGGTGGCCTTGGTTCTTGATATGCTTCCCGCAGACGTTTTGCACGCGCATGCCGGGGCCTTCACCCAGCTGCGAACCCTTGTGGAGAACGCCAGTGCCTAGCGATGTGGCGCGTACGAATTTAGGACACCGCTCGTGTTTTTCGCTCGGCAGCCGATAAGGTAGGCAGGAGATCCGCGATGACCGATATAGACCAGAAAGAAGATCAGGTGCAAGAGGTGAGAATGGATAAAGTGCTGCGGTTGCGCAAGTTAATTGCTGAGGGAGAGTACACGGTGACGGCAGACCAGCTTGCGGAGGCGATGCTGCGACAGGCGGGACGGTCTGCTGAACCCAGCTCGCGCGATGAGGATGGCCGGTTGCTCAACTAAGTTCTCTGGGGGTAGCCACCGCCTGCGAGCTTCAAGGGGCGGTTTGCTCGCCGATCGACACCTCCGCTGTCAGGGCATCGAGCGCCGAGATGAGGCTGCCTGTGCCGCTGTCCTGGGGCGGTCCGGCCCAGTTGACCGAGAAGCTGCCCGCCTTGGTGCGCGCATGCGTCCATACACTGTCCGCGTTGGCCTGAATGAGCTGGCTCACCACGTCGGACGGTGAAGCTTTTTCGAGCGTAACAAGATTGCGGAGCAGGATGCCTTTGAACTGGATGCCATCCGGTCCGCAGTTTGGCTCACACGGGTCGTGCACCACACCGTTGCTGTCCGTGAGGCGCAGCTTGACGGCCGCGGCGATCTGGTTGGCCTGCTGCAACAAGGTCGTATCGCCCGTGAGCTGCGACAGACCGGCGAGCCCTGCAAGGATCACGCCCTGGTTGTAGCTCCAGGTGGTGCGGTGGTTGTTCTGGCAGTTGGCATCGAGGCCGTCGTTGACCAACGATTCGCTGTTGATCATGCCGGAAGAAAGAAACCAGCGGCCTTCCCGCTGCGCCCAGTCCAGGTACATGGCCTTGTCTTCCTTGCTTGCTGACAGGCTTGCCAGGCGCACGGCAACCGACAGGAAGAGTTCGTTGGCAATCGCATTCTTATAACGCTCGTTCTTTTTCCACCAGATTCCGCCGCCGCAGGTATCGGACCAGCCTCCCGCCATGTCGAGAAAGATCGACTTGGACATGGCCAGAAAGCGATCGTCTTTCCCCAGTTCGTACACGTCCATCCACGCCAGCGCCCACCAACCCTCATCGTCGTAGAACTCATTCAGGAAGCCAGGGAATCTTCGTTGCGCCGCCGTAAAGGTGTTTGTGAACACGGTGTCGAACTCGTGGGTCGGCAGATCGCGGCTGACATGCGCAAGCGCGGTGATGCCGTTGGCCGAGTTCCACCACCCGGTTCCGCGAAACAAGCCGGTCTGTGTGTCATAGCTGGCGACCAGTACTTGCGCGGTCTTGCGCACGTGCTTTTTCTGCTTGCCAAGGTGGCGAGCCGATTGCCCCTGCGCCACCGGGACCGGCACGCAAGACAACGCGAAGAGCAGAAGCGAGAAGACCAGCAACCGCGCGCGCAAGGAAGACCGACGAATTCGCATACCGAACATCATGCACCAGAGCGCTGATTGCGCGATGGGGCGGCCCGAGATTGACTCGGGCGTAGACCGCAATGCGGGAGTGACGCTGGAGGACTTGATACCATGCGCGAGGGGTTGGGGCACTATGCACCTCCTTCCTGCGTACTGCAGATATGACGAAGAGCAAGCATGCAACCCTGAGCGAGGTCGCCAAGAAGGCCGGAGTCGGCACAACGACGGTGTCGCGCGTGATCAACGGCGAGCAAAACGTTGACCCGCGAACGCTGGCACGGGTGCAGCGCGCCATTGAGGCGCTGGGCTATATGCCCAGTCACGCGGCGCGGACCCTGAAGGGCGGGCGCACGCGCACCGTCGGCTTGGTGATGCCCAGCATCGCAGACCCGTTCTTCTCAAGCTGTGCGGAAGCGGCGCAGGCCGTGGCGCACGCGAACGACTCGTTGCTGATCGTGCTCGCCACACAGAACGACGCCAAGGCCGAGCTGGACGCCGTAAAGATGCTGATGCGCCATCGCGTGGACGGCTTTCTGATTGCGCCCGCGTACGCGGAAAGGGACGCGCTTGCGCAGCTGGTGAGCCGGCTGCCGGTTCCCATTGTGGCGTTCGATCGCCCGATCGCCGGGTCGACTGTTCCGTCTGTCGTTGCCGATAATCGCACAGGGGCGGCGCTGGCCACGCGCCATCTCATCGAGCACGGGTACCGGCGCATCGCCTGCCTCACCGGCGAGATTGGCTTGTTCACCATTCGAGAACGCGTGCGGGGCTACCGGGACGCGATGTCTGAGGCCGGCCTCAGGTGTGTGGTGGACACAAGCATCGGCGACCGCGCATCCGCTGAGCGCGCCGTGGTTCGCATGTTGCGCTCGCCCGCACCACCACAAGCGCTGCTCACCCTCAAGAACAGCACCACCATCGACATCTTCGAGGTTCTGCAAAAGCATAACGTCGCCGTGCCGGACACCATGGCGCTGCTGGGCTTTGACGATTTCCCGCTTGCCGAAACGCTACGGCCGTCGATCACCGTGGTTCAGCAACCTGTTGAAGCGATCGGCCACGCGGCAGCACAGCTGCTGTTCGATCGCCTTCTGGAGTTGCGTGTCGGCGCCGCGCACGAGCCGACCACCTGCGCGCACGAGGTGCAGCTGGAGACGCGTCTGATTCTGCGGGCCTCCTGCGGGTGCTCGGCCTGAATTCTCAGCCGTTGCGGGTCCGCTCGGACGGGGAAGACGCCGTTTGCAAGGGTTGCAGGGAAGCAGTTGACATCTCCCCCTCGCCCGGACCACAATTCCCCTCACGCTCATGGAATCGCTACCATGCCCACTGGAACCACTTCCAAGCGGGCATCCGGCCCAACGTGTGCGCGCTTGCGGTTTGCGCAAAGATTTGAACTCATCTCGGAGATGTACCTATGCGTTGCAACAACACATCATGGAGAGGCGCCCTTCGCCTCCTTGCCTTGCTGCTGGCTGTGTGTGCGTCGACGGCACTGGCGCAAACCGTCAGCGGCGTGACAGGGACCGTCACCGATCCGACCGGGGCTATCGTTTCCGGGGCGCAGGTGCTCATCACGAACGTGGGGGAGAACACCACGGTGCGAACGGTGACCAGCTCGGCCGGCACCTATACCGAAGAGGGTCTGCTGCCCGGACGGTACAGCATCACCGTGACCGCGCCTGGATTTGAGAAGACGATCAAGAACGACGTCAACGTCGAGGTCACGGTGCGCTCCACCATCGACTTCACGCTGCAAACCGGATCGAACGACCAGACCGTAGAGGTAAACGCCGACCTAATCGCGCTGAACACCACGCAGCCCGAGCTCGGCACGACGATCGAGAACAAGGTGGTGCAGTCTTTACCGGTAGCCATCGGTGGCGGTCGCGGGCGCCAGGTGGACCAGTTGCAGTTTGTCGCGCCTGGCGTGACCGGCAGCACCTTTGCGCACAACGTGAACGGCGGCGTGAACTTTGAAGAGGAGGTTCTCTACAACGGTGTGCCCGTGCCGCAGTCGGAGACTTCGGGGTACACCAGCAACTTTAATCCTCCCTTTGATCTGGTGAATGAGTTTCGTGTGGAGCGCTCGACCTTTTCCGCGCAGTTCGGCCTGGCGCAGGGCGCCGTGACGTACCAAATGGCGTCGGGCACAAACTCTTACCATGGCAACGTGTTCTTCATCAATCGGAACACCGTGTATGACGCCGCGGGGTATTACCACAACGTGACGCCGACGGATAAGGAAAATAACTACGGGTTTTCGCTCGGCGGCCCAGTGGTTATCCCTCACGTGTACAACGGCCGGGACAAGACCTTCTTTCACTTTGTGATGGACTTTGTAAACACCAACAGCCTAAACGGCGACCAAGGCACCGTACCGACCGTGCTCGAAAAGGGCGGCGACTTCACTGATTTTCGTGACCGCTTCGGCAACCTGATTCCAATCTTCGACCCGCTTACCCACCAACAGTTCACCTACCAGGGTCGCCTGAACGTCATCGATCCAGCTCGCTTCAGCGCGACGTCAAAAAGCATTCTGCCGTTGTTGCCCGATCCTGACCTGCCTGGACTTACGGGGAACAAGATCGCCGCCGGCGCCCCGACTCAGACACAGAACCACGTGCTTGGTCTGGTTGTGGACCAAACCCTGACCAGCAAACAATCGTTGCACTACAGCCAGTGGAGAGATCCGTACATCAGCGCCGGGTTCGACGCTAGGCCGATCGTTCCGGTGTCCAACATCCTCCAGAGCGAGAAGACCTTTCCCACGCTCGGCACCACCTACATCCTGAACTACGTCAACGCGGTAACGCCGAAGCTGTTAGCGACGGCCGGTTTCCTCTGGCTCGGAGAGATCAATAACCAGTACAACGCGCGGCGCGACGTCACCTTCTCGGCCGTGCAACCGACGCCCACCTCGATGATCTTTCCGAATGTGAACTTCGACGGCACCAACGCCCTTACGCAGTTCGGCACCTCCGGCGGTTGGGTGCAGTCAATCAATCGCAAGCTGGGCATCGCGATCGTGAATAACTACCTTTGGACGAAGGGTCGCAACACCTTCAACATCGGTGGTGAGTTCCGGCGCACGTACCAGGATGACAACGAGTGCCAGAACTGCGGCGGCCAGTTCAATTTCAGCCAGCGGACTACCGCTGATCCCAACAACATCAACACCACGGGTAGCTCCTTCGCGAGCTTCCTGCTGGGGCAGGTCGATAACGCCAATCGCACCTTTGCCAATGAGCTGCGGCTGCGCAATCTGTCAGTCTCGCCCTACATTCAGGACGACATCAAGCTCACCCAGAAGTTCACCCTGAACCTTGGCCTGCGGTGGGATATCTTGCGGCCCTTCACGGAGAACAACAACCAGATTGTTTACCTGAACCCGAATGCGCCCAACCCCGCTGCGGGCAACCTCCCCGGCGTAGCAACGCAGTTCGGCAACTGCGTCGGTTGCGCGGGCATTAACCGTGCCCCCATCGGCTGGAAGAAGTTCGGTCCCCGCGTGGGCTTTGCGTACATGATCAACCCCCGTACGGTATTCCAGGCCGGCTACAGCCTGGCGTACCTGGACGGCGGCGCGTATGAGTACGGGACCAACAAGGTGGCGGTGAGCTACGGCAACCTCCTGCAAGGCTCCTTCCAGCGCAACAGCACCGGCGGCGTCACACCGGGGTATGGCAGCTGGGACACGCAGGTGCTACCTGCACCCGCAAGCGCGGCGTTGAACCCGGCGCTAGGCCTGGGTACGACCATTCGCGCCTTTGATCCGAACCAGGACAACCGGGCACCGTACACGCAGCAATGGAACTTCCAGTTGCAACGTCAGCTGCCCTTCAATCTCTTCCTGAATGTGGCGTTCATCGGCAACCGGGTGGTGCACTTGCCTTCGCAGCTGAACCCGATCAAGCAGCCGGATCCGTCGATCCTGCAGTACGGTTCGCTGTTGACTAAGTCAATCAACGATCCGGCCGTGGTGGCCGCTGGGTTCAAATCGCCGTACCCCGGGTTTGTGCACGACTTCGGCACCAGTGCCACGCTGAACCACGCGTTGGAACCGTTTCCGCAGTACGCCAACGTGTACAACAATTTCGAGCTCTTCGGTGCGGCGAACTATAGCGGGTTGCAGTCGAGCCTGGAGAAGCGCTTTTCCAACGGTCTGTCGTTCCTTGCCTCGTGGACGTTGTCGCACAGCATGTCCAACGTAGACAGTGGGTTTTCTACCTTCGCGGCGGATGCCGAAAACAAGTACAACCAATACCCGGAGTGGACCATCAGCGGTGCCGATGTCAAGAACCTGGAAAAGGTGAGTGGCGTGTATGAGCTGCCCATCGGCCCAGGCAAGGCCTTGGTGAACAGCAAAGGCATTGCAGGGCAAGTTCTGGGCGGTTTCCAGGTCGCGTTCATCCTTACGTACCAGGGCGGTACGCCGTTTGGCATCTCGGAGAACGGCAATCCGCTTGGCAATCCAGGCGGCTTCAATCGTCCCAACCGCAACCCGGCCGTTCCGCTCAGCACGCACTACGTTCACCCGGGCGCGGACCGCCTGCGGGTCACCACGTCCTCCATCCCTGCCAATGCCTTCATTGCGACCGGACCTTTTGAGCTCGGCAATGCGCAACGCAACTACTCGGAGCTGCGTAACCCTCGTTACGACAACGAAAACATTAACGTGCGCAAGACCTTTGCCACGGGGGAGCGCCTCCAGTTCTTTATCCAGGCTGACTTCTTTAACGTGCTGAATCGCACCTTGTTCAATGGCCCCGATAACAACATAAGCAGCGGTACGTTCGGCACGCCGGGCACGGGTCAATCCAACACACCGAGGCAGGGGCAGATCACCGCTAAGATTGTCTTCTGACGATGCTCTTGCCTCTTCACCCCGAGGGCTGCGTGCGCAGCCCTCATACTTCATGCAACAAGTGCTGTATTCGGTCCCATGTCATGATGCGCGTTCCTCACATGGTTGTTGGCACCCTAGCGGTAGCGATGTTGATCGCTTCCCCGGCGCGGTCGCAATCCGCCGCGGTGCAGCAGCTGTATGCGCAGGCGCATGAGGCGCAGCAAGCCGGGCAAACGGAAAGAGCGATCGCCATCTACCGTGATCTGTTGCACCAGGACCCAAGCGTGGCCGCGGCGTACAACAATCTCGGCCGATTGCTGTTCAACCTGGACCTCTACAAAGAAGCCGCTGCGGTGCTGGAGCAGGGTGTCGCGCTGAAGCCGGACATGGCGCCGGCGCAGATCATGCTTGGCGCCAGCTACCTGCAGATGAACGACGCGGCGAAGGCCATCGCTCCACTGGAGCGCGGTATCGCCGGGATGCCGGACGACCGGTTCGCTCGGCAAACGCTGGCGCAGGCGTTGCTGCGGGTCGGTCGCACGGAGGACGCCGTGGGGCAGTTGCAGAAACTCGTCTCACTCGACCCGCGCGATCAACGCAGCTGGTATCTGCTGGGCAAGCTCGAGCTGCAGCTTTCGCAACAGGCCTTTGCGCGCATGCGTGCCATCGACGTCAACTCGCCGCTTTCGCACCAACTCTCCGGCGAGATTATGGAGAGTATGCAGAACACGCCCGGCGCCGTGGCCGAGTACAAGCAGGCACTGGCGCTGGACGCCAACGACACCGAAGCGATGTGGCGCCTGGCCGATCTGTACTGGAGCACGGGTGACTGGGCGGCGGCTCGCCCGGCGCTCGCGGCGTTTCTGGGTAAGAAGCCCGGCGACTGCAACGCGGAGTGGAAGCTGGCCCGTGCGTTGGACCAGCTGAGCGCGCCGCCGGATGAGGTACTGGCGCACGCCAACGCCGCTGCCCACGCCTGCCCTGACCTGCCGGAGGCGAGGGTGGAGCGGGCCCGCGCGCTGGTGCGCCTGAACAAGCCGGCCGAGGCGCTGATCGATTTGAAGGCTGCTGAGGCCAAGACGCCCGACGAGCCGTCCATTCAGTTCCTGCTCGCCAAGGCGTACCATGCCCAAGCGAACGAGGTGCAGGCGACTGCGGCCATGGCGCGGTTTGGGGAGCTAACCCGCGCCGAGCATGACGCCAAGGAAAAGCACGCCGCCGAGGTCCTCTCGGCCAACCAGTAGGTTTTCAACTTGAGAGTTTTGTAGGAGATCCAAATGCCCCGATCGCGCACCACACGCCTGTTGCCGGCCCTGCTTGCTTCCGCAGCCCTGACGCCCGGAACCCATGCACAATCGACCGACAAACCGGACCTGAGCAAGCAGCCCACGCTGTATGTGGTGGGCTACGCGCATCTGGACACCGAGTGGCGCTGGGAGTATCCGCAGGTGATTGACGAGTACCTGCGCCGGACCATGCAGGATAACTTCGGCCTGATCGACAAGTATCCGCACTACATCTTCAACTTCTCGGGCGCGAACCGCTATCGGCTGATGAAGGAGTATTACCCGGCGGACTTTGCGCGGCTGAAGGCGTATGTGGCGCAGGGCCGGTGGTTTCCGGCCGGCTCTTCCATGGAAGAGGGCGACGTGAACGCGCCCAACGCGGAGGCGGTGATCCGGCAGGTGCTCTACGGCAACCAGTGGTTTCGCAAGAACGTGGGCAAGGCGAGCGAAGAGTTCATGCTGCCGGACTGCTTCGGCTTTCCGTCGTCGCTGCCGAGCATTTTGGCGCACGCGGGCGTGAAGGGTTTCTCCACGCAGAAGCTCACGTGGGGATCGTCGGCCTACGTGGGCGGGCCGGAGTCGCTGGAGAAGACGCCGGAAGGCACGCCGTTCAACGTGGGCGTGTGGGTGGGGCCGGACGGCAGCCAGGTGCTGGCCGCGGTGAACCCAGGCTCCTACAACGGCAGCATCACGTCCGACCTGAGCGCGCCGCTGCCGGCGCAGCCGCCCTTGCCCGCGCTGGTCGACGTGCAAACGCAGTTGACGGCGTTGGATCCCAAGATTCAGGCGTTTCGCTCCGGTACGCCGCCCGACCCTGCCACGATCCAGCGCTATGTCGCGCTGCGCGACGAGCGGTCAGCCTTTCAGACCGAAGAACAGAACCGGGCGGAACAGCGCTTCCAAGGGGATTGGGCCGCGCGCGTGATCAACAACGGCAAGGTCACCGGCGTCGAAACGGACTACCACTACTACGGCACCGGCGACATCGGCGGCGCGCCCGACGAGGAATCGGTGAAGCGGCTGGAAGCGATCATCACCAAGGGCACTGTCGACATCCCACCGGCGGGTGCCTTCAACTTCCGCGGTCAGAAGCATCCGGACTACCCAGTGGTTCCGGTGGGGCAGGGGCCTGTGCATGTGGTTTCGGCCACAGCAGACCAGATGTTCAAGGAGATCACCCCAGCCGAGGCGGCGGCGCTGCCGCGCTACACGGGCGAGTTGGAGCTGACGAATCACTCGGCGGGCTCGCTCACGTCGCAGGCGTACATGAAGCGGTGGATCCGCAGGGAAGAGCTGCTGGCCGATGCCGCGGAAAAGTCGTCGCTGATGGCCCAGTGGCTGGGCGGGCGCACGTATCCGATCGATCGGCTAAACGACGCGTGGACGTTGGCCATGGCGGCTCACTTCCACGACCTCGCCGCCGGCACCGCCACGCCGCGCTCGTATGAGTTTGCCTGGAACGACGCGGCCATCGCGATGAATCAGTTTGCGGATGTGCTGAAGAGCGCCACGGACGCGGTCTCGCAGGCGCTGGACACGCAGGGCAACGGCACGCCGGTGGTAGTGTTCAACCAGCTGAACGTGCCGCGGCAGGATCTGGTGGAGGCCAGCGTGGACTTCGGCAGTGGCAAGGCGCCGAAGGCCGTACGCGTCACCGGACCGGACGGCGCGGAGGTGCCCGCGCAGATGGTGAGCGGCAAGGTGCTGTTTGCGGCCAACGCGCCCTCGGTGGGCTACGCGGTCTACCACGTCGAGCCGGGAGGCGGATCGGCGGCTGCCGGCAACGACCTTCATGTGACGAAGAACACGCTTGAGAACGCCTTTTACCGGGTGACGCTGAACGGCGACGGCGATGTTGCCAGCATCTTTGACAAGACGACCAACCGCGAGCTGCTAGCCGCGCCGGCGCGGCTGGCGCTTTCCTACGACAATCCGGACCAGTGGCCCGCCTGGAACATGGACTGGACGCAGGAGCAGGCCGCGCCCCGGGAGTACGTCTCCGGTCCGGCGAAGATTCGCATCGTGGAGAACGGCCCCGTGCGCGTCGCGTTGGAGGTGACGCGCAGCACCGCCGGTTCGCGGTTTGTGCAGACGATCAGCCTGGCCGCGGGTGATGCGGGCAAGCGCGTGGAATTTGGCAACGTCATCGACTGGACCACGCGCGAGCGCAACCTGAAGGCGACGTTTCCGCTGGTCGCCTCGAACCAGATGGCGACCTACAACTGGGACATCGGCACGATCGAGCGGCCTACCGCCGAGATCAAGAAGTTTGAGGTGCCCTCGCACCAGTGGATTGACCTGACCGACATGAGCGGCAAGTTTGGGGCGACGATCCTGACCGACGCGAAAAACGGCTCCGACAAGCCGGACGATCACACCATCCGCCTCACGCTGATCCGCACGCCCGGCGTCCACGGCGGCTACCACGATCAGGCGACCCAGGACATCGGCCATCATGAGTTCACCTACGGCCTGGCCGGGCATGCCGACGGCTGGCGCGAGGCGCAGACGGACTGGCAGGCGCAGCGGTTGAACGCGCCGCTGCTCGCCTTTGCGGCGCCTCAGCACCCAGGCACGCTCGGCAAGAGTTTCTCGCTGATGAAGGTGAACAATCCGCGCGTCCGCGTGCTGGGGATGAAGAAGGCCGAGGACAGCGACGAGGTGATCGTGCGCCTGGTGGAGCTGGACGGCAAGCCGCAGACGGACGTGCATGTCTCCTTTGCTGCACCCGTGACGGCGGCGCGCGAGGTGAATGGGCAGGAGCAGCCTGTGGGCGAGGCCAGGGCCACCGGCGGCGATCTGGTGACCTCGTTCTCGTCCTACCAGCCGCGCACGTTTGCGCTGAAACTCGGGCCCGCGCCGGCCACCGTGGGCAAGGTGCAGTCAGCGCCGGTGATGCTCGCCTATAACGCGGCCACGGCGAGCAGCGACGGCGAGGCGGCCAAGGGCGGCTTCAATGCGAAGGGCGATGCGTTGGCGGCGGAGATGCTGCCGACAGAGCTCAGCTTCAACGATGTCGTTTTCCACCTCGCCCCCGCCAAGGCCGGCGCGCAAAACGCCGTGATCGCTCAGGGCCAGCGCATCGATCTGCCCACCGGGCAGTACAACCGCGTGTACCTGCTGGCCGCGTCCGCCGATGGGGATCAGGCTGCATCGTTTGAGGTCGGCGGCAAAACCACCGAGCTGCAGATTCAGGACTGGGGCGGTTTCATCGGCCAGTGGCAGGATCGCGTTTGGAGCTCCAAGGCCACCAGCCGCGACGACTACGGCGTGATGACCGGCCTGATGCCGGCGTTCATGAAGCGCGCCGACCTGGCGTGGTATGCGAGTCACCACCACGACGCCACGGGCAAAAACATTGCCTACGGCTACTCGTACCTGTTTGCGTACAGCCTGGATATGCCGGCGGGCGCAAAGACGTTGCGGCTGCCCAAGAACGACAAGATCCGCATCCTGGCGGTTTCGGTGGCGAACGAAAACACCGAGAGCACGCCCGCGCAGCCGTTGTACGACATTCTGCCCTCGCCCAACGGTTCTGCCTTTGACTTCAGGGCCGCCGTGGACAAGACCGCCGCAGACAAGGGCGCCGGGCAGTAAGTCCGACGGAAGATTCAGCAGCTTCGGCCGCTCGGTGACGCGCAAGCGTTCACCGGGCGGCCGTTTTAGTTGTGTACCGTGACCAGGACCGTCGTCAACGCAATGACCTTGGGGTTGGTCGTGTCGGTTCCGGTGACCGTGAAGGTGTATTGGCCCTCCGTGGTTCCTGGGGTGGAAGGTTGCGTGGGCGAACTCGGACTGGGTTTTCCGGCGCAACCCGCGACACCCAGCGTCAGCAGAGCCACGAGGAGCATGGGAAGCAGGGCCGGCCAGCGGCGTCGACCCCGGCCCGGCAGCCAGAAGCAGACCATGCCGGCCAGCGCGGCAGAACCAAAGCCGAGCCTCCACGTTTTTTGTAGCGTCCCCGGGTGGTTCAGGGATACGGACGGTGCCGTGGTGCTTACGGTCAGCGTAGCGGTTGCGCTGCCGCCGCCCGTTAGCTGGACGGTGGCCGGCGCGACACTGCAGGTGGGCAGACCCTGCGCGCCTGCCGGCGAGGCAGTGAGCGCGCAGCTGAGACTCACGGTGCCGCTGTAGGTGCTGCTCGCGGCTAGGGACAGTGTCGCGCTGGTGGCCGCGCCGGCAGCGGCAGACGGTGCGCTGGAGGCAGTCAAGGTCATGGCAGCCGGGGCGGGCGTTACCGTGACCGTGGCCGCTCCGGTGCCGGGGTTATACGTGGCCGCGCTGGCGGCATCGGGGGTGTACGTGGCCGTCAGCGGGTCGCTGCCTGTGGGCAGTGTGCCGGCTGGGAGGTTGAAGGTGGCTGTGCCGCTCGCCAGCGGCTGCTGGCTGTTGTAGCCGCCCGTGGACAGCGTGACCGTGCCGGTGGGTGGCTGGGCGCCCGCGCCCGCTGCTACCGCGACGGTGACCGTTAGCGGTTGGGCCGTGGTGAGGCTTGCGGCGGAGGGGGTGACGGTGACGCCGGGCGTGACCTTGGGTGGTGCGGTGACGGCCACGGGAGCGGACCCGGAGGCGCTGTTGTCGATGGGGGCGCTCGCCGCGTCCGGGGTGAAGCTGACCAGGAGCGTGTCCGCGCCGATGGCCAGCGAGCCCGCTGGGATGGTGAAGTTGGCCGCGCCGGCGGTGAGCACGGTCGGGGCTGAGGTGTAGCTGCCGCTGGTCAGGGTGACCGAACCGGTGGGCGCCGGGCTTCCGTTCGCGCCCGCGACCGTCACCGTCACGGGCAGGGCCTGCGCCGTGGTGATGCTGGCGCTGGAGGGCGCCACGGCCACAGAGGGCATGATCTTAGGCGTAACCACGACGGAGCTTGAGCCCACGGCGGGGTAGAAGGCGGAGGCGCCGGCGGTATCCGGCGTGTAGCTGGCGGTCAGGGTATTCGTACCGACAGCGAGCGACCCAGCGGGCACGGCGATGGTCACGACGCCGTTCGCGAGCGGGCTCGCTGCCGAGGTGTAGCCGCCGCCGGTCAGCACCACGGTGCCGGTCGCCACGGGGTTGCTGCCTCCAGCGCCCACGCCGATGGTGACCGTAAGCGGCTGGCCCGTGGTGAGGCTCCGGGCCGACGGCGTAAGAGAAACGGTGGGCGTGACCTTGGGCTGGGCCGTGACCACAACGGAGCCCGCGCCGGTGGCGCCGGTGAAGTTCACCGTCCCGGCCGTGTCGGGCGTGAACGTGACCGTGAGGGCGTCGGTTCCTACGGCCAACGAGCCCGCCGGTACCGTCAGCGTGGCGGCACCGCCGGTGACCGGCGTGCCGGGCGACGTGTAGCCGCCACCGGTGAGCGCCACGGACCCAGTAGCGGCGATACTGCCGTTCGGGCTAATCGTGATGGTCACCGTGAGGGCCTGTGCGGTGGTGATGCTCGCCGCGGACACCTGAACGGCGACGGTCGGCGTAATCGGCGGCGCGCTTAGGGCTACGGTGGTGGAGGCGCTTGGGGCGTAGGTCCCGTTGCCGGCGTAGGCCGCCTTCGTTGCGTGCGGTCCCCCGGTCGTGGGTGCGATGCCGCTCACTGTGGCGGTGGCGGTTTGGGTGAACTGCCCGGTGAACTCGCTGAGGCTGTTCGCGGCGTAGTTGGTTATGAGGAAGTCCGTAACGCCGTCCCCGGTGAAATCGCCGGTCACGAGGTACGTGGGTCTCGCCGGCGTCGACAGTGTCGCGTCCGCCGCAAACGTGCCGTCGCCGTTGCCTAGGAGCACGTAAATTTGGTTGGCGAATCCGAAGACCAGGGCAAGATCCGGGACGCCGTCCGCGTTCATGTCAGCTACCACCAGGCTAGCTGGAGAGTAGGGCGGCGATGGAGGGGAGGGCGCGGCTGCGAAGGTACCATCGCCTTTGCCCAGCAGCACTGTCAGGCTCGAACTGGAATCCCCAGCCACGGCGAGATCCGGGAAGCCGTCCTTGTTGAAATCCGCGACGGCGAGGAAACCCGGGTTGGACCCCGCAGGTACTGTAGCGCCCGTACTGAAGGATCCATCCCCATTGCCCAGCAGAATGGTCACGGTGCCCCCGAAGTGATTGGCGACTGCAAGATCCAGAATGCCGTCGTTGTTGAAGTCTGCCGTGGCAATGGCGTCCGGGTAGGATCCGGTCTGTGCGGTCAGCGCGGCCGCGGTAAACGTGCCGTCGCCGTTGCTGAGCAAGACTGTGACCGATGCGCTGCCCTGGTTGACGATGGCCAGGTCGGGGCGGCCGTCGCCGTTGAAGTCGCCCAGCGCCATACCCTTGGGATACGAACCTGTCTGCGGGCTCAGGGAGGACGCGGTGAAGGTGCCGTCGCCGTTGCCCAGGAAGAACGAAACTGAGTTGCTGTCGCTGTTGAGCACGGCGAGATCCGGGTTGCCGTCCGCGTTGAAGTCCGCCGAGACGACAGTGGAGGGCTGATTGCCGGTGGCCATAGTCTGGCCGGCGGCAGTAAAGGTGCCGTCACCGTTGCCCAGCAAGATGGAAAGGGAGTTGTTGTTGGCGCTCGCTACGGCTACATCCGCTTTTCCGTCGTTGTTCAGATCAGCCACCACCACGGACGTGGGTGCCGGGCCGGTGGCGATCGCGTGCGCACTCCCAAAGGAGAGGGCCGTCTGGCTGCGGCCCAGGGGAGCATCGCCCAGGGCGGCGTTGCCGTTGCTGGTATCGAGAAAGGACACGGTTCCGCTAGGGGCGGTCAGCCCTTGGCCGACGACGGTGGCCGTGAGAGTGTAGCTTCCTGGCGTTCCGGTCTCCCTGAGGGTGGTCGTGGTGGCCTGCGCCGCGGAGACGCCCAGGGCGGCGCTGGCCGAACTGCTCCCACCCTCGGTCGATGTGCCGACAAAGTTGGCCTTGAGGCTATGACTGCCAGGGCCAGGGATGAAGCGCAGGGTCGCCACACCGGCGCCCGTCAGCTGCGCGGTGCCCAACAGGTGGGTTGCATCGCAGGTGCTCGCGGAGGCGTCGCAGAACTGCACTTGGCCGTTGGTCAGCGCGGCGGAGCCGCCCGCGGTGACCGTGGCCGTCAGCGTAACAACGGTACCGGAAGAAACGCTGGTAGCGGGGCTGCCAGCCGCGGTGATCGCTAGCTGGGTTAGAGTCACGGGCAGCGCGGCCCGCACAACGACCGTGAGCGGGACAGATGCGGTCAGCGCGCCCGAGGTGCCGGTGACGGTGGCCGTCGTGGTGCCCGCGACCGCCGATGCACTCGCGGTCAGCTGTAAGAAACTCGTGCCCGTGGTTGGGTTGACGGAGAACGCGCCGGTGATGCCGGCCGGCAGCCCGGAGACCGCCAAGTTCACGCTGCCGGTGAAGCCGTTCTGGGGCACGATGGCGACCGTGGACGTCGCGGATGTGCCGGGCAGCAGGTTGGCGGTGGCCGGTGCCAGCGTCAGCGCAAAGCTGGACGCGTTGACGGTGAGCGCGAGCGAGGTGGTGGCCGTCGCGCTACCGGCGCTGCCGGTGATCGTGACCGTGGCGGGCCCCGGCGTGGCCGAGCTGCTGGCGGTCAGGGTCAATGTGCTCGTATTCGTGACAGGGTTGGGCGAAAAGGCGGCAGTGACCCCGCTGGGCAGGCCGGTCGCCGTGAGCATCACCGGGCTGTTGAAGCCATACTGCGGCGACACAGAAAAATTGGCCGTGCCGGATCCGCCCTGGTTCAAGGTGAGGGTGCTGCTGTAGCTGTTAAGCCCGAAGGTGGGGGCGTAGATGCCCAGCGTAAGCGTCGTTGCGGCGGTCAGGGTGCCGGAGGTGCCCGTGATGGTGAGGGTGTACTGCCCCAGCGCGGCGGTGCTGCCGGCGGCAACGGTCAGCGTACTGGTACCGGTGCTTGGATTGGGCGAGAAGGCGGCGGTGACGCCGCCCGGCAGGCCGGAGACCGCGAGGTTGATGCTTCCGTTGAACCCGTAGCTGCTGTTGCTGAAAACATAGGCCGTGCCGGAGCTGCCCTGCCCAATGTTGACCTGTGAGTAGGTCGAAAGTGTGAAGCTGGGGGCAAATACGCCTACGCTGAGGGGTGTGGACGCAGTCTGGCTACCGGAGGTTCCGGTGATGGTCGCGGTGTACTGCCCCAGACTGGCGGTGCTGCTGGCCGTGAGCGTGAGGCTGGTGTAGCCTGTGGTCGGGTTGGGCGAAAACGCGGCGGTGACGCCTGCGGGCAGGCCGGAGACGGCGAGGGTAACGTTACCCCCAAAGCCGTACTGCGGGTTGACGTACAGGTACGTCGAGGCGGTGCTGCCCTGACCGACGGAAACCGCCCCCCCACTGGAAAGGGTAAACGTAGGCACGTAGACGCCAACGCTCAGCATCCTGGACGCGGTTTGGCTGCCGGAGCTGCCGGTGATGGTGGCGGTGTATTGTCCGAGGCTGGCCGTTGGGCTGGCCGTAAGCGTCACGATGCTCGAACCAGTCGTCGGGTTAGGGGAGAAGCTGGCGCTGACGCCGCTCGGCAGCCCGGAGATGGCGAGGTTGACGCTGCCCGCGAAGCCGTACTGGGGATTGACGTAGATGTACAACGTACTGGACGTGCCTTTCCCGAGGTTAACCGAGTAATTACTCGAGAGCGTAAATGTCGGGACGTAAACCCCCAGCGTCATGGTCGTAGTTTTGCTTTGGCCTCCGGAGGTCCCGCTGACAGTGATCGTGTACTGCCCGACGGCTGCGGTGCTGACGGCTGCAAACGTCACATTGCTGTAGCCGGTGGTCGGGTTCGGGGAGAAGGTGGCCGTGACGCCGCTGGGCAGGCCGATGGCCGTCAGCGCGACGCTTCCTGTAAAACCGTACTCCGGCGAGATGCTCACCGATCCGTTTGCGGAGCCGCCCTGCCCCACGTTGGCGCCGTTGCCGTAGAGCGTGAAGGTGGGGACGTAGACGCCCAACGTCAGCGTGGTGGTGGCGGAAAGGCTGCCGCTGGTTCCGGTGATGGTGAGCGTGTACTGGCCAACCGGTGCCGCGCCCGTCGCCGAAAGGCTGAGTTGCGTGTTGCCGCTGCTGGGGTTGGGGTTCCAAAGCGCGGTGACGCCGCTCGGCAGCCCGGCGATTGAAAAGGTCACGCTGCCGGTGAAGCCATACCGCGGGTTGACGTACATGGACGACGTGCCCGTGCCGCCCTGGCCGATGTTCAACGTGCCTGGACTGGATAAGGTAAAGCTGGGCATGTGAACACCCAAGGTCAGCGTCGTCGTGGCGCTCAACGAACCGGACGTGCCGGTGACCGTCAAGGTGCTGGACCCAACCGCGGCGGCGCTGCTGGCCGTCACGGTGAGGATGCTTTGGTTTGTGCTTGGGTTGGGCGAAAACGACGCCGTGACCCCGGCCGGGAGGCCTGTGACGGCCAGGTTTACCGCCCCGTTAAAGCCGTACATCGGCGAAACGATCAGGTACGTGGAGGCTGTGCTGCCTTGGCCCACGTCGAGGCCGGGGACTGACAACGTGAAGCTGGGGGCGTGAACGCTGAGGTTGAACGTGTGCGTTACGGTGAGGCTGCCTGCCGTGCCGGTGACCGTGATGGGCGATGTGCCTGCCACGGCGGCGTTGCCGGCGCTAAACGTGAGCACGCTGCTGCCGGCGGTCGGGTTGGTGCCAAGCGTGGCCGTGACTCCAGTGGGCAACCCGCTCACGCTCAGCGTCACATTCCCCGTGAAGCCGTACTCGGGCGTGACCTGTACCGTGGTTGCGCTGCTGCTGCCCTGGTTCACCGCAACCGGCTCCGGCGTGGCGGAAAGGGCAAACGTGGGCGCATGGACGGCGACAGTGACGTCCGTGGAGGCGCTCAGGCTGCCGGAGGTGCCGGTGACC
This sequence comes from uncultured Acidobacteriaceae bacterium, assembly GCA_964245045.1. Taxonomy (GTDB): domain Bacteria; phylum Acidobacteriota; class Terriglobia; order Terriglobales; family Acidobacteriaceae; genus Granulicella. The sequence goes on along the minus strand of CAXTLD010000002.1, from coordinate 19,829 downwards.
GTGAGGGTCGTCGTGCTTGGGGCCGCGGAGCTGGTGGCTGTCAAGGTCAGCACGCTGGTGCTATGGGTGGGGTTGGCGCTCCAGGTGGCCGTGATGCCCGAAGGCAAGGCCGTCGGGATCGTCAGGGTGACGTCCCCGGTGAAGCCGCCCGCCTCCGTGACCGTGAGGGTGTCGGTGACGGACGCGCCCTGATCCAGCGAAAGGGAAGGGGAGGCAGCCTGAATCCAGAAGCCGGGCACCTGCGGACCGGCGAGGTCGTTGATCAGCGCCTGACCGTTGGCGCTGCCCCAACCGGTAACAAGGTCGTAGCCGGCGACGGCGCTAAACCAGACGGGTTGGTTGGCGGTGTGGTTGTTGCCGACCGTGATGTCGTGGAAATCGGCGGCGCTGGCGGCTGCCTGCGCCAGCCGATACAGGGCCGGGTTCACGAAGCCGACGCCCCCCTGCGGCACGGTGCCGGCCTCCACGGCCTGCTCGTTGACGAGCGCCAGAAAGCCGGCCCACCGGGGTGCGGCGAAGCTGGTGCCGGCGTAGTCCCCGTAGCAGCGGCCGATGCTGCAGACGTAGTTGTCGAAGTCGCCTTCCATGGCGACGTCCGGCACATTGCGCAGGCTGGCGGAACCGCCATTGGTCGCATTAGCCAGGCCCGCCTGCCAGCTGGGCAGCCCGATGTTGTCCGGGCTGATGCCCCCGCCGCTGCCGCCGCCACCCGTGTTCCAGGCTGTCTCTGAGCTCCAGCTGCCGCCGGCCCCAGCCGTGAGGAGGTGCGTGCCGCCCACCGCGGTCACATAGGCGTCCTCCTGCGGGTAAAAGTAGGGGTCGACGGCACTGTCGAACGCCCCACTGTCGCCGGACGCGGTGAGGAAGCCCTGCCCTTGGGCGGCAAACTCCTGGAAAAACGGGTCGTCCACCCCGGGGTCTTCCGGCATCCAGCCCCAGGAGCAGCTCAAGACCTTGGCCAGGTTCTCCGACGCCATGGTGTTCAACAGGTTCGGGTCGTCGTTGCCATTGCCGATGTACACCCGCACCTGGTTCAGGCCGGGGGCCATGCCAATCGCCTGGACGATATCGAGCACAACCTCGGCCTCGCCGGAGGCGTCCGTCCCGGTGCCGGTGGCGCCGTCCAGCAGCACGTTTTGCAGCGGCACGGTGTACGCCTGGCCCGCATTGGCGAAGGTGGCGTTCACGTCGTTCACGTCATAGCCGGTAAACTCCAGCAGCCCAACGGTTTGGCCGTTGCCGGTGAGCGTTGTGCCGCCGTAGTAGGCTGCCCGCATATCGCTGGCCAAGTACGCGCCGCCCGGACCGGAGCCGGTGACGTTGGGCGTCGGCTGCGCACCCTGGGGCCGCGTCACCAGCGGACGTGGGGGAGCAAAGTTGTTCAGCCCGGCCACATGCGCTACCGGCACAGCGAGGTCGAGTGAAGGCTCCCGGTCCGGAGAGAAGAAGGTCCGGTTTGCTGTCGGGTGTTGGTACACGTTCAGCGTCACGCCGAAGGCCTGGTCGATCTGCGCGACCGACCCCGTCACTGGAACGACGAGGCGATTGGCCGGGGTGGCGGTCACGGTTAGACCGTGAGCCTGTGCGTAGGCAACGACGGCCTGGAAGTCGTCCGCGGACGGGCCGAACTGCTCGGTGAACTGTGCGACGCTGAGGAAGTGCCGGAAGTCCGGGCTGGACGGGTCATACAGACGGGCCAGCAGGGAAGTGAGCTCTGTCTGGTTCCGCAGCGGAAGCACGATGGACGCGGACATGGTCTGGTCCGGCGGCAACGTGCCTACCAGCGCAGCCTTGCCGCTGGTCACCTCCGGACGTACGTGATGCGTCAGAACCTGCCGGGAAGTCTGTCCGAAGGCCAGGAAGCTGGTCGTGAGCAGAAGCAGGATCAGCAGCGCCGCACTTCGTGTCTCTGGCCGATGACGAGTGGGTAGGAACCGCTCCAAAAGGAAACGCAAAGGCCGAGAGGCAATAGGGGACGAGAGCAAAGGAGACCCTTCAGAACGCGGACGCGCCGCCGTACACACACGCCTTCAAGGCTGCGCCGCGATCTTCTGTGTGCGGGCGCTGGGCTCCTCTGAAGACGGCTGTACCGTTGCCGATCGTCAATCCGGTTGAAAACGAGATGAGTCTAGCACGGGGGCTTTGGCGCACTCTACGGTACGTCGGTTACACCCGCGCGGGCGTATATGAGCTAGCGGCTCGGGAGGAACTGGCGGCAACGCTGGATGAACTCGGCAGATGAGATCACAAGATGTTGTAAGCTCACACGCATGCGGGTAATCGCTATAGCGGCACTGGCCGCCAGTTTAGTGGCAAACGCACAAAAGTGCGTTACAGTCCCTGGCCCTGCTAGAGAAGGCGCGGTCACAACAGAGACGGTGTGCGGTGAAGCGAGAGATCGCAAAGAAATGAACGCCAATACGGCGAGTGCCCTTACTTCTGCCGGCTTGGCGTACCTTCTAGTTGTCAGGCCAGCGATGCAAGCCCAAAGAAATCAGGCATTGAATGCGTTACAAGGGCAATTCTCTAGCACCTACGAAGAGTTGGATAGCCTGTCAGCTGTGCCCGTTCCATACCTTACGCACAGATCTGCAGACAAGCAGGCAACAATCAAGGGGCATTCACTCGGAGAGACCTGGGCGACGTTCGTTGAGCACTCTCCACTACTTAGGATGGGTGTAGCGCGATGCCTCTCTCAGGTGCGCCCAAATCCCGCAAGGAATCGGAAAAAGATCACATACAACCCGTGTTCGGCTGCGTGGCGCATCAACGATGATCCTGCTGCTGACCTAACAATGACATGCGTTCTGCCAAGCTCGGGAGCGGGCAAGGACTTTATCTGTCAGGATTTCGCTGGCGAAGCTACATTTACGTCCGGGCATCTATCGGCAATGAAGGTGCTGATATTTGAAGACTGGAAGCAGGTATCTGGGGACGTGTTGGCACGTTTCGGGCCTCAGGACGCGGCAGACGCTGAAGGATCTCTGTTGATTTGGAATACAGATGTTGACCACCTTGTAGCAACCAGCATCCCGCAAGGCACGGCCCTATCTTGGATGACAGCGACAGAATACAGTTCATTGTCCGCCGCATCGAGACCGCCAGCACCACGTAACAGCCTAGAGTAGGCGTCCTCCCTCAGAGTGCCGAAGCGTGACGATCAAACGCGAGTTCTCCGAGCCACTGGACGCGCTGACCTGACTGGCATGTGCTCACCGACCCTTTGGCCATTGCCGGAACACCAAGCCCGGCGACTACAAGAAGGCGACCGACACCGTCTTCCACTCGGCGGGCGCGGCCAGCTATGTCGATCTGCCCGTTGTGCCGGGCGGGGCCTGATCGGCAGCGAAGCCCGAAGCGTAACGCCGCGCGCAGACGCAAGGAGGGCCGGGATCTCTCCCGGCCCTCCTTGTTTGCGTTCAGGCGTGGGTTAGACGCCCGCACCTACCGGTTCACGCTCCTTGGCGGCGGCTAGCTCGGCCATCTGTTGCTTCTTCTTGTCGGCCGTGTTTTGGCCCAGATCGGCGGCCATCTTCTCGGTCGTGAACGCCTCGATCACGTCGCCTACCTGGATGTCCTTGAAGCCCTGGAGATCGATACCGCACTCCATGCCTTGCCGGACGTCGGCCACATCATCCTTGAAGCGCTTGAGCGAGGCGATCTTTCCCTTCCAGACCTCCGTGCCGCCGCGCAGCACGCGGACCTGCATGTCGCGCTTGATCTGCCCGTCGCGCACTGTGCAGCCGGCGATCTGCCCGACCTTGGTGATCTTGAAGACGTTGAGCACCTCGGCGCGGCCTTCGTAGTTCTCCCGGAAGACCGCATCCAGCAGACCGAGCATCGCCTTGGTCATCTCGTCGCGCAGCTCGTAGATGATGGAATGGAGACGAATCTCCACGTTTTCGCGATCCGCAAGATCCTGCGCTTTGCGCTCCGGACGGACATTGAACCCGATGATGACCGCGTTCGACGCCGACGCCAGCAAGACGTCGGACTCGGTGATCGCGCCCACACCGGAGTGCAGCACCTTGACCCGGACCTTCTCGGTCGAGAGCCGCTGCAGATCCTCGGCGATGACTTCCACCGAGCCCTGCACGTCGCCCTTGACGATGAGGTTGAGGTCCTTGACGCCGGCCTGCTTGATCTGCTCAGCCAGGCCCTCGAGCGAGACGCGCGAACTCTTAGAGAGCTGTGCTTCACGCTCCTTGAGCTTGCGGTACTGCGCGATGCCCTTAGCCTTGTCGCGATCCGCCATGACCAGGAACGTATCGCCCGCATCAGGGATACCCTCCAGGCCCAGGATCTCGACTGGCGTGGACGGCCCAGCCTCGGTGATCGCGCGCCCACGGTCGTCGAACATGGCGCGGATTTTGCCGAAGGTGTTGCCCACTATGTAGCTGTCGCCCGTTTTCAAGGTTCCGTTCTGCACCAGAATCGACGCCACCGCACCGCGACCGCGATCCAGCTTCGCCTCGATGACCGTGCCGACGGCCGGACGTTCAGGCGTTGCCTTCTGCTCGTTGACGTCGGCAACAAGGCAGATCATCTCCTCGAGTTCGTCGAGGTTCTGCTTCTTCTTGGCCGACACCATGACGAACTCGGTGTCGCCGCCCATCGACGTCGCCTGCACGCCGCGACCCGCAAGCTGCGTCATCACGCGGGTCGGGTCCGCCTCCGGCTTGTCGATCTTGTTGACCGCCACGATGATCGGCACCTTGGCCGCTCGTGCGTGGTCGATCGCCTCCAGCGTTTGCGGCATCACGCCATCGTCAGCGGCAACCACCACTACGACGATGTCGGTGATTTTGGCGCCGCGGGCGCGCATGCGGGTGAAGGCCTCGTGACCCGGGGTGTCCAGGAACACGATTTCGCGGCCAAACGCCGGGGAATCTGGCTTGGACACGTGGACCTTGTAGGCGCCGATGTGCTGCGTGATGCCACCGGCCTCGCCACCGGCCACGTCCGTCGACCGGATCGCGTCCAACAGTGACGTCTTGCCGTGATCGACGTGACCCATGACGGTCACCACCGGCGACCGCGTGATCTCGACCATGTTCGAGGTGTCCTCAAGCAGACCCTCGATGGCCTCGTTCTCCATCTGCTCCTCGACCGAGATGATGGTCGTGTCCGCGCCAAAGGAGCGCGCCACTTCCTTAACCAACTCGGAGTCGAGCGACTGATTGACGGTCACCATCACGCCCCGCATCAGCAGGGTAGCGATGAGATCCTTGCCGCGTACGTCGAGCTTTTCGGCCAGGTCCTTTACCGAGATGCCTTCGGTCACCGTAATGGTTTTGGTGATCGGCACCTCGCCCATCGGGATCTGCGCCGCGCCCATGCGCGGGTTGTAGCCCTTGATGGCTACTTCCTTGTTCTTCTCGTAGCGCGGCGCGCCGCCTCCGGGGCGACGCGTGTTGCGGGCCGGACGTGCGGGCGTGGGTGCGCCTTCCGCCGGCGGCAACAGGCCGCCTGGGCCGGCTCCCGGCCGCGGTCCGAACCCTGGCCGCTGCCCAAAGCCCGGTCGCGCCGCAAAGCCGGGACGCGCGCCCGGTCCGCCGGGACCACCTGGCCCCCCAGGTCCACCGGGAAAGGTCCGCGTCGGATGCATGGGACGGCGTGCGCCTGGGCCCATGCCCATACCCGGTCCACCACCCATGCCGGGTCGTGCGCCCGGACCACCCGGGCCTCCGGGCCCTCCAGGGCCGCCACCCGGACCTGCGGGCCGTGGGCGCTCAAAGATAGGCCGACGTGCGCTGTTGGCCGCCCCGGGGGCTGCCGTATACGTGGGCCGTGGCCCGGTTTGGGGCATCACCACGCGACGCACGGGAGCTGCCGGCGGTGGCGGGGCTGCCGGTGCTGCTTCGATCTCAGCCACGGGCGCCACCGGCGCTGCAGCTTGGGGTGCAACGGGCGCCTGCGTCGCGGCGCCTGCGGGTTGGCCCGGGCGAACACCCTGACCCGGTGCACCGACGAGGGGTCGCACCGATCCCGGCGTTCCCGAACCTGGTGCCTGCGGCATGGTTGCCGGGGCAGGGTTGGCTGGCGGTCTGGCCACCACCGGTCCCTGCACGGGCCGGCTGGCGATAGCGGGCGGTGGCGTGATCAGCTGCGGAGCCTGCCGGGGTTGCGGCATCACCACACGCCGCGGCGGTGGCGCGGGCGCGGCCGCAACCGGAGCCGGTGCGCTCACCACAGGGGCGGGGGCCGTGACCGGCGCGGGAGGAACCGGCGCAGATGACGCCAGCGCTGCGCTGGCGGTCGTAGCCACATGGGGCTGAATAGCCGTCCTTGCGGGACCGGTCGTGAGGCTCGTCGCGGTGGCTGGCACCGCCGGTGCGACGACCGGCGCCGGACGCACCACGGGGCGCGGCAGCACAATATTGGGGGCCGGCCGGGTGCTTGCCACGGACGCTGGTGTGACCATGCGCGGCGTAGGCGGCGGGATTGCCGTGACCGCAGGCGCGTTGGCCGCCGGTCGGTTCGAGGCCGGGGCCACGGCGACCGCGGGAGGCCGGTTCGATGCCGGCGCCACAGTGGGCACGGGCCGCGGAGGTGGGGCCGATCGGGCGGCTGCTTCCGCCTGCTTGCGCTCCAAAATCGCTTTCAGGGCGTCGCCGGGCTTGGACACATGCGACAGGTTGAAGCCAGGCCGGCCGTCGCCGGGCGTTCCCTGCCGGGAGCCGCCACCGCCGTTTGCCGGGCGAGCGCCGCGGGTCAGCAGGCCACGGACCTTCTCAGCCTCGTCCGCTTCGATCGAACTGGAGTGCGTCTTCTTCCGCTCCGGGTCGATATCCAGTGTGACCAAAGCCTCCAAAATCGGCTTGGCCTTCACTTCCAACTCCCGTGCTAAATCGTTAATGCGAACTTTGCTCATCCGGTCCTTTTCCGATACTCCCTGTAGCGCCTAGCTGGTCATAGAAGCCCCATTCGTCGTCGGGATAAAAAGTTGGTGCAAGGGTATTATCCCTCGAAACTGAAAAATTGCCAGCCCTCCGCCGCGAACGCCCCAACGCGCTCCAACGGCGGAAAGCCGGCCTGCCTTGAACGTGGCGGCTCCGAACCGCTACCGGCGGTCGTGGCTGTCCGAGTCGATCCCCTCGTCCGAGTAGTCCTGTGCGTCGTCGACCAGCCGGTCCATGGTGTCGTTGTTCAACTCAATCCGCTCTTCCCGGGCGTCGGCCGCATCGTTGGCGTCGGACGCCGATAGCGCATCCTCCACGCTGGCGATGTCCTCGGTCGAGAACTCCTGCACCTCGGTTACCCCGCCCGCGGCGGCCGCCTGTTCCGCCAAGATCTCTTCCGGCGTCCTTGTCATCGAATGCACCTCGTCCCCTGCTTCATCTGATGCCGGGGCCGCCGCCACGGCTTCTTCCCCGGCAGCCAACACCGGCTCCGGCACCGGCGCGTCCGTTGGCCGGGCCTCGCCTTCGTTGAAATGCCCGAAGTAATGCCGCACCGCCGTGGCAATGCGCTCCACCGACCGCTCGCCGATGCCGGGCACCTCGCCCAGCTCCTCTTCGGTCATGTCCGCCAGCTGCTCCACGGTGGTGATGCCCGCAGCGATCAGCTTCTCCATCACGCCATCGCCCAACTCCGTCACCTGCTCGATCGGGGTCTGCGGCGCGCCCTGCATGGCCTGCATCTGCTGCTCGACCTCTTGCCGCTTTTCTTCCTCGCTCTTGATGTCAATCTTCCAGCCCAACAGCTTCGCCGCCAGCCGCACATTCTGGCCCTTCTTTCCAATCGCCAGCGACAGCTGCGTGTCATCCACAATGACCTCGATCTGCTTGTCGGTCAGATCGGCGATCGACACCCGGCTCACCTTGGCGGGCTGCAACGCCTTTTCGGCAAAGGTCGTGATCTCATCCGAATACTCGATGATGTCGATCTTTTCGCCGCGCAACTCGCGGATGATCGACTGCACACGCATACCCTTCATGCCCACGCACGCGCCCACCGGGTCCACGTCCTTGTCACGGCTCTGCACGGCCACCTTGGTCCGCTCGCCGGCCTCACGCGCAATCGCGCGGACCTGCACGGTGCCGTCGTAGATCTCCGGTACCTCGCCCTGAAACAGCGACGTCACCAGCGCTGGCGCCGCCCGGCTCACAATCACCTGCGGTCCTTTGGCTGCGCGGTCTACCCGCAGCAGCACCACCCGGATCCGCTCGCCTACGGAGAAGCTCTCCAGCCGCGACTGCTCCCGTTTGGGCATCCGCGCCTCGGCCTTGCCCAGGTCGAAGATCACGTCCATGGGCTCCAGCCGCTTGACCGTGGCACTCAACACTTCGCCGATACGGTCGCCGTACTCGTTAAAGATCGTGTCGCGCTCGGCTTCGCGGACCTTCTGAAAGATGACCTGCTTGGCCATCTGCGCGGCGATGCGTCCCAGCGGTGTGGTGTCCTTGTAGAAGCGCAGCTCCGCGCCGGCCTCCACTTCAGGAGCCATCTCGCGGGCCTCCTCCAGCGTCAGCTGGTTCTCCTCGTCCTCGACCTGGTCGTCGGTCTCCACCACGGTCTTGAACACGTACGCCCGGATCTCGCCGGACTCGCGGTCCAGTTCGCCGCGCATGTTCTCCGCAGTCTTGTAGTACTTGCGGGTCGCCAGCGCGATGGCGTCTTCCACAGCCCCCACCACGATCTCCGGGTCGATGCCCTTTTCGCGGCTTAACAACTCAATCGACTGATACAGTGCACTTGCCATTTGTCTTTGAATCCATCCTGGGCAGCCCTGCCGCCCTGTTTGTTCCGGCGGTCCAACGACCGCTCCAACACTCACAACCCTTGGTGCCTGAATTTCTAAATTTCCGGTACCAGCTGCGCACGTTCCACGTTGCTCAGCCCGATCTCCACACTGGACGCCGCTCCCGCCGCCTGCTTCTTGCTCTTGCCCTTCTGTTTGACGGCGAGCAGGTCGATCGTCAGTACCGCATCCTCGAAACCCTTCAGTCGCCCCGTAAAGTGCCGGTTGTTGTCCACAGGCGTAAATGTCTGCACCTTGACCAGGCTGCCGCGAAAGCGCTCGTAGTCAGCCGGCTTCAGCAACCGGCGTTCCAGCCCCGGCGAACTCACCTCTAGGGTGTACTCCGCGCCGGGTACCAGGTCCTCCACGTCCAGCATCGTCCCAAAATCTCGCGCAAAGGCCTCGCAGTCCTCATGTGTCGTGCCCGAAAGCAGCTCCACCGGTACACCCTTGGGCAGCAGCGCCGCACCCTCCGCTGTGGCGGCCTGTTCGGCCAATCGAGCCCGTCCGTCCGCGTCTTTCTCCACATACACCCGCAACGCCCGGTGTTTGCCCGCTCCTTGAAACTCGACCTCGACCACCTCCAGCCCCAGGCTGGAAGCCACGCGGTCCGCCGCGGCGCGAATTGTCTCAATCGGAAGGGCCATGACCGTCTCTTCGCAACCCAAATCTGCTAGCTGGATACCCAAACACGCCCAACTTTGCCACAAACAAAAAGTGGGCTCATCGCCCACTCACCTCGTCCGCCGTCCGCCGGTACGCTCACGGCCAAACGGCAGACCCGGATTCGTCTGCATTGCCAGTATACTGTGGGCAGATTCACCCAGCAAGCGATATGGCGATCCTCCACCAAACCGACTGGCAGGTCACCGAGAGCAAGCTCTCCGAAACGCTCCGTCGTCTCGTACGGGCGGTCGATCCCCTTGCTGTGATTGTCTTCGGTTCTCGCGCAAGGGGGCAGCACAGGCCTGACAGTGATCTGGACCTCGCTGTCATTCTTGACGTGCCCGAAGAGAAAGCCTTCCAGGTAGTACCCACCGACTTGTTCCACGGCATCGACATGCCTATCGATCTTCTACCAATCTCCAGCGAGCGCTACAACCGATTTCGGCCCTGGATCAACAGCGTTCATCACAACATCGACAAAGAAGGTATACGACTGTATGAGCGCGGCGCAGCACCCGCAGGTCCAGCTACTCTTAACAAAATCTGCTGAGGACGAGGCTGTGCTCGGCTTCGCGGTGCCCGATGCCGTGTTCGCCTTCCATGCGCAGCAAGCTGTCGAGAAACTACTGAAGGCGCTGATCGCCGCACATGGAGAGGTTTTTCCCCATACGCACAATATCCAACTGCTGCTCGACCAGATAGCTAAGCTCGACGATAGCTGGCCGCACTTCGCCATACCTCTGCACAGCTATACCCCGTATGGTGTGGTCTTCCGGTATGACCATGCGGTGCCGGTGACCGAGCAGGAACGAAGAGAACACCGGCAGGTCGTCTCTGATTTGCGCCGCGTGGTTTTGGAACGTGTCTCACTCCTGGATTGATCTCTGAACCCTCGGCTACCTTCGTCCTCCACCGTGTGTCGGGTCCGTCATACGCTCAGTGCCGATAAGTCGCACACAACATTGCCGTCCGGATCGCTTGCGGGTCACTTGGTTGCCCGATCTTTCGGTGTAAGCGCTCCGACGCTCATGCCAGTTCGATCCTGTCCGTGCTCACCCAAATGTACCCGGAACCCCCGACGGGCTCGACCTTGACCCGGATATTGCCGAATCCAACCTTGAGGTCCGTTGCTTTGCAGGTCACCTGCATGCTCTCGGTCGTCTTGTCCGGGTTGGTCGCGTTGGTTACTGTCACTCGGACAACTTTGTCCATATACGTGTCGATAACCTCCCGCAGAGTGACCTTGGCGCGGGCCGGGGTTAGTGTGGGGGCGGTCGCTTTCTTCTCGGCTATCTTGGTTTCCATAGTCATTTCCAGAAATGAGGTCTTAAGGCTTAGGCCTAAGCCGGATCGGTTGCTGACGGTAACACCCCACTCCACATCCGTGTCCAGCCATCAGGCGGGGTTGTCGGGCTTCACGATCCTTGCGATCCAGTGCGGCAGATGCACCATCTCGTCCATCCGGCGTTGCCGATCCGCTACAAAGTAGAAGCCGGGATGGCACCAAATAGTTTTCAGCTATTGGGAAAGGACCGCCCTGACCCTTGCTCAGCCAGCCCTTTCTGACGGCGGTGTCAAGATGAGGAACTCCGGGCCGCGGGTACCCAGGTTCGTAATCCCTGATCTCTCCTTCCCTTAGGCAGCCACCCCCGTCTCCGCCGGCCAGAATACCGCCGGCAACGCCTCCAGCGCCGGCTTAGCAAACAGGTATCCCTGCATCAGCTGGATACCTAGCCGGCGCAGCACGGCATACTCCTCCTGGGTTTCTATGCACTCCGCCAGGACCTCGATCCCCAACGCCGCACACAGCTTCACCATCGACGCGACGATTTTCTCCGCTCGCGCATTGCTGTCAATGTTGCGGATCAGCGCGCCGTCCAGCTTCACTAGGCCGATGCCGTCCAGCTCCGAAAGCAGGTTCAGCCCGGAAAAGCCCGCGCCGAAGTCGTCCAGGGCCAGCGTAAAGCCATGCCGCGCGTACTCGGTGGCGATGTTCTGCAGGTGTCGGGTGTCCACCACCCGCTCGCCCTCGGTAATCTCAAACAGGATGGCATCGAGGGGGAAACGGTACTCGGTCGCCGCCTGCAACGTCCGCCGGATGCACGCCGCCGGGCTGTACACCGCCCCCGGCATGAAGTTCACCGACAACCGCGCCCCGCGCTCGGCGATGCCCAGCCTCGCCGCCAGCGCGATTGCTTTCACCCGGCAGGTCTGATCGAAGAGATAGCGATTCTGCTCATTGACCCTGCCCAGCACCTGCCCCGCGGACATCCCGTTCGCGCCACGCACCAGCGCCTCATACGCCCACACCGTGCCGGCGTCGACATCCACGATGGGCTGAAACGCCATGGTGATCTCGAAACCAAGCTCCATCTCGTCCCGACAGGCGGCGCACCCGCTCTTGACTTCACCGTTGATCTTTAACAAAGCAGACATCGCAGCCCCCAAACCCTTCCTTCCGCGTGCTTGTACATGCATTCCATCGCTTTCCCTGGCATCGCGCCACTCCACCTTCGCGTACCCACCTGCAACCTTTGTTCGGCAAACCTCAACCACACACTGCCCTTATCGGCATTTCCCGCGATTTCATTACGAGTGCTCTAAAATCGGTCACACGGTATGATCATCACTCCGGTTCCTGAAGCCCTGACCTTTGACGACGTTCTCCTTGTTCCGGCCTACTCCGAGGTCGTGCCCACGCAGGTCAGTACGCAGACCCGCCTTACCGCGCGCATCACCCTCGCCACGCCCCTTATGTCCGCCGCCATGGACACCGTCACTGAAAGCCGCATGGCGATCGCCATGGCGCAGCAGGGCGGGCTGGGCGTCGTGCATCGCAACCTCTCCTTGGAGGCGCAGGCGGGCGAAATCGACAAGGTCAAGCGTTCCGAGAGCGGCATGATCGTCGACCCGGTCACCATTGAGCCCGACCGCCCCATCGCCGATGCCCTCGAGGTGATGCGTCGCTACAAGATCTCCGGCGTCCCCGTCACGAAGGGCGGCAAGCTCGTCGGCATCCTCACCAACCGCGATCTCCGCTTCGTCAGCCGCACCGACATCCCTATCGGCGACGTCATGACCAAGGAACACCTGATCACCGTGCCCGTCGGTACGACGCTTGAAGACGCCGAGCAGATCCTGCACCAGCACCGCGTCGAAAAGCTCCTCGTCGTCAACGACGCCTACGAGCTCAAAGGCCTTATCACCGTCAAGGACATCCAGAAAAAGCTTAAATACCCCAACGCCAGCAAGGACGAGCAGGGCCGCCTCCGCGTCGCCGGCGCCATCGGCGCGACCGGCGATTTCCTGGAGCGCGCCGCCTGCTTGGTGGAGGCCCGCGTCGACGCCCTCGCCATTGACAGCGCCCACGGCCACTCCAGCCGCGTCCTCGAGGCCGTCCGGGAGTGCAAAAAGCGTTTCCCCGCCATCGACCTCCTCGCCGGCAACATCGCCACCTACGAAGGCGCGCTCGCCCTCATGGACGCCGGCGCCGATGCGGTGAAAGTCGGCATCGGTCCCGGCTCCATCTGCACCACCCGCATGGTCACCGGCGCCGGCATGCCCCAGATCACCGCCATCTCCGAAGCCGCCCGCGCCGGCCGCGAACGCGACATCCCCATCATCGCCGACGGCGGCATCAAGTTCTCCGGCGACATCACCAAGGCTATCGCCGCCGGCGCCGACGTCTGCATGATGGGCTCGCTCTTCGCCGGCGTCGACGAGTCCCCGGGCGAAACCATCCTCTACCAGGGCCGCTCCTTCAAGGCGTACCGCGGCATGGGCTCGCTTTCCGCGATGGCGCAAGGAAGCGGCGAGCGCTACTTCCAAAGCAAGGACGACCTCACCGGCGACTTCGCCGAACGCGTCGATCTCACCAAACCCGAAAACGGCGCCGGTAACCGTCTCGCCAAGTACGTCCCCGAAGGCATCGAAGGCCGCGTTCCCCACCGCGGTCCGCTGCAGTCCATGGTCTTTCAACTGGTCGGCGGCCTGCGCTCGGGCATGGGCTACCTCGGCTGCGAGACCATCCCCGATCTTCAGCACAATGCCCGTTTCATTCGCATTTCCGGCGCCGGCCTGCGCGAGTCCCACGTCCACGACGTCGTCATCACCCGCGAAGCCCCCAACTACCACGTGGAGTAGATGTCGCCGCGCTAGCTAGCCGAACTCGCAGGCCGCGGTCCGTGGGCCGCCGCCCGCGCATGCGCTCCGGGCCGCCGTCCATAGTGCAACGTGAGTCCCGTCGGCGAGGTCTCGACCGAAGTGATATACCCGCGCAGGTGCGCGATCGTCTCCGGTGAAAAGGACATCACGTTCCCGTTCACCTCCACCCCGGGCACCCCCTTCAGGCTCATCACCGAACTGAGGTGCTCCCCCACCATGCCCAGCAGCATCTTCATCGGGATGCCTTCCGCATCGATCTTCTGCGCCGTAAGCGAGAGCCGCTTGCCGTCAGTCGACACCGGACCCTGAATCATGAACTTGATCGGGATCACCTTTACGATCTCGCCCGTCAGCGTCGCCCCATTGGCGTCGTGTGTCACCTTCATGTCACGGATATGGCTGCTGGACGCGCTCAGCTTCTTCGCAAACACTTGCGTCAGGCTTTCGTTGCTCACAAAGATGTCCGCATGGCTCACATCGGTCATCTTCTGCAGGCAGGAGGGTAACGTCGTGCCCTGCGGTACCAGGGTCGCTACAAAGTGGTGCAACACAAACTCCACCCCCGGCCCCGAGCTGTAGGACCCGCCACTGATGGCAATATGCGAAGACGTTGCAGGGCACGGCGACTGCTGCGCCCGAGCCCCCAAACCCGTCCAAAGCAAGACCGACGCCGTAAACACACCTACACGAATCCATTGCATTCAGTTCAGAGCCCCTTATTGCAGCCACGGCATGCGCTAGCGACAAACGGCATCACGAGCGTGCCGAACCAATGCGATGCGTCTATAGATACTAGCAACCCGGACGCGCCAAAAACGTTGCTGCCCGTCAGCCATTTCTTGCGGCGGCGAAGGTAAGGACCTACCTACCCCTCTCCCACACCCACGCCTCAAACCGGTGCAACACCCGGAAACCCTCGCGCGCATACAACCGGCGCGCCTCCGCGTTGCTCTCCGTCACCGTCAACGACACCGTGCGCAGCCCCTGTCGACTCATCTCCCGCACGCAGTGCTCCAACAGCGCCCCACCCAGACCCTGTCCGCGCAGGCGCCCCCGCACACACAGCTGTGTGATGTGGGCCGCATCTCCGCGCACCCGCGAACACAAGATGACGCCCTCCATCTCGCCGGTCTCCGCATCGCGCAGCACCCACGAGTTCGCCGGGTCAAAGACACCGCAACCTGGAAAATGCACAATGTTATGTAGAAATCGCTGTGCGCCCGTCAGTGTCCGGTACTGGTCGTTGATCTCCGCGTCCGTATGCCCGAGGTAGGCTTCCTGGATCAGCGCCGCCGCGTGCAGATACGCCTCCGGTTGCCAACGCTCGATCCGAAACGCCGCCCCGAGCACCGGCCCCCGCGCCCGGGCGTCCGGCTCTACATCGCGCAGCATGAAGCACCGTGGAAACTCCCGAAAGCCCTGCCCCACGAAGCCCTCACGCAACGCCCCATGGGGAAACAGGAGCAATTGGGACTCGATGCGCGCAATGCCCGGGGTCGCCTGCAGCGTCTCCCCCAGATGCTCCAGCAGCAGCGCGCACACGGGGTTGTACGTCCCGTCGCCCTCGCCAAAGGCGTACACGTCGCCCACCACGGCCTTGGTGGCCTCGCACACGCCGAAGGCATACCCCGCCACGCGCCCTTGCCGCAGCGCCACATACCCCGTCAGCGACCGGCTGTTCACATAATCCAGCAACAACTCGATCGATCGCGAATAGTCCCAAAGGAGCCGCCGCCCCCACTTTGCCGCCTCTTCCTGCAACAGCGGGCGCAGCGCAGGCGCGGAAAAGTGGCGCAGATCCAGCACTTCCAGGTGCGTCTGTGTAGCCAGCATGGGTCTAACGTCCCAGGGATTGTCTCAACGTCTCAGATGCGCCAGGGCGCGCGCCGTCTCACCGATGGTGGCCTATTCTCCACCACGCGGCAGCACTTTGTACACCGACAAGCCCTGCGTCGGGTACAGAAACAATGGCTGGTAGACCCGCCCCGGCAACCACTGGCCCAACGCCGGGGCCTCGCGCGTCGGCACCACCAGCACATGTTCGCTCTCGGGTACACCGTCCAGCCGGTACTGCCCAACCGCCTGGTTCCGGTAGAACGCCACGCCATACCGCAAGTCGCGCCGCACATCCAGCACCGCCACCTCGCGCACCCCCGGCGCCGCGGTCGCAATCTCCCGCGCCAGCGGCCGCGCCGAATAGTTCCGATCCAGCAGATCCCCGTTCACTCCCAGCAGAAACAGCAGGCATCCGGCCATCGGCACCAGGGTCACCGTCCGTAACCGCTGCACGCCAAACCAGCGCACCACCTGGGCAATCGCCACGGCGCTCGCCACCCCCAGCGCCGCGGTCCACGCAAAGGTGCGGGCCGCCGGCACCAGCTTCTCGTACACCATGTACTGCGGGCACAACAGCAGCACAAATACCAGAAATCCCGTCATGACCGCATGTAGTTGCAGCAGCCATCGCGGCAGTCCACGCCGCCGCACCCGAAACAGGTAGTCCCCCGTCAGGATCGCCAGCGGCGGAATCGACGGCAGGATATACCCCGGCAGCTTGGACCCGGAGAACGAGAAAAATACAATCGGAAACGCCGCCCACAGCACCAAGAACTCAGGAAACGCATCCCCGGCACGCACGTGCCCGATGTAGCGCAACGGATGCCGGCGCGCCTTCCACTCCGCAACTGAGGTCCCGATCGCATCCCACATCGCCCGCAGCGCCAGCGCCGTCCACGGCATCATGCCCAGAATCAGCACGACCCCGTAAAAGTAAAACGGCTGGTGGTGCTGGTAGATGTTGGTGGTATATCGCTCGAGGTTGTGCTGAATGAAGAACTCGCGGAAGAACTGCGGATTGCGCCGCTGCACGGCGATATACCAGGGCAGCACCATGGCAAAGTACAGGATCACGCCGGGGATCCAGATCGTGCGTCGCAGCGCGGAAAGCTCCCGCCGCAACGCCAAGAACGCCACAATGATGGCCAGCGCCATAAACGGCGCTACCGGCCCTTTGGCCAACGTAGCGAACGCGCCAAAGAAGTACAGGTCAAACAACCAAAACTTCTTGCCGGTCTCATACCAGGCATACCAACCCAGCATCCCCACACAAAAGGGCGCGGCCAGCTGCATGTCGGTCGAGGCGCCGCGCGCAAAGCCCACAATCGCCACACTGGACGCCATAATCAGCGCCCCATCTAGGTGGCCGCCCGGACGGAACCGTCGCAGGTGCAAAAACGCCAGGATGACCAAAAACCCGGCGCCCGTCGCCGAGGGCAGCCGCGCCGACCAGTCGGAAACCCCAAATTCCTTGAAGAACCCCATCGCCCGCCAGTAATAGAGCGCCGGCTTTTCCAGCCAGGGCCTGCCATACAGGATCGGCGTCACCGTTCCGCCCACCAGGCATTCATAGCTGGCGTGGATGGCCGCCGGGCGCAGGCTATGCGGCATGATCTTCGCGTGCACCTCGTGGCAGTCGGTCGAGTGTGCCGCCAGCATCTCGCGCGCGATTTGCGCATACCGCGGCTCGTCCGCGCCCACCAGCCCCAACCGATCGCCGCCAAAGTAGGGAACCAGGCCAAACAGCAGAAAGTAGGCCGTCACCACCAGGAGCACCAAAAACTCCAGCACCGAGCAGCCCACCTGCGACCTGCGCAACTCCAGCAACAGGGAAGCCGTCGCGCGTGGTGGTGCGGACGGTGCCATGTCTCGTGTTGAGGTGTGCGTCATTTCCATCGATATCTGTTACCCGGCGTCCGTGAGCTGCAGTCTGGGAAGCCTCATAGCGCTGCCTGCACCGTCAGGCACGCGGCCTGCAGCGCCTCCTCCACGCGCCGGGCGGCCTCGGCTACCGGCCCAGCCACCGTACATCCACTGGCGTTGCGGTGTCCGCCACCGCCAAACGTCTCGGCTACCTGCGCCACGTTCACCGCGCCTTTGCTTCGCAAACTTACCCGCAAGGACCTGCCGTCGCCCAACTCACGCAGCAGCGCCGCCGCCCGCACGCCCTCCATCCCGATCAGGTGCTGCACAATGCCCTCGGAGTCCTCGGCGCCCGCGCCCGTGGCCGTCATGTCGGCCCCGGTCACCGCGCTCCACGCTACTGGCCCGTGTACCTGCAACCCGCGCAGCGCAGAGCCCAGGAGCCGCAGCTTGCTCTCTCGCTGCGAAAAGTAAATTGAGTCGGAGATCGCCGCCGCATCCGCGCCCAACTCCAGCAGGTGCCGCGCCACGCCAAAGGTCGCCGCCGTCGTGCTCGGCAACGTGAAGCTGACGGTGTCCGTCAGCACCGCCGCATACAGGCAGCTCGCCAGGGCCGGGCTCAGCGGTGCTCCGGACGCCACGGCCAACTCATAGATCATCGCGCCCACCGCCGGCGCCTTTGGGTCAATCCAGTTCACCGCGCCATAGTTCAGCCCGCTGTGGTGGTGGTCGATGTTCACCAGCATGCCGCCCGGTAGCTCCCGGAATCCCGTGCGCGCGACAGAATCACACTCCAATACCAGCACCACGTCGGCCGGGGTCTTGGGCAGAGATTGCACAATGCGATCGGCTCCCGGAAGCGCCTGAAACGGCCCCGGGATTGCGTCCGCGAACGCCACCGTCGCCTGCTTGCCCATCGCCTCCAGGAGGTGCATCGCGCCCAGCGCCGACCCCACCGCATCCCCATCCGGCCTCGCATGCGAGGTCACTAGAAACGTCTGGCGCCCGCGCAAGAGGGGCAACAGCGTCCCAAAGGCCTCGTCGCGGCCCTCCAGAACCAACGGCGCTGCGTCCTGCAATCCGTTCGCCATATCCGCCTACCGCGCCGCCTCCGGCCGGGCTCCGCCGCCCCTGCGCTGCATCTTGCTCCGTTGCTTCTCAATACGGCCCAGCAACTCGTCCATGCGGGCGCCGATCTTTTCTGTCCGATCGATTCCAAAACTCAGCTCCGGCACATGCCGCACCCCCATCCGATCACGGATCTCCGTCCGAATGTAGGCGCGCGCTGCAGTCAGACCGGCCAGCGTGTCGTCTTCGGCCTCTTCGTCCCCATGCACCGCCACCAAAACACGGCAACTCTTGCCGCCCGGCGCCAGGATCACCTCGGTCACGTAACAGGGCGCAATCCGCGGATCGGAAAGTTCACCCTCCAGCATGGCGGTGATCTCCTCTTGAAAGGTGCTCGCGACGCGGTCGCGGTGATGTTGGCGGGCTCGTTGTTCAGGCATCGTCGTAACAAGTTAGTTTAGCATTTCTGCGGGTTCATGATGCTGCCTTGCCTCTATTTACCCCCTTCCTTGTTACCATTGAACAGCGAAGGGCGCGCCCACGCCATACCTCTTCGGCGTCACACCCAGGGATTGTGGGACGACCCGTAAGTCACCTGTTTGCAAGACCTTAACCTATAAAGCCTCTGCTCCGAACACTTTAGCTTTTCAGGCCAACGTATCTCTTTTGTAATGAGGACTTTGCAGGTTCCGGGGGTGGGTGGGCGGTGTCCCAAACTGAGAAACCTACTCCGGCAACACCACATCCGCTTCCACGAAGCTGTCTAGGATTTCGCACCCCAACCCCACGGACAGCCGCCGCGCCGCCGCCTCCACCTTGCGCATCTGCCCCGCCAGGTACGCCGCCGAGCCCGAAATGGCCGCCACCCCCAGCGTTGCCCGGTTCCACACCAGCGCCTCGTCCAACTCCGCTACGGACACGTTGAACCCGTGGCGCAACTTGTCTTTCAACGACCGCACCGCCTGCCGCCGGTCTTTCAAGGACTGCGCATGCTCGATCCCAAGCTCCAGTGTCAAGGTCGCTACCGGCACGGTATGAAAGCCCTCCGAAACCCAGCCTAGCAGGGCAGCCCGGCCTCCTGTATGGTGCAGAGACACGGAGAACACACGTTGGCCAACAGACGCAACCGCACGCGCAGGAACTTCCTCGCCACCGGCACCTTCGGCCTCCTCGGTGCAGCCATCGCCGGCGACGCGAACGCCGCCCCTGCACAGACGCCCGAGACGACCACACCGGGCGCGCCGCCCGCCTTCGGCACCGCGCCGCCCGCCGGCCCACCAGTCTCCCCGGCGACCCTCCGAGAAGCCGAAAAGCTCGTCCGGGTCGAGTACACCGAAGCTCACCTCGCCGAAGCCGCCGGGAACTGGCAACAAGCCATGGCCCCCGTCTACGAGCGTCGCACCGGTCCGCGCAAGCTGCCCCTCGGCTACGATGACGCGCCCGCCACCGTCTGGAACCCAGAGCTCCGCCCCCTGGGCCAGCCCTCCAC
>CAXTLD010000001.1:0-163464 GCA_964245045.1 uncultured Acidobacteriaceae bacterium | reverse complement strand
CACCTCGGCCATTCGCACCCCCCACCCCGAGAACGACCAGGTCAACGCCCGCTGGTACGAGGCCAAGGCCACGGACGGCCACCCCCCACGCCAAGCCATGATCGTCCTCCCGCAATGGAACGCTGACGCCTTCTCGCACAACGCGCTCTGCGAAATCTTTCTCCGCTGGGGTATCTCCAGCCTGCGCCTCTCCAAGCCCTACCACGACATTCGCCGCCCCGCCGAGCTCGAGCGCTCCGACTACGCGGTCAGCGCCAACGTCGGACGCACCATACAAGCAGCCCGCCAGGCCGTCGCCGACATCCGTTCCTGCTGCGACTGGCTCGAAGCGCAGGGCTACACCGAGATCGGCGTGCTCGGCACCAGTCTCGGCAGCTGCTACGCCTACCTCGCCGCTGCCATGGACCCCCGCCTCAAGATCTGCGCCTTCAACCACGCCTCGACTAGCTTCGGCGACGTCGTCTGGGAAGGCCAAAGCACCCGCCACATCCGCTCCGCCTTCGAGCACGCCGGCCTCGACCAGGCCACCGTGCAGCAGCTCTTCGCCGCCATTAGCCCCAATAGCTACGCCGATCGTTTCGCGGCCACCAGCCGCCAAGCCGACCGCCGCAACCTCATCGTATACGCGACCTATGACCTCACCTTCCCACGCGCCGGTTCACTCGCCTCCGTGCAAGGCTTTCGCGACCACCACGTCCCCCACACCGCCCGCGTCCTCCCCTGCGGCCACTACACCACCGGCGAGTTCCCCTACAAGTACATTGACGGCTGGTACCTCGGGCACTTCATCTGGCGCGAGTTCCGCCGCCTCAAGCACCAAGGCGGTGCTCACGCCTCCTCCGCGTCGATTTCGGCAAACAGCTCAGGCAGCGATAGGTAGATTGGAGTCCCAGCCACCTCGAACCGCTCGCACCGCAGCCACTCGCCGGTGGAGCAATCCCAACCGTGCCGTGTTTGGGGGTCGAAGATCCAGATATTTAGCACACCAAATCGGATAAAGTCCAGGATGCGTTCCCCAACCCGGGCCGAGCGATCTTCCGGTGACAGTACCTCAATCGCAATCAGCTGCGGCTGCGTAAAGACCGGCTCGATGGGCAGATGGCGATGGAATACGCTTACGTCCGGAATGCGATAACGTGCGGAGGTCAACCGTGTCCGCTGCTCCTGAATCGAGCGCACCTGCCAAAGCTTCCCTCGCCTTAGAAACCAGTTCACCAACGCCAGCTGCAGGCGGTTGTGCTCGTACTCCCCCACGTGCCGTTCCTCAATCTCACCGTCGATGTACTCTGCATCTGGCTCGTAGACCGTATGGAGATACGCTTCAACGTCAACACGGGTTGTTGTCGCCACAGAGCACCCTCCGCCGTCCAAGCGTTCGATGCTTGAGTGTACTCCGGCTTGCTACACTGGCGGCCATGCGCTGCCTTCGTTGGGCTTCTCTCCTGTGTGTCGTGGGATTCGCCTCGGCGCAGAGTGCCCCGCCCGCCGCGCCCTCACCCACAGCCATGAGCAACGGCTACGTCGTCCCCGGCACCACCTGGGAGACGGTCGCGCCGGAGGCCGCCGGCTTCTCCGGCCCGCGCCTCGAAGCCCTGCGCGCCTGGCTCAAGACGCACCAGACCACCGCGGCCATGGTCGTATACAAGGGCAAGGTCGTCTTCGAGTTCGGCGACATCGCCCGCGCCACCAACGTCGCCTCCGTGCGCAAAAGCGTGCTCAACCTGCTGCTCGGCGCGGAAGGCGAGCACCTCCAACCGAACATCAACTACAGAACGGTGGTCGAACTCGGCCTGCAGGACAAGGTTCCCTTTGTTTCTCCGGAGCAGTTCGCCAACTTCGAGCAGCTTCTGGCGTCGCGGTCGGGCATATACATCGCCAATGGCGACGCCGACCAGGACAACATCGCTCCCAAACGCGGCTCCGAGTACCCCGGCACCCACTTCTTCTACAACAACTGGGACTTCAACGCCCTGGGCACCCTGTTCGAGAAGGAAACTCACAAGAACATCTACGACGCCCTGCGCGACGACCTCGCCGTCCCGCTCGGCATGCAGGACTTCGATCGCGCGCGTCAGCACAAGGCGCCGGGAGCAACCTCTGTACATCCGGGGTACCCGATGTTCCTGTCCACCCGCGACATGGCCCGCCTCGGCCTTCTGGCGCTCCTGGACGGCAAATGGGGCGGCCGGCAACTGATCGACCCAGGTTTCCTCATCTGGAGTCACACCCTCGCTACGCCCTTTGCCGAGATCAACCCCACCGCGATGCGCAACCCCGGCCTGCCCTGGCATTGGGGCTACGGGCGGCTGTGGTGGGTGTGGGACGGCGCGGTCTACCCCGGTAACACCATCGCTGGCCCTTTTCAGGGTGCCTACTCCGCCATGGGCACCGGCGGTCAATTCATCACCGTCTTCCCTTCGCGCGATCTCGTTGTCGTCCACAAAGTCTACATCGACAAGGACGGCGCAGCCAACGTCTCCCAACTCGCCTACAGCGCCATCCTGGACATGGTGCTCGACGCGCAGTGCGGCAACTCCTGCAACTGAGCACCTCGCCTCGCTTCATGAAGTCTCTCTACGGCCTCACCATCGCGCTCTCGGCCTTTCTCCTCTTCAGCGTGGAGCCGATGGCGACCCGCGCCCTGCTTCCGCAACTCGGCGGATCGTCGGCCATCTGGATCTCGGCGCTGGCCTTCTTCCAGCTCGCGCTTCTGCTCGGCTACGCGTACAGCGTTCCTGTTGCACAGGCTTCGGTAAACCGCCCCGGCCTTTGGGGCACCCACCTGGGTCTGCTCCTGCTCGCGTGCCTGTCGCTTGCGTTTCCCGCTGCCGCGCATTCGGCCCCACATGCACCGCCGCAGGTGCAATTATTTCTGCGCCTGGGTACCTCCATCGGGCTTCCTTTCTTTGCCCTCAGCACCACGGCGCCTCTGCTGCAGGCCTGGTACGCCCGTCGTGAGCAAGCCAGCGTGCCGTACCGCTTCTTCGGCCTGTCCAACTTCGCTTCGTTTTTCGCCCTGCTCGCCTACCCGTCTGTGCTCGAGCGCTTTCTGCCGCTCAGCACCCAAATCGCCCTCTGGAAAAGCGCCTTCGTCCTCTACGCGCTGCTCGCCGCAACGCTGACCTTGCGCCTGCGCCAGGCACCCGCACACATGCCGGACATCCCCACGGATGAACCGATCACTGGTCGCCGACGCCTCCTCTGGTTCTTCTTGCCAGCGGTCGCTTCGTGGCAACTCGCCGCTGTCACCGAACACCTTACCCAGGACGTTGCCTCGATCCCGCTGCTCTGGGTCGTGCCGTTGGCCGTGTACCTGCTTAGCTTCGTCGTTGCCTTCGACCTGCCCCGCCTTTATTACCGGGCCTTCGTCCTTCGCATGCTGGCTGTGCTGCTCTTTGCCCTCGGCTACTTCCTCGCGGGGACCGGCTACAGCATCCCGGTCGGCCTCAGCATCGGGTTTTATGGTGCAGAACTGCTCGTCGCGGCCTGGTTTTGCCATGCCGAGCTCTTCGCCCTTCGTCCTCAAAGTGCTGCAGGGAGCACCAGCTTCTACCTCCACATTGCCGCGGGCGGTGCCGCCGGCACCCTGTGCGTTGCCGTCCTGAGCCCTCTCGTCACGGACAGCAACTTCGATCTGCCTGCCAGCTTTCTCCTCACGACTGCGGTCATCCTGTTCGCTGTTTGGCAGCTCGGCTGGGCACACCGGGCCTTCTGGGGCGCGGGCCTCGTTCTGGCCTGCTATCTGCTCATCTTCCTACACGCGACGTACGAACACGACGCCCTCTTCCGCGCCCGCAACTTTTACGGTTCCCTTCGCGTGAAGCAAACGCAGACGCCGCCCCAGGCGTTTCTCTCGCGTACCCTTTACAACGGCTCCATTCAGCACGGCATGCAGTGGTTCAGCACAGACTTCCACCACACCCCGCTCACTTACTACGCGCCCGACAGCGGCGTCGGCCTCGCCCTTGACCACTGCTGCGACGGAGGTCGCCCGCGACGCATCGGCGTCATTGGCCTCGGCGCGGGTACCCTCGCCGCCTACGGGCGCACCGGCGACAGCATTCGCTTCTACGAGATCAACCCTCTCGTCATCGACGTCGCCCAGCACCTGTTCACCTACACGCGCGATACACCCGCCGCGATCACCGTCGTCCCCGGCGACGCACGCCTTTCCCTTGCCGCTGAGCCGGCACAAGGGTTCAACGTCCTCGTCATCGATGCCTTCTCCGGCGACAGCATCCCCGTCCACCTGCTCACCCACGAGGCGCTCAACCTGTATCGCCGCCACCTCGTTCCCGGCGGCATTCTCGCATTTCACATCTCCAACCAATACCTCGACCTCGCCCCAGTCCTCGCTCGCCTCGCCCAGACCACGCCGACCGGCGCCCGCCTAATAGGGTGCGAGATCGACAGCGGCCCGGACCAAGCGCGCGGTGAGTCTCTCGCCTCCTGGGTCCTGCTCACCGACAACGCCGGTTTCTTCAACCAACCCGCTCTCGCCGCTCGCTGCCGGCCGCTCCGCACGCAGCGGGACGTAACCCTTTGGACGGACCAATCGGCTAGTCTTCTGCCCATCCTTAGCTGGACAGGCCGCCACACCACAGCCTCGAAATAGGCTGCTACCGCAGTGTGCCCACCAGCATGCGTACCCGCTCCTCCCATGTGCCGCTGCGGCTCGCCTCCCATCGCGCAGCTTCCAATCCGTCCTGGAACTGCAAAACCCGCAACCGTTCCAACGCCGCAAGCACCTGCTGCGGCGTATCTACCAGCTCCAGCAGCGGTGGCTTTTCCAGCAACTCCGCAAACCCGCGCGTAGCCAGCATGGGCCGGCAAGCCGCCAAATGCTCATAGAACCGCGTTGAACTGCCCGAGTACGTCGGCTCTTTCTTGAGATAAGGCAGTAACGCCACATCGAACGCGCGCGCAAACCGCTGCAACTCCCCGTAAGGTTTCGCGCCGACGAAGTGCGCGCGCTTATTCTGCATGACCGCCTCGCGCGCCGTCCGCTGTGTCTCATCCTCGATCAGTTCCGTTGGCCCTACAAAAAGCCACGTTAGCCACGGTGTCTGCTCCACCACCGGCAGCAACAAGGACCAGTCCAGATTGCCCGACAGGTTGCCCATCACGCCGGCGATTGGACGCTGCAGATCGCTCACCTCCGGCGGCAATGGACCCGGCGTAAGCAGCGATGCGGGCGAGATGTTGCTCTCGCGCGTGGCATTCGGCACCACGCTGATCTTTTCCGGCGCGCACCCGGCTTCCTCTTGCAGGTACGTCGCAAGCCGTCGCGAGTTCGGACACACGGATGTAGCGGCCTTGCACAGCCGCCGATCCAGCGCCTTTACTTGCTCCCCGTCCAGTGTGGCGTACCCAGCCGTCAGGTCCGTCACGTAATACACCACGGGACCCTTCCATCGTTCCGCGACCGGCGCATAGAACGGCGTCGAACAGATTAAGCCCGTGCTCCGCTCCTCGACGAGATGGGCCCGCATCCGCTTCAACAAGGCAAGATGGTATGGCAGCAGCTGACGCAGGGGCGCACGCGCATACCCACGCTGCAGCGGGTAACGCCGCACCGTTAACGGCGGCTCCGGGATGGTCTCTTCCCGTTCCCACCGCTCGAGAGCGCCGAAGGTCCGCATCTCCGGCCACCACGCAAGCACCGGCTCCACGCGAGCCATGGCCGACGCAAACTCGCGCATCCAGATGCTGCCCACATCCAGAATCTGCCAGGCTACGACGTTGTTGTTCGGAGTCACAGCCCCATTCTGCCCCAAGCCGCGCCCCTCTGGGATAGCAAATTCAGGCAACCAAGCCGCCTTTCGTTGTACAACCGACGCCGCTTTGTCCCAAATTCGGACACCCCTCCGTGATCAACGGCCTGGTGTCACGAAAGCCGACGCGGGCTGTCCCATCTTTTATGAGCACCCGGACCAAACGC
Source organism: uncultured Acidobacteriaceae bacterium (assembly GCA_964245045.1). Classification (GTDB taxonomy): domain Bacteria; phylum Acidobacteriota; class Terriglobia; order Terriglobales; family Acidobacteriaceae; genus Granulicella. The sequence continues at coordinate 157,523 of CAXTLD010000001.1, read as the reverse complement.
GCCCTCGTCTGCGCTACGATAAGGGCGTGAAGGAGCTTGATGGCGTCCGTTGAAGTAAACCAGATGCTTGCGGCCGCCGCCGCCGCCTGCGAAGACAAAAAGGCCGAGGACGTCCGCATTCTCGCGCTCGATCCGGCGGAAAGCGGTCTCACCGATTACTTCCTTATCTGCACCGGCACCAACGATCGGCAAACCGTCGCCATCACCGACGAGATTGAGCTTCGCCTGAAGCGCGACTTCAACAACTATCCCAACTCGGTTGAGGGCCGGCGGCAAGGCGAGTGGATCCTGATGGACTACGTCGACTTCATCGTCCATGTCTTCTTGCCTGAAAAGCGCGCCTTCTACGGTCTCGAGCGCCTCCGGAAGTCCGCCACCACCCTCAGCATCGCCGAACTGAACACCGACATCACCTCGGCCATCGAAGCGCATCGCCCGCCGGCCAAGAAGTCCACCGCCGCTAAGAAGCTTGGCGCCAGAACGGTCCAGAAGAGTTCACCGAAGAAGGCCTCGACCGGAAAACGAGCGGTGAAAGGTACGGGGGCGAAGGTCGCCGGAAAGAAACTCGCGGCCAAGAAGCGTTCCGCCAAGAAGGTTCCCCCAGCCGGTGCAGAGTAGCTTCGTCGCAAGCGACCCAAGAGACCAACGTCCAATGGGCCGGCAAGTGCTGACGCAAGTGTCGCCCCATGCGCATCGAGATCGCCTACATCACGCCGCGTCGTCAGCGCCTGAAATCTGCCCCCGCACAAGCGTTGTTCGACGATTTCCTAAAGCGCGCCAACCGGTACACGCCCGTACACGCCGTCGCCTACGAGTCGGAGCAAGCGCTCCTTTCGGCTCTCGATCGAAGCGCAACGCGCACGCCGCCAGCCCTCATCCTCCTGGACGGCCGTGGCGAAACCCTCACCTCCCCGGCGATTGCCGAGCGCCTCGGCCGCCTGCGCGACAGCGGCACCCAGCAGCTGACCTTCGCCATCGGTCCCCCCAGCGGCTGGTCACCCTCGTCCCGGACGCGTTCCACGCACCGCCTCTCCCTCGGGGCCATCACCCTGCCCCACGAACTTGCTCTCGTCGTGCTCGCCGAGCAGATCTACCGCGCGCTCACCATACTCTCTGGCCACCCCTACCACAATGCCCACGAGTAGCTCAGCGCGTACCCCAACACCCTGTCAGCTCTGACGAGATCTACGCCCAACCTGTATTCTCGCTACTGCCGATCTGGAGGCCCTTTCACGTGAGCAACACCATCTTCAGCCAGTTCCCCACAGTCCTCTATGAGGGACCGGACAGCACCAACCCCCTCGCCTATCGCTATTACCAGGCCGACAAGATCGTCCTCGGCAAGCCGCTCAAGGACCACCTCCGCTTGGCAGTCGCGTACTGGCACTCGCTGGCCATGAACGGCAGTGACCCCTTCGGCGCGCCTACCATCCTGCGCCCCTGGATGCTTAACCCAGACCCAATGGCGGGCGCCCGCGAAAAGGCCGACGCCGCGTTTGATCTCCTTCGCGTCCTCGACCTGCCCTTCTACTGCTTTCACGACCGCGACATCGTCCACGAGGGCGCTGACCTCAGCGCGACCTTGAGCAACCTACACACCATGGCCGATTACCTCCAGCAAAAGCAGGAGTCGTCTCAGGCCAAGCTCCTTTGGGGTACGGCGAACCTCTTCTCGCACCCACGCTTCATGGCCGGTGCCGCCACCAGTCCCAACCCCGAAGTCTTTGCCTGGTCCGCCGCCACCATCAAGCACTGCATGGACGTTACCCAGCAACTTGGCGGCGCGAACTACGTCCTTTGGGGCGGTCGCGAGGGCTACGAAACCCTGCTCAACACCGACATGAAGCAGGAGTTGGCGCAGTTCGCCCGCATGCTGCAGATGGTCGTGGATTACAAGCACAAGATCGGCTTCCAGGGCCAAATCCTCCTCGAGCCCAAGCCCAAAGAGCCCACCGCCCACCAGTACGACTTCGACGCCGCCACCGTCTTCGGCTTTCTCTGCAAACATGGTCTGGAAAACGAGGTGAGGCTCAACCTCGAGGCCAACCACGCCCTGCTCGCCGGCCACAGCTTCGAGCACGAGATCGCCACCGCCGTGGACCTCGGCGTCCTTGGCTCGCTCGACATCAATCGCGGCGATCCGCTGCTCGGCTGGGACACCGACCAGTTCCCTAACGACCTCTACGCCATGACGCTCAGCATGTACCACGTCATCCGCGGCGGCGGGTTAGGAGTGGGCGGCATGAACTTCGACGCAAAGATCCGCCGCCAGTCCATCGACCCGGAAGACCTGCTTCACGCCCACATCGGCGGCGCCGACCTCTGTGCGCACGCCTTCCTTCTCGCCGCCAAGCTATGGGAAGACGGCACATTGCGGAAGGTCCTCGAGGAGCGCTACGCCGGCTGGCGCAACCCCCGCGCCCAGGATCTGCTGGCAGGCAAGTTCACCCTGGATCAAGTAGCCGAAATGGCCATCGAGCGCAACATCAACCCCCAACCCCGCTCCGGGCAGCAAGAAAGGTTGGAGAACTTGTTTCTACGCAATTTGAGCTAAGGTTCACCAGCAGCAAACAACAAGGGCGCCAGTCGGCGCCCTTGTTGGTGCTTGCTGGTAAGTTAGAAGTTGATCTTACCGGCGAACTGGAAACCGGCGTTCATCGTTGGCACCACCGTTGGCACCGACGCCACCTTTTGATGCGATTACCTGTGGGTTTGTGCCGCTCGGGCCATAGCTGCCCTGACCCGCCGTGAAGTTAGCTGCGTCCAGCTGAGAGTACTGGATGTATAAGTTGTGGTGGTTTGTCACGTCAAAGCCTTCTGCACGAAGCTCCAGGTTGAGGCGCTCGTGTATCGGGATGGTCTTCGAAACAGAGACGTAAGATTGTACGCACCGGGCCCACGAAAAGCGTTCCGCGCGCTCATCGTACTCGGATATGGGCCGAGATCGGAGATACCACCTGGAAACGTTCCAGGAACCGGGAGTGCCGGGTTACCGAAAGGTACATCGATCGGCAGCGTGTTGGCTCCGGTGATCGTGTAGTTGTTACCAGTGTTTGCGGCTCCAACTGGGATGTCCTTAAAGTGTGCTGGAAGTTAGGCGTGACGGGATTATAGCGAACCAGGCCATAGCCGGAGTTGTTGTTCGTAAAATCGGAAAACGTGAACGGGGTTCCCGTACGGACGGTGTAAATACCGGTGACCTCGTATCCGCCGAACAACTGCGCCCGCGCCTTACCTTTGTCGCGGAAGAACGACGGAGTCCGGTAAATAGGCGCAAGCACAAGACGGTGCCTTATGTCGAAATCGGAGCTGCCATGATCGAGTCCTGGGTCAAACGCATTCATGTAGCCGAGACCGCCTACGTTCTCCTGAGCTCCGGTCTCCGAGAAGGTGGAGGACAAGTCATCTAAGGAATGGGCGTAATTGTAGTTTGCGACCACCGAAAGCCCGCTGTGGCGCACGTCGTTCGTGGTGAACTGGACGTTCACGGGATTATAGTAGCTGTCGCCATTGGAACCGCGATTGTTGTCGTTTGAAAAGTGCGGGTTGTTGTAGGTGAGGGCGCTGTTTGGCTTGGTTCCGGCCGGGGGATTGGGGTCCACGAGTGGATCGCCAAGATACAGATTGCCCATACCGGCAATGTTGTAGTTCTTGATGTCGTATAAGTTAATACCACGTGAGCCGTTATAGCTGAGGCTGACAAGGGTGCCGCGGCCAAGCTGCTGATCGATGGAAAGCGAGTGGAATTGCGTCTGCGCGGTGCGAATGTTCTGGTCGACGTGCCGCAGACTGGTGGGCGGAAGCGCGACCTGCCCTGTGCCCTGCAACGGTCCCGAGTTGCTATTGGTCACTGCATAAGTGTTCGCAGTATTGCTGCGGAGCACGACGACAGCGTAGTTCGGCGGGTTTTGGATGACATTGAAAGTGACATTGCCGTACGAGATGCCGTAGCCGCCACGAAGCGAGGTTTTACCATTGCCGAAAAGGTCATAGGCGAAACTAATGCGCGGTGAGACAGTACCGTACTGTGGATTCCACAACTTCCCAATTGGGCTATTCGGAACGGTGAGCACGTTGCCGTTTCTAATTTGCTCTGGAAGACTGTTGCCCGGCCCGTAGTAGAAGGAACCTAAGTTGTAATCCACGCGCCCTACAATGTTGTAGGTGTTTTGCGGCACACCACCACCGGCGTCGTTCGGCGCGGTGAACGCGACCTTGCTGAAGATGGGAAGGGTTGCCGGCAGATTATTGTACAGCAGTCCTGTTGTGCTCTTAATCGCCGCACCTGCTTGCGCATTCGTGGTGTTGCTGATGACAGTCCCGACGTTGGTGGCACCGTAGGTGCTGAAGAACGACTGAATGTTGGCAGGAGCAACCGCCAAGAACTGGGGTGTGGGGATGGCGCTATGAGAATTGGTTTCGAGAACGCGAATAACCAACGATTTTGCAATTCGCGTTCTCACTAGGTTCACATCTCGCAATTCAGGGTATGTGAGAACCTGATTTGCCGGTGCAAAGCGAGTATGAAACCGTCAGAAACGCCAGCAAACGCGCGGATGCAACGTTGCGCTGGACTATACCCTATTGGTACTTGATGGATCGCCGTGCTCGCGACAATCTACACATCCCCGGGAGAAGCTGAGACACACGGTCGCGCAGCTATGACTAGGCATTTTAAAGCCGTGCTGACCTGCGCGGTTAATGCACGGCGGGTTTACTAGTTCCCGTCACTATTTGCAAGGCGACCCGAAAGTGTGAGCGCGCGTTCGCCGGCCAATGCGTTACCCGAGATCTTGTATTCAGTCAGGTATTCACTTCGCGCATCGGCGAAGTGTCCTTCCACTTCATCCATCGAACCAAGTACAAAGTGGGTGTCAGCCGCGAGTGGGTCTTCGGCAATTAGACCAGTTAAGATTGATCGCGCTCGATCAGGCCGCTGCAAAGCAAGCTCGGTTTTCGCAAGGAGCATACCTCCCAGGAACCGTCGCAGAGTGGGCAGATCAGGCTCAGTGGCAATGTCTTCAAGCAACGGCTCGGCAGCCAGGTATTGCTTGCTGTTGTAAAGACCACGTGCGAGATAGTACGTGGTGTTCGGATCCGCGGGGGCGACAGCGTGAGCTCGTTCAAAGAGTTGAAGCGCTTCGCGCATTCGTGCATCCCGCATATACGAATCGCCCAAGTAGTCCATAACTAGCACGTTCTTGGCATTTACTTCCAATGCCCGACCGAAATACGCTTTCTCATCGCGATAGTAGCCCTCCTGTGTTAAGGTGAGCACCGCGAAGCCGATCACAGCAGCAGCAACTGCTGCAAGGGCCAGATTCCTTCCCACATTCGAAACCTGCAAGAACGGCCTGATAGCTATTCCCATCAAGAGACAGAGTCCCATGGACGGAATAAAGAGGTAGCGGTCATGTGCGGCGTCCCCTTCAACAAAGACCCTGAGGGCAAGGATCACCGGCAACAGCGGGCCGACCACTAGAATTGTCGCTATCCCGATCTCATAATGTTTACGGCTAAACCAGGCCAGTAGGCTCAGAACTGGGCCAGCAACGCCAATGTCCACCCACATCTTGAAGTTTGTAGACGAGACAATTGGAGTGACGTAGAAGCTGCTTAGACCTGTTGGCAACGTCAGCTTCTGCAGGTAGAAAACGAACAGCGACGTTGCTGTTAACAAGACTTGACGCCAAGAGTGCAAGCCGGCGTGCGGGAGCGCTTTGCCAAGTGCGGACAGCCGAACACACAAGAGAAGATTGTCGCGACTACATACGGGCTGGACCTTTGCGCTACATCTCTGATCCGCAGTTTCAAGGACAGCTCGCGCGTTGTGAGCCGCCACGCGGCGTAGCTGCCCGTGTAGGGATCGGGGCTCATCCATCGGCCGAGGTTGGAGTTGTATTCGCGGAAGGTGGCATGGTGCAGGCCGAGGCTGGAGGCGCTGAAGGTGCCATCCTCGTCCATCCCGGTGAAGTGGGCGCCATCGAGATCGTTGCCCGTGGAGAGATTGGGCTCGCCGAAGGGCAGCGAGCTAAACGTGGACACATTGGCGCTGCCGTTGTTGTCGGTGCGCAGGCGCTCCGTACCCAGCCAGTCCTGATGCTCGAAGGAGAGGACGCCGGCGGCGTTGGAGAAAAAGGCCACCGGGCCCTGGTCGTTGTAGTACTGATGCAGCTTGACGTAGGCGTTGCCGTCCTGCCAGGTCGTGGACCGCCGTCCCAGGATATCAAAGCCGATGCGATCGGTTCCCATTCCTGAAACAAATACCTTGTCGCGCTCGTTCAGGGCGGTGTAGGTGTAGCTGGCTGTGGAGCCGTTATCGATGGCAATGAGATTGTTTTCGGCGTCGTACTGATAAGTACGCACGGTGTCGTTGATCAGGTTGCCCGCCGCATCGTAGCCGAAGCCTTGGATCTGGATGTTGTGGGTGTTAAAGGAAAGGACCTGATTCGGCCCTGTTCCCGAGGCTGTGTGCGAAACCGCCTCGTTCCAACGATTGCCGTAGCGGTCATAGCCCGCGGCGAAGCCGTTGCTGGCGTTGCCGTACCAGGATTGCGCCGTGGAAAGATTGCCCACCGCGTCATAGTTGTACTGTGACCAGTCCCCATTCACTGTATCGGTGTCGGCGATGAGCTTCCCTCCGCTCTGCTGTGTCCCGAAGCCGTAAAAGTAATGGCTGCCATTGGGGCAATTGTAGCCGCCGGGTAGGCCGCAGACCCATTGGCCCCCCAGCCGGTTCATGCTGTCATACTGCTTCCAAGCCGTGACGTTGTTGCCGTAGGTGATGGACTGAGGCCCCCCAGGCTGCATGGTAGACGGCGTGGCGGTATAAAGGGCAGGTTGATTGGTTGCGTTGTTGCGACCTCCAGACACTCCGGTCCTCTGTCCGGCGCTGTTGTAAGCGTAGGAAGCGTTGCACGATTATTAAGATTTTCATTGTGCACGTTTTCAGAAGAACAGAATTAAGTGGATCAGGCTAGCGGGCTCCGGAACGCCGCCGACATTACTGACGCTTACATCGGTCACGGAAGTAAACGTATGAGCCGAAAGCGACAAGACTCGCCGAGAACTGGAGCATGCGAATCCGGACTGGACCGCCCTTGTGCGGTCTGCTTGGCCTTCCATTGATAGTTGCCGGCGAGGTTGATGTGCTCCCAGCCATGGGGTGGGAGGTATTTTGAGTATCGAGGGGTCGATGGTTTCACGATTACCGGCGAAGGCTTCAATGGCGCTTCTCACTTTGCTGCCTTTCGCGGTACGCGTTGTTAAACTTTAGTTACTGTCTTAGGTATACATATTGATTTCACCCCAAGCGTCGCGTTTTTTCCAATACGTCTTGACTTTGCACAAGAGCGCACGGTACGGTAGATGAAGAGTTCGTAGAAACAGCTTACCGCCTTGCACGTAAGCCTGGCCAATCTACTCTTACCGCGCGTAGGCCCTTTGCGCCCTAGAACGAAGAGAAGCACATCTCTGTGTGTTTTTGTTGAACGAGCATACAGCTGACTTAGTTCACTGATCTAACTGCATGTGATCCGACATCTGTTCGTCGCCGTCACTTGGGTGCGCGGATCGTGGGTCCGAAGGAGTGACATACATGCAAGAGGCCTCGCTTCAAGTAACAGAAGATCAACCTATGCGGTCCGCCGCAGAAGGATTTTTTCGGCACTGGCGAATCTTTGCTACTGTATGCGCAAGTGTTCTGGCGTTTGTGGCGATATTCACACTTACGGCCAAAAAGCAATACCGGTCGGAGATGAAGTTTCTCCTTGAGAATAATCGGAGCAATGCAGTTATCACTCCTGATCGCAACAGCACGCCGACTCTGCCCGAGATTACCGAGCAACAGATTAACTCAGAGCTTGAGGTTCTGGGCAGCGAGGATGTGCTTGGGGCTGTGGCCGATCCAGGGTGGAGCGCGATGCGGGCGAAGGACCGCTCCGCAGACTCCCTTGTTGCGCACGAGAAGCGGATAGAGGACTTTCGTAAACGGCTCACGATCGAGCCGGCCCGCAAATCGACCGTGATCAATGTGAAGTATACGGACTCCTCCCCCTCGGCGGCTACGCAAACCCTGGAACGTTTCTCCAACGCCTTTCTGATGCATCGCAAGCAGCTGGCGCGGCCAAGCGGCACGTCAAGCTTCTTCGCAGATGAAGCGCGGCGATACCAAAATGATTGGCAGCAGGCCAATCGTGACCTGGTCGACTTCCAGCAGGAACATCATCTTGTTTCCGTGCAGGATATGGAAACCGCTTTGAGCAAACAGATCGCTGCCTATGAGGACGATCTGCGCGAGGACCAGGCAAACCTTTCCGCGATGGACGCGCGCTTTGTGGCGAGTGGAAAAGCGGCGCATCAGATTGCTCCTCGGCAACAAACGCAGGAGCATACGATCTTCAATCAAACATCCGAGGAGCAGATGCGCACCGTACTGGTGCAGCTGCAAAACCGTCGTGAAGAGCTGCTGACCCGGTATACGCCCCAGAACCGGCTGGTGGTTGAGGTGGACCGTAAGATCGCCGACACCCAGGCCTCGCTAGACAATGCCCTGGCACAAAAAGGGCATGAGGATACCACGGACATCAACCCGGCCTGGCAGCAGGTCCAGAACTCGATGGTCGAGGGTGGGATTGAGCGGAAGGGTTTGCAGTCCAAGGTTGCCGCCAACACGAAGGCCCTGGACGACCTTCGCAATCAGCTCACAGCTTTACAAAGTTTAGACGTCTCCTTCAATGCTCTGCAGGAGAAGGCGGACCAGGCGCGCAGCAACTTCGAGCTGTTCTCGGAGAAGCGCGATCAGGCTCAAGTGGAAGACGCCATGGATGAGCACAAGCTCGTCAATATCGCTGTCGCGGAGACCCCGACATCCAGCTTCCGCCCTGTGTCTCCGCGCCCCCTACTGAACGCTGCCCTTGGCTCGTTAACCGCTCTTTTTTTGGGAATCGCCGGCGTGTACTTCGCCGAGTCGGCACGAAGCACGGTCGGTTCCGCGCGGGAGCTCGAACGCGCTTCGCAACTGCCGGTTCTGGCCACACTTCCCCGGGATCCCTTCCTGGCGGGAGAAGCCGAGACCGGCCTAAACAAGGACGCTGTTTCCGACAGCCGGTATGGGGCGGCTTCCCCTGCCCAAATGGCAACCATCCAGAACTTCACGAAGGCCGACCAAGTGTAAAGGCTGTCCATCCCATAAGGTTCCGGTGAACGAATGCAAACAGTAGCTCAGCACAGTTCTTCTTTTGAAGCCGTCATCTATGGCGTGTTTCAGAAGCCGCAGCTTGCGGCCAAGGGACGCGGCATTTCCGTTGCTCTGGCGGCGGCGCATCCACAGGCGGGGACGACGTATCTCACCAAGGTGCTCACGGAGGCTCTGAATGGAGAGGAGAACTCTCGGGTCATTGCGATGGACAGCCGCGAACTGGCACAGACTGCCGATGCCGAGCCATCGATCAGCTCAGCCAGAGCCGTCTCGACAACGCGGGGCAGCTGGCGCACCAGCCGTGACTACCGCGCCAATTATTTGAACCAGCTTAAAGACCGCTACGGCTCTGTGTTGATCGATTGCCCTTCTCTCAAAGAAAGCAAGGACATCTTGGCGCTTGCCCCGTTGGTGGATGGAATCTTTCTGGTGATCGAGGCCAACAAGACCACCAAGAGCCAAATCGCGTTTTTGGAGCGAATGATTGCGCAGGCAGGCGGCAAAAGCCTTGGGCACCTCCTGAACAAGCGCACTTATCCCATTCCAGCCTGGGCCTACAACTTCTTGGGGTTTTGACCATGCACACACGCAAATACCTGAGCCATCTCCTTGTTCTCTGCTTCGGCGTAGGCTCCATGTGCGCTGGGAACGCCCAGCTCCGTACCCGGCCACGATACCTGCTTCGTCCAGGGGATACGCTGCAACTGCAATACCACCTCACGCCGGACTTGAACCAAACAGTGGTTGTTCAGCCTGATGGGTATGTAAGCGTGAACGTAGCAGGCGACCTGCATGTCGCGGGCATGACGGTGCAGCAAGCTCATGATCTCATCGTGGATAAAGAATCGGGCGAGTTGAACAAACCCGAGTTGAACCTGAGTCTGGAAGAGTTTACTAGACCTTATGTCGTCGTCGCCGGCGAGGTAGCGAAACCCGGCCAGATTGAGATCCGCGACAACATGACGGCGCTCTCGGCCATTCTGATAGCGGGCGGCTTTACCGCTAACGCGAAGTCCGGTCAGGTGATCGTCTTCCGCAGGGTAAACGACAATCTGGCTGAGGTGAAGGAGTTAAGCCTTACCCGTATTCATAAGACGGCAGATCTTGAGCATGATCTGCCGCTACAGCCGGGCGACATGATTCTGGTGCCGCGCGACAGGATATCCAGGTTGCAGCACTACATTCAGGCTGCAAATGTGGGCATGTACCTCAACCCATTGCAAGGAATTCCGTGAGCGAGCTCCAGCGTAATCGGGCAGACAGGGCGCCAGGCATGACTCCGAAGAGTCCCAACTCGTCCACAATGCGCGCTTTTGCGCAATCGGCAGGCGCGAAGCTTCTTATCATCGCCTTGAACGCCGCAACCGGCATACTGACAGCACGGGCATTGGCACCGGAGGGCCGCGGTCAGCTGAGTGCGATGCTCCTTTGGTACGTCCTTCTGGCCAGTCTTTTTACGCTTGGTATTCCAAGCGCGTTGACCTACCAGTTGCGCAGCCATCCAGACAAGAAATCAGAGGTGACGGGGGTCGCGTTTCTGGTTTCGTTGACGGTAACCATAGCAGTCGCGGCTGTGGCTGCTTTTTTATTGCCGTACTTCATGCCGCAGTACCCCAAGCAGGTGATCCGTTTCGCGCGCATCTTTCTGCTGAATACGCCGATTGCGACCTTTTTTCTGATTGGTCGGGCAGCGGTTGAGAGCCAAGGTGAGTTCAACCCCTCTAACCTGTCGTTAATCGTTCCCCCTACACTCACGCTTTTGGGGTTGCTGGTTCTCCGTTTCATGCACGTCTTTACCCCGGTGAATGCAGCGTGGTGCTACGCTCTGGCGGGTCTGCCTTCGCTGTATCTGATGGCCAAAAGCGTACAGCGTTCGCTTCGTCCGAAGCTTAGCAGCATCCGCACCACGTCGCGATTGCTGCTGGCGTATGGCATCCGTTCCTATGGCATCGACCTTTGCGGCACCATGTCGATCTACATCGACCAGGCTTTTGTGGTGCGTTTGTTTCAGCCCGCCGTTATGGGTACGTATGTCGTTGCGCTTAGCTTGTCCCGCATGCTGAATGCGTTCCATACCGCTGTGGTGATGGTGCTCTTTCCCAAGGCGGTTTCGCGCTCTGCCGAGGAGGTGATCGATATGACGGGTCGTGCGGTACGTTTGACCACACTACTCACCACAGCGTGCGGCCTGGGAGTTATGTTTACGGGCCCAAAGCTGCTCGCGCTGTTATATGGCCCGGAGTATCGCGCCGCAGCCAGCGTGCTGCGCATCCTAGTATTGGAAGTCATTCTTGCGGGTGCAACTCAGGTCATGTCTCAAGCCTTCATGGCTTTGGCTCGCCCTGGAGTCGTTACGGCTCTCCAGGCGCTTGGCCTTGCCCTGGTCATGCCGCTCATGTTCTTTCTTGTGCCCCGTTTCGGTATCGAAGGCGCCGCCCTTTCCCTTCTGTTTTCCACCTCGGCACGTTTTCTTTTTGTGCTGATCAGCTTTCCCCGTTTTCTGGGCATGCCGCATCCGCGCCTTCTCATTGACCGTTCGGATCTCACATTGATCGGCCATGGATTTCTTCATCTGTTCCCCTTCCGCCAGAATGCAGAGGCGGAGATCAAAGCATGACCGTTCATTCGCTCGCCGAACGCCTTACGTGAAACAGGAGGTATGTGTGTCAAGAACGCGAAATTTCCGGTCTATGGTAAAGATAGTTGATGGCCTGGTCGCCTTTGCACTTGTGAGCTGCGCCATGCTCTGGGCCGATCAAGGGCATCTTCCCAAGGGCGACCTCGCTGACTTTTTGGGAACGCGAATTACTCTTCTGAATGCATGCCTGTGTGGGCTGCTCATTCTGTTCTGGATGAAGTGTCTAGGGTGGCTGGGCCTGTATAGGCGTGCTTCGTCGGACATGTCTCGTCCGATCATTCCCACACTTCTCGGCACGGGGCTCATCACGGCCGTACTCGCGTTGTACCTCCGGAACTTGCACCCTGGCGAGTCGATACGTGCAATTGCGTTGAGCTTCTTTTCCGCAGCAATCGTCTATGAGGCTGGCCGCGTGCTGTTTTGCAAGCTATATGCCAGGCTTGAAAGCGGCGAGCCGGAGCGAGTCATTATTTTCGGGACGGGACGCCGCGCCAGCAAGGCATGGCGGGAGTTGCGAACACGGCATCATCGATCCAAAGTCCTGCTCGGTTTCTTTGACGATCGCAGCACCGCCAGCATGCCCCCCGATATCGCGGGACAGTTCCTGGGCGGTCCGAAAGATCTATCGGAGTACCTGCTGCACAACATCGTGGATGAAATGATCATCGCCACGCCCATGCGCTCCTGTTATGACATGACGCAGCAGGCTATCTCCATTTCCGAAGCAGCCGGAGTACGCGTCGTGTGCCTAAACGACATGTTCCGTTTGTCCCACGGCATGAAGCGCGCCTCCAGCGTCTTCTTCGGACTTAATCCTCAGGACGAAAGGCACGAGGTTGCGCAGATGCTTAAGCGGGTCTTTGACGCAACGTGTGCCTCCATCGGCCTGATTCTCCTGGCTCCGCTCTTCCTTGTGATTGGTGTTGCGGTAAAACTGACCAGCCCCGGTCCAGTCTTCTTTACTCAATTGCGGTATGGGCACGGCCGCCGGCAGTTTCGCATGTACAAATTCCGCAGCATGGTGCGTGATGCTCCTGCCCTGATGATGGAACTTGAGAAGCACAACGAGGCGCAAGGCCCCATCTTCAAAATGCGTAACGATCCGCGCGTCACACCGCTCGGCCAATTCCTGCGTAGCACCTCGTTGGATGAACTGCCGCAGTTGTGGAACGTTTTAATTGGCGACATGTCGCTTGTGGGACCACGTCCCATGAGCTTGCGGGACGTCTCCTTGTTCAACGAGGCGCAACTGCTGCGTCGCTTCAGTGTGCGCCCTGGTATCACTGGACGGTGGCAGGTAGCCGGTCGCTCGTCCTTAAATTTCGACCAGTGGATTGCACTGGACTTCTCTTATATCGACGAATGGACGCTTGGTCTCGATCTACAGATCCTCGCGCAAACCGTTCCCGCTGTCCTTAGAAGACATGGGGCCGTCTAGGGGGATACAGGGCTATGAAGATCGCTATCGTGCACGACTATTTCACCCAACTCGGCGGCGCAGAAAAGGTCACTGAAGAACTGGTACGGCTTTTACCAAGTGCCATGTTGTACTCAACGGTGGCTCTGCCGGATCGCATGCCACCAGGCTTGGCAGACCTGCCCATCGAGACTACATGGATGCAACGTCTACCCAGGATGAAGCAGTACTACCGCTTGTATTTTTTGCTGTACCCCTTCGCGGTGGGCTCTCTTGATCTGTCGCGCTACGATCTCGTTATCACAAGCTCCTCCGGATATGTGAAGGGCGTACACACGAGTCCCAATGCGCTTCATGTGTGCTACTGTCATACGCCGATGCGCTGGGCCTGGAGCTTTGACAGCTACTCCGAACGCGAATCAATGGGTTATGCCAAACGGGTCATTCTTCCACGCCTGATCAGCCTGTTAAGGGCGTGGGACCTAGGTGCTTCGCGGCAGCCGGACCATTTTATAGCGAATTCAAAGGCCGTGGCCGCTCGCATCAAGCGTGCCTATGGGCGTAGCGCGCAGGTCATTCATCCGCCCATCGACATTCACCGCTTCCGGCCCGTCCAGGAGCAAGATGATTATTATCTTGTGCTGGCACGTCTGGTCTCCTATAAGCGAGTCGATCTTGCGGTGGACGCCTGCACGCAACTTGGCAGACGTCTGCTGGTGATTGGCGACGGACCGGACCGCGCCCGGTTGGAGTCCACAGCGGGGCCGACGGTGCAGTTTCTCGGACGATTGCCGGATGCAGAGGTGGAGTACTATGCCTCGCGTTGCCGGGCACTTCTTTTCCCCGGCGAAGAGGATTTTGGGATGGCGCCGCTGGAGATCGCTGCCGCTGGTAGGCCCACCATCGCCTATCGCGCCGGCGGGGCCGTGGAGACCATCGTAGAAGGCGTCACCGGGATGTTCTTTACCCAGCAGGAGTCAGGAGCACTCGCCGCTGCGATCCAGCAGTTTGAAAAAGAGGAGTGGTCGTCTGCGGTTTTGCGCGCGCATGCCATGAACTTCAGCGTGGATGTTTTTCAGGCGCGCTTCCTAGAGTTTCTCGACAAAATCGGCGCACCAATACGCGAAGAGCTGGTAAAGCCTTCCGCCCTTTCACCTGAGGCGCTCACATTGGCTACCGGCTACCGCGAAGAGCACCAGTATGAGTGAGATGACCGAGAGCGTTCCGCGCCCTTATGGCAAACCGGTTCGGCTACCCCAGCAGTCCTCTGCGCTGGTGTGGTTCACACCCGTAGCCGGCCTGCTGCTGATAAGCGCGCTGTATGTCGCCGGGCAAGCCGCGCTTGTCCGTATCGCGATTCCGGCCGCTGCAACGCTTATAGGCTTTGTTCTGTATCTGTACCGCCCTGTGGCCTACGTGCAGTTCACCTTGTGGACCTGGTTTGTGACCCCTTTGGTCCGCCGTTTGGTGGATTGGCATTTCGGGTTCATGGATCAGAACTACATTCTGCTCACACCACTTCTTGTCTCATCGATCTCCGCACTGACACTTCGGCTCAGGTTGCATCTCGGAACACGACGGTGCCTGCAACCCTTCGTGCTTTGTATGGCCGGCATACTTTACGGAGTGCTGGTTGGATTGGTACGCTGGCGTCTCCACGCTGAAGAAGCAGCCACGTTCCTAGACGTCATTCTTGGTTTCCTGTACTGGATCACTCCGGTCCTGCTTGGGCTTCACCTCTATCTGCACTGGCCCGAGTACGAGCAGTACAAGAAGGGTATCGAGAAGACCTTTCTGTGGGCCGTTCTGATTCTCGGGACGTATGGGGTTTACCAGTACGTTGTGGCCCCGGCGTGGGATTGCGCATGGCTCGAGGGCATCCCCGGCGGCTGGGAGAACGCATCCTTCGGTCATCCAGCACCTTTCGAGATCCGCGTTTGGAGCACGGTGAACGGGCCTGGACCGTTCTGCAACGTGATGCTGGCGGGGCTGCTGATGCTGATTCCGACCCGCGTCCGGTTTAAGTTTCTCTTCGGCGCCGCAGGGTACACGTCCTTTCTGTTGAGCATCGTGCGCACTGCGTGGGTGGCTTGGCTGCTTGGCCTTATCATTCTGCTCACTGCTTACCGAGGCCCAGCATTACGCCGGCTCCTAACCGGTCTCTTCCTGCTCCCCATTTGCATGTTGCCGGTCTTCTACATCCCGCAGATGGCCGAACCTGTCCAGCAGCGACTGGCTTCCATGCAAAGCGTGCAGCAAGATGAGAGCTTTCAGGATAGAAGCGCAATGTACCAGACACTCACGCCGCTTCTGCTGAACAATCTCGCAGGTCTAGGCGTCCGCCCGGGCTTCGAGGTCAAAGGCTTCGTGGTGGACAGCGCCTTTCTGCAGATTGTCTTTATGCTTGGTTTTTTCGGCTCGGCTCTTTACGCCATTGGCATCCTGCTGGCGATACGTGCCTTTTTCCCAGGGCAGCGAGGACCGGCAATCACACGTGGACCACAGGAGTTGGCCTATCGCGCCATATTCTTGGCTACCCTTGCCGAGCTGGTGGCGGGCAATATCTTCCCGGGCGTTGGCGGCACAATCCTGTGGTCTTTCCTGGGGCTTTGGATGGGCGCTCTCGCTCGTTCCGAGGCGAAAGGTGAGGTGGAGGTAAGAGCGCCCTTTAAGACTGTCTCCCCCGTTCCGGTGCTCCAAGCGAGTGTATAAAGTGGAAACGAGTACCCGGCCTTTACGCATCTTTATCTCGCATGCTTCGGAGATGCTGACCGACTGCCGGTCGCATGGCGATGGTCTCATTGCCGACCGCCTGATACGGAACCTGGCTGCCCGCGGCCACTGGCTGGATGTCGCCGTTGAAGGTTGCGAGCTGCGTCACGCTTATCCCGCAAACGTCACCTTGCATAAGGTGCCAACAGGCTCAGGAAACTTCCCCGCGCTCGCACGGGTACGCTTCGCTTTGAGTGCGAGACAGCTGCTCGCCCGTCTTTCGCAGACGCACAAATTTGACGTAGTGCATCAGCTGAACCCTGTGGTTACCGGCCTCAGTCTTGCCCTATGGGGTATCGACAACCCCGTGGTACTAGGGCCCTATGTTCCCGAGTGGCCCGTCTTCGTAAATGGCCAAGAGCTCCAGAAACCAAGCGCGCTGGATCGCGTGAGGACGAAGGTGAAAAGGTCCATTTGGCAGGCCCAGCACAAGGTCGCCAGCGGTATCATTCTTTCTACGCGAGCCGCTTTGGGCAAAATGGATGACCCGGCAAAGTGGCAGTATAAGTCGCATGTCATTCCATATGGAATCGACACGAAGACATTTACACCGGGTCCGCTCCCGGAGCAACCGGTCATCCTGTTTGTAGGCCAGCTCACAGCTTCCAAAGGCATCTTCGTGTTGCTGGAGGCGTTCCGCACCGTCTCCGAAAAAGTACCGCAGTGTCAACTCCATTTGGCGGGTGCCGGCTCTGGGCTGGATGAAGCCAAGCGGGTGGCTGCCTCAATGACATCTGCCTCCAGCATTCATTTTCTTGGGCGAGTGGAACGTGACAAGCTGCCGAATCTGATTCGCAGTTGCACCGTCGCGTGCGTGCCCTCTTTCGGCGAACCTTTTGGCCTCGTGGCGCTGGAGGCCATGGCGTGCGGGCGTCCGGTCGTCGGCACCGATGCGAGCGGCCTCGCCCACCTCATTCCAGACGCCGGGGGCATTAAGGTACCGGTGGGAGATCCGCACGCCCTTGCCGAAGCGCTGCTCAACGTAATTGGCAACCCCATCTTGGCTCAATCGATGGGCGAGTACAACCGCAAAGTTGTGGAAGAGCAGCATGCGTGGCCGGCTGTGATCGCACAGGTGGAGCAAGCTTACGAGGCCGCGATTCAGTTGAAGCACAGAACCGCTGTCTAGAGATTCAGAGACGTTCCTGGGCCTTCGGCCCAGGCTGTTATGTATCGCGCCCTCGGTGCCCAGGGATTTGAACGAATCGCGTCGCATTCGTTCCGGCACCTCCTTAGACAAGCACGTCAGCAACGGACGGACTACGCCAGCTTGCACCGCCGACGCAGCATCGCAGCCGTTGCAAGCACACCGGTGCCCAGTAGGGCAAAGCTCGAAGGCTCCGGTGTCACCGCAGCCGGCGCTCCCGATCCGGGGGTGTCCAGGACCTCTATTCGGACCCCGGCGAGGAGATCTGTGAACGTAAGGTCGCCGACGGAATTGAGAGCCACATTTTGGTTGCTCGTGTTACCGAAGTAAACAAGCTCTTCACCGGTAGGTGTAAATTCATAGACCGATGCTAACTCGGCCCCGGGTGGATATGAAGAGGAGCTTGCGAAGTAACTGCCATTCTCAATCTGGAACCGGATCCCACGGCCGCCGCCATAGACATAGGAACCATTATCCGGAAGGAAAGACGACGGGTAAACGGTAGAGCTGGACAGGAGCGAGGGGCCGTTATAAAGCCGGTAAAGCGGCGAGCCTGAGTTCATATCTGTAATGAGCACATTTCCGCTTGCATCCATTCCATCAAAGATTGTGTTCGCTGTCGGTGCCAGTCTATAAGCCATGAAGGTGTCGGCGCGGGAGAGCGCGGGGAGCAGGCTGCAGATTCCAAACAGCACTGAAGCGGACGTAAATCTTGTCATGTTGTCACCCTTTTGTCGATCTAACTTGCCTACCTGGTGCAGCAACGGACGGACTACGCCAGCTTGCTCCGCCGACGCAGCATTGTGGCCGTTGCGAGGACGCCGGTGCCCAGTAGGGCAAAGCTCGAAGGCTCGGGTGTCACCGCACCCGACGTTCCCGATCCTGGTGTGTGCACGATCTCGATCTGTTCCAAAGTCGCCAGATCCTCAAACACAAAGTCGCCCACGGAGTTGATGTAGTCCTGGTAGCCGTTAGGAGTAAAGCCATCGAAGGAAACGTATCCACGAGGCGGCCCCGGATAGGAAAGGTAAAGCGGGCTAGGTGGTCCCGAAACCCCGAATTCGTTAAGGCCGTTATATTGATAGGCTTCGTAGCCACTGTTTTCCACAGCAAAGGCCAGACTCCGGCCGCCTCCTTCAGGGAAACCGTTGTCTGTAACAAACGAGGCCGGGTACACCGTGGAGCTAGACAGAAGCGTGGAGCCGTTATAAAGCTCGTACACCGGCGAACCTGAACGTAGGTCCGTGATGAGCACCTCCCCCTTTACATCGATGCCATTGCGCGTCGTGTTCACGGCCGTCGTCAAGTCATACACCGTAAAGGTGTCGGCGCGGGAGAGCGCGGGGAGCAGGCTGCAGATTCCAAACAGAACTAAAGCGGACGTGAACCTTGCCATGTTGTCACCTTGGTCGATCTGATTGGCTTTACCGGTGCAGCTTGCAGCCTACAATTCTGGAGTAATGGGCGTAAATAGAAAATCACAGAATGCGGCTCTTAGCCGTCATTTGCGCCTACAGCTTCGCACAATGTTTCTACGAATGCTACTTAAGTTTCAGGATCGCGACGCAATCCGTGGCTGTAAGCGGAATGGCCGTACCCGGCGTCAGTTTCGATGTCTGCATCGATCCGTCGGGGTGGAAGCTCATCAGCTGAGCCGAGGAGAACCTTTTTTCGGAGTGAAAGGTAACCTGTTCCGGCGTTGCCGGTGTCTTAATACGCCGATTAACATCAAAGTCCTCCGTTTCAAGCCACAGCGCCAAATAATAGGAGCCGTCTCGCCTTGCCATGAGCAGATGATGGAAGTTCTTCGATCCGCCCGTGAGCGAAAATGGCAGCGGTGCCGGCATGAAGACTGGTCCGGGATCCGCGAGGATGCCAAGGAGGTTTTTAAGTGCCGTAAACGCAGGCTTGGGTGAGCCGTCTCCGTGTACCAGGCCAAAGTCGCGCTCCTTCGGCTCTTTGAGCTGCGGTTCATCGATCAACTCATACAAGTACGTACGACGAACGCCATGCAAAGCCTGCTCCAGAATGACGCGAGGCTCATACGTGCCTTCAATCTCTTCGGGAATACCCTCCGAACCTGTATTGTAGCCAGTCTCCGTGGTTACGATGGGGTGATTCGGCCACACATTGGTAAGGTCGATGTTGTACGCGATGCTACCGTACCCACCGTCGCCCCAGCCTGGAGTGCCTGGATTACGGCCGCCGAAGTAGTTATGCATGTTAGCCTCATCCATGTCAGGCGACAGCTGCGCAATCGCCTTAAAGTCCGCTCCATGGATTAGGGATGGACCGATGACCGGAAATTGCCTTGTGTCAGGATCTGCCTTTACGGCGCGGTATAGGCGCGGCATGAATACCTTGAGAGTATCGGCCCAGTGCGGGTCGCCACTGTTATCATATTCGTTCGGCCCCTCATAGCCTTCAAAGGCGCCTGGAACCCGCTTCGGCCACGTAGTGATAAATGCGTCGGTCTGGTTCGGGGAGGTCAGAAAAATACCCTTGATACCGGCCTTTCCCAGCTCGATGAACTCTTGATAGTAGGGCTGCCATTTGGTATCCGCGAGGCCGTCGCGCACATGGCGAACCCCAAGACTTATCAGCAATCCTTTGATAAGCGGAAAATTTCCATAGGGCGTGTCGTTGTAGTGCAGGTGGAGGTCGACGCCGACGCTATCCACAATGGTGTCTGTTGCAACAGGTTTTTCGCACGCCCCTAGATACGGGAAGCAGGCCATCGTCGTCAACAATGCGAAAGCTGGCAGAATCATCTGAACAAATCGTAACAGCAACGCGGAAGGAGATCGACATATGCCGCGCCGCTCGGCATGAGCTGTGTCCGCTTCAAGTGGGGACACGGGTGCTTCGATGCGCTTCGGGCTTAGCTGCCGTACGTGTGATGGGCCGGCAGCCCCAGAGCTGCCGGCCTCACTGTATACAGCGAGCTAGTTTGGAACAACCTTGATCAGCAGCAGGTTATCCGACACGCTCAGGTTCAGTGAACTCGCGGACCCGTAGTTGGTTGAGGTGATCTGCCCCGTGCTGGTCCACTGTGTTCCGCTAAGGGAGGCCATACCGCCGAGGTGCAGGACGACCGACTCCGGTGTCACCGGAAGCAGATTGCCCTGGTTCGGATCGAAAGACGGCACCTCTTCCCAAAGCGCGAGATAAAAGCTGCCATCGCGCTTCTGGAAGAGAAGGTGGTGCAGGTTGGCATCACCACCCTGTACGGAGAAGGTGAGGGTAGACGGCTGGAAGGCAGCACCCTGGTCATTCAATAGGGTGAGCAGGTTGGCGAGGGCCGGAGCTGCGGGCTTGGGGCTCCAATCGGCGTTGTACAGCCCGAAATCCTCCGTGTCCGTGACGAGCTCGTAGAGGTAGGTGCGCTTCACGCCGGCCCTCCACTGCTCAAGCGGCACACGGGGCATGTACACCGCGGCGACCGGCTGGGTCACATAACCGCCCACCAGCGCCGGATTGTTGGTATAGCCTGTTTCGGTTGTAATCACAGGCGCGTTGGGAGCCGTGATCGACACCTCGTCTTCGTTATACGGGATGCTGCCGTAATAGTTGTTTTGCGCATCCGGCCCACCCCAGCCAAGGGTTCCAGGGTTGCGGCCGCCGGGGTAGTTATGCATGTTGGTGTAGTCCAGCAGCGCAGATTGGTTGCCCAAGGTGGGATAAGAGTTCACCTGAGTGAGCGACGGGCCGATAATGGGGTACTGCGTGCCAAATGCGCTATGCACGCTGGAGTACAGCAGAGACATAGTGGCTTGAAGATTGGTCGCCCAGTTGGCATTGCCACTCACATCGTACTCGTTGGGACCCTCAAAGGCCTCGAAGCATTGCGCCATACGACCGGGATAGGCCTGGAACAGTGCGGCGCTTTGTCCGACGGTAATCAGAAAAATGCTCTTGATTCCCATCTGTCCTAATTGATTATGCTCGTCGTAGTAGGGCTGCCAGGTTGTGTCCCCCAGGCCATCTCGAATGTGGCGCACCTTGAGGAACTGCAACGCGCTTGTTACGCTGGGGAAGTTTCCGTAGGCTGTATTCGTATAGCCTAAATGCACATCGATACCCACGGAGTCGACTAGGGAATCCGCCGTATCCGCAAGAATCGGCGTAAGACCGGAGGGCGCCGTGACCGTAAAGCTATGACTTGTTGCAGAAGCCAAATTGGTGCTCTGCGCCTGCAATTGATAACCGGTGCCGGCAGAGCGCACCGCGAGTGCGGAGAAGGTCGCAACGCCGTTTTGCGGCGTCACCGTAACGGTGCCCATCAGCCCGCGTGATCCTGGGAGCGTTATGGTCACCGGCGTGGACATGGAGGTAGCGATGTTGCCATTGGCGTCCTCCAACGCAACCTGGATTCCGGGACTCAACGGAGATTCGGCCACCGCACTCGCGGGCTGGTTCAGGAAGACCAGTCTGCTCGCAACCACGGGCGCAGGCGCCAGCGAAATGCTTGCATTGGCGGTTTTGGTCTGGTCCGCCCCGCTCGTCACCGTGACCGTGACCGTCTGCGCACTGCTGATCAAAGACGGAGCCGTGTAGAGACCGGTTGAAGAGATGCTGCCCACCGACGGATTCAAACTCCAGGTCACGGCAGCACTCGAGGCGTTTACAACAGTTGCGGTGAACTGCCTGGCTTGGGAGGCGGTCAGTGTTGCCGTGCTGGGGCTCACGGTGAGCGAGGTCACACCCTGCACTGACGTGGCTGTATTCGGTGTCATACTCCAGGAAAGGATGTCCTGGGTAGCGGACTGGCCGCCTGTGCCTGCGGTGAAGCCGGGGTAGGCTGTGTTGCTGCCCACGGTGGCCGGGATATTCACGGTGTAGCTTTGGGTGGCGTTGGCTCCAGTCATGCTGTCGGTGAGGGTCACCGACAAGGTCGTGCCGTTGTAGCTCATGTGCGCCTGAAACACATCGCCGCTGTGCAGGTTCAGCCCGCTCGGGCTCAGGTCCGTGGCCGGCATGGTCGGGGAAGCGCCGTTCAGGTACAAGCCGGTCGAGTTCACGCCCTCGCCTGCGTTGTTATAAAGATCGAACTTGATACCGATGCTCTTCTGCACGCCGCCAAAGCCCAGATTGATGCCGAAGCCACCCAGAGCCGAAGGACCCTGGTTCTGCAGCACAAACATGATGCCGTCGGCGGAGGGATTGGTGAGCTGGAAGCTGAAATCGTTGGTAAAGTTCTGCACATTGACAGCCGAAGGATAAAAGGCGCTGGCTGCCTCCATCGGGCCGCCATCGGTCAACCGCAACCGCGTGCCATTCAACGCCGCCGAGCCGTTCAGGGCCATCGTCCCGGCGCTGAAGCCGCTGCCATAGCTGGTGCCGGAACTGGTGATAGCCGGTGTCATACTCCAGGAAAGGATGTCCTGGGTAGCGGACTGGCCGCCTGTGCCTGCGGTGAAGCCGGGGTAGGCTGTGTTGCTGCCCACGGTGGCCGGGATATTCACGGTGTAGCTTTGGGTGGCGTTGGCTCCAGTCATGCTGTCGGTGAGGGTCACCGACAAGGTCGTGCCGTTGTAGCTCATGTGCGCCTGAAACACATCGCCGCTGTGCAGGTTCAGCCCGCTCGGGCTCAGGTCCGTGGCCGGCATGGTCGGGGAAGCGCCGTTCAGGTACAAGCCGGTCGAGTTCACGCCCTCGCCTGCGTTGTTATAAAGATCGAACTTGATACCGATGCTCTTCTGCACGCCGCCAAAGCCCAGATTGATGCCGAAGCCACCCAGAGCCGAAGGACCCTGGTTCTGCAGCACAAACATGATGCCGTCGGCGGAGGGATTGGTGAGCTGGAAGCTGAAATCGTTGGTAAAGTTCTGCACATTGACAGCCGAAGGATAAAAGGCGCTGGCTGCCTCCATCGGGCCGCCATCGGTCAACCGCAACCGCGTGCCATTCAACGCCGCCGAGCCGTTCAGGGCCATCGTCCCGGCGCTGAAGCCGCTGCCGTAGCTGATGGTTGGAACAGTGGCCGCTTCGATTTCGCGTCCGCAGCAGAAAAGGAAAAGCAATATGGCTAATCCAGCAATCGCTGTTGCCGGGGAGATTTGCCATTGAGTAGAACAAAGTATTATGCGCCTGACTTGCTTTTGGGTCACGAACGACACCTCTTAACAAAGTGTCCTGTTTTGGTGATCAAACCTGAATCACTCGAAGGGGTTATGTTGCAGACTCTTTTGGGATCGAGAGTTCCCCAAGAGCACTAGTGACTAAAGGAACTCGTAGCCGGTTACGTATAGCTGCAGGTAAGCATTCTGTACGCATTTACAACATTGTGTTCGGTGAACAGTGCATCACAATCGATCCGCTTCGGAGCGATTGGAAGAGGTCTAGACGCCTTTTCTTGTCTGCGTGGGTATACTAAACATGCAAGGCAGCAGTAGTATTTGAGGAATACACACGGAACCCGTAACCGGGCAACGGGATCGGCACCCGCCGTTGGTAAGGCGTGCCGTTTCGCCGCGAGGCATGAATAAGGCTGCTCTTTCTTTTGATCCAACTCTGCACCAAAGTTGAGGCAGAAGCTGCGCCGCATAGCGCCCTTCGCCTCGCTTCCTTCGATGTACCATCCACTTTGATCAGGGAGAGTAATCTGCGTTCGATTTTGAAGACCCTAACCGCCGTTGTACTTTGTGTTCCCACCGTTTCCGTTGCAGCGCTTGCGCAACAAGCCGTTTCAAGCGACGCCTTTGTGGATTCGGTTGGGATTAACGTGCATCTTCACTACACAAACACGCTTTATGGAACGAACTTTCCCCTAATTGAAACTTCGTTAACCACGCTTGGTATTCGGCATGTGCGCGACGGCGTGGTTGACACTACATGGCAGCCCTACTACGACGAGCATAACCAGTTGGGCCAGCTAGGAATTAAGAGTATCTTCAGCACCAGCGTGGGCCAGAGCGCCTCCCTCTTTCAACAATACCCGGGGCGCATGTCTCAATGCTTCGAAGGGTATGAAAACGCAAATGAATACGACATCAGCGGCGACCCGAACTGGATCGGAGCCTTGGAGGCTGCAATGGGATTGCTGTCCTCCACCGTTCGCAACGGAAACGGCTCTCAATACCCAATTCTTGGACCCTCACTTACGCAGATAGGTTCTTATCCCGCGCTGGGCAATCAGCACACGCAGTTTGATTACGGCAACATGCATAATTACTTCGGCAACCGAAACCCCGGGACGGTCGGCTGGGGTGGATTGGATGCTCAGGGCAACTCCTATGGAAGTATTGCCTATAACCTTGACGAGGTGGCTATCACCTCCCCGGGTCTACCCGTCATGACGACCGAGACCGGGTACGCCAACGATCCGTCGGCAGGCGTACCGGAAGCGGTGAGTGCGGTTTACATGCCTCGGCTCCTGCTGGAGCAGTGGAATGCAGGCGTAAAGCGCACATATCTTTACGAACTGTTGAGCGATCTCGGTCAGGATTTCGGCCTGATGCGGTCGGATGGAAGCTACAAGCCTGCCTTTTACGCCGTTTCCAATCTGCTTAACCTGCTTTCTGATAAGGGCGCCTCCTTCACACCTGGTTCCCTTCCGTATACGCTCAACGGCGCCGATAGCAACCTGCATCGGTTGCTGATGCAGAAACAGGATGGAACTTTTTATCTCGCCCTTTGGCTGGAAGAAAGCTCTTTCGATCCAAATCAACAGACGCCCATTGTGGTTACACCGGAGTCCATCCAACTGCAAAGCACGCAGCAGATGAACGGAGTCACCGTTTACCAGTGGAACCAGGACGGAAAGGTTGCAGCCAGCAACGTGCAGGGAGGGACGTCCATACCCTTGACCGTCACAGACAAGCTGATGCTCGTGAAGCTTTCTGCTACAACTTCGACCAATCCTGTCAATATTACTCTTGCCAGCAACGTACCCGGGGGTTGGATCAGCGTCGATGGCGCTCCGATTGGTGTCAATGAGGTCTTGAGTTGGATACCGGGGCAGTCCCATACTCTCTCGGGCTGGTCGCCTCAGTCCAAAGGAGGGACGGTCTACCTCTTCCAACAATGGATCTCCGGAACCACGGGCACCACGGATCAAGTTGTTACCACACCTTCAGTCAACACGACGTACACCGGGCAGTACTCCGCAGCAAATGGCCTGAATGCTTACGGAACACCCGGAGGCAGCGTGAGCATCTCGCCAATGGGTCCGATGTGGGGCGGATTGCCGTATTACTACCCGAACGCCACAGTGACCGTTACCGCTGTTCCGAACAACGGGTGCGCTTTCCAGAACTGGGCTGGAGACTCAACCTCCAATCAGGTTTCCCTCCCGCTTACCATGTCCTCTTACAAAAATGTGATTGCAGTTTTTAAGTGTCGTTGATGGACTTACAACACACCTGCTTGGCATGCCTGCCAGCAACTGCAGTTCGCATTATGAGGATCCATTGCGTATTGCCTTTAGCTTCTTGCCTGCGGTAAGCGGTGACCGCGGCAAGGAGCTATCGTTTTTCACGTTGAGGGGAAGAACGCACACAAGGGACGTTTATCCTGTTAACGTCTACGTCGGCACAATTTCAAGAAGCAGATCCACCGGGTGATGGCGCGTACGCATCGCCCTCCTTCTCCTTGATATGGGCGTAGGGCAAGTACCTCGGGCATCTGGTAGTGACCGCGCCCCTGACTCGTTCGCTGATACGGATCTCCTTTCCAGGGTAGAGCAGAGGCAGGACGTCCGGGCTTTCGCGGGCTCGACGATCGCCGACGTTGTATCGTTCCGCTCCGGAGGACCGCCGGCCTGGACGGAGCGAACTGCGTTCTCAGAGGAATCAGCCTATACCCGAGCTCCTGTCAGAAAAGGGGAAGCGGCGTTTCGGAGGCGCTGCTGTACTATACAAATCGCTGAGCTGATTCTTTTTGTTCTCGATGAAGCTCTACAGTTTGCAGCACCTCTCCTCAGGAGTTTTCCATGCGTTTAGGGTTTCTCTTCGCTGCCGCTGCGTTCCTGCCGGCCAGCTTCGCTGCTCGCGCCGACACTCAGACCTATGGATTCACACTGACCGGGTATGAATTTAGCGGCTCCGGTTCGTTCACGCTTGACCTCCTGCCAGGACAAACCTCTTACACATCCACAAGTGGCATCGAAAGCTTCTCCAGCAGCTTCGCGGACGTGCCTATCGTCCCGTACGGTAGCTTTCCTCTCTCGGTCACGATTTCGGGTGATGAGGTGATTGCCTTAGAAGGGTTCCTCGTCCCCAGCGGCGGTGATACGAACTCCAGCGGTGTCGTCGTGGAAACGATGGCGTTCAACGGAACCAGCTTCGGCGCGCAACTCCAAACTCCGAATCCGCCAGGCTCCAGCAGTCCTTACAATCATTACGCTACGGATTTTGGGAGCATCCAGTTCTCTAATATCACCCCCGAACCCTCTAGCTTCGCTCTGGTCGGCACGGGTTTGCTGGGCGTGGCTGGAGTGGTGAAGCGCCGGTTCGCATAGATCCTTCCATCCGTGGCGCTTCAGAACGTCGGTGGACCCCCCGAATGCGAAGTTCTGTCTTGCCTGAAGACACTGAGCGGGCTGGTCAATCGGCATCGTTCCAGCAGCCGAGACTTGGGGGCGACAAGTCTTGGCAAATTCCGGCTGCACCGGCATGGGCGACAGCGAAATCCAGCAGCCATCCTTCATTTGCGATCACGGGTGCCAACGCTTCGTTGATCACGTTCGTCGCTGTCTCCTGCTCCTGATGTTGGCTCATCCGATCGGTCGATATACCCTAAAGTAATCTCTTTGTGAGTTGTACGTTACTGCCCTATCCAATGCAGTCGCCTGGCAACCACTGCTGATACAATTTTACAAACGACGTTACACGCCCGGGCAGGGTTTGAGAAAAGCTCCGGTAGTGTATCTGGCTTCGTTCGCTTGCACTTTAGCAAGGTGCCTGCTGAACGCCGATGTCTGGACGCCATAGCCACGTTGGAACAGGTAAGTCATATGGCGTGAATTCACGTGTGAGGGATCGTGCGGCAAGAAGAAATACAGAAGAAACTAACGAGCGTACTTCAAGAGGTTTTCGATGATGATACGTTGGTCGCCACCCCGGAGCTCACGGCGGCTGACGTGGAAGAGTGGGATAGCTTGAATCATGTTCGCCTGATGCTAACGATTGAGCGTGCCTTTAAGGTGAAGTTTGCGGCCGCCGAGATCACCGGTCTGGAGAACGTTGGTGATCTGATTCGCCTGATTGAAAGCAAGCAGTCTTAAGCTGATTCCCACTTCAGGCCCCGTGCATGGAAATTCGCACACGTCTCCGACCAATATCACCAGGAGCAATATGTCTCTTCTTTCTGAGCTCGCCTGGCTGCCGAAACCTCCAGGGGATTTTGCGCTCGCGTGCAAGCAAGCTATGCATAACGATGCGGACATCGGCCCAGCGCTGCGGAGCCTCGCGCAGTTCGGGCTCGATGAGAATCAACTGTTTCGGCTGTCTCAGGTGCTGGCCAAGGCAAGAAAGCTAGGGCGATCGTTACGCCCGTTGACGGATTTCCGTTTAGGCCTGCTCAGCAATGCCACAACTGACTTTCTTGCTCTCGCCATCGCGGGCAGCGCGCTTCGGTATGGGCTTGCCGCAGACATCACCCGGGCCGACTTCGGTCAGGTGATGCAAGAGGCCTTGGCGCCGGACTCCACGCTTCACCTTTCCAATCCCGACGCCATTCTTATTGCGCTTGATCATCGTTGGTATCCGTTGCTCCCCTGCCCGGGCCGTGCAGAAGAGGCCGAGGCCACGGTGGAGCGGTGTCTTGGCCAACTGCAAGCGATTCGTGACGGCATTCGTGCCAATGGCAACGCAGTATGCATCTTCCAAACGCTTGCCCCGCCTCCGGAAAGCTTGTTCGGCAGCCTGGATCGCGCCTTACCGGGAACGACGCAATGGCTAATCGAGCGCTTCAACGCACGTTTATGTCAAATGATCATGGGTTCGGAAGACGTGCTGCTGGACCTTGCCGGCCTAGCCCAGACCGTAGGCTTGGCCGAGTGGCATGACGCTACCTCCTGGAACGTGGCGAAAATCCCGTTTTCGCACGTCTTTCTGCCGTTGTACGGCGATCACGCCGGCCGCATTCTGGGGTCGTTGCGCGGCAAGAGCCGCCGCTGCCTCATTCTGGATCTGGACAACACGGTGTGGGGTGGGGTAATCGGGGATGATGGCCTGGAAGGCATCCAAATCGCGCAGGGTGATGCCACTGGCGAAGCGTTTCTGGACGTGCAACGCATGGCTCTGGCTTTGCGGAGCCGTGGCATCGTTCTCGCCGTCTCCTCAAAGAACACGGATGAGGTCGCGAGGCGGCCGTTTCAAGAGCATCCTGAGATGCTCTTGAGGCTAGATCACATCGCTGTGTTTCAAGCGAACTGGAACGATAAGGCGACCAACATCAAGGCCATCGCCGAGACGCTTTCGTTGGGTTTGGAGTCCATGGTCTTTCTAGACGACAATCCCATGGAACGCGATCTGGTGCGCCAAATGCTTCCGCAGGTTGCCGTGCCTGAGCTTCCCCCAGACCCTGCGCTGTATGCGCGCACGCTGGCGGCAGCAGGCTACTTTGAAACAACGCGGTTCTCGGCGGAAGATCTTGCGCGTGCCGAGTTTTACCAAGAAAATAGCCGTCGTGTGGCCTTGCAGCAAGCGACCGGTGACATCGACTCGTACCTTCGTTCGCTGCAGATGGAGATCGCGTTTCAAGCCTTCGATGAGACTGGGCGCGCACGCATTGCTCAGCTGATCAGCAAATCGAACCAGTTTAACCTGACCACGAGGCGCTACTCGGAGGCCGAGGTGAAAGCATTGCAGAACGATGCCAGCCATCTCACCTTGCAGATCAGGCTTGTGGACAGCTTTGGCGATAACGGCATGATTAGCGTCGTGGTTTGCAAGCCGCTGGACGAGCAGACACTAGAGTTCGATACGTGGCTGATGAGCTGCCGCGTGCTGGGCCGCAAGGTGGAGCAAGCCGTATTGCAGGAGGTACTCGAGTACGCACGCCAGCGCGGCTTTCGGCGTCTTCTCGGGCGATATGTGCCGAGCGAACGGAACGGTCTTGTAGAAAAACATTACGAAAAACTTGGCTTCTTGCACAAAGAAAGCCTGGACGACGGCACCACTCTTTGGGAGATGGAGGTTGGCTCCCAGCAGTTCGATTTGCCTATGACCGTTCGACGTCTAGGGCTTTAATCCGAAAAGCATCCACTCACCCATCCTACCGCCAAGGGTGAACCCGATTGGCCGGTGCTCTCTGATCGAGAGGGCACGGGAAACGACGCTAAAGGAAGTATATGCCTCTGCAACAGATCGAGTCGGTTAAACCCGGTACAGAACTTGCGAGCGAGTCGCGACGGTTGCCGCGCCGGGATCTCTGGCTGTTGCCGGCTCTCAGCCTGCTGACGATCATCAGCATGTTCGGCATCAGCGAGATCATCGCTCGCGCGCTCTGGCCGCACGCCCCAGAGGACGCTTGCGCTATCCCCCATGCAGGACGACGCTCGGGGTTCCGTGCGCATTGCGAGTCGAACACACGGGTAGCCGAGAGCTCGTTAATCCATAATACTTACAACGACTGCGGCTATCGCACGCGCGAATCCTGCGGATTGAAACCACCGCAGACCATACGCGTTGCCGTGCTCGGCAGTTCCTTCAGTTATGGCTACATGACGCCTTACGCCGACGCGTATACGACGCTGGCTGCCGAGGATCTGAGCCGGCGTTGCCATCGTCCCGTCGAGTTCCAGAATCTCGGGGTTCCGCAGTACAGCATGCTCGATATGTATGAGCGGCTGAACGAGGCACTCGCCTTAAAACCCGATGTGTTGCTGCTCGCGGTCAATGCCGTCGATGTGCACAAGGACATCTCTCCCGGAATGCTGGCTCACCGCGATGCACCCGAAGAGAAAATTGTGCAGCCGGAACCGCACAAAGAGTTTTTGAAGCAGTATATTGTTACGCCGTTCAAGGAAAGCCGGGCGCTGTACATGCTGCAGCACTTTCTTTATCAGGATCCCGATACCTTTCTGAACCTTTTTCTGCTCTACGGCGACAACGCGGGCTACCTTCGCACACCGTTCACGCCACAGTGGCAGCAGCGCTTCGCCAACATGGATCTCTTGATGGGAGAGATTGAGAAGAAGGCTCAGGCCCAGTCCGTTCCCGTGGTTCTGTTTGTTGGGCCGCTGGCTTCGCAGGCCGCGGCACTGAATACGCAGACGCGCCAAGGCATCGATCCGCTCGCCTTTTCGCATAAAATGGAGGCGTTAGCGGCAAAGCACCACATAGGTTTTGTCGATGGCGTGCCTTCGATGCGGGTGTCTTCAAAGCCTATGGGACTGTTCTACGTGATGGACGGACATCCGGACTCACGGGGGCAGCGCCTTTTGGCGACAGCACTCGATCAGCAATTACCCGCGCTTGCCGGCCCGGTGCTTAGCGCTTGCCAGGCAAGATAATGCAGCGTTCGTGCTGTGAGGACTCGAAGTTATGAATGCCGCTTCCTTGCAGTTTCTCAGCTTTGGGCTTGTGGTGGCCCTCCTGTACAACATGTCACGCCGCGTACCTTGGCGCCAGGCTGTTCTGCTGATCGCAAACCTTTGCTTTCTTGCAACCTTCGCGACCGCAGTCAGCGCCTGGATGCCGTATGTAGCGTTCCTGGGGCTGGGCTATCTCTGCTACGTGCTCAGCTATCGCAAGGTGCGCGGGGCTCTTCCCCTTGGTGTCCTTGCTGTTTTGCTTGTGTTTTTTTGGCTGAAAAAGTACACCTTCCTCCCTTCCACGCTGTTTCTCCAGTCGCTGTATGTCATGTTGGGGCTTTCCTATGTTCTGTTCCGCATCCTGCATCTCCTGATTGACACCAGTGAAGATGTCATCACCGACTTCATCGGGCCTGTCACTTTTCTCAACTACACACTGAACTTCACGGCTATCATCTCCGGCCCCATCCAGCGCTACCAGGATTACGCCCACGATCAATTGAACGAGACCTGGCGCGGGCTCGACATCTTCGATATCGGCTATTCTATCGAGCGGATCGTGCGTGGGTATCTGAAAATCAGCGTTCTCGGATTTCTGATTCAGAGCCTGCAAAACCGCTATCTTGCGGACCTTCCTACTAGCGCGCACCAATCCTTGCAAGAACGCGTCGTCTCCGGCATCATCATCGGTGCCTCGTATCCGCTATACCTGTACTGCAACTTCTCCGGATATGTGGATATCGTTATCGGGGTCGCTACCTGGATTCGCCTGCGGCTTCCGGAAAACTTTAACCGACCCTTCACAGCCACGAACTTTCTTGACTTCTGGGGTCAATGGCACATCACGCTTTCCATGTGGTTGAGGACCTACGTGTACAGCCCTCTGCTGGTCACATTGATGAGGCGCTTTCAAAATCCAGTTATCGCGCCCTATCTGGGAGTATTTGCATACTTCGTCACCTTCTTCCTGATTGGCGTATGGCACGGACGAACCTCGGTATTCGTCGCCTTCGGTCTTTTGCAAGGGGCGGGTGTGAGCCTGTGCAAGCTGTATCAGCTGCAAATGGCCAAGTGGCTCGGCAAGAAACGATATAAGCAGCTTGCAACGTCGCCGTTGTATAACTCACTCGCCCGGGGACTGACCTTTACTTACTTTGCCTTCAGTCTCATCTGGTTTTGGTCCAATTGGCGGCAGATGGCCAGCATCGTGCAAGCGCTACGACCTGGTGCTCTGGTGCTCAGCTGGCTGCTTGTGTTCCTGTTGGCTTCGCTCCTGCTCTCGCTTTACGAGGTTTTGCGTGAAAAGGTGCTGGCCATCGACTTTAGGGGCAAAACCGTGGTTCTGTCACGCTACACAAGAGTTGTCTGGAGCACCGCCATGGTTACCGTCATTTTCGTGCTGCTCAAAGTGCTCAGCGTGCCTACGCCTGAGATCGTCTACAAAGCCTTCTGAACCCACGAAATTGCAGATCTGATTCTGCGATGTCAGGTTGCTGCCGTGCGAGGGACAGGGCCACTCATGATGCCCCCTGTCCTTCGCACATCAAAGAAGAGTTCGTCAGGGCAGAAGACCGTACACAATCACGTTGTGCTGCGCATCCGACACGAACACTTCGCCATTGACCACGGTGAACTGCTCAGGTGATAGCTGCCGTTGAGTGTGTCCCGGCAAACACCGCAAGGCCAAGTGCTCGTGTGTGAACATCTGCCCCGGCGCGTGTTGGGAAAGGCCAGCCCAGCCCAGCAGTATCGGTTAAGCTCGGCAGCAGATTGCTTGCGGAAAAAGCTCATTTTGTACAAACTCTCCCCGCAACTATGAAACAATGTTGGTCAAGCACCTAGCTCGTCATATAGGCCGAACGATGAAACAAAGGCACCACAGCTGCAGGTCGGTGTGGGCATTAACGTTGCTCGTTGGAAGTTTACTGGTGCCGGCTGGGTGCGGGTTCATCGGCTACCCCGTCACCCACGCCACAGAGTGCGATACTCGCTTGGTGCTTCTTGGGAATGCCACGCGCGGAGCGGCCTGCAACACGGTGCAGCTGCATCCGCCGGCGCCAGCCATTTTTCAGCAAGGCGGAGTGGTCTGGCCAGACCTCGCGGCTACTGGCGATTTGCACTTGAGATTCACGATTACGATTAGTGACGCCGATCCTGTTCCGGGAGACGGCTTCGCCGTGGTCTTTGGGGATCCCGCTTTGGGGGCAACCATCAGCAGCTTGGGTTACGCCGGGGGCGGCTTGGGCGCTCAAAGCATCCCAGGAGTTGTGCTGTTTTTGGATGATTACCGCTCCCAGGGAGAGCCTCCCGTGCCCTACTTCGGCATCACACGGGGAGAAGCCAAACTTTGGGAAAACCCTTTTCTCTATTCGAACAGCAATATCCCGGTCATTGCGCAGGCTGGACTCACCATCAGCCACCAGTATGTTGTCACCGTTTTAAATGGAACCATGAACGTCACGATGGATGGGGCTCAGATCTTCTCGGGCGCCGTTGCGTTGCCGCCCTTAAGCTATGTATACGTCACGGCGGGCGACGGCCTGGACCGGCAAAGGACCGTGGTGAGCGATTTGGACCTGACGTTCTACCCCACGAGCTAGCGGGCGCCTGCGCTCCAAACGAAGGAGATACCATTCTGATTACAGGACGCGGAGTGCTGTTCAGCTCGCTTGCCGTTCTTCTGGTAGCCAGCGTCACCGGTCTGCTCTTGGGGCTTGGTCTGGACAATATCTTTTTGCGTCACGTGGGACACGACCAATCCTGGTGCGTCTACGCGGCCGACCTTGTGCTTCATGGAGTTCAGCTGAACGGCCCTGAGCTTGTGGAGGTCAATCCACCCTTTATCGTGTGGTTTTCATGCATTCCTGTGCTCTTGGGCAACCTCTTTCACCTTGGGATTCTGAATGGGTTTCGGCTCTTCTTTGACCTCTCAGCCTTAGTTAGCCTGCTCTGGACCAATACACTGCTGACGCGCTTCTTTCGCCCGAGCGCTCTTTCGCTTTGGCTGTTCGCGCTTACGCAAACGGTGACAAGTTTCTGGCTGATCCAGAAGGACTCGCTCGGACAACGCGAACAGCTTCTTGTGCTCCTGCTTCTGCCGTACCTCGTGCTCGCGGCCGCCCGCCTTCGCGAGCAGACAACGGGTGTCATTCACAGCCTTTTGATTGGCAGTGCGGCCGGTATTGCTGTTTGCATCAAGCCGCAGCATGTGCTGGACGTGATCGCGGTAGAGCTGTTGATTCTGATCTGGTTGCGCAAGCCGCGCAGTTTGCTTAACCCGGCCACCGTTGCCTTTGCGCTAACGCTGATGCTTTATGTTGCGTCCGTGTACGCCTTTGGGCGGACATATTTTCAGGAAGTCGTTCCGGAGCTTCGCATGGCGTATTGGGGGCTGAACGGAACGCTGGGCGCCGTGCTCAAGCAGGCGGCGCCGGTCGCCACAGGGCTGATTGTCTGCTGGATCGCATTCTTGGCATTGCGCCAGCGTCTTGGCTTCGCCACCTTGGGTCTCGTCCTGGGGCTCTCAGCCACGGGGAGCTTGCTCGCTTATGTGCAGCAACATAAGGGATGGAGCTATCAGCTGATTCCGGCGGGATTGTTGACGGTGCTCTTCATCGCCACAGCCCTGATTGGTTTTCTGGAGTCTTGGGCCGGGACCGAGCGGGCCGCCCCGGATAGCAGAGGGGAGAGGATTGTACCCGCGTGGGCGGCAGCTCTTGGTTGCCTTTTGCTTTCCGGTTTTTTTGGATGGCACATGCGTCCCCGCCCCGGCTACTTCAGCGAAAAAAAGCGTATCTTGGCACAGTTCTGGGCACCTTATCCCGAGGGCTCGGCGGTCTCCTACATCGCCACGGAACCCTGGGATATGCCGCTCATTCTGGATCAGCACAAGGTACTCGGACAACGGGTGAACTACTTCTGGATGTTGCCGGCGATCATCCTTGGCCAGGACCCACAAAACCGTTTGCATCATCCGACGATGCCCCCTGCGGAGATCGAGCAGCTATCGAACCTACAACGCCATACGATGGCCGAAGACCTGGTACGCTGGAGGCCTGTGATAGTCGTTGTGGACCAGTGTGGCCCGGAGTTGTGCCCCTCCTTGAAGCGCGAACACTATGACACCGTGGTGAACTGGTTCACGCGCGATCCCGAGTTTGCTCACGAGTGGCAACACTATCGATCAGTAGGCAAGCAGGGCGACCTAGAGGCGTTTCGCCGGGCGAACTAAACATAAGCTTTCAATCTCGTCGGCTGGCTACCGATCAAACCGCCCGGTCGTAACGTGTCGGCTAAAGGCGCGACCCATGCTCGTAGCCGTGCAGGTATGCCATGCGATAGAGCTTCTCATATTGATCGCGGGTCATGCCGGCATAACCACCGTGTTCTGGGGGCGTGGCGTAGGACCCCTTCCCCTGCGCACTTGCGATCTCGCCATGGTTGCGATCATGCCTTCCTTCGATCCAGCCATCGTGATATCCCCAGCGTGTCGCCGCGTTGGGAGCGCCCTCTGCATCGTGGTAGTAGAGACCGTACCCCGGATCCGGTAACGGCACAAAATTCGCTGGATCCGACGTCTGCGCATGAGCGAACGGAATGTGCAGAAGGCAAGCAAATACGATGCTCTGGCTGCCCTGCTGAAACCAGGCGTGCGGTCTCCGGAGCGGGGATGAGTACAACGTGGGGGGAGGGGTCACAGGCGACTTTCTTCCGTTGCGGTCCATGTCTGGGTTTCGATCCAATCAGAGTTCGAAATGAGTTGCTGGTAGACGCCTTCGATGACGCGAGCGGTCCGTTGAATCGTGAACTGCTGCATCACGCGCTCCCGTCCGCGCCGCCCCATGTCTCTGGCGACGTCCGCATGTTCAAGCAAATAGTTAATTGCGTTCGCCATGCGTACCTCATCCCCCATCGGTACGAGCAGCCCCGTGACGCCGTCCACAACGATCTCCGGAACACCACCACCGTTGGTGGCGATAACAGGTTTGGCCTCTGCCATTCCCTCAATGATCACCTGCCCAAACGGCTCGCCCGTGGTGGAGGCGTGTACGAGAATATCAAGTTCTGCGATCCTGCCTGAAACGTCATCGATGAAACCGGCAAAGGTCACGGCATGCTCGATCTGCAACGTTCGACAAAGCTCGTGCAAATTCCCTTCGTAGTCACGCTCGGAGAACAGGGCCGCGCCGATCAACTCGAATCTTGCCTCTGGATAATGCTGCAGAACTTGGGCCGCCGCCTTCAAAAAAACATGCTGTCCTTTCCATGGACTGATTCTGCCCACCAAACCGATGCACGGTGCGCGCGTGGCCGAGACCATGGCGGCCGACAATGGTCTTAACTCGCAGCCGTCATGAACCACCGCATAGCGCTTGCCCGGAATGGCGTCCATCCCTGGGATCAGAGACGTCCCGGAGCCAAGGCGTGTGGTATTCATGGACGTTCCTGGGGCACCGTTCAGGGCAAGGGTGGAGAGCGTAGCCGCAGAATTCGCAATGACGTACTGGGGGATCATTCTGCACAAGAACCGGAAGACGCGTACCACCGGCTTCGGGAGGTAGTCTGCATCGACTCTGTCGCGCACATGCCAAATCACGGGTATGCCGGCCAAGCGTCCGGCCAAGCCTGCAATCAGATCCGCTTTTAACGAGTTTGCGTGTATCAGATCGACCTTCAGGAAGCGGGCCAAGCGCGCCACCCGCAATGCATGACGAAGCGTGATCCACACCGCCTTGAGTTTGAGAACGGATCGCCAGCCGAGCGCGTCCTTTCGCGCGGCAGAGACAGCAGAGGGGAGCGTAAGGACATGCACTTCCGCCATGGGCCTCAGGCGCGTAACAAGCGCTCCGTCCTCAAACAAAAGCACAATTGGCTCGATCTGCGTACGATCGAGAAAGCGAACAAGGTTCAACAGCGCAATC
Organism: uncultured Acidobacteriaceae bacterium; assembly: GCA_964245045.1. GTDB lineage: Bacteria > Acidobacteriota > Terriglobia > Terriglobales > Acidobacteriaceae > Granulicella. The sequence continues at coordinate 120,949 of CAXTLD010000001.1, read as the reverse complement.
TCGCCGCCACCGAGCTTTGCGGTGTGATCAACATACAGCACACGCACTGGGTTCCTCGGTTCCGCTGCACGCTTACAGAGCGCAGCCACTGGTCAGCAAAACAAAGCAGTCTTGATTGTACCGTGCGCGTTAACGAGGTGGTCCGCCGCTTGCTTCTCATTCCCCGCTGAGGGGAGCTGGGAGCAAGCTGTGACAGAGGGATCATCGGCATGCAGATACAGTCGATTGGCATCGACCTGGGCAAGACGACTCCTGCCCGCTGCGCCCAGCGCCACAAGGTGCATTCGGGTCTTGCATGAGCGCGAACATCCGGAGGGCCGGCGACGAGCAGATCATGGGACCTTGGGCTTGGCCCGACTGACCTCCCTAGCAAAAGCGCGTCGACAAATCCTATTTCAGCAAGTTCGTTAGTAGAAAATGACGGCTAAAAGCGAACTACGGCAACTTTTTGCCCCCAGGCGCAGCCGTATGTCCTTTATGATGTGTTCATCAGTGTTCGCGCTGTGCGTTGCAGGTATCGATCCGAATGCGCAACAGCGTTATTGGCATGCCCCGGGGGTTCCATTGAGGGCCGGTACCCATCGTATTTGGAGATGAACAATCGATAATCTCTGTCCCAGACTTTGGGATACGCCTTTCGGGCTTTGCACGATTGCGGCCGGACACGCGTTCCCGTAGCGTTGGGCTTCACACAAGAACTCCACGAAAGAAGAAGCGACTTTAGTAACGCTTGTTCTGCACTACGCTGGAGTACTTTCTAAGTTCTACACCAACGCTCCCACAGTCTCCCAACTTACAATCCCATGCTCGTGGAAAGACTATCTCCATGGTAGGGGACTCTTGTACTCAGGTGAATATATTTATGTCTTCCACCGCTTCTCTTGTTCTGCGTCGCCGCACGATGCAGTTTGCGGTCATTGGCGCCTTTCTGCTTGCTACAACGAGCATCGGCGCTAGCTCTGGCAAGAACGCAACCACGGCTCCAACATTCACGGTATCCACACTCGGCACTCTCAATAACCCCGGCTCCAGCACCGTTGTGCGCCGTGTCAACGCGAACGGGGAAGCCGCCGGAAGCTACAAGAACGGCAAAGCGACCCAGGCTGCCGCTGCCTTTATCGTTTCCGCAACGGGGGGCTTTGACGAGATTACCAATGAGCAGGCGACCGACTTTAGCGCAGCCTACGCCATCAACGACATTGGCGAAACGGCCGGCTTGATCAATGGCCCAAGCTCCGTGCTTCCTTTCCGCTCGGTGCGCCATACAGCCTTTCAGTTGTTACCCCTGCTTTCTGGCGACAATGGCGGTGCCGCGTACGGCATCAACCAGCAAGGGGAATCTGTCGGCATCTCTACGGGACCCAACGGGGTACAAGCGGTGTGGTGGACGCGTCAGGGTGACCTTACCCCTCTGCCCAGCCTGCCCGGGTACACCACAACGAAAGCTTTGGACATCAATCTCAAAGGCGACATCGTGGGGTACGCCGGTGAGGCCGACAAGGTAGCTGTGCTGTGGCCTGCCAAGGGCAACATCATCGCGCTCAACAATCTCGCCACCTATACCAGTAGTCAGGCAGAAAGCCTGAACGATGCCGGTGACGTTGTCGGCTCCGCCACGGCATACGATCCCAATGTGGTCCGCATGCGCGCTGTGCTGTGGCCGGCGGGCAGCACCGTTCCCCAGGATCTAGGTGCCCTTCCGGGCGGTTCTGTCAGTCGTGCTCGTGATATCGACAGCACTGGCTTGGTCGTCGGCACCTCGGATTCAACCAATGGCAATCGAGCGTTCTTCTGGACCGCACAGACCGGCATGCTCGACCTGAACACCTTGAGCAATGACTCCACGCTCATTCTGGTCGATGCTGTCAGCATCAACAAGCAGGGCCAAATTCTCGCGATCGCAATCAAAGTGAGCGATCTGCCTTCGAGCGATACCTCGGATCTTGAAGAGCACGAGCTCCCTCGCCAAATCGTCCTGCTGACCCCCAAGAAGTAACCGAAGTTTTTGAGGATAGTATGAAGCTCCGACTCTTGACCTCCCTCGCGGTGGCCGGCGCGCTCTGTGCGCCTGCCCTAGCGCAACAATCCACGCAGGGCCAGTGGCAAACGGGCCCCAACCTGCCGTTCTTTCCCGTACACCTGCATGAACTGCCCACGGGCAAGCTGATGATGTGGCCCGGCGATGACGGCATCAGCGGCAATGACCCGCACCTCTTCGACCCTGCGACCGGCATTGTGACGCAATTGGCGCTGCCCGGCTACGACGTGTTCTGCAGCGGTCATAGCCTGTTGCCGGACGGCCGTTTGTTTGTCGCCGGCGGCCACATCAGCAATAACGTCGGCCTGTCCTCCGCTTCGATCTACGACCCCGTCAACAACGTCTGGATTCGGCAGCAGAACATGAATCTGGGCCGCTGGTACCCGACTGACCAGGTGCTGCCGAACGGCGATGTGGTGGTCATCTCCGGCGACGTGGATCTTTCCACGGGCAATAACCCGCTGCCACAGGTGTGGCAGGCCGCAACCGGAACATGGCGCAGCTTGACCAGTGCGCAGCTGCAAAGCGGACTCTACCCCACGATGTCCTTGGCGCCGAACGGCAAGGTCTTTGTGTCTGGCCCGTCAGTTACCACGCGCTACCTTGACACCACCGGAACAGGCGCATGGACCCCGGTCGCAGACCACCCCTTTCAAGGCATTCGCGACTACGACGGCATGGTGATGTATCAGCCGGGCAAGGTGCTGGTGACGGGCGGCAGCGACCCCGCAACCAATACGGCCGAGACCATCGACCTAAATGCGGCAACGCCCGCCTGGCAAGCCACTGCTCCGATGGCCTTTGCTCGCCGACAGCTGAATGCGACCATGCTGCCGGACGGCAAGGTGCTGGTGACCGGTGGAACCAGCGGCCCGGGCTTCAGCGACGCGGACCCGAATGCGGCGGTGTATGCCGCTGAGGAGTGGGATCCCGCCACAGGGCAGTGGACAACACTCGCCAGCGCCACCGTACCGCGCCTGTACCACTCGATCGCGATGCTGCTGCCGGATGGCCGCATCATCAACACGGGCGGCAACGGCTACACGCAGATCGAGTACTTCTCGCCGCCCTACCTCTTCGCTGGTCCGCGGCCGACCATCACCTCTGCGCCTGCCAACGTAGCCAACGGCCAGCAGTTTTTTGTGGGCACACCCGATGCGGCCAACATCTCCTCCGTCTCCTGGGTGCGGCTGCCTTCCAACACCCACGGCCTCAGCATGAGCCAAGCGTTTTATAGCTCAAGCAGCATCACCGCCACGAGCGGCGGCATCGTTATCACCTCGCCCAACGACCCTACGTTGCCGGCCGGGTACTACATGCTGTTCGTCCTCAACCACGGCGTACCCTCTGTCGCCTCGGTGGTTCATCTGGGCCTGGCTACGGCTACATATCCAGCGCCCTCGGTCTCAGCCCTCAGCCCGGTCAGCGGCTTTCAAGGCGACCCGCCTACAACGGTCACGATCAGCGGTGCGAACTTCAGTGACGTCTCCATAGCGGAGTGGAATGGGCAGCCGCGCAGCACCACCTTCATCAGTGCGAACCAGGTTGCGATCAAGCTCCTCGCCAGCGACCTAGCAGCCTTGGGAACGGGGCAGATCAGCGTCATCACGCCCGGCCCTGGGGGCGGCTCGTCACAGGGCCTTACCTTCACCATTAACCAGCCGGCCGTGCCGAATCTGACGCAAACGGGATCCATCATCGCAAGAATCACATCACCCGGCGGCACCGGCAACCGCAGCCTCGAGGTGATCCGCGACGGCGACATGCCCCCGGTCGGTACTGCCGATCCCAAGCGCCAATACGACACCTACAGCGGCGGCGGCTTCGCCAGTGAGGACTGGATTGGCTACCAGTATGCCGCTCCGCAAACCTTCGCCAAAGTTGTCTTCCAGGAGGGGATGAACTTCGTCGACGGCGGCTACTTCAGTACCCTGAACGTTCAGGTGCTCCAGAACGGCACGTGGGTTAACGTACCGAACGCGGTTGTCACGCCCGCTTATCCCCCCAACGACAGTATTAACTTCGAAACGTACACCTTCACCTTCCCTCCCATCACCGGCAACGGCATCCGTATCGACGGCGCCCCAGGAGCCACTTCGTACTTCACCTCCGTGGCCGAGTTGCAGATCTTCGGACCGGCGACAACTCTGCCGACTCTCACGTCCATGTCGCCCACCACCGCCAATAACGGCGACTCCCCCTTCCAACTCACGGTAAACGGCACGAATTTCAGCACGGCGTCGATGGTGCAATGGAACGGCACGCCGCTGCCCACTCAATTTGTGAGCGGGACGAAACTGCTCGCCTCCGTACCCGCAGTCGATGTCGCTTCGGCCGGCACCGCCCAAGTCAGTGTGTCGAACGGCGTTGGGGCAACCTCCTCCAATCTCAACTTCACAGTAAACCAGGCCTCTGTGCCGAACCTAACCCAAATCGGCTCCATCATCGCCAACATCACGGCGCCCACGGGTGGCGGTAGTCGCAATCTCGAAATCATTCGGGATGGCGATATGCCTCCAGTCGGAAACACCGACTCTTCCCGGCAGTACGATACCTATCACGGCGGCGCGTACGCTGCGGAGGACTGGATTGGCTACCAGTACGCCGGCCCCCAAACCTTCGCGAAGGTCGTCTTCCAAGAGGGCAAAAACTTCGTGGACGGCGGTTGGTTTAACAACCTCCGCGTGCAGGTTCGGCAGAATGGGACATGGGTTAGCGTCGCAGGTCTTGTGTCCACGCCCGTGTATCCCGCGAACGACAATATCAATTATGAGACCTATACCCTGACCTTCACGCCGGTCACAGGCGATGCCATCCGGATCGACGGACCTCCGGGTGGGGGAGCGTACTTCATCTCTGTGGGCGAACTCATGGTCTACGGGGCGGCAGCAACGTCGACCGTACCAACCCTTTCCTCTATGTCGCCCACATCCGCAAATAACGGCGATTCCCCATTCAAACTCACGGTAAATGGTACGAACTTCAGCACATCCTCGGTAGTGCAGTGGAATGGAACCAACCTTTCCACGGCCTATGTGAGCGCGACGCAACTGGTGGCCTCCGTTCCGGCTGCGGACGTAGCTGCTGTCGGAACGGCCCATGTTACGGTTTCCAACGGCGTTGCGGGCACCTCTCCCTCACTGACCTTCACGATCAATCAAGCTACCGTGCCGAACCTGACACAGACGGGATCGATCATCGCGAACATTGCCGCCCCGACAGGCACCGGTAATCACAATCTTGAGGTGATCCGGGATGGGGATATGCCGCCCGTCGGCAACACCGATTCACAGCGGCAATATGACACCTACCACGGCGGAGCGTACGCAGCCGAGGACTGGATCGGCTACCAATACGCCTCACCCCAAACCTTCACCAAAGTCGTCTTCCAGGAGGGCAAAAACTTCGTCGATGGCGGCTGGTTCAATACTCTCAACGTGCAGGTGCGGCAGAATGGCGTGTGGATCAACGTGCCCAACCTAATGTCAACACCCACGTATCCCCCAAACGACAACGTCAACTACGAAACCTACACGCTTACCTTCACCCCTATCGCCGGCGATGCCATCCGTATCGACGGCGCTCCGGGCGGCGGTGCTTACTTCATCTCAGTCGGGGAGCTCATGGTGTACGGGCAGTAGCTCCCACAACGCAACGCAGCAGTTGGGCTCAAGCAGCAAATTCGCTATGAGAACAGGAATCGGTAGAGGACTGAGAACATGGAATCTTGTCGGCAACAGCCTCGCCGACAAGATTCCAAGAGTCCGTATCAGACGATGGCGTTGCAACGCTATCTATCGTCCACCAACCGGCCAGCCCCCATCGACTAGTGGGCTGGCCGCTCGACTTTATCTGCCCCGTCTCGTAGTGCCACCTCAGACGAAAGCAATCCTCCACGAGCGTGAGCAGCATCTTGTGCCAACGTTCAGGGTATGGCTTTCAGCTGCGGAACGTTCGGCCCCGAGATCTTGCGTGAGAGCCACAGCAAGCGGCGATTTCCTAAGCTATTCTCTCAATCTCCACCGCGCGGCAGGGTGCAATGGACTCGGCCCTAATCCGTGGAACAGCAAGGGAGCGATCTGATGTGTACAGGTCAGTTCCTGGTGCTTGGGGGTGTTCATAGCCCCAGCTTGCCTGCTGGCGCATCGCGGAAGAGCTGCGCTTCGCGGACGTAGCGGGAGACGGTCTGGACGGAGCGGTGCCCGGTTTGTCGCATGATGTCAAAGGCCGTAGCGCCGTTGCGGGCAGCCTGGGTTGCAAAGCCTGCCCGCAACGAGTGCCCGCCATACTGTTCCACCGCGAACCCCGCTCTCCCCAGAGCCCGCTTCACGATCGCTCCGACCGCATCGGCGTGCAACCGGCCGGCGCGCAGCTGGCCATGCCGGTCGACCGGCCGGAACAGCGGTCCTTCCGTAAGGGCGGCCTGTTCGATCCAGCGGCGCAGGGCACGCACTGGGCAGGTCGCCGCGTGCGCGCCATGAGGAATGGCCACCTGCCTCCCCTGCCCTTGCTGATCGGTTTTGGACCGGGCGAGGGTAAGCACGGCCCCTTCCTCCACCCAGGCGAGGTCCTGAACGGCAAGCCCGGCAAGCTCGGAGCGTCGGAAGGCTCCCGCATAGCCCACCAGCAACAGCGCCCGGTCGCGCGTTCCCGCAAGATCCGGGCTGAGGTGGGCCAGCACCTGGAGCAGATCCGCGGTGAGAAGCGGCGTCTTGGCCTTCTGGGCGGTCCCCAGGCGGCGCCGAATGCCTTTGAGGGTTTCCCCCACGGCAAGTTCCGCGACCGTGGCTGGCGTGGGGAGCTTTTCAGCCTGGTGCGCCTTGCTGATGGCGGTAGGCGGCGCGTGATGGTGGCTGGCCGGTGGGTACGGGCCAGAGCAGCAATGTAGAGAACCACGGTTTCAGGGCTGGCCGGCAGGGCCGCAAGATCCTGTTTCGCACACCAGTCCACGAAGTGCCGCCAGTCCGAGGCATAGGCCCGGAGCGTGGACGGGGCCTTTGCCGCGCGAGCGAAAGCTTGGGCTTCGGCGGCCAGCTGTTCCCGGTGCCCTCGTCCGGCCGCAGACGAGACTGGAAGGGCGGAGGAAGCCGGCGCCAAGGTCCGCTCCGAGGTGGCAGCCACGGCAAAGGTGCCGATTGCCCGTTCCCTGTCCATCGTTTCCTACTCCGGCTGCCCCGTTTGGCCCATGGCAGGATTTTACCCCGGCTAACCCCTGAGAATTCCCTCGTCTCAGGGGTCAGCCCGTGCCCGCACGTGTACCCGTTATCAGCAGGTGTGCCAGTAATCCCGGTAGGCTGAAACTACCCGTTTTTGGAGGTGTTTCGCCCATGGCCCGTCCCGTGAAGTGGTCCCGCGACCTCCACCCCATCCGTCAACGCGCGGCCCGCGCTCGCACCGAAACCTGGAGCCGCGTCGACATCGAAGAGCTCTTCGGCTTAAGCCGGGCCTCGGCCCAGACCTTGATGAAGGCCGTCAGCCAGGTCGAGGTCGTAGGTGATGCCCACTTCGTCGAGCGGCCGGCGTTGCTGGCCTTTCTGGACGAGATGATCGCGGCCCCCTCCGTAGAGGAGGCCTTGCGGCAGCGCGTGCTCGAGGCTGAGCCAGCGCCTCGACCGAAGACCCTGCGCGTGAGCTTGCCCGAAGACCTCCGCCGGGCCAGACTGCCCGATCTGCCAGCCAACATCACGCTTGAAACCGGCCGGCTTGAGATCCGGGCCGCCACCGCGGTCGGCATGCTCGAAAGCCTGCTCGCCCTGGCGATGGTGATGCAGAATGACCTCGACCGCTTCGCCGCCGCCATCGAACCCGCGTCGGCCCCGGCCGTTGGCGATGAGGAGCTACGGGGATGTTCGATCGTCTGCGCGAGGCCGATCGAGTCGGCACTACAACCTAGCTTCCCGTCGCCCGCGGGGTGCCAGCTGACGGCTTTGCGCCTCGAGGTCGACAGGGTTCAGTTCTGTGGGCGCTGCGCTTTCCTGCTCTGCCTTGCCAGCGGGCTCGGTCGGCTGCGTTTCGACTGGCCTTCCCGGATCGAAGACCACCTTGCCGCTGGGCACACGCTTGGCAAAGGCGCCTGACACTTCGGCAGGCTTGGAAGCCCTGGAGAGACGTCGGGTACGGGCGTCCTTACGGGGTTTGCGCGCCGGTTTCGGTGTCTGCGGCGAGACTACGGGCGGAGCCACTCTCTTGACCGACTTGGCAGTCTTTAATGCCTTGGTGGTGGAGGCCACGCCTGCCAGCATGGAAGGGGCTTCCGTGAAGCGCCGCACCAACGCAGGGGTGCGGGTAAGACCGGCGACACTCAGGCCAGGTACTTGCAACAGCTCCTTCGCCTGCTCCTTAGTCAACCAGTTGCCGAGTCTGTCCCCCTCTGCCGGAGTTGGGGGACATTGCAAAGACGAGCGGCGTCCTCGGCCGAGAGCGTACCGTTCGCCCGGGCCTCGGTGACCAGCTTGCGGACTACGGCCAGGGGCACGTTGACTGTTGAAGGGGCGAGGGCGTCCATCGACGCCCGGTGCTTTAGCAGAGGAAGCGGGCGAGCGTCGGTCGTCGAGTGGGGTGAGGTGACTAACGGAGGACCATGGCCCGGAGCTGGTGCTGGGCGGGGGTCAGCGCCGAGCGTTTGGCCGACCCGAGCATCCGGCCCGACCGTAAGCGTCCTCTCGACCCTCTTCCCTGCCCTCTGGTGCCCGGATTGCCAGTTCTGCGCTCATTCCTCGTTCCACCCGACAAGAGTTATTATCGGGAGCGAATCTAGAAAGCACGCGTTCGCCCGCTCCGGCGTAGTCTTCCGTCCGGACTGCGGTTAGTGATGTGCCGTGATCTCCCCTTCAATATCGAGCTCAAGCTCGAGACCTGAGGGTTGTCGGTCAAACGGCCGCGGCAATCTTCGAAGGTGTGTTGTTGCTTGCTCAGGCTGTCACGAATGATCTCGATACAGCGATCGCCCTCCTGGAACCGCCGGTCATATCTAGCCATGTCATCCAAAGCCGGGTACAAATTGATCCTGGCCCCCGGCCGCGCCCTGAACGAGGTATTAACACTAACGAAGCGCAAGCAGCTTGCTACAACGAGTGCGGCTGAACACCCAGCCCTCCCCGGTCCACGCGAGTCCGTCAGGACGGCTCTCATGGAACAAGGCGTCAACGGTACAAAAGCCATTGATTTGTCCCGGAAGTTCGATCCGGAAAGAGTCCTTGACCAGATCGAGTACGTCGCGTCGCAGATTGCTGCTGACCACAAACAAATCATCAAAAATCCTGCAGGTTACCTCATATCCTTTGTGGAGGGCCAGCAAAAGATCCCACCGTCGTTCAAGACGGCACGACAGCGACAAGAAGATGAAGCTCGCCGCAATGAAGAGAGAGCGGCTTAGGAGGCTGAGCGTTCGCGTTCTTTTGCCGAGTTCCAGCTCCAGCAAGATTACGAGGACTGGTGCATCAGGCAAGCAGACATGGCCCTAGCCGGGCGCTTCCCAGATGAAGAGCTGCCGAAACAGCTTCGGATTATTTCCAGCCAGCTGCGGAAGGAGAAGAGATTTGCTGAATGCTGGACAGAAATGCTGGACAGAATGGATACCGAAAGTCGTAGAGATTACTTGATCTCAAGGCTCCAGCGAAAGGTAGCGGGTGAACTCTGCCTCCCCTCAATAGACGAGTGGAAGAAGTTGTACTCACAGGTGGAGCTCTTCTGAATGAAGCCGTAATTCTCTGTTTCCAGTTAACTGCGGGTCAGGTCCACCTCGCAAATCGCTACACCGACCGCAGTTGAGCGCAATCCGTCCTGCGAAGAACGCTCCTGCCGCGAGATGCCGGGAGGGAATCCGCCCTCGAAGGCGATCCGCAGTCGGCTGGAATTTTGTGTTTTCGACCATTCCCGTCGCTGACGTGTTCAGCGTCAAGAGCAGAATGCTTGGAAGACAAGCTCGCGGCAGTTGCCGGAGGGGAGCGTGTATGGCAGAAAATTGAAAAGGAGGAAGCCACGAGGCTCCGCGTTATCATTCCTGTATGGTGAGTGTGCGCGGGTCGAAGTGAACTCAGAGGCGGGATGATCATCTTCGAAAATGCCGCGGGATCTCGCCCCGATACTGCGGGAAATGCCTAAGAATGGGGTAAAGCCTGATGAGCCGGACAAGTAAAGTCTTCTTATGCGGATCTTTTGTCATTGCGTTGGTGGGCTGCCAAGCCCGTCCAACCCCGCCTATCGAGGAATACGTCCAAGCCACGTGGCATCACATTTGCTGATCAGAACAGGGTCAACAACCTGATGGAATTGGTCAGTATGAAAAAGACTGACGGGCAGATGCAAGAGGTGCATGGAACACAGGTCTATACCCTTTTCTATGAAGGCGAAAGTTCGTTACCACACCCAAGTTGGCCATTGGAAGGCGGGCGACATTCAGACGATCAATTCGAACTACGGCTTTCAAAAAACCGACAGCGGTTGGCAGGGTCCCGACGGAACGATCTACCCGAAATGATCGACTTGACCGGATTCTGAGCACATCCTAGTCTCTCCTACGCTGATTCCCTCAGCGTAGCGGATGTTTGAATCGCTAGAACATGCCCCTCGGGGCTCTGAGCCGTGTGGGATACTTCACCGACGCACACGCGAAGGTAGAGACGTTTTCGCTGCTTTACCTCAATCCCCCCTACGATTCCGAGATCGGCTCCCTGGGCAATCAGCGCATGGAGTTCCTGTTTCTGGAACAGACTTACCGCTGGCTCGTCATGGGTGGCGTGCTCGTCTTCGTCGTGCCCGAGAATCGCTTGTCTGTATGCATCCCCTTGCTTGCCGGCAACTTCACCAGCTTCCGCCTGTTCCGGCTGGATGATCCCGAGTCACGTCGCTTCAACCAGGTGGCTCTCACTGCTGTACGAAAGCCATTGCGTGGTCACCAGATGGAGGCCAACCGGTCTCAGCTACAGCGGCTCGTCTTCAACCACCCGTACCAGAGCTTGGACGACGGACAGGAGCCATACCTCATTCCACCAACTCCGCCCGCGGCGCTTGCGTACCGCGGTCTGCCCCTGGACCAGATCGAGTCCGACATCGTCCAATCTCCGGCCTGGAAGCAAGTCGCCCCATACCTGATGCCCAAGGAAGAGATGGCTAGCGGAAGGCCCATCACGCCCTTGCACGGTGGGCACGTTGGTCTGCTGTGCACCGCAGGCCTGCTGAACGGGGTCTTTGGTCAGGGTGAGGATCAACACATCGCTCGGTGGCGTTCCATCGAGCACATCACCACGATCAAGGAGAAAGAGGACGGCGTTGAGATCACGCGAAACCGCGAGCGCTTCTCAAACGAACTCTCCCTTGTTTACCGGGACGGCAGAACACGCGTCCTAACCGAATCCGCAAAGAAAGAGGTGGAAGACGATGCAGAACGCACACCTGCGGCTGGGGCGGCTTGAGTACGCGCGCTTCAGTACCGCGATCAAGACCAACATCAGTCTGCACGTCGATCGCTACATGGGGGAGGCTGGGCAGGGTCATGTGCTCAGCCTGTTCGGCGGAGATGCGGAGGTTGGCGCCGTTGCGGCCGCCGTGCAGGAGAAGCACCCGTTCACACTTATCTTCCCGGACGGGAAAACTGAGACCTTCAGCATGGGGCCTGATGCCTCCTGCTACAAGGGCACGATCGCTGTCCCAGGTCGCAAGCAGCCCTTGCGGCACTTGGTCGCCATCTCTCAGGCTCTCCACGCAAATGGCATAGGGGGAGAGACGTTTCTCCTGAACTATGAGCGGTCGTTAGCTTGGTCGACGCTGGTCAGTTTCCTCGGTCTACCCGCCGAACCGCGCTGGAAGAACTGGGTGTTCGACTGGCTGGAGCAGGGATGCAAACTGCAGCCCATCCAAGGGATTGGGTGCGAGCCTGTCGTCATCACCGCGACACGGGACGAGCTGCTGGAAGCGATTGCGAAGGGGCTGCAGGAGCAGCAGCTTTGCTTTCCGGAAAAGAACGGACCTATCCTGTGGCCAAGCTTCGGGGTGCAGGACGCCTTGCGACATCACAGTCTTAACCCGTAGTCGGGGAGGGAGTCGTCTCCATCACAACGCCTCCCTGACCCGGTTCGGGCCGCATCCAGCCCCCCAAGAAGGATCAGCATGCTTCTCCAAGAACCGCGCAGACCAAATTCTAAACGGGAGCGATCATCAGCTTTGACGGTCCGGCCCGGCGCCCCGTTTGCCGATGCCTCCTGCAAAGTCCAACTGGCGCCTAGCGCACTTCTCGTGACAACACTCCTCACCTTGCCGGAGCTCGGGTGAGACCATGAAGCGAGGACTGACCTCCAGGTCGCTCCTTACTGTAAGCCCTTAAATATCTTCGCAGCGGAAAGGTCACGCGCAAGGTGAACCGAGAAGGAGTAAGGATGTCTAAACAGTCTTCAAGCTCGACGCGAGTCTCTAGTCGAAGCGAGCCGCCGAGCTCTATCGCATGGATCCCTTTGACAGAGGCGCCACCACGCCAGGGTCAACGAGTTCTGGTAGCCGGAAGCAATGGTGACAGGTGGGTCGATGTTGCCGAGTTCGACGGCAACGAGTTCCTCAATTGTCAGCAATATTTTTCGGGTCTCACCCATTGGGCTCTGTGCTCGAAACACCCCTGGACACCAAAGCCTAATCAAATTGCAATCCGGTAGAAGCCGACCTAACTTGGCAATTCGAGTGTCGTTGATCCGAAACTGTTCGAAGCGGAGAACAAACTCTGCTGGCTAAATGAGCGAGCCTGCAAGGGCCAACGTTGGTGCCGTCTCGCCGGCGTACGCCAGAGGGCGCGGAAATACCGCAAGACGAGACAGACGCTTCTACAAGATGGACGAACCAGAGTGCACGTCACACTGCCTCAAGTACTCCAGCAAGTTCCTCTGCCGAGCGGCTGGACGGTTGTTCGTCAGGTTGAGCAGTTGACCCTAAGGGGGCCAGAGTCCGACCTGGCCCTTACGTCTGTTGCACGCCCATCGTCGGCGTGATGGCGGATGTGCTGCGTCGTGCGTGGCAGGAGGCCAATCCGCGTTCAACATATAAGGCGGCGGCTGGTCAGTACTGCGGGGTCGGCTTCTAGGAAGTGATCCGATCCGAACGGAAGCCAGGGCCGATGATTTGCCGAGAGCAACCTACCTGGCTTCTTCTTTGGCTCGCTAGCCTGATACGAGCCGCGGATTCTCAAAACGCCGCATCTCGGTTGAAGTACGTGTGCGATGGAGAACCCAGAGGTCAGTGGCGGCAGGTTCACCAACCTAGCGCGGCGTTGGAGGAAGCGGCCCGCGCAGGACACGCCGGACGCGACACGCAGGGTTCCTTCTTTCAGCCACCTCCTGTAGGGAACCCAAGTGCCGGAGTGGAACTCATTTCACCTCTCCTTCCGGCACTGAAGCCCAGTCCGGTAGCGGAGCTTCTAAGCGATCCCGAACTCACCATCGATCAGGCCGCTGCACTCCAAAGTATTGAGGCAGCTTATGGCCGGGGGTCCACTATCTGCTCACAGGTCACGCAGGTAGCGGCAAGACATACCTGATGCAGCGCCTGACGAAGATCATGCTGGCGAGCAAGCGCCGGGTCATCCTTAGCGCTCCCACGCATAAGGCAGTTGCGGTGCTTGCGCGCAAGCTGTCCGAAGCCAAGATCCAGGGCGTCCCCTGCCGCACCATCCAGAGCGTGCTCAGCCTGAAGCCCAAGCCACACACAGACCGCCTCATCTTCCAGCGCGACCGCGGCGCAGAGCCCGTCACGGCCGACGTGGGGGTTGTCGATGAATGCAGCATGGTGGACGAGGATCTATTCCGGCACATAAAGCGACACCTACCGAACGCCTTCGTTCTCTTCGTGGGCGATCCAGCCCAGCTACCGCCGGTGGGCGACATAGAGAGTCAGACCTTTCGCGTACAGAAGCGCTCCCACCCAACCACCATCGTTCGTCAGGCTGCCGGAATCCCATCCTCACCGCGGCCGACGTCATCCGGAGCAGCCAAGGAGGACTGGCTGATATGTCCTGGTGTTCGCAGGCTGCTTTTGAGAGTGGACACGGCCTCTTTGTTCCGGCGGGGGCAACCAACCGTTGGATGAGGAAGGCTTTTACCTCTGCTGAGTTCGAGGTGGATATGGCGACAACATCCCAACCCCGTTCATGCCGGGCGAAAGCGCGCTCTACCGTCAGCCGTAGGTCGTTGAGAACACCATGGTTTTCTGCGAACAACCAGGAAGCGAAGGTGCTCTCAATCGAGCGTGGCAGGTTCACGCACGAGATTGAGGAAGCGCATGGTGTGCCGAAATGGACGGCAACGATCCCCTCCTGGGAGCTCTGCCTTCGCGACAGCGACGGAATGAGAACCGTCCACATGGTCGCTGACAACAGCGAGTTCCAAAAGGCGATTGCCCGCATCAAGGACGAGGCGGCGGACTCCCGCCTGCGGTGGAAGCATCTGCATGACTTCCAACAGAGCCTTGCTCAGCTGCAGTCGATCTATGCACTCACGGTTCATAAGAGCCAAGGATCAACGATCGGGTCCGTGTTCATCGACCTGCCAGACATTCGCCGGCGCGAGGAGACCAACCTGCTGGAAGCGCAACAAATGCTTTATGTCGCGGTGACGCGGCCCTCAAAGCGCCTGATCGTAGTGGGAGCCAGCCAAGCTATTCTGAACAGCACCAGTTGCAGTTATAGCAACGGGTGCTCTTAATGCATCTGGTGCTGTTATTCGTTACAGGAATCATTATGGCTGTACGCACTTGGGCGAGCCTCGGCTCACAGGTGGGAGGCGCCCGGGATTTCCTGAAAGCCAGCCGCATGTAACGCGTCCGGAGTGATGTTTTAAGCTGTGGAGGGCTCCCTTCACGCCCTGGATGTCGAAGGCGGTAAAGCCCAGTGACTCGAGCATGGGAAGGAAAGCCTCTTCCGTGCCGAACCAGGCTCGCTTGTAAGCGTCCTCAGCAGCAGAGATGTCGTATCCGGCGAGCTCTTCGACAAGAGCCTCAACTAAAGGTTCTCCATGCGCTTCGCCATTGTTACGAAAGGTATCTGGTCACTGCGCGTGCTGCCCGCATCGGCCGGCGGGACTTTCAGGAGCAGTACGGCGTCCTCGAAACCGTGGAGAAGGTCAGGGATACCGACAACGCCTGCAGATGCGGCTCTTCGGCTGATCCACCACCCGGAAGGGGCAGAACGCTGCTCCTTCTTTCGTGCAAAGCGTACAAAGGAGGACTATTCTGTGAGAAGTCGGAGGTTTCCATGGCTACAAATGCCGGATCAGCACCAGATATGGATCTGTAGCTAGAGCAGGCAATGCCAGCGATGTTCTCGAGCCGCCTCAAGGCGATAGCCGAGCGTCAGGGGATCTCGATGGAGGATGCCCTTGCGCAGGCCATCCGCCTGGATGAAGTGGTTCTCGACGCAAAGAGTGACAACGCGGAAGTGCTGCTGGTTAAAGGCGGTCAGAAGTACGCCATCAACTTTCGCTAATGCTCCTCTCGACACGGTCTGGCATCCAGACCTGATTCTGTAAGGCACAACCCTATGACAAACAAACCAACCCTTCAGCCTGCACGTCAGGCCGAGAGTGATCCTTTTGCCCGCTTCAGCCTGCAGCCGCAGGTTGATCAGAAGCAGGAAACGCGACGCGACTGGGTGCGAGCTTCTACCTCGGGATGCTGGTCTTTGTCTTCGTCGGCGTCATTGCATTTGCCTGCTACGCCAATCAGTTCGGGGATTGGACCAAAGCCAAGGATCTCCTCGCTGTAGTCCTGCCCGCCCTCACTGGTCTGATCGGTGCAGGGACAGCGTTCTACTTCAAGAACCCCGGCAGTTGATTCAAACCAATCACCCTAGCCCGTCCACCTGGACGGGCTTTCTTGTTTATGGACCCGGTCATGTGCGGGTCTTTTCCATTTCAAGAGGTTCCATGGCGACTGCCGTAGCTTTACCCGACCCCGTGCTGCCGTTCGGTGCGCCCCAACCAGAACGTAAACCCGTTCCCGTCACGGCGACCGAGCATTCGCTTCTTGAGATTGACCGCGAGATGGACGTTCTTTTCGATCGGATCCAGGACGAACTCGAGGAGACCGGCGAACCGAGTCAGGAAAGCAAAGAACGCTTTCAGCAGCTCTGCGATGTGTGCTTGGCGACAAGGTCGACCGCATCGGCCGCTTCATCCGAGTCATGGAGGCCCGGGCAGCTTACTGCAAGGGTGAATCTGTCCGGCTTGCCGTATGCGGCAGGGTTGCGGAGAACAAGGTCGAGCAGACCAAAGCCCTGATCCTGTACTTCCTCCAGAGCCGGGAGATCACCAAGATGGAAGGCAAGCAGTTCACTCTCCGCAGCCAGAAGAACTCGCAAGATTCGGTTCGCATCAGTGATCCGTCGTTGATTCCGCTGCGCCTCAAGAGGGTCGAGGCTCGATTTGACGGAGATCTATGGGGACGAATACTGGCTGCGGTGCCGAAGGACGTTAAGGCCCTTTTGGTTGCCGGCATTCAGGAGACCGCGCCCGTGAATGACGCGATCAAGCAGGCCATTGCCCGTAAGGAGGAAGTCGCCGGCGCCACGCTAACGCGTGGCTATCACGTTCGGGTTGCATAACCCGGGCCCAGTGGAGGTGAGTCAGTATGGATCCGATTGTCGAAATCGTTGCAGCGGCAGAGCGGGAAGTTCTGGCTCACACCATCGAGAGCACGCGGGGTCTCAGGGCTTGCCTGTGCCTGCATGGGGGAGAGATGAGACTCCCACAAATGCAGGAGGAGGCAGTTCGGCGCCGTTTGTACCGCTACATGGGTGAGCGGTATGGAACGGAGCTCGAAGGCACCCTAAGATGCACACGCACTTGCATTGGGGCCGGCCGGATCACAAGCGATGACGAGTTGAGGCGCTACCTCACCCACGTCGCGGTTTCACTTGTCCGGTCTCGTGATTTTGACCTTGTGATCAACGACTTGCTGACCGAAGCCAGACAGACCGAATTGTACTGCCTCATCGATAAATCCCGATCCCGCTTGGCGGGAGAACGTCCAAATTGCGCTTCACCAACCAAGAACGAAGGAGCTCATTCCATGACGAGTGCTTATCTGCTGCCTACAGTTCACCTTGCGATCACACGAACCGCTGTATGGGCCTTCTTCGTGGCGCTCTCGCTGATCACGATCGAATGCATTGTCATCGCGAGGTCGAATCGTTTCCAACAACGGAGCGGCCCCGCCGGCGCCCCGAATTGGTTTAACCTGCCATCTATAGGGCAGGTCTTCCGGTGCCTTCCGGCGCTGATTCATGCGTTGAACAAACGCATATCTGCCCCATCTGGACTGCAGATCGACGTTGACAACCTCGCCATCCAGAGGGCCTAATGATTGGTGAAATCAAACACAGAGACCGATAAAGAGCGCAAAAGACAACGCCAGTCCTGGATCATGAAGGATGTTCTCTTATTTCGCCCAATCGGCCTCTGTCTGAACATTTCTGGAGGCAAATGAAACACCTGAGGAAGCTGACACTTATCATGGCCGCCTCTCTCTGCAGCGGGGTTGGCCTCGCGCAGCAGACGAGCGGTAGCGTTACAGGACAGGCGACGGACGCGACTGGCGCTGCAGTGCCAAAAGCGACCGTGACCCTGGTCAACAACAGCACCGGTTTCAACCGAACCACACACACCAACGACCAAGGCGAATACACCTTCGACGATGTACCCATCGGCACCTATGAAGTCGACGTTAACGCGCCGAGTTTCCAGAAAGAGGCCGTGAAGGACGTCGCGGTGAACGTCGCCAGCACCACGCGCAGCGATCTCCACCTCACGATCGGCAACACGACCGAGACGGTTACCGTCCAGGCGAACGCGATCCAGATCCAGACCGACAGCGGCGCGCTCGGCAACATTATCGATGGCACTCAGGTCAAGGAACTGCCGCTGAACGGCCGCAGCTTCGTTGAACTCACCCAGCTTGGACCCGGCGTTTCCGGCGCCAACAACTTCGACAGCAAGAACAAGGGTCTGCAGGGCGGTGTCGACTTCTCCGTCAACGGCAACCCGACCACCAACAATCTCTTCCTGGTCGACGGCGCGAACGACAACGACGTAGGGTCGAACCGCACGATTCTGATCTACCCCTCGATCGAGTCCATCGCTGAATTCAAAATGCTGACCAACAGCTACGGCGCGGAATACGGCCAGGCCTCTGGTGCCATCATCTCGATCGCGACCCGGGCGGGTACAAACGCGTTCCACGGCTCCGTCTTCTATGACGGCCGCAACGACGCTCTCGCGTCCTACACCTATTTCAGCCGCCGCAACGCCGGTCTCGGCCAGGCGCGCAACGGTAAGGACAAGCTGCGGCGCAATGACTGGGGTTACTCCATTGGCGGCCCGATTAAGAAGGACAAGCTGTTCTTCTTCTTCAACGAGGAATGGAACCACGAAATCCGCGGCTTCACCCAGAGCGCCTGCGTGGCTACCGCCGCTGAAATCGCGGGCGACTTCACGAACACCTCGTGCGGCGCTACACAGCCGACTTTCCCCACCGCGCTCCGCAAGAACGGCAATGCGCACGTTCTGAACAACGTCGACCCGGCTGGTACGTTGTTGGCGGCCTACTATCCGCTGCCTAACCTTGCTGCAACCAATGCCAGTGGCTACAACTGGTCCGAGTCGTTGCCGACCTTTCTGAAGTGGCGGCAAGAGAACGTCCGGGTGGATTATCACCTGACACCTCGCAACGAAATCATGGGCCGCTACGTGCAGGACACCTGGGACAACCCGGCCTATAACGGTAACCAGTACTGGGGCGACTCGATCTTTCCGGAAGTGAACAGCAGCTGGGCTCAGCCCTCGAAGCAGATTATCGGCCGAGTGACCAGCACGATCACGAACTCACTCGTGAACGACGCTGAGTTCGCGTACTCCAACAACCGGATCAACATCGCACCGGGGGGAACAGACCCTGGCCTGATCGCCCAATTGAACACCGCCATTCCGACCCTTTACCCGACCTCGCTGAAGAACAATCAGGGCGGCAGTATCCCAACCATCTGGGGCGGTCTGCAGCAATACGGCAGCTACAACAACATCTGGACGATCGCACCCTGGAACAACAGCCTGGACATTTATACCGCTCGTGATCAGGTATCCAAGGTCAGCGGCAACCACACGATCGTGGCCGGCTTCTTCCTGGGCTGGAACGCCAAGGACGAAGACACCAGCACCGCGTCTTCCGAGCACCCGACCTTTTCTACATCCGACTACCAGGTCGATACGACAAAGGGCGGCGTGACAACTGGAAACACGCTTGCAAACGTGCTCATTCCCAATAACCCCTTCACCCTCTCCGAGACCTCGACCAACATCCGCGCGCAGCTGCGGTGGCGTGATCGCGAGTTCTTCGGCGAGGACACCTGGAAAGTCACACCCCGTCTGACATTCAATTACGGCGCGCGTTACTCCATGCTGCCCCCTACGTACCAGCCCAATGGTCTGGAGACAAATTGGCAGCCCACGCTGTACGACCCATCGAAGCCCGCTTCGGACGCTTGCAACGGCCTGCTCGTCGTACCAGGAACTAATCCCTGCGGAGACGCGAACAAGAGGTTTGGAACGACGTTCAGCTCTGGCGTTCAGGCTACGAACAAGTACCTCGTCAACGTCAATAACCACATGATTGCACCGCGCCTGGGCCTTGCCTGGGATGTTCTTGGCAATGGCCGGACGGCACTTCGCGCCGGTTACGGCATGTTCTACCAGCGTGAGCGCGTTTCGCGGTACACCCTGGTCGCGAACGCTCCGTTCGCGGTGACCGTCAGCAACTACTCCCGTCCTCTCGGGGGCGCAACCCCGGCGAGCCTGGGCGCAGGATCGGCGTCACCGGCTGGTGGCTATGACACGGCCAATACCGTGCCCATGTCCATGCAGTGGAACGCCACGGTGGAGCAGTCGCTGGCAAAGGATACTGTCCTCCAAGTCAGCTACGTCGGCAATCGTGGTGAGCACCTCACGTCGAGCTACGACATCAACAGCGTCGCTCCGCAGAACTGGGCAGCGGCTACGTTCGCCCCTGCCAGCGCGACGAATAGCTTCCGTCCGTACTCGAACTTCGGTTCTCTCGCTTACTGGACACACAACGGCGACTCTTACTTCAACGGGCTGGAGACGTTATTCCGTACGCAGGTCAACCAGTTCCGCTTCCAGGCGGCCTACACCTGGTCGCATGCCATCGCGGACGTCGTTACCGACGACTCAAGCGGCGGCACGGGCGCCCAGAGCTTCACGGTTGCCAGCGATCCTCGTCTAGACCGTGGCAACACGGCCACCAACCGTCCGAACATCTTCGTTGCGAACGGTACCTACTTCCTGCCAAAGCTTGCGGGGCATAACAGCCTCGTACAGGGGACGCTCGGATCGTGGGAACTGACGGGGATCACAACGGCTGAGTCCGGAAATTCAATCACCTCGTTCCAAGCAGCCAGTGAGAACGGAAGCCTGCTTCGTTACGACGTGGTCAATTGCCCAGTCGGAACCGCCATAGTCAACTGCCCGCGCCTGCCGAGCACAGTCAGCGCCCTGTTTCAAACCGGACTTACCAGCAATCAGCGTGCGCTGGCCAGTCCGGGACAGAGCTGCAGCACCGGTGCCGGGGTTAGCGGCAGCCAAGTGCTCAATCCGACGGCTTATACGCTGATCGGCTATCACCTGGGTACGTATGATACGGGCATGGCGCCCCGCGGCTTCTGCCACGGACCCAAGCTGATCAACACGGACTTGTCCATCGACAAGAACTGGCACATCGGGGAACGTGCAACGATCCAATTCCGGTTCGATGCGTTTGATCTCTTCAACCATGCAAACTTCCGCGGCGACCAGATCAACGGAACGCCGATCACGAACTTCAACTGCGGCACAGCGGATGCGAATGGCCTTTACGCTCCCTGCTCGGCAACCAACAACGTCATCGGCACGCAAACCCGCAACAATCTCTTTGGACAGGCCACTGGTCTGGTCGGCAACGCCGAGCGGCAGTTCCAGTACGGTCTGCACCTCGAGTTCTAACCAACACCCAGATTGCGGGGCAGAGCCAGGTGCTCTGCCCCGCTTCTGCGTTCAACCCTCTGCTGGAACGTCGGGTCATGTGGCACCATCGTAGTGTGTTTCGTTTTTGTTCTTTGGGTGCTGGCGCTGCCCTGCTCTGGCTTGCCTCTCTATCGCCGGCCGGCTCTGCCCAGCAACATGCGCGACTCCCGAGCAGCGCACCACGCGCGCACGCCGAGAAGACGCCGACGCCACCCAATCCGCTCACAGAACTGGAGAACCTAATTCAGGCACAGCAAACCGCTGTGCAGGGCGGAGATCCAGCCCAAATCGCAGCAACTTCCCGCGCGTTGAATGCGCAGATTTACAGTTTGCTGGCGCAATTCCGCCTGGCTGGAGGCAAGCCGCAGGACGCGATCGCTCTTTACGAGCAGTCTCTCGACCAGGATCCCTCCACGGAGCGCCGGCTCGAGTTTGCGTCAGCCCTTTTGCGCTTCGGCAACTCTGCTGCGGCGCTGAAGGAAGCCGATGCGGTGCTGGCGGTAGAGCCCGAGAATGCCGCGGCCTGGATGACACGTGGGAGCGCGCTGAAGAGTGCTGGCCGCAACCAGGAAGCCGTTGACGCCCTCATCCACGCACTGAAGCTGCGGCCAGAGCCGAATGTAGCCTTTTCACTCGGCTCAACCTATCTCAGCCTCCACCAGAAGGACAAGGCCTCGGACCTTTTTCAGCGCCTTCTAAAAGCGTCGGATGAAGCTCCGATCTGGTATGTCGCCATCGGCGACGCGTACCGCGACGCCGGCTACATGGACGACGCGCTCACCAACCTGAAGACCGCAGTCGCACGCGACCCCAAGGTGCTGCACGGCGAGTTCTTCCTGGGCCTGACGTATCTACAGATGAACCAGTGGGGGCCGAACTCGGACAGTTTTCAACATCTGCGGAAGGCTGTCGCGCTGAGTCCTCACGAGTACGTCAGCAACTTCTACCTCGGTGCGCTCGAGTCGACGGACGGCAGCGACCTCCCTTCCTCCGACCGTCACCTGAGGGCTGCAGCGGATGCGGATCCATCGCAGCCTGAGGTCTGGCTGTATCTCGGCATGAACGCGAATCGTGAGAAACGTACTGCAGACGCGAAAACCTATCTGCAAAACGCGATCGACCTGACGGGCAACGACGAAGCGCGCAACAACTACCAAGTGCGCCGCGCATACTTCAGCCTGGGCCGCCTGCTTGTCGCGGAGGGCGAACGCGAGCGCGGCGAAGCGCTGCTCGCCAAGTACAAGCACGCCGAGCAGGCCGCAGTCGCCGAGAGTGGGGCCGCCATAACGCACACGGAAAAGGGCATAATGGCTGACTCGGAGCTGAGTTCACTTGCAGCAGCTGCCCCACCGCCGCCCGAAGCGGACGCTCCTGGAAGGCGCGCGGAACGCCAGGCCGAAGCTGCCGCGGAAACAAAGCTCCATGCGCTGCTGGCAAGCACACTCAACGACCTCGGGACCGCTGAGGCGCGTCAGCATGACTACGCGACTGCGCTCGCGGATTTCCAACAGTCTGAGCGCTGGGACGCAAACAATCCGGTTGTCCTGCGCAACCTAGGAACGGCCGCGTTCCGCGTGAAGAACAGCGCGGAGGCTATGCGTGCGCTGAAGCTGTACTCCGAAAAGCAGACCGACGCCGGTCAGCCCGTTGAACCTCACGCGCAGCTCCTGCTTGCGCTTTCCGAGTTCGATCTCGGCCAGTTTTCGGCCGCCGCCGCAAGCTTTGCTGCTGCGGGCAGCACCGCCGTTGAGGAGCCGAGTACCGCCTATTCCTACGCGTTCTCTCTCGCCCACAGCGGGCATGCGCAGGAAGCCAATCGCATCGCCGATAACCTTACGGCCAAGCCGCTGTCGCCGGAATTGTTGCCGCTCGTCTGCCATCTCTACATCGACACGGAGAATTACACCGGAAGTCAGACCTGTTACCGCAAAGCTCTGGAGGCCTCTCCCAATTTGACGTTGGCGCACTACGAAATCGGCGAATCGCTGATCCGCCTCGACCGCCCCGCGGAGGCTATCCCGGAGTTGCGCAAAGAGCTGACACACGACGCGGATAACCCGAATGTGCGCACCGCGCTCGCCTTTGCCCTTCTTCAGACGTCACAGAAAAGCGAAGCAAGAGCCGTACTGAAAGGCACCGTCGAAACCCATCCGGAGCATGCGGAAGCACAGTATGAATACGGCAAGCTGCTGCTGGAAGAAGGGCAGATTCCGGACAGCATCGTGCACCTCGCCATGTCCGAGAAGGCAGATCCCTCGAAGGACTACGTTCACTACCAGCTCGGAACGGCTTACAAGAAGGCAGGTCAAACTTCCGACGCAGAGCGTGAGTTTAAGGTGTACCGCCAGATCAAAGATCAGACTCGGGACGCCGCGGCCGTTCCCCACTGAAACCACGCTTACGGCGCGGGCTCCAGGACGCAGATCTGCTGAGAACGCGCGAACGATCCCATAAGCATACAGACGAGGGCAATTGCGCTCCAGGCGGCTGAGCGATGCTGGTACAGTACTCGCGCAGCCACGACTATGTCTCGGCGATGCCGCTCCTTCAGAGCGCATCGACCGCCTTGCAGCAGCGGCCCGACGACACGCTCGTCCAGAACGACCTGGCCCAATCACGCGCCCTGCTCTCCGGCCAGGCGGCACCCCGCTGATGTCAAAGGTTCGTCCGCCGAATGTAATATCGAAGCAACTTCCTGCTGAAGCTCCGCTCGTGCTGGCGGCGGTTGAGGGTGCCGGAAGATAGCGGATCGGCTCGTAAAACATGGTTTCTTGGTATCGCTCCACCCTTGTTGCTCTCTCCCTGGCGGCCGTTCCTGCGCAGCTCTGTTTTGGGCAGGCCCATAGCACGGCGCCGCCGGTGCGTTCCGGGGCGAAGTCCCACGTGTGCAAGGATCGCTCTGTCCCGCAGCTGACCGATGTCACGCAGAAGGCCGGCATCCGTTTCACTCACCTTGCCGCGCCGGAAAAGAAGTACATCCTCGAATCCATGAGCGGAGGCGTGATCGTTCTGGATTACGATCGCGATGGTTGGCCGGACATCTATTTCACCAACGCGCCCACCGTAGACATGAGCCTGAAAGGCGAAAAGGCCGCCGGTGCTCTGTATCACAACAATCACGACGGCACCTTCACCGAGGTCACGGCGAAAGCAGGCGTAGCAACGCCCTGCTTCGCGATGGGCGGCGCGGTCGGCGACTACAACAATGACGGCTGGCCTGACATGTACCTCACGTGCCTTGGCGGCAACGTGCTCTATCGCAACAACGGCGACGGCACCTTCACCGACGTGACGGCAAAAGCGGGTATCCCCGACGGTCGCTGGTCGGCAGGCGCGGCCTTCGCGGACTACGACGGCGACGGTTTTGTCGATCTCGCGGTCAGCAACTACGTCGATTTCAAGCTAAACGATCTGCCTGGTTTCGGCAAAAGCCCGACCTGCCGTTATCGCGGTATCGACGTGCAGTGTGGACCCCGCGGTCTGCGCGGTGCCGGTGATTCCCTGTTCCACAACAACGGCGATGGCACGTTCACCGACGTTTCCAAGCAGACGGGGCTCGACGACAAACCGGGCTATTACGGCCTTGGGGTCATGTGGTCGGACCTGAGCGGCACCGGCCGACCCGATCTTTACGTAGCCGACGATTCGACTCCGAACTACCTTTATCGCAACGACGGCGGCGGCAAGTTCACCGACGAAGGTCTCGAATCAGGAACGGCGGTTAGCGGTGACGGATCGGAGCAGGGCTCAATGGGCGTCGCGATAGGTGACTACAACCACACCGGCCGCTTCTCGATCTACATCACCAACTTTGCCGACGAGTTCAACACGCTGTACCGAAACGAGGGCAAGGACAACTTCACCGACGTGTCCTACGACGCCGGCGTGGCTCTCCCTTCGCTGCCCTATGTAAAATGGGGCACGGTCTTCGCCGATGTGGACAACGATGGCTGGCTGGATCTCCTTTCCGTCAACGGCCATGTGTACCCGCAGGTGGACAGCCTTCCTTCGGGTGCTCGTTACCGCGAGCCCTCCAACCTGTTCCTGAACAGCCGTGATGGGACATTCTGCGACGCAAGCGAACTCGGCGGCACGGCGCTCACGGTGCCGCGTGTCGGTCGCGGTCTGGCCGCCGCAGACTTCGACAATGATGGCAACGTCGACTTCGTGATCGAAAACCTGGATGGTCAACCGCTTCTGCTGCACAACCCGGGCATGCCCGGGACCCACTGGGTTAGCTTCGAGCTCGCGGGCACCAAGAGCAATCGCCTCGCGCTCGGTGCCCGAGTGACGATTACAGCCGGCGGTGTGACGCAAACGGACGAGGTACGCAGCGGCGGCAGCTATCTTTCGCAAAGCGATTTCCGCGTTCACTTCGGCCTCGCGAAAGCGACGCGCATCGACTCGGTCGAGATCCGTTGGCCCTCAGGCAAGGTCGAGACCGCAAAGAATTTCGCGGCCGATCACTTTTACGCGGTCCTGGAGGGGTCCGGTGTGGTGGATTCCGAGCGCATCCGCCCGCAACACAAGTAAGCCGATCTACTTCCCATTGGCCGAACGGCGTTCCACGACGACCAGATAGGGAAGGTTGTCCCACGCATTGTGGATCCCGATCACAACCAGCAGGAGCACGGCGGGCCGCGAGGCCAAACAGCGCATCCCGGAGGTGCACAGCGGCGAGGCATGCCGTCGCGAGAAAAACCGTGTAGGCCAGCGATGGGAGGATTGCGTGAACATCAAGTGCTCCAGCACGGGCGCGTAGAGGTTTTGGCGGCGCATCCTTCTTGGTGTCTCCAACTTCCGTGCAGTTCAGCACACCAGTCTCGCTATCACAGGTCTCGACAGATGCGGCAACCGTACAGATCACCAACACAGGAACCGCCACGATCTCGGTCTCCGGCTAACGTGCTCGGCCCTTTCCTGCTCAGAAACGACTGCGCCGCGCCGCTCGCCCCCAGCGCGTGATGCGACGTCAGTCTGCGCTTTGCACCCACCTCGCCAGGAGTTGCAGAAGGCGTGCTGCAGCTCGCCATTGTCGTGCAGACCGCGCCCGTGACTGTACCCATTTCTGCGACCGCCATTTCACTGCTCGACCTCGACGACCTCGTCGATCTAGGGCAACCACCATTGGTGAACCGGTCACGGTCTGGTACCAAGTCACCTCACTTTTGCCCTCGCTCTCGGCTGTCATCACCGGCACGGGATTTTGGCGTCGCGCTTCTTGCCGAAGACGGCAGTGGCCCCGGAAGCCTGCGCGCTGCAGCGTTCTCCAGCTCTGCAAGCGCTCCGTGCGTCCTTTGCTGGGTTGCGGTCCAGTTCTCTCCCCAAACCGCCGGCCAAGGCAGCGGCAACCTGAGCCTGAGCACAGACCCAACCAGCGAGACGTACACCGTCGCGCTCCGGGCAATACCTCTCCCACCCGCCGGTCTCCTGCTGACGCCTGCCACCGCCACTTTCGGCAGCATCCCGGTCCATAGCACCTCCCAACCAGTTGTCCTTGCTGCCCCACCTCCTTCCGGTGCCAGCCGCCGTTACGATTCAACGTGTCGCGTTCGAGGGCGACTTCCAGGCAGTCCCGAGCTCGTCTGCACTGGACTGCACCATCGCTCCTCTCCAGCCGGACGCCTCCTGCTGCATCCAGCTTCAGTTCACCCCGACGTCCACCGGAGCACGGCCCGGCCGCGTCACCGTGGAACCAACGTTGGAAGCGTGGTCGCAGACCAATATGGTGGTTACCCCTGATTCCGGTCTGGCTCTCTCCCCGGCGTCTCTCGTTCTGGACGCACCCACCTCAAAAACGATCACGCTCAGGAACACCGGAGCCGGCACACGGTACAGATCGGCGCCGCGGCCACCACCGTGCCCGCTCTCGCCGTTACGCCGCCATGCAGCACGCTGGGACCGGGCCAGAGCTGCACAGCCTCGGTCAGCTTGAAGCAGCTAGGCGCGTTCGCGGAGGGTACTGTCCTCTTTCCCAGTCACCTTCTCCGACGAGTTCGGCCTGCATTCCAGTACGGCTCAGAAAGGAACAGTAAGAGAAGGAGCGGGAATAGCCCATGTTGCCCTGAATGGGTCCAGCGCACGCTGCTGAACTTTGTTGAATTCAAGCCGTAATTAGTGACGATTTGACTCGTTTCGAGAAGCGTGGAATAACGTCCACACGGTAGGCCTAGGAGTTGCGTATGGAGGTGCTGGAACAACAACTGGAACAGTACAACCGGAGCCTCGAGGAGCTGACCCTCCCGAGTGCTCTGATCGACTGCTTCGAGCATCATCGGAGGCGGAAGATGCGCAAAGCAGCTGCCTTGTTCAACGACAATGAACTGAGCTGGCTGCTCGATCTGCTCAATCAGCTTCGTGCGGTGGCGGATCGGTAGGATGACTTCGACCTGATTTTCGATCCCATGATGTACACGGAGGCGGATCCAGCCTGGGACGCACCTCCTGGGTGTGAGATTGAGCTGCCGATGCTCAACTCAATCCGGGGTGGCAGATATCGCGAACGCGTTTATCGAGGCTGGAGCGAGGACAGTTGTATCTACCTTATGGGCGTTGGATGACCGGGCCACAGCGAGGCTGATGGTGGATTTCTACTCCTTTTGGGCGAATTTCGAGATTGTTGGCGATCCGGACAGTCCTTTGATCGGCTCAGGTGTCCCGGGGATTGTCGCGGACGCATCTACTTCTGGGTTGGCCACTAACCAGTCGAGAAAGGTTCAATGCCCCAGCTGCCCGATCTGACGAATCAGATGA
Organism: uncultured Acidobacteriaceae bacterium; assembly: GCA_964245045.1. Taxonomy (GTDB): domain Bacteria; phylum Acidobacteriota; class Terriglobia; order Terriglobales; family Acidobacteriaceae; genus Granulicella. The sequence goes on along the minus strand of CAXTLD010000001.1, from coordinate 93,115 downwards.
AACACGAGGTCCTTGAAAAGGTCCTTGCTGCTACCGATGCGAAGTTCTACAAGCCCGAACTCCTCGACGAGTCATGGTCCCGTGCTGTGGCCGCGAAGAGAACCGAAATAGAGGGCGCACCCAAGAGGAAAGCGTTCGAAGAGGCTGTTTCGGGCCTTCTCAAAGAACTCAAGAGTTCGCATTTCGGATTCTTCCATGGCTCGGCGCAACGCGCCTCAAGTAGAGCGGCCCTAAGCGCGACCTACCCCGCTCTGGGGGCTTTTTGTTGCCCTGAAGGAGGCTGTTGCATATTAACAAGTTGTCCGGAGACCTTGCACAAGATTTTTCCGGCCACATGCTGATTTGTGCTGTTGTGCTCTCCATGTTTTTAATGGGGGCCTCTGCTGCGGAGCCCTGTTCTCGGCAGCGCGCGCCAGAACGAGGCTTACGAGGTCGCCCCAGCGATGCTGGTTACGAGAGACTGACCACAGCTCTCCCGCATCCCGCATCCTCGGCAACGACTCACCTGACGATTGCTGCGATCTACCCGATCTGCCTTGCGAGCGGCTCTGACGTCACCGCAAACCGACTCAAGCCAGGCAAGATTCTCCGGCGCCGGGTAAACCTTGCGCGCCTCATGCTCCCCATACAGCACCAGACCATACGGGGCCTCTTCGCCGTAGTGTTCACGAACGAGAACGATGTATGCGAGCACCTGGATCAAGTGGTTGGGATAGACCCCGCCTCTCGCCGGCGGTCGAGCTGGCTTCTTCAGCTCTACCGGGATAATCTCATCGGCGTTCCGGATCAAGCAGTCTGGCCTGCCGCGTAGGTTCCACCTGTTCGAGGTCAGTGTTTCGGCCCGCATGGGCTGGCCGTCATGATCCTGATAGAAGACGTCCCCATTCGGGATTCCCATGACTTGGCGCTGCCGCTGGCTGATGCGCAGGAGCATTGCGCCAAGAAGCAAGGCAGCGAACGCGCCCAGCAAAAGCACCATCAGATCCACCTCAAGATAGCCAAAACCAGCAGCAGCAGTGCGATCAGCAAAGCGCTGTACCCCGCCCCACTGATTGCGTCCGTTCTGGCGATCCTGGCTCCCTGCTTTTGGTGCCAAATCTCACCTCCCACCTGGCCCCCTTCGATGCAGCACTGGATGGGACAGCCTGCCTGAGTCCGTTGGTGGCGGCGCCGCCGTCGAGGTATTGCCGGAGAACGTCCTCGCCCGCAGCCAGAACATGATCGCGTGGTGGGTGTCCGCGAAGCCCAGGCGCATGTTCTTTGAGCATGCTGAAGGCGCTCTCGCCAAGGTCAATGGGAACGTCTGCACACAACCACCTCTCGTCATGCGTGTCGATCCCCAGCAACTTGCAATTAGAGCATTGGAAAAGAACACGCGGCCGCAAGCGAACACGCGCATGATGGTCGCTCCGTACTGGAATACGTACGCCTCGGGCTCCGTTTGCCTTGGTTCCATGCGCGCTTCAAAAGCAGCAAGCGTGTCCGCAATGGAATGATGGGAGACCAGCTTTTACGAGAGCGCGTTCACTCATCCAAATGACGCGCAGCGGCTCACGGCGCATCCTGGGGGCTCCGAAGGCCTATGGGAAGAACTCGCCGGCAGCAAGAAGGCATTTCCCTCCGGATATCTTAATGACGCCAAGCAATCGCTAATTAAGTTTCTGAAAGGGAGACCCTAGATGCAGATCGAACATCAACTGCCCACACGCCTTCTTCAGCGAGCTGTACGCATCCTGATTGTCGGGTCAGGTGGCAACGGCAGCGCCATGCTCATGGGGCTGCCATACCTCCATCAGGCGATGAAGGTATGGGGCCATCCAGGAGGACTCGACGTCACCGTTATCGACGCCGATACGGTGAGCGAGACCAATTGCGTCCGTCAGCCTTCTCAAGATCGGACATCGGCTTGAATAAGGCTGCGGTCCTGGTGAACCGCGTCAACATCTTTTGGGGTCTGGACTGGGAAGCGCGCCCTGAATCTCTCGACGAGAAAACGTTGCGCAACCCGGACCGTACTGCTGATATTGTGATTGGTTGCGTGGATACGCGGGCGGCTCGCCAGACCATCCAAGTGGTTGTGACGGGCACATCGTCCGTAAGCTACTGGTTGGACCTGGGCAACAACGCTGCAAGCGGGCAGTACGTTTTAGGCCAACCGCTAAATAGCCTCAATCGCCGCAAGTTCAACCGCTTGCGTACGGTCGCTGAGCTCTATCCAGAGATCAGCGATACCAGCAGCGGGGAGATCCACTGCCCAGCTGTTCGGCCGCGGAAGCCCTTGAGCGCCAGGAGCCGTTCATTAATCAAACGTTGGCTGCGAGCGCCTTGGCCATGCTGTCTCGCCTATTTCGGTTGGGCGCATAGAACACCATGGGCGTTCTACAACGCGGCTTCCGGTCGCATGTCCAGCATGCCCGTTGATCCGGACCGCTGGAAGAAAAGCAGGCGTTGTTTCGTTGTGGCGCCCGGAAAAGTACGCACGTAAGTAGGGCAGGGCAGGGAGTCGTAATCTGGACAGATGGCAATAATGTTCAATCAGCAACCCACCGAGTACATCCGGCGATTGAGGCCGAGATCGAGCGGCTCCAGCACTTCGCGATCAGGTCCAGGCAACGATCGGGAACGAAGAGGAGCTTAAGGCGCAAGACGTCGAGCAGCCGGCATCTCGCAAACGCGCAGGTAACAGACGCGCAGGCAAGAACGCAGCAAGTAAAGAGGTAGCCGCCAAGAAGCGTGGGCGCCCAAGAGCGCCTGAAGCACAGGCTCAGGCATAGAGGGAGGAGATTCGATGGTGACGAAGGAGACAGCAATAAAGGCGATAGAGAAGAAGGCGACCACCAATCGCAGCACCGGCCAAGGCGGTCTGCTGACCGAAGCTGCCGGCCACTTAGATGACCAAGGCGCAGGTGATCCGGTCTATGGCCGAGCAGATGGAGGTCCCACCGAAGCAGGTTGCAGCCTTTTTCACTTTGTTGACGAGACCGCAACCACGCAGCCTCGGAAGCTGGGCGAGTTCACGATCCCAGGTCTGGGCAAGCTGGTGAAGGCACAACGGGCGGCCCGGATCGGCCGCAACCCGGCCACGGGCGAAGCGATCAAGATCGAGGCCAAGACGACGGTGAAGTTCCGTCTGGCCAAGTCCGCCGTCGTGCCACCCAAGGCTTGATGGTATCTTGAGACGTAAATTGTCTATAATAAATAACTCACGTCCGATAACGGAATTCTGTTTCGTTTGTACCTCGATCCCGGGAAACGCAACGGCTACCGGTACCCTCGCACTGTAGAGGCGGTCGCCAATCTGAGCAGATATTAGAATTGGAAGTCTGCCAAGGTTGCGCGTTGGGCTGAGGTTAGGTCAGTTATTGAGCCGTCAACCAGCATGAACTCCATAGTGGCTCCATTGAGAATCGGGGCGCCGCTTTTGTGCGCCTCCGACATCTGAAAGGCTTTGTACCCCTGCTTCTTGCTTGGGGTCGCAAGGATATTTACGCCCGGATCCCGGATTAGCAGCGAAGGTACGTGCATCGTACAGCTCCATTCATTTGCTCTCGCACCCTCGTTACTGATCCCCAATTCGCCGACCAGAGCCGTCTTTGATTCACCGGCGTTTTCCCGCCGCCGAAGTTCTTTGGCCTGGGCCGGAGTCAGCGACGGCTTCCGTCCCACATACGCTCCATCCCGCAGCTTCGCCCAGGCGATTCCCTCCCGCTGACGCTCGCGGATCAGGTCGCGCTCGAACTGGGCGGACGTCGCCTTCGTGGTCTCCTTTGGCGCGCGGCGCCCATGACGGTGATTGCGGTTGTGTCGTTGGCGGTCTTGTCGTTCATCGTTTTCTCCTGTTTCTTGTTGGAAGGAGCGTTGGAGCAGCGATCAGTGAGCGGCGGTGGCTTTGCCGCCCACGCGGAATCCACGGGTCAGGACCATGAGCGGCGCGGTGATCAACGTCATCACTCCGAGAAGGTAAAAGCAATCCATAAAGGCCATAAAACGTGTCTGCATCCCAAGCTGGTCGTACACATGCGCATAGGCTGCGTTGAGCGCATCGGCATGGGAAAAGCCGTTCTTCTGCAAAAAGTCGGCAGTCGAAGCGACGGTGGTCTGCAGCCATGCCCCCGACGGTGCGAGGTGGGAGCCGACGACATCCTGGTGAAAGTTGCCGCGCCGTTCCGCCATGGTGGAGACCAGGGCGATGCCGAAGCTGCCGCCCCAGTTGCGGAAGAAGTTTGTCAGCGACGAGGCCTTGTTGTTTTGCTCCGGCCGCAGCTCCGAGTAGGTGAGCAGCGAAAGCGGCACGAAAAAGAACGCCATGCCCGCGCCCTGCATAGCGCGAGCCAACGCCCAGTGACGGTAGTCTGTCGCCAGGTTCATGCGGCTGAAGTGCAGAAAGGCCAGACCTACCACGGTAAACGCGCCAAACAACATGACGCGCGGGTTGACGATGCGGCGCTGCACCAGCTGCGCACCTACTGGTGACAGCAGCGTGATGAGGAACGCGCCCGGTCCGAGCACGAAGCCGGCGTCGATGGCGCGGTAGCCGAACAGAGCCTGCAGCATCTGCGGAATCATGGTGGTGGAGGCGAACAGGCCGACGCCGAAGACAAAGTAGAAGACGCTGGCGATAGCGAAGTTGCGCACCTTCAGCAGACGCAGATCGATGATGGGGTCCGGCGTGTACAGCTCCCAGAAGACGGCGGCACCCAGGCACAGGACGGCGATGCCGAACGTCCAGCAGATGACCGCGGAACCGAACCAGTCGTCGATCTGCCCCCGGTCCAGCAGCACCTCTAGACAGGCCGAGCCGACGCCGATCAGTGCGATTCCCACCAAGTCGACTCGCAGCTTACCGCCCACGCGTGCCGATGCACGCTCCTGCTCGAACGAAGGCGGGTCGTGGACGAAGCGGTTGGTCAGGAACAGCGACAGCGCGCCGATCGGAATATTAATCAGGAACACCCATCGCCAGTTGTAGTTGTCGGTGATGTAGCCGCCGAGCACAGGACCGATGGCCGGCGCGGCAACGATGGCGATGGTGTACAGCGCGAACGCCGACGCGCGTTTGGACGGCTCGAAGGTATCGACCAGGATGGACTGCTCGACCGGCGCGAGCCCACCGCCGCCGATGCCCTGCAATACACGCGAGAACAGCATGACGCCCAGCGTGGGTGCAAGGCCGCAGAACAGCGACGTGATGGTGAACAGCAGCACGCAGGCCATGTAGTAGTTCTTGCGGCCGAAGACGCGCGACAGCCAGGCCGACATGGGCAGCACCACGGCGTTCGCCACCAGGTACGTAGTCAGGATCCACGTCACCTCGTCGAACGAGCGGCCCAAGCCGCCCGCGATGTACGGCAACGAGACATTGGCGATGGACGTATCGAGCAGCTCCATAAAGGTTGCCAGCGTAACGGTCAGGGCGACCACCCATGGATTGACGATAGGGCTTGGGGCTGAATGGGACCGCCGGTCCCGCCTTGCCGAGACATCTCCCGTCATCGCGGTCACTTCGTAGGCTGCCCTGTCGCACCGGCCATAGATGCCGCATCACGAGAGGTCGGTGGGAAGTGTTGCGGCGTGTAGATGCCCGGCGTGCCAAGCGAAGTATTGGAGATGAAAGCCGGTTCACGCTGATGCACGTTCAGGCCGCTTTCTCCTGCCGCGAGTTCGGGTTTCAGCACCTGCACATTGTTGTAGTCGCCGCCGTTTTGCGAGCGGAAGGGGATAGGTTCCGTCGTCTGCGCCGTGAGGATGCGGTCGAGATACGTGTTCGTCATTTGCTGGACCGCGTTTTCAGACAAGCGGTCAACCTCATAGAAGACCACCGGTGGCAGCACATCCATGCCCGGGTAAAAGAGAATGCCGTGCTCGATGGGGAAGAGGAGGTCGTCCACGGGGCCGCACACGCCGCGCGGGCCGTAGTGCGAGAGGCGACCGCCAGCGGTCATCGCCACGATCGACCGGCGGCCCTTCAGCGATCCCTCGCCAAAACGATCTCCCCACCGCGCGCCGCCTTGTTCGCCCACGCCGTAGGCGAAGCCCAGCGCGTACACGCGGTCCACCCAACCCTTCAGGATGGCGGGCATGCCGTACCACCAGAGCGGAAATTGAAAGACCACAAGGTCTGCCCAAAGTAGCTTGCGCTGCTCCTCCGCCACGTCCGGCGACTGATTGCCTGCCTTGAAGGCCACTCCTGACTCACGCGCATAGCGCAGCGGCTGCGAGGTGTCGCGATCCGGAAAATCGTCGCCATCCGCGACCGCCTTCCACTTCATCGCGTAAAGGTCGGACACAAGCACTTCATGCCCGGAGGCCAGTAGGCCCTTTACCACCTCATCTTTCAGGTGGCCGTTTAAAGAAGCAGGCTCAGGATGTGCGTAAACGATGAAAACTTTCATAGGTCCCTCACTTCGAACAAGAATCGGCACAACAACTACAGACAAGAAATCCGATGTGCCATAGCGTAACAAGTTGCTTATTTTGTTATACTTACAAATTTGTTACCAGGTCTCATGCTTGTTACTATGGGATATGCGCAAGCAACGATACGCCCGTTATCCTTCCGCCTGTGGCTGCGGTGTGGAAGCATGCCTCGAAGTCATTGGCGGTAAGTGGAAGGGGCTCCTGCTGCATCAACTGATCCAGCACGGGACGCAGCGCTTCGGCCAGCTCCGTAGCCTCAAGCCAAAGCTGAGCGCCCGTATTCTTACCGCACAACTACAGGAGCTGGAGGAAGACGGCATTGTTGTGCGGAAGGCCTACGCGGTAGTTCCGCCTAAGGTGGAATACTCGCTTTCCGAGTACGGCCAGACACTCGTACCATTGGTTCAGGCGCTTCAAGCCTGGGGCGATGAAGATCGGCGACGGAGGGGTAGCCGCACGGCGAAGAGTCCGGCCGCACCCGACTTACCCGGCGCGCACGACAGTGTGGGTCTGCCGTCAGAGGCCGTCCGCGCCTAGCGTCGCCCACTATGCCGCACACATCCTGCAAGCTGGGCCACATGAACTTCGCGAGCTTCACCAAATCGGTCGGCGGCAAAGGGTTCCGGGTTCCCGAACTTAGCCAGTTCGCATCGACCATGTAGGCCTGACTCGATAACCCCGGCCTTGCGGTGCTCGACATCCTGACCGACCCGGAAGGCTCCGCAGGAGTCGGGGCACTTAAAACTCTAAGCGTGTCCTGGCACCAGCCTCACCTTACGGCTGAAGCTGGTATCCATCGATATAAGGCAGGCACCGAAACTCTCAGGTTGCCAGCCACATCTCGATCTGGTAGCCCGCTGGCCAGCAGCTTCTTCGCCGCCTTGATCTTGCTGTCCGTCATCTGACGCTTGCGCCCGCCGCTGCGGCCGAGTTGGCGGGCGATCTCCAGACCAGCGCGCGTGCGCTCGACAATCAGTTCCCTTTCCATCTTCGCCAGGCTCGCCATGACGTGAAAGAAGAAACGGCTGGAAGGCGTACCAGTGTCGATGGAGTCGGTCAGGCTTTTGAACTGGATTCCGTGTTGTTGAAGTTCCCCAACCAGATCGATTAGGTGTTTGACGCTGCGGCCGAGTCGGTCGAGCTTCCAAACGACGAGGGTGTCTCCCGCTCGCTCAAGTGCACTCCCTTTATGGGCAGGAGAGCAATTTGGCTGCCGAAGTTATCTGCTCAAGCGAAAGAGCTTATAGCGATGCCTGCTTCAAGCATATGGAAAACAGTATTGGCTGATTGCACGCCTCCACTGAATCACATCCTCGCGAAGCACTGTCACTCACAGGTGCGTCGGCATCCGGCCCACATCAGAACCCTACACCGCCTTAATGTGCTCAATCGGCTCGTTGGGTGCGATGCGGTAGCCGCGCCAACCGTAGTAGATGATGAACAGGTAGCAGAGGAACGGCAGAAACAGCGACCGGTGGATGCCGATCCGATCGGCGAAGAAGCCCATCAGTACCGGAATGGCGGCCCCGCCTACGATCGCCTGCACCAGCAGCCCCGACCCACGTCCGGTCAGTGTGCCCAGTTCCGCCACGCCCAAGGTGAAGATCGTCGGGAACATGATCGAGTTGAACAAGCCAACCGCGAGGATGGTCACCACGGCAAAGTGCCCGGTCCCAAGCAGGGAACAGAGCACCATGATGCCCGCTCCGATGCCGCTAAGCATCAGTAGGGTCGAGGCAGACATGCGTTGCATCAGGGCCGAGCCGACAAACCGGCCCACCATCATGCCAGCCCAGTAAAAGGTCACTAGTTTGGCCGCCTGCTGCAACGACACCCCGGCGATGGTGGGGTCGGACAGGTACTTTGCGAGGAAGCTGCCGACCGAGACCTCCGCGCCCACGTAGATGAAGATGGCAATCGCGCCCAGGTACAGATGCGGGTGGTTCCAAAGGCTGTCGCGCTTGGCGCCCAGGTCGCCGGGACGAAAGTCGCGCGTCACCTCGATCCGCGGAAACTTGTAAAACGCGATCGCTAAGGCCAGGACGATCAAGATCCCGGCGAGTAAAAGGTACGGCAGCTTGACGCTGGAGGCCTGCTCCGTGCGCGTTGCCGATGCTGCGGCGGCGGTGCCACCCAGGATCAGGATGCTGCCAACGTACGGCGCCACCGTATCGCCCAGCGTGTTGAACGCCTGAGTCAGGTTCAAGCGGCTGGAAGCCGTCTCCGCCGGGCCGAGGATCGTCACATAAGGATTCGCCGCTACCTGCAGCAGCGTGATGCCGGCGGCAAGCACCACCTGCGCGCCAAGAAAGAACGGATACGACGCCGCCGAAGCCGCCGGAAAAAACAGCAGCGCACCCACCGCCATGGTCACCAGCCCGACCACCATGGTGCGCTGATACCCGATCCGCTCGATCAACTTGCCCGCCGGCTGCGCAAAGATGAAGTACGACCCAAAGAAGAACAGCTGGATCAACGACGCACGGGTGTAGTTCAACGAGAACACCTGTTGCAGGTGCGGAATGAGCGCGTCGTTCAGCACGGTACAAAAGCCCCAGATGAAGAACAATGTCGTCATCATCGCCATCGCGCTGTAGTTTGTGGTCGAGGGGGAATCGCTTAGGGATTGCGTGCTGCTTACGCTCGTCATCGCCATTGTGGGGAACACATCACTTTCTGCCGTTAGGTTCGGGGCTCATCCCTGCTCACTCGAGCGCACTGCAAGGAGGTAAAGTCAAATGATCGTACCTGATCCGCTCCACCTCTGGCTCCGGTGACGGCAACAAAACACACCTGGGAGGCAGCCGCCTCCCTCCGGCGAGAAACAAATTGCGACACGATGCCACAGCGAGACAGCAACCGCCCGGCGCTACTTGCCCCTCACGGCAATCACCTCGATCTCCAGCAGACCCCAGGGCGCGGCCAGGGCCGCAACCTGAAACGCCGAGCGCGCCGGCTTATTTGGCTGCGCCTGCGTTCCGAAGTACTTCACGTACTCGCTTTGCATTCCAGCGAAGTCCAGCTTGCCCGTCTTCGGGTCGGGCCCCAGGAACACCGTCATCTTCACCACATCCTTCATATCCAGACCCTGAGCTTGCAGCAGTTTCTGGATCTTGGCAAATACACTTGCCGCCTGCGCCTTCGTATCGGTCGGGTATACTGCCGCCGTGCCCTTGGCTTTGTCCGCCGGCGTCACCGGATCGGACAACTGGCCGCTCAGGTAGTAGGTGTCACCCGCCCACACGCCCGTAGCGATCGGCGACTGTTCCGTCTGCACATGGCGCACCTCAACCTGCGCGCCCAGCGGCCGCATCAGAAGCGTTCCAACCACCACCAAACATGCCATCAATTGCCGCATCTTGCCTCCAATCCACACTTAACCAACAATCGCCCCAATGCCGCCGGCCAGCCGCGCCGCCTTCACCCGATCATCCAGCAGCCGCACCGCCCTTAGAGCACTTAGCGCTGCGCCCTCCTGCCATGCCACCACGTGACTGCAGTGGTCACCCGCGAAAATAATTCGTCCGTCTGGCTCGATCAGCGTCTCGTACCCCGGATTAGTGCCCGTTCGCGCTTCGGTCGCCGAGCGCGCCTGCCCCGTCTGCTTGCTCGGCTCCATCCCTGGGGCCTGCCCTGCCCGGGAGGTGGCCGAGCCGCTGGCGGTCCCACCGCGCCGCTCGCCGAACGCACCCCGCTCCTGCCCCGGCCCGTACGCGCTAATCCATGAGCCCTCGTTCCACTCAGACTTCCCCCAACCGTAGTAGACCGGCTTCTCCAACTCTTGCCCGTGTCCCGGATGCAGCCGCTCAATCGACTTGCGGCTTTCCGCAAATTTTTGCTCCATCGTGAGCTTGCCGAAGGGGGTCCGGCTCTCGTCCGTGTAGCCGCTCACCACAATCCCGCGGTCCCCGAAAAGACCCCATGACGGGAACCAGATGGGACTACACCCTACATTCACAAATTCCAGCCCGCCGTAGATGTTGTAGTCCTGCTCCCAGAAACGCCGGCTCTCCCAAGCGATCTTGTACGCGCCTGCATACACACAGTCATCGATCACCTTCTTGTACGGCGCTTCCAAGTTGCTGCCCACCTTACGCAGCGTCGTCAGCGGCATGGCGCAGATGCAGAAGTCCGCCTCCATTCTCTTCGCCGCCCCGTTTTGCCGGTACTCCACGGCAACCCCCTTGGGCGTCTTGTGCATGCCGGTGACTGCGGCATCATACTGCACCACCTCGCCCAACGACTTGGCAAAGGCGTACGGTATCCGATCCATCCCACCTACCGGCTGAAACATCGTGGCCTGCATGTCGAACTGCTCGTCAAACAGCATGCCTTGCCAGAATTCCGCCTGCAGCAAAGTGTGGAGATCGATGGGTTCACTCAAAACGCCCGCCTGATCACCCGCGCCGGCCGGTTTGCTGTACCCCGCGCGATCGCTGCCCGTGTACTTTCCAGCGTCGTCGAGCGGCCCGTACATACGCAGGAAGTCCAGCATCTTCTGCCGGTCTTCAGCTGTGACCTCGGCGTCCAGGCCGCCTTGGTTCATGCACTTCATCAGCAGCTCGCTCACATGCCCGCGCGTGTCGTTCACCACCTGCCGCAGTACCGCAGGCTTGCCGCCCATGGCCTTGTCGTTCTGCAGGTGCGCAGAACGGCTCATATTTACCTCTACCTGCAGCTCCACCCCAAGCTTGCGGCAGTACCCCAAGATGTTGGGGTGAATGGACGGAAGTCGCGCGGGCCCGAAGTTTTGATAGTGCCCCGGCATCCACGCGCACTGCTGCGTCGAACCGTCATCCAGCACCACGGTGTCCCCACCGCGCACCGTGTAGTTACGTCCTCCCGGCCGCTTACGCGCCTCGAGCACGGTCACCTCGTAGCCCAGTGGCCGCAATTCGTACGCGGTCACCAGGCCGGCGATGCCGCCGCCCAGTACCACCACACGCACACCCTTGCCGGAACCCGCCGCGGCCTGCACCCCTTCGGCGCGCACCGGTTGCGCCTCCGCGAGCTCTAGTCCCTGCATCGCCAAGAAGGCCGCCGAATAGCCGCCCGCCTGCCCCACCCGGGTCAAAAATTGCCGCCTGGAAAGCCCCATACGTTTCCCTCACTTGAACACTGTTACTCGCCCGCGAGTAGTTGGTGCGACAAACAGCAAACGTTGCAGATCGCCTGATGCGTGGCTCCCTGCTGCACGTTCAAAAGCAAAATTGGTAAAGTCTTTCTACTTTAGCCTAATCGCCGTATGTTCACAATCAAGTTCTTCGACGGACCGTGAGGCAGGGCGAAAAGCCCGGGCTGCTTAGAGCAACCCGGGCTTTCCGATTGGAGCGCAGACTTGATTTAAGCTACTGGACGGTCACCGAGAACGCCCCCGAAGCCGTGATGCTCGTCGTCACCGAATCGGTGCCGGTGAGCGTCAATGCTAGCGTCTGCCCTACCGGCGTCGTTGGCGTCGTCACGGTTGAGCCGTTGCTGCCGCCACAACCGCTCAAACCCAGACCCACCACCACCAGAAACGTCAGGCTAAGCAACGCACCCAGGCGCTTCCCTCGCCGGCGCCAGCCCAAGCCGACCATCAGTACGGACGCCAGCACAGCCCCGGATGGAAGGCCTGAGAACGGTGTCGGTGCGGATGCAACGCTTGCTGTGCCCTTCGTGAACTTCACGACCTGATTGCCGACTCGAACAGCAGCACTCGACGTGCACACTGTCCCGTTGCCAACCTCCAGGGTCATCGAAGTCGGCCCGGAGACGGTCGTCTGCCCCTGTGTAGCGGTTGCGAAAACGGCATAGCAATCAGTTGCAGGCAGTGACGGAAGCGTGAAGTTCAAAAGGCCGTTGTAACCGCCGGTCGGGGTCACCGTAAACGTGGTCTGCCCGACACCGTTCGCAGGGACGGTGAAAGCAGCCAGTGTCGAGAACGTGATGCTACCCGTCGGGGTCAACGTATTCGCCAGCGTGAGCGCCACGCTGCCGGTCGATGCCGTGTGTGTCGCATCCCCCGAGTACTTCACCGTGATCACCTCAGTGCCTGCCGTGGTCGTCCCCGGAAACGTGTAGCTCGCGGTGCCGTTGCTCAAGGTCAGGGTCGCGGCCGTACTTGCACCCGGAGTCGTCGTTCCGGTCGCACTCACGACGGGGGCTTGCTCATTCGCCATCGACACGGTCACTGTGCCGGTAGGCGTTCCCGTCTTGGATCCGACCGCAATCGAAATCACGTCGGAGGCCCCCGACGCCGGAGTGGCCGTCGCCGGCGTGAGCGTTACCGTGCTTCCTGCAAGCGTCGTCGTGGTCGAGGTGTTGACCACTGGCCACGCTGCCAGCAGGTTAGCAAAGTCGATGCTTCCCAGCCCGCTGGCCTGGTCGTATCCGGTACCAGCCACATAGGCATTCAGTCCAGCCGCGCAGTTGCCGACCAGAATGGCGCAATCGTTATTGCCGGACGTGATGTCGTGAAAGATCGTCCCATACCCCGAACCCTTGGCGAGCGAGTAGATGGTCGGGTTGACCGTTCCTTGTCCGGCAAGCGTTGTCCCTTGTCCGATCGCTTGCTGCTGCTGATTCAGCACGGCCATAAGACCCGCAAAGATTGGCGCGCCGAAACTCGTTCCGCCGGCTTCCTCGACGAACCGACCCGAAGAGTCATATACCCCGTTCGTGCAACTCGTGGTTTGCCCGGTTGCAAACGCTGTGGGATCGCTGCTGCAGACGAAGTAGCCAGGACTCGCTGTCGAGGCTTGGAGCGAGATATCTGGATTGAGCCGCGCCGTGTTTGTGGAAGCAACGCCGGTTAGGCCTGTCTGCCATGTCTGGGCACCGAAGTAAATACTCGCCCCACCGCCACCTGCGGCAAAACCGTACTTGACAGAGTCCTCATTCCAGACGACCTCGGGCACATACGACAGGAGCGAGCTGATCACCGGCGTACTCCCGGCACTCGCCCAGTACTGGGTATTGCCGGCGGCGAAAGTGCCCGCCGCCATCTGCGTTCCGCCAATCGAGGTGACATAGGGGCTGGCGGCCGGGTAGCTGATCGCCAGCTGCTCTTGAATGGCCGCTGAGAGTGCATTGCCCTGATTATCCGTAGCTCCGAAGCACGCCGTGGACCCCTCATCGCCAGAGGATGCGATCAGCGTTTGCCCCTGCGCCGCCCCTTGCATAAACAGCTGGTTCCCGGCATTGGCGTACGACGAACCGATCAGCGGCTCACAAGCCCCGTAGCTGACGCTGGCCACGGGAGCCAGGTTCTCCTCGATAATGTAGTCAAACGCGTCGAACGCGTCGTAGTTTGGGCTATCCCCCGTGTACACAAACAGCACCTTCGCTGCTGGCGCCATACCCGTTGAGTACTCCACGTCGAGGTCCGACTCAAACTCATCTCCCTGATATATTGCCGACGCTCCCGTCCCGGGCTCCAGGACCAGCGTCGGGGCGTTTGCCGGCAGGCCCGCCGCAGTTTGGAACGCTGCAACGTCGCTGCTCTGGATGTAGGTCTGGCCAGCGATCGCGATCGTCTGCCCTGTACCCGTGTACCCCGTGCTGTACACCGGGTTCACGTCGTACATCGTGGCCACGTCCTTCGGTGTAAGGAAGTGAGCCTCAGTGCCGGTCGTTGTGTAGGCGGGCGTGGAAGAAAGCGGGAAGTGTTTCACCATCGAGTGCGGCCGGAAGGTCGAAAGATGGTTGACTGCCGCCACCATCGAAGCCATTCCGGCCGGGAGGGAGAGATCCGTTGATGGCGCGAAGTCCACCCGGGAGCCCGCAGAATACCGGTGCAGCTCCGTGCGGAAGGCCGCATTCACCTGCGCCGCTGTGCCCGAAAAGGTGATCCGGTCATGTGCCCTGGTCACCCGATCGATCGCAAAACCCTGCACCTGCAACCAGGATTCCACCTGCGCCAGGTCGGAATCGGCCACCCCAAACTGCGCACCAAAGCTCTCCGGCGTCAGCCATTGATGGTACTGCGGCGACGTCGGATCCTGCTGTGCGGCGAGCAATTGCGCAAGCGCAGCCTCCTGTGCTGCCGTTCGTGTAAACACCAACGTCATTCCCGGAATGGGCGTATCGCCAGGGAGTACCCCGATGTCTGTGGCCGCAGCTGCCCGTGGCGGCCGCGAGCCGGTCAACGTCTGCCGTGCTCCGTCGCGGATCGGCCCGGAAAGCCGCGCCGTGGGCCGGGTCAGCTGACCGTACAAACTGGAAGTGAGCAACATGGACACAGCGATCGGAGCCCATACCTGGCGAAGTCTCATACGCAAACATTCTCAAATCTGCAGGACGCCCTCGTACACGCGGCACCTACTTGGGGGATCAATCGTTTTAGACGCGCACTCGCAAACGGAAGTTCCGCAGCTCGCGCAAAGTCGTTTCCTCCTCGTTTCCTGGGCCGAGACACACATCTCCCTTATCGACAAACGCCGGGAAAACTTTAGCGCAAAACTGAAAAAAGATCCTCGCGTGCGACCTTGCGCTGCTCGCCGGTGGCAAATGTCTTTACAGTCGCGACGCCGTCCCGCAGCTCATCCTCGCCAAGAATCACGATGTGCCGGGCCAGTCGGTCCGCCATTTCAAAGCTCTTCCTGAGCTTGAACCCTCCATCGCCCACCTCTACCCCCAGCCCGCCGCGACGCAGTTCCTTTGCCATCAGGAGAGCCGCCGCACCCTGCCCCACCCCCAAAGGTGCTATGTAAGCATCGAGCTTTGCCGCTTTCGGCTCCGACCCTCCTGCCGCATCCTGTTCCGCTTGCGCTTGCAAGGTCAGGATCAGCCGGTCCTCGCCGATGGCAAACCCGATCCCCGGCGCGCGCGGGCCCCCAAGCATCTCGCTCAGCCCGTCGTACCGGCCGCCCCCCAGCAACGCATTCTGCGTTCCCAGGCCCGTCGTCACCGTGAACTCAAACGTCGTGCGCGTGTAGTAGTCCAGCCCCCGCACGAGTCGCGGATTTAAATGGTACGCCACCCCGCACGCATCCAAGGCCGCCAAGACCTGCTCAAAGTGCGCCTTCGACTCCGGCCCAAGGTAGTCCGCAATCTTCGGCAGCCCCTCAATAATCTCCTGGTCTCCCTCGTCCTTGGAATCCAGCACCCGCAGCGGATTCGTCTCGGCCCTCCGCTGGTTATCGGGGCAAAGCCGGTCTTTCACCGGCGCTAACGCCTCCCGCAACGCCTGGTTGTAGCGCGCCCGGTCCTCGGAGCTTCCTACCGAGCTCAGCTCCAACCGCCATCCGCGCACGCCCAATTCGTCCAGCAGCGACGCCAGCATCTCCAGCACCTCGGCGTCACGCAGCGGGCTCTCCGCCCCCGAACTCGGCGGTCCGATCACCTCGGCCCCAATCTGCCAAAACTGCCGGTACCGCCCCCGCTGCGGCCGCTCCCGGCGAAACTGCGGGCCGATGTAGTACAGCTTGCTCAAATTCCCCGCATCGCCAAGTTTGTGCTCGATATACGCCCGCACCACCCCTGCCGTCGACTCCGGCCGCAACGTTAGCGACTGGGAAGATTTTACGAAGGTTCCTTGGAGGTACTGGACTTTAACGCC
Source organism: uncultured Acidobacteriaceae bacterium (assembly GCA_964245045.1). Taxonomy (GTDB): domain Bacteria; phylum Acidobacteriota; class Terriglobia; order Terriglobales; family Acidobacteriaceae; genus Granulicella. The sequence goes on along the minus strand of CAXTLD010000001.1, from coordinate 77,157 downwards.
GTCTATGTACTCGTCCGCTTTCTGCACAACGGATGGGACAACCAAGACACGTTCGTAAAAAGTATCGCCGTACTTACGATCAGGTCGGGATAAAACAACTTGGATCGACTTGGGATCGCACTTAGCTGAGAAATCGACCAGCTTCCTCCCTATGAATCGTTGGTCGTTCGGATCCTCTATGTCGAGAGGTCCTCCTGGCGAGTCTACGTAGCTTCCGTGTGGGACAGATCGCAGCCAAGCATCTTTCAGCAGCTCTCTATCGAAGCGCTCGCCATCCTCCCAGGTGAACATCTCCTTCGAGACAATATCCGTCTCCTCACCCACCCCCCGCGCAAACAACTCGGTCGTCTCAAACACCGGCGTCCGGATCTCGCCGAACCCATAGCGCGCAAACAGCGCGCGAACCGTCGCCTCGACCTGATTCCACAACGGCGTCTGGTCAGGCAACAGGTCGCGCGTCCCGCGCACAGCCTTGATCGTTGGTCGTTCAGCGGGGCGGCCCTTGCCACCCGAAACATCACTACTCATAGGTTTTCAGTGTAGAGGACGCCAGTCCGAAGCTTGTACCGCGCTCATCTCAGACGTAGGGGGCGGCGGCATGGGCTGGCCCTGGTACTCCCGACTCGGAGCGGCGCCAAAGTAGCCACGCTCCGTGTACCGATCAAACTCCCGCTTTTTCAGCCGCGCATCGACCAGGAATCCCACCCCCATGGCAAACGGGATCAACCCTGCCGCGCCACCCGATAACACCGGAAGAACGCGCAAAATTATAGCCAAGGCGAGGAAGAATAAAATCAACCCCGCTCCAATAGATACCAGCACTACGCCCGCACGACGCGCCCCGGAGCCGTCATTTAACTTGCCCCGCAACCGGGCCACCTCTGCGCCAGGGCCACCCGTAGCCGCCGTCGCCCCCCTCACCGTGGCTTCATGCCAATCCGGCTCCACCGGTAGCCCGTGGGCGATGCGCGCCAGCCGTTCCTGCGACTTCATCTCCTGTGACCGCACCCTGGCCCAAATCGAAGTGGCCGAGATGCCCAGAATCATCAAGCACCCGGTGACCGGAACGATAAAAGGGCTATTGAGCACCCCAACGATTCCACTTTCGAGAAACCACATCCCTAATAGATCGAAAAGCATCGCAAACTCCTTAGCCGGCTAGCCTGTCTACGGCAGCCCGGTCCATGTGCGCGGTAAGACCTCTCGCCCATTTGAAAGTTTCAAGCCGCCGCATGAAACTTTCCGCTACCCTCGCGGTCATACCACCCCACACCGCATGCGTTGTGACTGGACATCTCCGGAAGGCTTCGAAAGCCTCGTTCGCGAGCACCAAACCTCCGTCTTTCGCACTCTTCATCGCCTCACCGGCCCCGGCCCGCACGTCGAGGACCTCGCCCAAGAGGTGTTCCTCCGCCTCTACCGCGCCCTGCCCGAGTTCCGCGGCGACGCCCAGCTGTCCACCTACCTCTACCGGATCACCGTCAACGTCGCCCAGGACGAGTGGAAGCGTCGCCGTCGCGAACGCGAGCACATCGCGCCAACACCTGCCCTCGACGACGCCGACGAACCCTCCATGTGGCTTGAGAACCAGCCGGCTACCCCCTCCTCCGGCGAACACAACCTCAATCCCGAGCAGCTCCTGGAAGGAGCCGAAACCCGCGCCGCCGTCGACGCCGCGCTCCTCGCCCTGCCCTCCGCAGAACGCGCGGTTCTCGTCCTCTACCACCAGGAGGAGCTTAGCTACGAGGGCATTGCCGCCGCGCTTGGCATGCCTATAAACACCGTCCGAACCCATCTGCACCGTGGCCGCAAACGCCTCGCCGAGCTCGTGCAACAACGCCTAGCCCACGCCCGTCCAACTAAAGACCACGCTGCCCTCAGGAGCGCCGGATGACCCGCGACCAGAAACGTCCAACGCCCATGTACCCCCACGACCCTCAAGCTGGGGCGGTCTTGGCCGCCTTGGACGCCTCCATCTCGCGCGCCCTCTCAGAGCCGCCAGACGTAGTCATTCGGCAAAACTTCGCCGCCATGGTTGCCCAACGCGCCTCCGCGCAGCCGCGACCGTACGCGCTGCGCCGGCTCGGCTGGGGCCCACGCCTGGCTCTCGGCTCAGGCGCTCTGCTCCTCGTCGGCATGTTTGCGCTCGCTCCCCACGCTACGCCGTCGCTCAACGATCTGCGCTTCGATGCCGAACTTATTCTCCTGACCGAACTCAGCGCTTTGCTGCTCTTCAGCCATCGACTCGTCGCGCGCGACTGACTCACGCGGCTGCCGGGCCTAAGCATCGTCCGACCTCCGCACTGCATCGCAAACGATGTCATTGCCCCACGATCACGTATTCGATCGGGGGTTTAGGAGAGCACCCATGCACAAATCTTCCCTCTTGGTCCTTTGCACCGCGCTTGCGCTCCCGCCCACGCTTCTCGGTCAGGTAGCGCCCGCCCAGCCCCAACCGGGTACCGTCCCGGTGACTTCGCAGACCACAACGCAGACGAATGGACCTGCAACGCTGGGGTCTACAACGACTTCAATGACCACCACGACCACAGCACCCATGAGCAAGTCGGAGCTGAGGGCGCAGCGCAAGGAACAAAAGCGCCAGCAAAAAGCTGCTCAGGACAGCGCGAAAGCCGCCAAAGCCAGCGCCAACGCGCTGAAAGCGCAAAACAAGGCCGCCGACGCTGCGGAAAAGGCTCAACAGCCGCACTAACTTTCGCGGCACAGGGCACTTTGCAGCCGTCGTTGGTCAGATACCCGGAGCGCCCACAGGCAGTAGGAGCAGGGTGCAGCTGGGGCCGCCACTGCAGCGCAATATGCCTCGGCGCAGGAGGTGGGCGAGGCTTCCGGGCGGGATGAGTGTGCCGGTGTCTATCTTGTTTAAAGCCGTGCTGAAGCTCGCCAGCCCATCATCTCCGAACACAAAGCGTACAGCGGTAGGCCCGCTCAAGCTGTAGTCCATTTCAAACACGGCCGATCCCGCAGGGGTGCCCGCAGGCCGAATGACGTCGAACGTGTGCCTATCCGCCGATGCCGTGTTACCGTCGCTCCGGCCCGCGGTCGCCTCCGTTCTTAGAGCTCCATGGGGCCCTTGTTGGAGCAGATGTTGCAGCTCGGCTGTGTGCGTGCCTCGCTCCCGTGCCGCGAGGAGTCGCAAGATCCTTTCAGCCTCCGCTGTCCGCCCCTGCTTGCGCAGCAGCATGGCATAGTGCATACCCGGTTCCACCCCGTAGCCGTCCACCCACCCGGCTCGCAGCCAGGTTTCGGCCTCGGAGAAGCGCTGCTCGCGGAACAGTATCCATCCATAGGTGTCCCAAGCAGCCACGAGCAGGCGCGACCGGTCTAGCGCCTTGGGGCTATTCAGCCCGGTCTCGCCGCGGGCGCTTTCCACGTTGAGCAGATGAATGGCCCGCCCTGCCCCGGCCTCCGCCAGCGGCAGATCCAGCGACGCATCACCCAAAGCGTAGGCAGCGTCGTTCACCTGCAAGGGAATCTCGCTCCCGCTCACCACGTTGGATAAGAGACGGGCTCCTTCTGCGGTCTTGTCTCGCTTCAGCAGCAAGCTGCCCAGCGCAAGTTTGATCGCATTGCTGTCAGGAAGTGCTGTTAGGCCGTCACGCAGCGTCTTCTCCGCCGCACCGAGGTCCCCGTGTCCTTGCACGGCGGCCAACAGCACAATCGTTTCCTCGTCCTTACCATCAATGGCGAGCGCCGCCTGAAGGGTCTTGGTTGCGCCGAACTCATCGGTTTCGCGCAGCTGCAGCTCTGCCAACCTTCGACTCACCTCGGCCTCATCGGGGTGGTTCTTCAGTTCCCTGTGGTAGTCCTCCGCCGCTTCGTGCAGCTTTCCATTCATTATTGCCAGGTAACCGTACTCGCTCCACAGGAACGCCTGCCGCTCGTTGGCCGCTTTCGCCTTGTCAAGATCCTCCGCTGCAGCCGTCCAATCCTTCCGCTGGAAATCCTGCCAGGCCTTCTGCACCAAATCCGCCGCTACCGGATTGTTCTCCCCTGCCGCCGGCGGGTGGCGCCCCGCTGCCCCATGCGCGCCCACGCTCGTCAGCTGCACCCAGGGCTTGCTGTCACCCTCGTCGTCCAAAAACTTCCGGTACGCCGTCCACTGCGATGCGGGCAACTTCGCTTGCTTCAGCACCAGGGCTCGCTCCGTCACCAGAACCTGCGAATCGCCCGCCTTTTCCAGGCGATAGGTCTTGTCCAGCGTCGCGAAGTCTGTGTGCACATGCAACCCGGGCGGCAGGTCGGCGCCGAACCCCACCGGCAGCGTGATCTTTGAGATCGACGACTCGGTATGCTTGCCCCCAAAGTCGATCTCCTGGGCCGGCGCTGTCTTCCGGTCAGCCAGCGGCAGGTTCAGCAACGGCTGCAACGGAATGATCCGGTAGCTGTCCCAGTCCCCATAGGGCTTGCGGGTGTAGTCGTACCCCATGTGCAAAGGGGTGTCGGTCTTCTCCGGACGGTCGGCGACCGTGTTGCTCGGGTCGCCCGAGAACCCCGCCGTCTGCGCGTAAAACTGCGCCAGGCGATCCCACTGCGCCGGCGTCAACGCCCGCAGGCCCTCCCTATAAATCAGTTCGTTGTCCCCACGCATGGTCACATCCACATGCGCCTTCATCTCGCCGTCGGCGGTAAGTGTGCCCGCAGCTTCGAACTTTGTGAACGCCGCGAACGGCGGCTCCGCCGGGGTCCGCCGTAGTGCCGATGTGCCTTTTGCCGGAATCACCAGTGCCGGTTTGTCGCGCAACGACGCGTCCAGCATCCGGTACGGCGCCACCTCCGGCGTCGTGTCCAGCCACAGGTCCCCGCCCGCACCATCGTCAACCAGCGTGATCTCGTGATTGAACCAACCTGGCGCCGGGACGGCCTCGTCTAGCGCGATGCCCGATCCGATCAGCACCGTCGACACCGGCAGACCCTCCGCGCGCAACAGCGCCGCCAGCAAGGTGTGCTTGTCCTTGCAATCCCCGTACTGATTGGCCAGCACCTCCGCCGCGGCATGCGGCTGGTACCGCCCTATCCCCAGCGACACGCTGATGTAGCGAACCTGTGACGACACATACGCATACAACGCGCGAATCTTCGCCTCCGGCGTCGTCAGCCCATACACCAGCTCGTCCGCCTTGGCCTTCAGCGCCGGCGTGGGCGTGCTCCGGTCCAGCGCCAGTCCGCGATACCACTCCCCAACTTCGGCCCAGTTGTGAAACGTCGTCCACGCAATCGGCGACTTGTTCTGCTCCTTCCCGTCTTTTGCGCTCGCGTTCTCCGGCCCGCCCGCCTCCTCGCCTCCCGCCTTCGGCTTCGGCGTCGGCTCCAGTTGCGCCCCGGTCCAGCGGTACACCCGTTCCCCGCCTTCCTCGCTCACCTTGGCCGGAAAACGCGGGCTGCTCACCTGCACAAACTTGCTGGACGGCACGCGCAGCTCCACGCTCCGCTCCAACACCACCACGCCCTGGCCAAAGCTTTCCGCGCCCCAGAACTCATCCTGCGCCTCTGCCCGCGTGAACACGGTGCGCACCTGGTACTCCAGCCGGTCCCCCACCGCCAGGCCCCGCACCGGAATCTGCATCAGGTGCAGGTCACTGTAGAACGGCGCCGCCTGGGTTACCGGCGCCGGCTGATCCTGCGCGTCGGTCGCGGGCGTCTCCACCACCGTCCCATTCGCCTTGCGCACCCGCAGATACACAATCTCCACGCGTTGCGATCCCGTCGCATACGGGATGCTTAGCACCCCAAAAGCGCGAACAGCCGCCTCGGTCTGCAAACGAGCCACGTCCGTATCGAGCTTCGTGCCAGTCCCGTCCGCGTTGTAGCGGTACACCGAATCAAGTCGCTCCACAACCAAAGCTTCGCCTGCATACGGATCCTTTGCCGCAACCGGCGCACCCGGACGGCTGAGGGCACCCATCGTCGTGGGCGCCTGCGCCTTCATGCCTACTACCGCCCCTAAAGCGACCGCGATATAACCGAGCCATCGAACCCAGAAAGACATCGTGGGCTTTGTATAGCAGAAAGCGACGAAGATCCAGTGTCCTATTTCAGGTCACTTCCAACGCCTTCTACCCCGCCCGGCATCCAACGCTCTGGTTCCGCGGCGCATCTGTTTCTACAAGACGTACTCGCACCACCATTCCGCCGCTCGGGCCCGCTTCGGCCCCGCCCGGCTACGGAAGGAGTCTGCTGATGAGGTCTGGCAGCCGCCGATGGACGCTCCCCGCGTTCTATCTCCTTGCCACCATACAGCTCGCCTGGTGCTATCTCTGGCTCACCCGCCCCTACGTCAACACCTTCCTCTACGAGCGTGGGCAGGAGCGCATGCCCTTCCAGGGCCGCTGCCTCATGATGCTGCCCATGCGCCTGGCTCACTCCAGCACGGTCCTGCATGTGCTTGGCAAGCTGTTCGCCATCTCCCACTTCTGGTTCCCGCGTCCCGTCCAGCCGGAAGTTCTCATCCAGGCCGTCATCAACATTGCCTGCCTCGCCGTCACAGGCCTGCTCACCACTCGCATCTACCAGGCCAGCTCACGCCGCCGCCTGCTCACGCCGCTCGTTTACCCGTTGGTGCTGGCTGTCTTTGCCGCGACCTACATGCTGCACACGGTACAGAACTTCCGCTTTATCTACGACCTCCCCAGCCTCGCACTCTTCACCGGCGCGCTGTATCTGCTCTACTTCCGCCGTCCCTGGGTCTGGTTCGCCGCGCTTTTCGTGGTCGCCACCATCAATCGCGAAACCACCCTGCTGCTACTGCCGCTCTACCTCATTGACCACGCCCTGCAGGGCGGTCGGCTGGATTGGCGACGCCTATTCACTCAGCGCAACCTCGCCGCCGTCGCCCCGCTCGCCGTTTTCTGGATCGGCTGGGAGATCTTTATTCGCCACCACTTCGCCGGCAACCGCTCCGAGTTTTACCCGCGCCTCAACTGGAACATCAAGTCGCTGCTTCTGCCCCATGCTTGGCCGCAGATGCTCAGCGCTTGCGGGTACCTGCTGCCGTTCGTCATCCTGATGCGCCGCCGGCTGCCGGACGCCCGTCTGCGCGCCTGGCTGTGGCTGGTCCCAGTTTGGCTCGTCTTCATGTTCAGCTACGGCATCCTTATCGAAACCCGCGTCTTCGGCGAACTTATCCCGCTGGTCGTCTGCTCCAGCACCTTGATCTTTGAGGAACTTCTCGTGGCCCGCATGCGCCGCTTCAGCCAAAGCTCGTTCGAGGTCTACGACGGCTCCGCGCGCAAACTTCGCGAAGCCGCCTAGCCAGCACCCGCCTTACCGCGGCAGCGCCGCCGTCCCCCGCACGGTAAACTCCGCCTCGCTCTTCTGCGCTGTCTCCCCGGGCTGCGCCGACCCTACACTCAGCCGATACACGCCCGCCAACACCGCGCGGTCCCCCTCCTGATCCACGCTTGAGAGCGCACGCGGGTCCAGCGTTAAGGTCACGTCCCGCGCCTCACCTGGCTCCAGTCGCACACGCTCAAACCCTGCCAGCGAGTGGATGGGTCCACCCTTCTGCGGTGTCTTCACAAACGCCTCCACCACCTCATCCCCAGCTACCGGGCCCGTATTGCGCACATTCACCGTCGCCCGCAACGGCTCGCCCGCCCTCAACTCCTTCTCCACTCTCACCGGCCCATACGCAAAGGTCGTATAGCTGAGCCCGTAGCCGAACCCCCACAAAGGCGTCCCCGTGTAGTACCGGTACGTCCGATTCTTCATCGCGTAGTCAGTAAACTGCGGCAGATCCCGCGTTCCCGCGTAGAAGGTCACCGGCAACCGCCCACCCGGATTGTTCTCCCCCGCCAGCGTCCTCGCGATGGCCGTGCCGCCCGCCACGCCCGGGTACCACGCCTGCACAATGGCCGCGGCTCGCTCCTTCGGCCAGCGCAGGGCCACCGCGCTCCCGCTGAGGTTCACCACCACCATCGGCTTGCCCGTCGCCGCCACCGCCTCCAGCAGATGCTGCTGCGACGCCGGCAGGTCCAGGCTGGTCCGATCGCCGCCCGCAAACCCTTCGATCTTCACCGGCATCTCTTCGCCCTCCAACTGCGGCGATAGTCCCGTAAACGCCACCACTACATCGGCGTCCTTTACCGCCGCGACCGCCTCAGCCAGCTGCGCGTCCGCCGGTGCCTGCCAGCTCAGCGTCACACCGCCGCCGGACCGGTCGCCGGCATGGCTGTACTCCAGGGCAAACCGGTGCGGCTCTGTGTCGTTCAACGTCAACTCCAGCCTTGCCGGCTTGCCTCCAGGTGCCGTCGGCGGCGGTGCACCCTCCGCCACGCTGCCAGTTGCCGCCCCAGGACGCTCGGCCGCATGCAGGCTACCCTCGCCCAGCACTTTGCCGTCCATCGTCAGGCGGTAGCTCTCCTTCGGTGCGTACGGAAAGCTCTCCGGGTAGGCCTCCACCGTCAGCCTGTACTGTCCTGGCGCGGGCGCGCGAAAGCTGCCCGACCAGCGCACAGAATAGGTATGCGTCTTCAGCTCCGGCACGGGAAGTGCATCCTTCCAGTCGTACTGGATGTCCGGCTCGGTCGTGACCGCTACCGGGACGCCGGTCAAGTCCGGCGTGGCGAAAAACTCAGCCCGCAGCCCATCGCCAAATACCGTCCGCGGCACCGGCACCTGGATGCCGTCCGCCAGACTCGCCCCTTGCGCGTACCGAACCGCCGCGCCCGCAAACTGCCTTCGAATGCCGTCCAGTGGGGTCACCGGGTGCAGGGGCTGGCCGTTGTAGTTGCCCTCCAACGAGGTCAGCAGGTCCGCCGTAGGCCCCACCACCGCAATCGTCCGCAACCCAGCCTTCAACGGCAACGCTCCGTCGTTCTTCAACAACACCATGGATTCTTCCGCCGCCTTCAGCGCCGCCATCCGGTGCGTCTCCGACGCAATCTCGCTGGCCGGCTCGCCCCGCAGAGGCGTCGTCCCCTGGGGGTCGAATAGCCCCAGCTGCATCCGCGCCGTAAACAACCGCTCCGCCGCCCGCGTCACATCCGCCTCGCTCGCCAAGCCCTGCTGCACGGCCTTGCCCAACGTATTGAACCCCGGTTCCCAGATGCTGCAGGAGAGGTCCGTTCCCGCCTTCAACGAGAGCGCGGCCGCCCCCACGATGTCCGGCGCGTCATGGTGGCCGGCCGTCACATCAGTAATCGCTCCGCAATCGGACACCACAAACCCCTGGAACCCCCACGCCTCGCGCAAGTGCTCCTTCAGCAGCATCGGGTTGGCGCACGCCGCATGCCCGTCAATTGCGTTGTAGGCGCACATCACCGACTTCACGTGCCCGTCCACCACCGTTTTCCGAAACGCGGGCAGGTACGTCTCCTCCAGGTCGCGCGGGTTGATCACCGCGTCAAAGGTGTGCCGCTGTGACTCCGGCCCTGAATGCACCGCGAAGTGTTTGCTCGTCGCCACCGCCCTGGGGTGCTCCGGGTCGGGCCCCTGCACGCCCCCAATAAACGCCGTGCCCATCGTCCCCGTCAGAAACGGGTCCTCGCCATAGGTCTCCTGCCCCCGCCCCCAGCGCGGATCGCGGAAGATGTTGATGTTGGGCGACCAATACGTCAGCCCGTAGTAGATGCGATGATTGCCCTCGCGCTGCGCTTCCTCGAACTTCGCCCGGCCCTCAGTTGCAATCACCTCGCCCATACCGTGGACCACCGCGGGATCCCATGTCGCCGCCATCCCGATGGCCTGCGGAAATACGGTGGCATACCCCGCCCGCGCCACCCCATGCAGCGCCTCGTTCCACGTTTGGTAGCTCGGCACACCGAGTCGCGGAATGGCAACCGCCCAATCCTCCAACTGCGAAGCTTTTTCCTCCAACGTCATCCGGCTCACCAAGTCATGCGCCCGCACCGCCGCCGGCAGCCCAGGGTCCATGTACGCCGGCCGATCTACAGATGAGGTCTGCCCCAGGGCAACAGAGAAAACGCAAAAGGCGGTAAAAGGGAGGACAACAAGCTTCATCAAAGAGCAGCTCCGGGGTTTTAGTCTCGCTGCCTATAAGAACGGAACCACAGAACAAGTTGCAAGTGCCCGACCGCGCCCTTTGCGCGCGCGCCTCTGGTAGTGCCGGTCTTGGCTGACATACACTGCTGAACGGTTCCTCCCAGCCCTGCTATGCGGACGCCAACCATGCCCCTTCTCGCAACGCTTGCCCGTGCAATCCCTGCAGTCGCCCTTCTCACGCTTCGCGTCCTCGCCCCGGCCCAAACGCAGTCTCCCGCTCCCAGGCTCGTCACCGAAAACGGCCGCCATGCCTTGCTAGTCGACGGTGCGCCATTTCTCGTCCTGGGCGCACAGATTGGCAACTCGGGCGCCTGGCCCGCCGTTCTGCCGCTAGTCTGGCCGGCTCTGGAAGCCATGCACGTCAACACCGCCGAGGCCCCGGTCTACTGGGAGCAGATCGAGCCGCAGCCGGGCCAGTTTGATTGGACCAACGTTGACGCCCTCCTCGACGGCGCGCGCGCCCACCACCTACACCTGGTGTTGCTCTGGTTCGGCACCTGGAAGAACGGCAACGACCACTACGTCCCCCAGTGGGTCAAGCGCGATCCGGCACATTTCCCGCGCATGCTCAACAGCGCCGGCACCCCGCTCGACGACCTTTCCGCCAATGCACCCGCCAACATGGAAGCCGACCGCAAGGCCTTCACCGCCCTGACTCACCACCTTGCCGAGCGCGACCGCACCGACCACACGCTTCTGATGATTCAGGTCGAAAACGAGTCCGGCGGCATCGGCGCCGCCCGCGACTTCTCGCCCGCCTCCAATCGCGAGTTCGCCGGTCCTGTGCCGGCTGAGCTCGTCCGCGCGCTCCACCGCAAGCCCGGCACCTGGGCCGAGGTCTTTCCCGGCAACGCCGACGAGGCCTTCCAAGCTTGGCACCAGGCCCGCTACGTCAACGCGGTCGCCGAGGCCGGCAAGCGCGAGCTCCCCATCCCGTTTTACTGCAACGTCTGGCTGGCATACCCGCCCGACCAGCTTCCCGAGCGCCGCATCGCCATCCCAGGCATCGGCTATCCTTCTGGCGGCCCCGTCGAGGGCATGCTCGCCCTTTGGAAGGCCGCCGCCCCCGCCGTCGACCTGATCGGCCCCGACATCTACTCCAGTAACCCCGGCTTCGTCTTCCATGTCATGGACACGTACGCCCGGCCGGACAATCCCCTCTGGATCCCAGAGGTCGGCCAGGAGGATGGGTACGCTCCCTTTCTGTTCGCCGCCCTTGGTCGCGGCGCCATCGGCTTCTCACCTTTCGGCATTGACTGGACCGACCACCTCGCCGTCGGCGTCGTACCCCGTGCCCATGCCGCCAACTTTGCCCTCCTCGGCCCCATGAGCCGCACCCTCGCGCAACTCAACTTCGCCGGCAAGATCAAAACCTTCGTCGAGGACGCCGGCGGAGCCGACCAGGAGCAAATGTTCGCAGCCGGCTCCATCGGGCGCTCGGAGAACGGGCATTCAGGCAACGACCCCGCCCTGCTCGATGCCGCTGCGCTCGCCAACGCCATGGTTCCCCTCGACCAGGCTGGCACCGTTGCTACCCGCGCCGCCGACGCCGCGGGGGACTGGGTCGTCGAGGCCCGCTTTGGCTTTCCGCAGCGCGACGGCCAGCCCGCCCCCGGCTCGCCCAACAGGTCCGGCCGCCTGCTCGTCGCCCAGCTCGGCTCCAATGAGTTTCTCCTCACCGGCTTGGGCGGAGCCGTCTTCTTCCATCGCCCCGGCCTCCTGCCCGGCATCCGCATGCAGATCATGGCCGCCGAAGAAGGCTTCTACACGCCCGCGACCACCCCAGGGGCCCCGGATGTTTGGCACCGCACACGCCTGCTCAACGGCGACGAGACCGACCGCGGCATCACCTTCACTAACCTTGATCTCCGCGCCAACACCGATGCACATTCGGACCAGCCCGCCTCCGGCGACCCCGCCCCAACCGGGCTTCCGTCGCCGCAACGCATGGCCGTCAGGATCACCCTCGACCGCTTTTGACCCCTTCGGGCACAGTGTTTGCGCTATGCGGGCAGGCGGCCCTCGTAGGCCCACAGGCCCAGGCCGGGGTTGGAGATGAAAAAGATCTCTTCGCCCTCGACCGTGTTCCAACCATCGCGCAGGGTTTCAGGGTTGTAGCGCGCGGTGTACGCGGCGAGGTCGCCATATTGGTAGTGAACCGATTCGATCTCATGGCGGGAAAGGTGGCCGGGGCAGTAGCGAATCGCGAAACGGCCTTCCGAGGAGCCGTGGATGAGATGGGCGGCGGCGCTGAGATTTGCCGCCAGCTCGGGATCAGTCTCCACGGCGGCGAGCGTAGCTGGGGTGCCGCAGTAGCCATAGCGGCGGATAAGTTGGTCAATGGCGGCATCTTCGCCGAATTCGTGCACGCCGGGGGCGAGGACGATCAGTTCGGCGTCGTCGGCCAGCGCCATGCGGGTGCGGTACACACTCTTGTTGCCGAGCCAGGTGGAGCGAAACTCGGCGGGGTCGAGGAAGACGACCGCCTTGTGGATCTCGCGGGGGAGGCGCTGAAAGTTGCACTGCAGGCTAAGCGCGGCGGCGCACTCAAATGCCTGATCGTCGTCTGAAATGTATAGACCCCGGACAGCGAGGTTGCCGGTCTCGTCCTTGGCGACCACGGTTTGGACGTAGACAAGGGGTAGGTGCTGGGCGAAGTGGTCCGCGGCGTAGCGGAGCACGCGGCGCACAGGGGTGTCCACGCGCCCCATCATGCGCTCCATGCCATAAACGGCGCCGAGAAAATGGGAGCGGTGGATGCCGAGCGGGCCGCCGGTGCCGATGAACACGTTCTTGGCGCCGTTGGCCATGCCGACCACTTCGTGCGGCACAACCTGGCCGATGGAGAGGATGAGGTCGTGATTGCCGTCCACCAGCAGGCGGTTGACCTGCGCGGGCCAGGGATACGCGAGTTGCTCCTCGGAGACCTCGCGGATAAAGACGGCTGGCACCTCGCCGAGGGTGGCGATGTCGTGGCGCCAATCGTGGACGCGGAAGAGCTCCGGGGGCGTCCGGCCGAACATGCGGCTGATCTCGGCGGGGGACATCGGTTTATGTGTGCCCAGGGCCGGAAGCACGTCGGTGAGCGCGGGACCGAGGAGGTCAAAGGCAATCTCGGTGAGCTGGCCAGCGTGGGAGTGAAAGCGCGTAAAGTCGGGCGGGATGGCGAGCACGCGGCGGCGCGGGCCAAGGGCCTCCAGGGCAATTTGGAGGCCGGCGCGGAGGTCGGCTGGGGAGAGCACGGTGGTGGGCGAGCCTGCGGCGAAAAGAAGGGGCATGCGGAGCCTGCTTCGCCCGTGAAAGGGCAGACCTGATTATCGTCCGTCCGTGCGCAGAAAGGGCAAGGCGCAGGGAGCATCGGTGTGAACTCATGAGTACACTGTCGCGAAACAAGACATAACGGCATACGGTGAAGCGAAAGCGGCAGGGTCGTGCAACCTTTGCGCGATAGGTAGAATGACTGTACTCCGGAAAGATGCAAGGAGCGTCTATGAACAATATGCAAACGGCCATCATCGCGGGCGAGCTCCTTGGACTGGGAAAGCGGGAGCGCGCTCTTTCCGAGCTCGAAAACATCGACACGCTCGTGCGCACACACCGCGCCCGATTGCTGCGATTCGTGACGTTTTCGGTCGGTGACGAGGACGTGGCTGCCTCGATCGTGCAGGATTGCTTCTTCAAGGCGTGGTCAAATCGCGGAAACTTCCGTGGCGATTCCAGTGTGGCGACGTGGCTGACCTCGATTGCGGTGAACCTGGTGCGGGATCACCAGCGTACGCGCAAGGTGCAGTTCTGGCGCAAGGCTGCCAAAACGGCGACCGATGTGATGGAGGTTGCGTCCATCCTGCCAGGTAAGGAAAGCTCGCCAGAGCGGCAACTGCTGGCGCGGGAGCGCGCGGCCGCAGTGGCGGAGTCGCTGAAGTCGCTCTCGGCCAATCAGCGAGCCGTGTTTCTGATGCGGTTTACCGAAGAAATGGAGCTGGCCGACATCGCGCAGGCGATGAGCATGCCCGTAAACACGGTGAAGACGCACCTGCACCGCGCCGTGCGGGCCGTGCGGCAACGCGTGGGAGAGGCGCGATGACCATAGGCGCCGACATTCGCACGCATCTAACCGACGCTGAGTTCAGCCGGCTGCTGGACGGCGCGCAGCCCGGGGCTGCGGTCGAGGCGCACCTGCTGTCATGCGCCGCTTGCCGCGAAGAGCTGGATGCGGTGCAAGGCGCGGTGGGCAACTTTTGCGCGCTTAGCACAGCATGGGCCGAGGTCGAAGCGCCCCGCCGCGTACCCGTTCCAGCGTCGTGGTTCAAGGGTGTGCACCTGCAAACGTCGTGGGGAGCCGGGCTGGCAGCGACAGCAGTCACGAGTCTGCTGGCGTTCTGGCTGGGCGTACCGGGCCAGCTGGGTACGTTGCGCCTGCATCGCACCGTCGCCCATGTCGCGGTTGCGGTGCCGTCCAATACGGAGCTGGCCACGGATAATAGCCTTTTGCTCTCCATCGACCAAGAGCTGAGCGAGCCGGGTCAGCCGGAGGTGTCTGCCGAGCAGTTGCAAGTAACCGCACGGCACAACGAGTCCCGCCCGGCGGGCACGTTAACGGACTGATATGGGACGCGTGCGGGTAGGTTTGCTTTTCGCGCTACTGGCGTGCTGCGCAAGCGCGCCCACGGTGCGGGCGTATGCCCAGCACGGCGGCGGCCACGGCGGGGGCGGGGCTGCCGGCATGGGGCGAAGCCCCGGATTTTCGCCCGGAAACTTCGGCCCGGATTACGGCCGGGGTCTGCCCAAGCGGGAGCCCGAGTCTGCAGGCGGCGTGGCAGGCCTGCGCACCCGACCGCAACTGGGGCCGATGGGGCGCTGGTGGGACGACAAACATTTCGCCAAAAACCTGAACTTGCGCCCTGATCAGAAGCAGCGCATGGACAGCATCTTCGAGGCGAACCGTCCGGCGCTGGCAAAGAGCCTGGAAGATCTACGCCAGGAGCAAAGCCGGCTGGATGCCATGTACCGCGCCAAGTCGCTGGACGAGAACACGTTATACGCGCAGATCGACCGCGTCTCCCAGGCACGGGCGGAGCTGGGCAAGGTGTATACGCACTTTCAGCTGCAGCTTCGTGGCGAAATGGACACCGATCAGCTAAGCCGGCTGGGTGAGACGGTCAAGCAGCCGTAAGCCAGCTGTACGGTCGCGAGAACCGCCCTACCGAGGGCGAAGGCTGCGGGTAAAGAACTGGATGGCCATCTGGTCGACCTGCTGGTGAACCGACTCGCGGTCGACGCCGGCTGGATCGGCGCAGTACTCAGCTACCGCCTGCTTTCCGGCGACGGTGCAGGTGTCCAGAAAGGTGTAGTGGGCAACGTTGGGCAGGATGGTCAACCGGGCTCCGTGTACGCCCGCTTTGATCAGGCCCGCGTTCGTTGCCGCCGGGGCAACAGGGTCGGCGGAACCGACGACCAGCTCGATGGGAACGCGGATCGCGCGCAGGCTTTCCGTCGTTTGTGTGAAGCCGAGCGCCGGGGCCATGGCAAACACAGCACGGATGCGCGGATCGCGAAAGCTGTCGGCCGAGCGGGCAAGCGACTCACCCGACGACTTGCGCACGGCATCCAGGAGCTTGTCCGGCCCGGGCATATCCTTCATCTCGGGCGTGTGGCAGGCGAGGTTGCTGGGCTCTTTGCGACAGAAGTCAAAGTATGCAGCGATATCGGTGCGGGCGCCCGCAAGCTCGAGCACGGTGTAGCCGCCGAGAGAAAACCCGGCCGCACCGACACGTTCCTTGTCGATGTGCGAGGCGAGTTCGGGGTCGGCGAGCAGACCATCCAGGACCTCGGAAAGATCGGTGGCACGCTCCCACCAAAGCGCAAAGCCCTCCGGCGTGTAGCCGGTCACGGCGTTGTTGCCCGGGTGGTCCACAGCGGCGGCCACGAAGCCCGCACGGGCGAGCGCGGTGCCCAGCCAAGCAAGTTGCTGCGCGGAGCCGCCCGTGCCATGCGAGAGCAAAACCAGGGGAAAGGGATCGAGTGAGGGCGCAAACGCGGCGTGTGGGGTCGCAGTGCCGGCGTCGAAAAGGGGATGGCCCGGCGGGCCGATGAACTGGGGCGTCTCCATGGCGGCATCGGCAGCGGGGTACCACACGGTAACGTGGAGGGTGTGATCCGGGGCACCGCGCCAGTTGCGCCGGGCGGTGGGCGTAAGGTCGCGGGTGACCAGGCCGGCCTTGGCGGGGGGTGGGGCGTTCTTCTGCGCCGGCAAGGCGGCAGCCATAAAGAGGCTTAACGCGCAGAAAGCGAGGCCGGCACGGCGTTGCATGGCCCCAGCTTAACTCTTGTAGCGACTGTGCTCAAAGGTGTCGGGTTCGGGCGATACGGGACGATCAAGTGAGGGGACGTCTAACCCGGACGAGTGTCAGTCACCTTAAGGCAGCTGCTGAGGTTCCACGAAACCCAGCAACGCACGGCGTACCGCATCGATGAAGCCCCGCCCTGCGCTAAGGGCTGCGCTGGCCTCTTCAGCAGCAAGCACCGCTTCTGAGCCTGGATCATAATCGGCCGTAGTTTTCAGGTTGTAGGCTCGCGATAGAAAGACTCGCTGGTCTGGGGTGAAGGTTGGATCGTCTTTGGCAAGGCGTAGAAACTCACTCTGAACGCCGCGATGTGTCTTGATCACCCTACCGGTACGCTCGAAGATCACGGCCTGCGCGGCGTGAAAGGCGGATAGGTAAGCGGCTCGCCCCGCGTCTTCGTTGAGCCCGATGTTCAGCATCGCCTCGCCTCGCTGAAAATGTGCCTCGGCCTGTTGCAGGAACCGGTCAGCCTCGGGAGTCACAGGGCAACTCCATCCTTTCGAATTTCATGCATCAACGGTGTTCGTTCACCATAGGCCGCAGACGGGTAGGGCATGGCATCGAAGAACGCACCCGTTTCATCCAGGAAGCGCACCCGCAGCTCCGCCAGCCTGTCCAGTTCGGCCCAGCGTTCCCTGTTGCTGTTCAGGTCCTTGAGGAAGATGGCAACGTCGTAGTCGGAGTCGGGACCGGCCTCGTTGCGCGCTTGCGAGCCGAAGAGGATGACGCGATCGATCCGGTCGCCGTACATGGCCTGAAGCGCGGCGCGAAAGCTCTGCAGAACCGGGTTGGCGACGATGGTCATCGGACTTCCTAAGCATAAGCCCGTGGTCCATCGCGCCCGACAAATCCCTTCACGTCCAGTACAGGATGCGGGCGGCGGGAAGTATTTGCGCGATGGCGGACTCGAACCAATCGCGCATGGGGTCTTTGGGGTAGACGTACTTGAAGCCGCCGAACTTGTTGCGCTTTTGGGTGCGGTTGGCCTCGTCGAGATCGAGCGTGGTTTTCGGGTACCAGCTGAGCAAAACATCCTTGCTGCCGGGGGTGAAGCGGTGGGTGATGAGCTCGGCGGTGAGGTCTGGGTTCGGGATGCCCTCGAGCGCTTTGGCTACGCTTGTGAGGAGCGTCTGGTACTCGGTTTGCCAGTCCGCGACCGGCATGATGGGCGCGATGGTGAGGCCCACGGGGTAGCCGGCCTCGGCCACGCGGCGGAGCGCCTGGAGGCGTTGCGCAACGCTGGCCGTGCCGCCCTCGAAGCCACGCGCGACGGCTCCGGCGTTGACCGAAAAACGAATGCGCGTACGACCGTTGTGGGGCTGCGCGAGGAGTGAGCCGACGCCGTCGAACTTGGTCGTGAAGCGTAGCTGCACCGGCGCGTCCCACTGCCCAAAGAAGCGGATCGACTCGGCCAGCGCGCCGGTGAGGTGCTCAATGCCGAGCGGGTCGGTGTAGCAGGAGGCCTCGAACGTGGTGCCCTCGTGCGCGCGGTCGCGGGAGGCGGAGGTGATCTTGCCGGTGCCGAGGTAGGAGCGTAGGTTTTCGAGGATCTCCGGCAAGTTTGCGTAGACGCGGGTGACGGGCGGCCCGGAGAGCGAGCCGGCCAGGTAACAGTACTGGCAGTGCGCGGGGCAGCCCTGCGCCAGGTGGAACTGCCAATCGGCCGAGGGCGGGATGGGCTGCAGCTTGCGCGCGGACGGCGGCGACATCACAATGGCCAGGCTCGTCTTGGCCTGCGCATAAGCGCGCTGGGCCGCTTTGCTGTCCGGCGGGCTGTCCTTGGGGACGGGGTCGGTGAGGCCGCGAAGCTGGTTAGACTTAAGCCGGATCACCTGCGCGCCCAGGGCCTCGGTGCGCTCCAGCATGGAGCGACCGTGCGGGGTGGCGAACGCGTCAGGGGTGATGAAAACGCGGCGCGGACGCCACAGCCGGCTTTCCGTGGCTGCCGAGCGCGGAAGCGGCTCGGGATCGGCCTCACGCAGTAGGGCGTCTTTTGCTTCGGGCGGCAGCTCCAGCACGGGCGCAGTCTGGTGTTGGGTGAAATTCATGCCCTCCGTTGGATGACAAAGGAGCGATCACCGACTGCGCGGCATCCAACAGCGGACTCAGGAGATTCGCCCGCATGAACGTTACGGCTACCGGCGCGCACGCGCATCAATTCACCCGCTTCGGCCTGATGAACTGTTACCTGGTCCGCGAGTCGGACAGCTACACCCTGATCGACACCACGATCAAGGGCGCGGCGAAAGAGATCCTGCCTGCCACGCGCGCCATCGGCACCCAGCCGTTGGCACGCATTCTGCTCACGCATGCGCACGGCGACCACGTCGGTTCCGTGGACGAGCTCGCGGCACAACTCGGCCACGTCGACCTGGCTATCAACGGGCGCGAGGCCCGCGCGCTGCAGCGCCCGCCAGATTTGACCCTAGAACCCGGCGAACCGCAGGGCAAGCCAAAGGGCGGCTTTCCCGGCACGGCCACCCGGCAAACGCATCTGCTCTCCGAGGGTGAACTCTTTGGCTCGCTGCGCGTGTACGCCACACCGGGGCACACGCCTGGGCACGCCAGCTTCTTTGACGAGCGCGACGGTACGCTCTACACCGGTGATGCCCTAATCTGCGTTGGCGGGCAGGTCCACGTCGCCGGTTTTGGACCCTGGTTTTTCCCACTCCCCGCGTTGGCCACCTGGAACAAACCGCTCGCCCTGCACAGCGCCCAAAAGCTCCTCGACACCCTCGGCACCGACATCCGCCGCTACGCCAGCGGCCACGGCCGCCTCGTCGAAGGCGGCCCAGCTCTGCTGCGCCAAGCCGTCGAACAAGCCCGGGAGAAGGCCCACCTTGGCGTTCGTTAGGGGCCGGCAAGCCGACCCGTTATAGATCAGCTAGCTTCGCCAGTGCAACGCTACCGGCCCACCGGCCAACGGATGCTCACCCTTGCCGGTCAAGCGGCGCTGCTTCAGCGCGAAGTACCACTTCGCCGGCTTGTCCGCATCGTCGATCAGCATCAGCCCCGGATTGGACCGGAGCCCGCGCGCCTGCTCCACCATCGTCTGCTGGTCCTGTGCCACAAAGCGCGCCCCAAAGAACTTCACCACGGACGGGACCAGCGGCACAAAGTACGCGATGTTCCAGGCCGCGACTACGTCAATCCGGCAAGTTGAGGCGGTAACGGGCGTCACGGTGGTCAGGGACGAAAACCACCGCCGTTTGCCCTTGTCGTTCGTGGCCACGATGGTCTCGTAGCGCCGGTTCGGCAGCACGAAATCAATGGTCGTGACCGGCTTACCCAGCAGCTTGTAGGGCGCGGAGTTCGAGCTTGGCGTGTGCGGACTCATCCTGAAGCCGTCCGGTAGAAGCTCAAACTGCTTGGTTTTTTCGTGAATGCTGGCCGCCGACCGCCACCACCATGCCTGATGCACAAAAGGCCCATGCGCGGGATCCATCAGCCCGATGATGCCGTGGTCCACGTTGCAGGGCAGGTCCGCGCTCAGGTGCGCCGACCGGAAGCGGCCGCCAAACGTCGGCAGCTCCGGCACGGGCGGCAGCGTCCGCTCATCGAGCATCCGACCCGCACCTGCCGGCGGCACATACACCCACGCATAGCCGTCCCGCTCGCGTACCGGAAACGCGTTCGCGAAGATCCTGGTCGGCTGTAGATGGTCATGCGAAGTGAGCGACGGGATCTCCTCGCACCGCCCGCTGCACGGCTCAAAACGCCATCCGTGGTACTTGCACATCACGGTGTCGCCGTCGAACCACCCCGCGCTCAAGGGGATGCCGCGGTGCGGACACAGATCCCGCAGCGCGAACAAGCTGCCATCGCGCTTGCGCCCCAGCAGCATCGGGATGCCCAGCAACGTGGTCACTACGGCATCGCGCGCGCGAAGCTCCGAGGCCCGCACCGCCGGGTACCAATCGCCAAAGATCATTTCAGCCGGCGGTCCGGGCTTTTCGTCGGCACGAGCTCTGCCGATCTGAACCAGATCGGTCCCTCCTCCCGCCAGGATGGGTCGCATTATCGCCACAGGCTCATTCTATGAGCTTGGGGAGTGTCGTCGGCGCGTGGTCTGCTGTGATCGCCAGAGATCCAAGCATCGCCCCGTACACTACAGGCAATGCCCGCCGCCGTCCCCCCGAGGCCCCGCTCCACGCTCCTCATCACTTTGCTCCTCTGGCTCGTCTTGTACGCAGGCTTCACACTGTTTCGCCCCGCGCTGCTGGACGACGCCGACTCCGTCCATGCAGAGGTCGCCCGCGAGATGCTGCTCCGCCACGACCCCGTTACGCTTTACGCCAACGGCATTCGCTACCTCGAAAAGGCGCCGCTGCTCTACTGGCTCATGGCCTTGTCGATGCGCCTTGCCGGTCTTCTCGGAGCGCACCGACCCGAAGTCCTCGCCGCCGCTGCCCGCCTGCCGCTCGCCCTGGGCGTCCTGGCCTTGGCGCTGCTGACGGAAAGCCACGCCCGCCGCGTCTTCGGCAGTGCGCGCGCCGGCCTGTACGCCAGCCTGATTCTGCTTTCCAGCTTCGGCATCTTCATCTTCACCCGCATCACCATCCCGGACGCCCTGGTCTGTCTTTGGATCACCGCCTCCTTGTACGTGTTCTGGCGCACCGAAGAGCTTGGCCGCCCCGCTGCACACTCGACCCAAAGCAAGCGACTGCGCACCTGCTGCTGGCTGTTTGCCGCCACCTCCGCCCTGAACGTGCTGACCAAGGGCCTCATCGGCGTGGTCTTTCCCGTGGGCATCGTGCTCGTTTACCTTCTCCTGACCCGTGGTCCCGGCCTTGCCGCGCAGCGCTTACGTCAACTCCACCCGCTCTCGTCGCTGCTGGTTTTTCTCGCCCTTGCAGCGCCCTGGCACATCGCCGCTGGCCTCGCCAATCCAACGCAGGGCCACCCCGCCCCGTTCGTGTTTATCCGCGACCCAAGCGCCGCGCTGCCCTGGGGTCACTGGCAAATACCCCTGCCTACCGACGGCAACGTCCGCGGCTGGCTGTGGTTTTACTTCATGAACGAGCACCTGCTCCGCTACCTCAACCTCCGCGTTCCGCGCGACTACGACACCGTCCCGCTCGTCCTTTTCTGGGGGCTCTGCCTTGTTTGGCTTATGCCCTGGTCCGCCTTCGTGTTCAAAGCCACAAGCTGGGCGGTTCCGCTGCGCTCCGCCCGCTGGCGCAGCCAGTTCCGCCGGCACGATCTGCCGCTTGGGCGCCGCGGACGCCTGCTCCTTGTGGTGTGGGCGGCCTTCGTGCTGCTCTTCTTTTCGCTGTCCACCCGGCAGGAGTACTACATTCTCCCTGCCCTGCCCGCCGCCGCTATCCTCCTTGCCGGCTGGCTGGCCTACCGGGCCCTGGACGCGCCCGTCGCCGAGGCACATCGCCGTGCTGGCCGCCGCATCACCGCTGTGCTTGCCGTCGTCGGCCTGCTCGCCGCGGCCATTTGTATCCTTTTCATCCTGCACACGCGCCGCCCCTCGCCCGGCACCGACCTCGCCCAGCTTCTGCAGCAGAACCCCGGCGAGTACGCCCTGAGCTTCGGCCACTTCCTTGACCTCAACGCGCAAGCCATGGGCATGTTCCGCCTGCCGCTCGCGCTCACGGCCCTGTCGCTGGGTTTTGGGTTTGCGGCCGCCTGGTACCTTCGCTCCCGCCGGCAGGTGCATCATTCCAATCTCACCCTCGCCGCCGCCGCGTTCACCTTTCTGCTGGCCGCGCACCTCGGCCTGCAAACGTTCGCGCCTGTCCTTAGCTCGGCCCAACTCGCCCAAGCCATCCGCCCCCAACTTCGTCCCTACGACGCCGTCGTGATCCACGGCGAATACGAGGCAGGGTCGACGCTCGGCTTTTACTTGCAACGAAACGACATCCACATCCTCGAAGGCCGTAGCTCCAACCTTTGGTACGGCTCCTTCTTCCCCGACGCGCCACCCATCTTCGAGACCCCCGCCAGCCTCGCCGCCAAATGGCCCGGCCCCCAACGCATTTTCCTCTGGCAATCCCTCACCGACCCACCCAACACCCTGCCGCCCCTGCCCGGCCCCGTCTACGTCCTTGCCCGCAGCGGCGGCAAGGAGATTGTCAGCAACAAGCAGTAAAGACTGCCGAGTAACAAAGAAGTCCTACGCGCAAAGCGCCACGACGGCCTGAAGGGCTCTATGATGACCTTGCATCAAGCGCCCTCATCCCGGCTCGTCTCCCTATGCCTGTCAATCCCAAAGAACTTCGCCACGTCCCCCTCTTCTCGCTGCTCGACGAAGACGAGCTCGCCGTTCTCGCCCAACAGGTCGAGCTTCGCGATTTTGCTCCGCGCCAGCGCATTTACAAGATCGGCGACCCCTCCGCTCGGGCCTTTATCGTGCTTTCAGGCTGCGTCCGCGTTACCTCCGTCGATCAGGATGGCCAAGAGGTCCTCTTTTCCGAGCCCAAGCACGGCGACTTTTTCGGCTTCGCCTCCATGCTCGACGACGCCGCCCACCAGACCACCGCCGTCGCCATCGACGCCACCACCTGCGTGGAAGTGGACCGCCATGACCTCGCTGAGCTGTTCCGGCGCAAACCCCTCGCCGGACTCGATATGCTCACCGTCGTCGCCCGTGAGATCCATGCCACGCAACAACTCGTAAAAGGTCGCTCCGCCCGCAATCCCAACGAACTCATCGACGAACGCGAAACCTTTGGCGAGCGCATCGCGGACCGGGTCGCCTCGTTTGGTGGTTCCTGGACCTTTATCATCGCGTTCGCCGTCGTTCTGGCGATCTATACCACCATCAACGTCGCCCTACGCGGCCGCGCCTGGGATCCGTACCCCTTCATCCTGCTCAATCTTTTCCTGTCCATGCTCGCCGCCATCCAGGCCCCGGTCATCATGATGAGTCAGAACCGCCAGGATGCCCGCGACCGCCTACGCTCGGAGCTCGACTTCGAAGTGAATCGCCGCGCCGAAGCCGAGATCCAGTCCCTCTCGCGCAAGCTTCACTTTCTTCACGACAAGGTCGACGACCTGGATGACCGCCTGCGTAGCACTCCCCCAAACCGCGATCCGGACGACCTCCAGGGCTAGAGACCGACCTCGCCGCAGCCCCGCTCACACCGGCTCCAACACACCCCGCCGCAACCGAAACCGCTCTCCGCGCCAGACGACGATGTCCGAGGCGTAGCTCCACGCCCAGAAACCCAGGCCGAAGAAATCCCGTAACGGTAGCCACGCAATGTCGCGCAGCACCTGCCCGTCGCGCAGCCATCCCACGCCCACCTGCAGCGCCACAAGCAGCCGCACCAGCAACGCCACGCTCAACAGGCTGAAGCTCCACAGGGCGAACCCGCTCGCGACCACCGTAGCCAACGCCCACGGCAGCAGGTAGGTAAACAGCAAGCCCAGATACCCGGCGCGGCGCGAATCGCGTGTCGACCGCGACCACCGCAACTGGTGCTCCACAAAGGCGCGGAACGTGTACGCTGGAACGCTGGTGGCTACCACCTCCGGCGCGAGGTCCACGCGGTAGCCCGCGCGAAACAGCCGCGCCCCGAGCTCGTAGTCGTCTGCCAGTTGGTCAACCAAGGATTCGAACCCGCCGATCGCCGCCAAGGCGCTCTTCGTGGTGGCCAGCGTCGATCCCAACCCAAAACGCAAGCCACCCTCCAAGGCGCGTGCCGCCAGCACCCCCGGCACAAAGTCCGTGGAAACACCCAAGGCCTCCAGCCGTGACCAAATCGTCTCCCCTGCCTGCCCCACATAAGGCACGGTAACCAAACCCACGGGCCGCTCTCCTACACACGCTGCCGCGGCGAACGGCTGCATGATCTGCGCCAGGTAATGCGGGCCCACAAGGATGTCGGAGTCGTTCACCACCACGTGCTCATACTGCGCGTGAGGCAACATCTGCGCGAGGCTCGACACCTTGCCGTTGGGCCCCAGGCGCTCCGTGCATTCGATCATTCGGATCGCTACTTCCGGGAACTCCACTCGCAGTCGCGCCACCGCCGCCACGGCGGGGTCCTCCAGCGAGGACACGCCGAACACGATCTCAAACGGCCCCCGGTACTGCTGCCGGCAATGACTTGCAAAGCCGGCATACTGGCGAGGGTCCGATCCCCGCAGCGGCTTCAGCAGCGATACGCCGACCGGGGGCACCGCCAATGGAGTGGAAGACGCGACAGACCTGCGGAACGCACGCAGCCCCCAAAGCGCCAGCAAGCTGTACCCCATGCCGCACACCGTAAGCAGCGCCGTCACAAGCGGCAGCATTGAAGCGAAGGCGTTCACCACCATCTAGTCTAGCCAACGGATCAGGCTACATCGGCACGGCTGGACCTCACTCATACCGCAGCGCTTCAATCGGGTTGAGCGTAGCCGCCTTCCAGGCCGGATAGATGCCGAACACCAGGCCAATCGCGCAAGAAGACAGCAGAGCCACCAGCACCCACGTGAGCCCCACCTGCGAGCTGATGACCAGCTTGATCGCAAAGGCAAATATCGACCCAAACACCACACCCAGGACGCCCCCGAGCGCGCACAGCACCACAGCTTCGACGGTGAACTGCAGCAAGATCGTCCCGCGCGTGGCGCCGATCGCCTTCCGCACCCCAATCTCGCGCGTCCGCTCCGTCACGCTGACCAGCATGATGTTCATCACGCCCACGCCGCCCACCATCAAGCCGACGGCACTGATGCCCAGCATGAGCGCGGCCAGCCCGCCCGTGATCTGCCCCCACAGCTTAGTCAGCGAATCCGCTCCGGAGACCACGAAGTTGTCGTCGGCACTGTTGGGCACCTTGCGGCGGCGTCGCAAGAGTTCGCGAACCTCATCCTCGACCAGCGGCCGGTTCTTCTGGTCGTCGTACTTCATACTGATCCAGTAATCGAGTACCTCGGGGTGCAACTTCCGGAAGGTCGTGACCGGCATATTCACCAGATTGTCTTGAGGATTCTTGCCGCTGCCAAACGCCCTCTTCTGCGACTCCATGACCCCGATCACCGTGAAGGTGCGCCCTTCTACGGTGACCTCCTTGCCGATCGGATCTTCCCCGCCAAACAGCGTCTCCGCTGTGTCGTGCCCAAGGATGGCGACGTCCGCCGCACGGTCCTGATCCAACTGCGAGATGAAGCGACCTTCTGCGATCTTCTGGTCATACACGACGGAGTCCGCCGCGACGTCGCCGGCAATGATCAGATTCTCCGCCTTGTGCGCGCCGTACTTCGCGGTCCCTTTGCTGGAGCCGAAGCTGGTGGGGTTCTGGTAACGCAGGCTTCCACCCGCCGCGATCACATGCGGCAACTTGGCGATCGCGTCCGCGTCGTCCTGCGTCAAGTATTTGCGCTGCAATTGCTCTGGCGTTGGGCGGGCAGCGAAGGGAAGTCGCGTCACCCAAAGAATATTCGTCCCAAACGACTCCACCAGGTCGGAGACCTTGTGATTCAAACCGTTTATCACAGAGGAAATGATGATCACCGTCATCACGCCGATCACAATGCCAAGGATCGTCAACCCGGATCGCAGTTTGTTCCCACGCAGGGTCTCGATGGCCATCCCGACTGCTTCCCGCTGCTGCGATACGCCAATGGCTGCCATTCAGAACTCGCTCCTCAGCGCCACGATCGGGTCAAGGTTCGCCGCTTTGCGTGCCGGGTAGACTCCGAAGAAGATGCCCACGGAGATCGCCACCAGCAGCCCCGCAAAGATGCTCCAAACCGCGAGGCTAGACGGAAACCCTATCAGTGCTGTGACGCCCTGCGCGGCCCCTGCTCCGACGAGGACGCCGATTACCCCGCCAAGCAGCGACATCGTGGCACTTTCCATCAGGAACTGCAGCAACACATCCCCGCGGCTCGCTCCCAAGGCCTTGCGCACGCCGATCTCGCGTGTCCGTTCTGTCACGCTCACCAGCATGATGTTCATGATCACGATGCCGCCCACCACCAGCGAGATTGCCGCGATGCCGACTGCCACGGCCTCGAAGGAACTCGAAAGCGAGGACCATAACGACATCAGGCTGTCGCTGGTCTCAATGGTGAAGCTGTCATCCTCGCCCGGCCGGTCGTGCCGCCGCCCGCGCATCACCTGGCGCACCTCGTCGATGGCGCGGTCCATCTGCGGCCCCACGCCCGCCTGCACCGCAATGTCCACCGTCTTGGCCGCGCCATAGGTCTTTTGGTAGGCCGGCAACGGAATCACGGCATAGTCGTCCTGACTCTGGCCCAGTGTCTTGCCCTGCCGCTCTCCCAGGCCAATCACCGTGTACGGCACCCCGTCCACGCGGATTTCTTTGCCGAGCGGGTCCGCGCCCTGCAACACGTTGTCCTCGATGTCAGCGCCGATCACCGCCACGTGCGCCGCATGCTCCTCCTCCGAGTGCGTGAAGGACCGGCCCTCCACCACATTCAGGTTCGTCATCTCCGGCATCAGTGCTGTGTACCCGCGCACCTGCGAGCCCGTTGTGTTTTGCCTGCCCAGTCCGATCTTGCCCGATGTCTCCGAACTCGCCCCGGTTGCACCGCAACTCTTGCATTCATCCGAGATCGCGCGATAGTCGTCCATCGTTAGGACCTTGCGCTTGTTGTACTTCAAGAACTCTTCGTAACTCGTGATCACGCTCGGCCTCTGGTTCACCTGAAACACATCCGCGCCGAACGTATTGATCTTTGTGGCTACGAACTTGTTCGCGCCGTTGACCAGCGTCACCACCGCGATCACGCTCGCCACGCCGATCACAACGCCGAGAAGCGTCAGCACGGTGCGCATCTTGTTCGCCCACAACGACGCGATCGACAACCGAAACGCGTCTTTTCTGTCCATTGCCATCGCAGGGTTAGTCTACTCGCCTTCCCTTAAGTCTTGCGTAGATACGCACCTCCGCCCAGCCCGGTTCCAGTCCCGGTTCCAGGCGGGGCTGTCGCGTCGCGCTGGGTCAGCCCACCGTTTGTCTTGGGAACGTAGAAGGTCGCGGCTCCAATCTGCTCGCGCCGAAGCTCGTCGTTGATGTTGATGATGGTCTCGGCGCACCCGAGCACAAGCGCCCCGGAGGGGAACAGCATCGGCAGCATCGTGTCCAGGATCTTGCGCTTCGTGTCGGTGTCGAAGTAGATGAGCACGTTGCGACACAGGATGAGGTCGAACATGCCGAGCCTGCGAAGACCGTGGCGCAGATCGATCGGCTGAAAGTGCACCATGGATCGGATCTCGTCGCATAGTTGCCAGGTGGTTCCGTTTTTGGAGAAGTATCGCTCCAGTTGCGTGGGCGAAAGCCCGCGGTTCACCTCCGCCCGCGTATAGCGCGCCTCCCGCGCGCGGTCCAGCACCGTTGTGGAGATGTCCGTTCCCAGGATGTCGACGGCATCGCTGCCTGCATGCAACTCGGTAAGGAGCATGGCGAGGCTGTACGCCTCCTGGCCGGTGGAAGCCGCGGCAGACCAGATACGAAGCTTGCGACTGCCCTTCACGCGCTTCAGCATGGCAGGCAGCTGCGTTCTGCGGAGCGCCTCAAACATAGGGACGTCCCGGAAGAAGAACGTCTCGTGCGTCGTCATGGCTTCCAGTACAAGCCTTGTCAGATCGGCAGGCGAGCGCGACATGAGCAGCTGACTAAGCTGCTCTAGGGTCGATATCCCGAGGGACTTTGCGACCGTCGAAGCGAGTATCGGAACCAGCCGCGACTCCAGCATGTATTGCTTGGCTTCGTCGATCACGATGCCCGACTCGGCCTGGATAAAACGCTGAAAGAATGCGTAGGCGGCCGGAGACAGTTTGCCCAAATCGATGCTGCTACTTGCTACATGTTCCGGCTTCGTGGCGTTCATAGAAGCCTCAAAATGGCTGGGGTGATCTGTTCTAAAGGAAGAATGGAATCGGCAAGGCCCGCGCCGGCGATAGCGCCCGGCATACCCCACACCACGCTGGTTTCTTTGTCCTGCACAAAGACCGGCGCTGCTCGCTCTTTGAGCACACGCGCGCCCTTGAGTCCGTCCTGGCCCATGCCGGTGAGGACGGTCGCAATCGCCCGTGCACCGTAGATCTCAGCAACTGAACGGAAGAGCACGTCCACCGCAGGCCGGCAAGAATTCTCCAAAGGATCCTGCGTTAACTGCACCATCACCCGATGCACCTTGCGAACAAGCCGCAGGTGAAAGTCGCCCGGCGCGACCAAGGCGACGCCCGGCAGCACCTCAATCCCTTGCTCGGCCTCGATTACCGGTATTTGGCTTACACGGGCGAGCCGCTCGGCCAAGAGCTTCGTAAAGTGAGCAGGCATGTGCTGCACGATCAGCACCGGAAGCGGGAAGTCCCTGGGCAGCATCGGCAGTAATTGCGTTAACGCAGCCGGGCCCCCCGTGGAGCAACCAATCGCCAGAACCTCCGGCGTCGTGCGCGGCAGTGAAGGCAACTCCGCTGCGCGGCCTTCGCCTGCGGGTGACACCGTTGACCTCGCCATCGCAGCGGGCCGGTTGGGTGGCAAGCTGGCGCACGTGGATCCCCCAGCGGAGCAACCGGAAATTTCCAGCAGCTTTCGTCTCACCTCGACGGCGAAGTCACTGTCGTTCTTGCGGGAATCGCGCTCTCCGCGTCCAAGCCCCTGTGTACCTCCGGTAGTCAGCGCCAGGCCCGGAAGAAGAACCGAGCACCGCTCCTGAAGCGGCTGGCACACCACCGCACCAACGTCGTTATACCTGTCGCGCAATCGACCGAGGGCGCGTTGGATGTCCGCCGCTGGAAGTTCCCCATCGAACAGCACCGCCTGCGGCCGTGTCTGCTCCATCTGAAAGAGCGCATCGTCTACACTGCGCGCCACGCCCACCGCCGCAATACGATCGTCCCCGGCGAGAATCCGATTAAACACGTGGCGAACCAGCGTGGATTCGCAAACCAGCAGAACCTTGCAGGCGATCGGAGGCGCGATCGATTCGAAGCTCCTCCATGCGGTCGGAGAACGAACGCTTTCTGTCGGCACTGGACGCTCTTTGGCATCGCTTTGTGACCCCCTCATGCAGCTTGCCCTTTCGGAGGAGCCGAGTTGGCTCTTGTAGCTTTTCGAAGACGCCGGCACGGCGCGGCAGTGTGCTTACCCATACGTGGCCTCAGATCGCAAACTTTCGTACCAGTGCACCCAACTGGCCTGACATATCGGTGAGTTGATGCGCGGCGGACTCGATGCCACGGGCCGCCGCGGTCGTTTCTTCGGCTGAAGCGGCGACGAGCCGGATGTTCTGCGTGATCTCCGAGGTGCCTCGCGCGGCTTCGCTTACGTTGCGCCCAATCTCGTTGGTCGTCGCGGTCTGTTGCTCCACGGCCGAGGCGATCGTGCTCGAAATGTCATTTACCTGATTAATGATCTCGCTGACATCGGCGATCGCCTTTACCGCCGCTTTTGTGTCGGACTGGATGGCATCGATCTTCTGACTGATCTCCTCCGTAGCACGTGCTGTCTCTTTGGCAAGCTCTTTCACCTCGTTCGCGACAACGGCAAATCCCTTCCCAGCCTCGCCCGCGCGCGCAGCCTCAATCGTCGCGTTCAAGGCGAGCAAATTCGTCTGCTGTGCGATCGACGTGATGACCTTAATGACCTTGCCGATCTCCTGGCTGGACAAACCAAGATCGCTGATGGTCTGCGTTGTCGCATCGGCCAGGTTGACCGCTTTCTTGGCGACCCGGGCCGATTCACTGGCGCTCTTGGAAATCTCACGGATCGATGCGAGCATTTCTTCGGAACTCGCGGCGACAATGCTGACGTTCGACGCGACCTGGCCGCTGGTGGTAAACGCGACTGTGGCCTGCTCCTGCGCGTTCTGCGCATTGCTGGTCATCTGCTGCGAGATTGCCGACAACGACTCTGAAGAGGATGCCACGCTGCCTGCGGTTTGGCCGATGCTGGCGATGCTCCGGCGAAGGTCGGTGAACAGACGAGAGAGTCCTTCGCTCATTTGCCCCGCAACGCCGGAGCCTGAAACCCGTATCTCGCGGGTGAGATCGCCGTTGGCGGCCGCGGCTACTGCCTCAAGCAGAACGTCTATCTGACTTTGTAGTTCAGCGGCGGCAAGGCGTTCTTTCTCCTTCAAGAGCTCGGCTTCGATGCGGATTTTGGCCTGAGCTGTGGCATCGCTCGCAAACTTCACGATCTTGTAGATCTTTCCGTTCAGGTCGAAGATTGGGTTGTAGGTGGCTTGGATGTAGATAGTCCTGCCCCCCTTGGCAACGCGCTTGAACTCGCCGAACTGGAACTGCCCTCGATTCAGTTCGCTCCAGAACTCGTTATAGGCCGCGGTGCCACGATAACTTTCCTCGACAAACATGCTGTGCGACTTGCCTTGAATTTCGTCATAGGTGTAGCCAAGCAGGTTGAGAAAGTTTTCGTTCGCGCTCAAGACCTTTCCATCGCGAGAAAATTCGATGATCGCCTGCGATCGACTGACGGCTTCGATCTGGCTCTGATAATCAGAGGCGGTCTCCTTTAGCGCTGTGATGTTGCTGGCGTAGATCGATACTTTGTATGGCTTGCCATCCGCTCCGAAAATCGGATTGATGGTAGCGGCAATCCACACCACCCGGCCGCCCTTGGCCAGATACTTGCACTCGCCCGCGGTGAATTCGCCTCTGCGGAGACCGTCCCACAACGTGCGCTGCGCGGCCGACCCGCGCTCGGCAGGCTCTAGAAAGATTTCGCAGCCGGCGCCCACAATCTCTTCCAGTGTGTAGTCGAAAAGTTGGAGGAAGTTGGTGTTCGCGTTTACCACCCGTCCATCCATGTCGTATTCCACGACGAAGCGGGAGCGATGCACCGCGGTGATGCAGGCTTTAGCGTCGTAGAACTCCGCCGGTACGACCGGCTTCGCTGCGGTGGCTCTGGCCTTGAGACCTGCACGCACACTGCCGGTGGACGGCTTGGGGGCGTTCGCTGACGAACGGCTCTTCTGCTTGGCGGAGTTACCGGAAAGGGGGCGAGTACGCACACTGGGCATCGTCTTACATCCTCGAATTCGTCAAATTCATCTGAAAGATCCGTGCTTGTTGGGGGCCGAATCCGGCCTGAACGAAAGATTGGCCTGTGAGGCGTTTTCAAGAACACGCTCCGTGTCCAGCGCCAGCAAGAGCCCCTCTTCCAGGTCGTACACGCCCCCGATTAAGGAGCGCTGCTCGGACGGCATGTTGTCGGGAACCGGCGCGTACGTATCGAGGGGAACGCTGATGATGTCGTGAATCTCATCCACAAGCAGACTCACGGCTCCGTCGGCGGACTGAATCACGATATTCATCGCAGGCATGTCGCCGGTGGCTGCCGGCAAACCCAGGCTTCGTCGTGTATCGATAGCGATCACGATCTGGCCGCGAAGATTGATCAGCCCTTCAATCGACTCCGGCGCGAGCGGAACAACCGTCATCTCCAGCGCACGGATAACCTCCTGCACCTTCAGGACCTCCACGCCGAGCCATAGATCCTCGATGCGGAAGGTCACGAACTGACACAGCTTTGCGGAGTTTGCGATGTGACTGCTCTTTTCGATCACGAGGCAGCACCTCCTGCCGCGGCAGCGCCTTTGGCGAGCAACGCCGCACTGGTTTCCAGCAGCGCCGTTCGATGTTCCTCGTATACGTAGGCGTCAAAGCGGCTCAACTCCTCCGGCTTCACCTCGCGTGCGTTGCCGCGCGGGGGATTCAGCAAGGCGAGCACGGGGATCGTCTTCAGGGTTTTGTTATTGCGCATAGTCTCCAGCAGCTGCGAGCCGGCCTTGGGAACGCCCGCAATATCGAGCGACGTGATCACAAGGTCGAAGCGGTCCCCGCGCAACTTGGAAAGCGCGTCGGGCAGAGATTCCGCACATACTGTTACGTACCCAGCCACTTCGAGCACACCCTGCAAGGCTTCCCTTGTCGACTTGCGCCCTTCCACCACAAGCAGATGGCTGGCCGTGACCGATGTCGCCTGCACATCTTCCTGTGAGCTTTGGTTGGTTGCCAGAAGCAAGCCGTGCAAATCGAGCAGGTCAGTGATGCGCCCGCTGATGACCGCAGATCCAAGGATTCCTGGTGCGCTGACCCGTCGGCGGACTGTGATGACCTCATCGACGATGTCGACGATCTCGTCGACCAGCAGACCCATGCGCCGTGGCCCATCGCTGAACACGATCATCGGGGTGAGTCCCTGTCGAATCGGCGTGGGTTCGCTCCCTGGAACCAGCATTTCCGACAATGTGCTCAGCGGCAGGATCTCCCCGCGATAGTGCAGAACCGGACGACCTGCCGCCCGCTCAATGCTGCGGCAATCCACCTCTTCGAGCCGATCGACCAGAACCAGCGGCACGGCCGCTCGTTCCGTGAGCCCGGCGCGGAAGAGCAGCAACTTCTGTGAGCGTCCCGTTTCCGCAGGCGTGCCGGAGTCACTTTGAAACATGGGCCGAGCCTGCGCCACCAGTCCGCCCAGGCGCGCAAGGCCCACGACGTCGAGAATCAGCGCGGGCCGGCCGTCGCCCATAATCGTGGCGCCCACATAGCAGCTCAAACCTTTCAACTGCCGGCCGAGTGGCTTGACGACGATCTCCTGCGTGTCGCAGATACGGTCTACGGCCAGACCGATCTTCCGGTTTTCTGCCTGCAACACCACGATGTTGACGGCATTGGCTTCAGTTGGCTCCGCGTGTGGACGCCCCAGAACGCGGCCAAGGTAAAGCAGCGGCAGCAGCTTGCCACGATGGTGAAAGACCGGTGTGCCATGCACATTTTCAATGCGGCGGCCCTGGTCCGCTGCGGGAATGCGCACAAGTTCCAGCAGATTGGCCTGCGGGATGATGAAGCGTTCTTCCGTCCGCCAACGTTTGCGGTACGTACTCAGCGATGCGCGGCCTTCGGGCTCGGCAAGCTCGACAGCCTCGGAAGTTTCGCTCTTGTTCAGGGTCACTACCAGCCCGGGGATGATGGCCAGCGTGAGCGGAATCTTGATGCGGATCGTGGTGCCGCCCTCGGGGCGCGCCAGCACCTCCACATTGCCGCCGATCGACTCGACGTTGTTCTTCACCACGTCCATGCCAACGCCGCGGCCCGAGATACTGGTCACCTGCGCGGCGGTCGAAAACCCGGGTAGAAAGATGACGTGCAGCGCGTCCCGGGGCGACATTTGCGCGGCCTGCTCGGGACGGAGAATGCCCTTCTCGACAGCCTTTGCCTTCACGCGCTCAGGATCGATGCCGGCTCCGTCATCGGAGATCTCGATGTTGACGACACCGCCTTCGTGGTACGCACGCAACTGAATCAGCCCCTCCGGCTTTTTGCCCTTGCCGGTCCTGTTTTCGGGTGTTTCTACGCCGTGGTCGCAGCAGTTGCGCACCACGTGCGTCAGCGGGTCCTTGATGGCCTCAATGATGGTTTTGTCGAGTTCGGTTTCGGCTCCCTCCATCTCGATGCGAATCTTCTTGCCGCACTGCGCCGCTAGATCTCGGACCACCCGCGGCAGCTTGCGCCACACCACGCCGATCGGTTGCATGCGCGTCTTCATGACGCCTTCCTGCAACTCGCTGGTGATCAGGTTCAGTCGCTGCGATGTTTGCTGTAACGACGAGCTGTGCGCGGAGGCATCCTGGAGCAACTGATTGCGCGCCAGCACCAACTCCCCGACCAGATTCATCAGCTTGTTGAGCAGGCCGACGTCCACCCGGATGGTGGACTCTGTGATCTGGCCCGCGCCTTCCGGGCGCGCGGTAGCGGCAGTGGGAGCGGTGGCGGTAAGGTCTGCGAGCGCCGGGGCCTTTGTCGCTTCGTCCGAAGCGGGAAGGGACATGGGCGGCGGGTGCGCAAGTGGAGCTCTACCTGCGTTTGGTTTTTGTTCATCCGGGACATCCTGTGCTGCAGGCTGCGATCGTGTCTCGGTGGAAACGCTTGCAGCCTCCAAGCCGGCGTTGCAGGCCTGCTCCAGACGACTCCTCAGGCCTTTGGTCTGGTCGTCGCCCTCCTGCCCGGTCGCTTCGATGACGGCGAGCAACGCCTTCACTTCGTCCACTGCGGAGAAAATCATCGAGGCGAGTTCGGGCGTAAGCTCCCGCTGCCCATCGCGAATCTGCCCCAGCAACGTTTCCGTCACATGCGTCAGAGCGCCGAGCAGATCGAATCCAAAAAAGCCGCTGGTTCCCTTGATGGTGTGAATCGCACGAAACGCACTGGAAATCAGGCGCATGTCGCCAGGGTTGTCTTCGAGCTGGACGATCTCGCGATCCAGGTTCGCAAGGTTCTCGCTGCTTTCTATCAGGAACTCGCGAATTTCCTCTTCGAATTCCATCTAGCCCTGCGTTCCCTAGGCCGAGCACACGTTCCACTCTTTGCCGGCGGCGTCAGGAATCATCTTTCACTATCGCGGGGCGGTGCGCACTTGCACAAAGGCACATGGCGTATGCGTCGAAGGAGCTATAGGGAAGAGCTGCTGCGGTCTGGTACCGTTCTCGAAGAGCTACTCGCTTTCGTGCGGGCCGGGCATGGTTCCTGTGAAGTTTGAGCAGCAAGGCTTCATGGTGTTGGTGAACTCCATGTACTCGACGCGGGTGAGGTCGGGGTCATACAGGTTTAGCTGAATCTTGCCGTCCCGACCGGCCTGGATGGCGGTGCAGTTCTTGCCTTCGCAGGCGTTGGCCTGCAGCTGCGCAAGCACCGTTTGCATCCGCTCCGTGCCGAGCGAGAAGTGGTTCATCACGCCCGCAACCCGGAGGTCGGGGTTGGGTTGATTGAGCATGTACTCGATCCAGTCCGTGCCCTCGGGCACCTGCATGCTGACGTAGTCGTCCCCATTGGTGGCGGGGTCCTTGCCCCAGCCATGCCAGTACGGCCGGAAGCCGAGGATGCCTTTCCAAAACGCGTCTTCCTTTGCACGGTCGTTCACCACAAAACCCACGTGGATCATGCGACGGCTGGTCGCCGTGGGCAGCGGCGACGACCCGGCAACGAGTTTCGGGATGCCTGCCAAGGTGCGCTCGCCGGCGGCCGTAGCGTAGGGTGACTCAACAAACAGCACAAGGTTCCCCTCTGGGTCGCGCACACCAAAGGCACCGTCATGCATTGGCTCCACCGTGGAAACGCCGCGCGCATTCAGGTACCGCTCCATCGCGTGGACGTCGCGCGTCGTAAGTCCCACCCCAGCCATGCGTCGGTCGGGCTGTGGTGGGGGCGTGTTGGGCAGCACTTCGACCCACTGGGAGCGGTTCACGGCAAACACCAGCGTCCCGTTGACGGCCCGGATCTCCCGCAAACCCATTGTCGGGCCGTAAAAGGTCTCAGCCTCGGCCGGGTGCGTGGTGTAGTCGCGAAAGAACGCGATGCCGGTGATGGCCGGACGCGTGGGGGTCTGCGCGCGGGCTTGGCAAAGGAGGGTCAGGAGGGCGGCAAGCAGAGCAGAGTTAAGGAGACCGAGGGCGCGACGCATGCCAAGACTTTCTACGCACCGGGGCAGGCCGGTCAACTGCCGAACGGCGGCTTGCCGCGCGCCGGGGTCGACATCGCGTCTCGCTCAGCTGTCCTTGCGGTAAAGCAGGTCGCGGATGGCCTTGCGTCGCTCGGCGTTCGCGCCGGCGTCGCTGGTGTCGATGCCGCTTACGCTGGCCCGCTGCGCGCGCTCCGCCTCAGCCTCCGGCGTGCTGCACTCGGGGCAGCGATTGGCAAAGCCGGGCTTGCCCGGCCGCAACTCGAACTCCTCACCACACACAACACAGACCTTCCAAGGAAACGGCATCGCTCGTTCATTGTAGAAAGCTTCGCCCCCAACTGCCAACCAGTGCGCGATGTGGGTACCGCGTGGGAGCGACCCAAAATGGCGCACTAACACGGAAGTTTGTCCCAGGGTCGGACAACTTAAGTGCCGATTACAACTTTTGCGTCATGGTCGCGGCGTAGCACCTTCGGTAGCCTTCGGTTTGGGTGAACATTGCCCGAAGATCGGCTGTAACTTGAGGTCCTTTGCATGACGGCACAACAAGCAATCCTTTTGCTCGGAACGGTGACGTTGGCAATCTGTGGCTTGGGCCTTGTGCTCATTCACAGAAGCAACCCGTTGTTGAAAGGACTGAACTGGATGGGCGGCGCGCTTGTTGTGGGCGGCGTGTCTACCGGTTTGGCGTTGGCGTCGGGGCACGCGGCGTTCTTGGGCCCCTTGGCAAATCTGTGCATGTTGCTGACCTTTGTTTGCGTGGACCGCGCGGACCGGCACCTGCTGGACCTCGACGTTCCGGTAAGCACGTTGAGCACGCTGTTGCTGTGCTGCGGGGGTGCTGCCGCCGCGCTGCAATGGGCGCACCTGATTAACGCTGGCGCGGGCATCGGCATCAGCAGTCTCCTAATCGCCCTGCAGATCGGCGCAGCGGCCCACCTGGTGCAGCGCCATGCAGCCGGTAAAATGCGCTCTGCGGCTTGCTTTGCCGTGGGCTTCCTGTCCTGCTTAGCGGCGGCCGCGGCGATTCGTGCCGTTTGCGAAGTGGTCGGTCTCCTTACGAACGTGGGCTGGACCGAATCACTCGACCTAATCGCCGAAAACGTGTTTATCGGTTGCACCGTAGCGCTCGCGTTCACCTTCTTCTGGAGATCGACAACCAGGCTCAGCGTGGATTTGGAGCACATGGCCAGCACCGATCCGCTCACCCGCGTCTACAACCGCAGAATGTTTCTCAGTTGGTGTGAGAGCGAACAAGCGCGCAGCCGTCGGATGCACACGCCCTTCTCCCTCCTGATGGTGGACTTCGACCACTTCAAGAGCATTAACGACCGCTTCGGTCACCACGTAGGCGACCGCGTTCTATGCGCGGCGGTGGAACGCATCCAGGATTCCGTGCGGGGCCTCGACGTGTTGTGCCGGTGGGGCGGCGAGGAGTTCTGCGTGCTGCTCCCTAACGCCTCGGAAGAGGCCACGTTGATCGTCGCCGAGCGGGTCCGGCGAAACATCCGCTTGGTGCAAGCGGCCAGTCCGCAGTTTGCGGACCATGCCCTTGCGGATCTGCAACTGAGCGCCAGTGTAGGAACTTCCACCTACGAGGGAGAAGAGGACTCCTACCAGCAGATGCTGCAACGTGCCGACATAGCCCTGTATGAAGCCAAGCGCGGCGGGCGCAATCGTGTGGTGCGCTCCACAAGGACGCGCGGCAACATTGAACTCAACAGAACCCAGCTCGTTCTGGAGGCAAGCTAGCACCCGGCGTCATAGCCATGCCCGGAGTGGGGGCGGCAAGGCATACATTCCCTGTGCGGGGGCTTGTGCATGCCGGCACGGCACGCGCGAGTTCGCCGCGCGTGCCGCTCCCCCTTAATGCCCGGAACTTTGGGCTGCGTGCTGATACATACCGACATTGTCCTTCGTGATCAGGGCACTGCCGGTATCCAAGAAAGCCGGAAAAGGCGACTGAAAGTTGACACTGTAGTCATGGGCAAAGTTTGCGTGGGGTTGCCGGTGCGCCGCATCGAGTGCCTTCAGCCCCACAAAACCCATGGTGTACGGCCGTTGCGAGATCGTCGCGTCGATTGTGCCATCGGCAATCAGGCTCAGGGTCTGCGGGTCCACGTCCATCGCGACGAGTTCGCGGTCGGTCAGGTTGTTTCGTTTCAGCACCTCGGCGACGGCCTTGCCGGCCTCGGATTCAAGGCAGATGAACGCGTCGATCTTGTCGTTTCCAGTGCGATGCACATACTGTTCGGTCTGGTCGAAGGCATTGCTGGATTCACCGCCGGTAGCGACGACACCGGCCACGCGGATGCCGGGGTTGTTCGAAAAGATCTGCTCGTAGCCTCGCATACGCTCGTCCAAATTGGGCTGGCCTGGAATGGAGTAAAAGATGACGTTGCCCTTGCCGTGCAACCGGTCCACGACCCGCTGGCCGCCTAGCAGCCCGACCTGCAGATTGTTGGTTCCGATGAAGTACAGCCGTTCGCTGTTGGGCGCATCGGAGTCGACGGTGATGACGGGAGTGCCCTGCCCGATGGCGGTTGCGATGTTCGCGTGCAACGCGCTTGCGGCCGCGGCCGAAAGCAGGATGCCCGCAGGGTGGCGGCCCACAGCATCAGAGAACGCGGTCGCCTCCGCGGCGGCGTCGTAGTTCTCGGGTCCGATCATCTTCGCGGTGACGCCGTACTCCTGTGCCGCCTGCTCGAAGCCGTCCTGCACGGCTTTCCAGTAAGGCAGCTTGATGTTGGGCGCTACTAAGTAGTAGGTGTCTTTGGGCGAGCGGTATTGGCAACCGGCCAAAGACAGGCAAGCTACAGCGAGCAGCGCTAAAACGGCGGAAACGACCAAACGGCGCATAAGATTCCCCCAGCGTCTGAACCTGCGGTCCTTGGCGATGTTGGAAACCGTACAGGGTCGCGGGTCTAGCGAGCCGGAATTGTACTCCCGCCGGAGCCAATGTGACCTCGATCTTCTATTTTCTAGCGAACCGGTTGCGAGGCGAGCGGCGCCGGGAGACGCACGGTTCCGTGCGCTCCGGCTGAAACGGTCACGGGTTCAGCCTGCAGCAGGTACGGCATCATGGCATGGAGGTCACTCCAGGGCAGGTTCCAACCGTCGTGCAGAGCGAGCAGCAGGTACTTGCCGGGCGGCACCTCCGGCAGGAGGAAGCTGCCGTCCAGGTCGCTCTGGTCGCGCCGAAAGAGCTCCGGGGCGGCATCCGCACCGGCTGGCACCAGCACCACAAGCTCGGCCGCGGCCGGCTTGCCCTCACGCTGCACCACGCCTTTGAGGGTGACCGAACCTTGCGCCAGGGTGACAGCGACCGCCATGTGCGCCCCAGCATTTACGTGCACCTGCCTCGCCGTAGCGGGTGGGCCCACGACGGAGAGCCCCGCAACCTGCAAGACATGCCCCCCGCCCGTGGCCGCCAGACGAAAGTCGCCCGGCGCAACGTCTGAGATCTCCGCTCGTCCCGTCGCGTCCACCAGCGCCTCGGCGGCGGTCTGCCGGTCGAAGGTGCGCTCCGTGCTAAGCAAGCGAATGCGCGTGTTGCGCGGCAAAGGGGAGCCGTCTGACGTCGTCACGCTTACCGAGACAGTGGCCAACGCCGGTGGCTCGCCCGCATCCATCGTCACCGAGCCGCCCGTGAGGTCCACGGTGCCGGCCCTCGCGGTTGGGCGTTGCGCACCGGGGCTAAATTGCTGGATCTGCACGTCATACCGGCCCGGCGCAATCCCTTGCACAATCACCTGGTCCGGGTGCCCCATCACCTCGGAGACGGAGCCCAGCATCATGCGCTGCGTGCCGAAGATCGTTTGGCTGAGTTGAGGTATCTGCTGCACGAGGCCGGCGCGGTCATCGGGCCCTGACGCCGGGGGCCTTCGCACGATCAGCGAGACGGCGTGCTCAGGCACCATTTGCAGATTGGCAACGAAGGTGTCACCGCCGTTCAGACTGATGGGTGCAGCCGCGTCCGAACTCCGCGCGCTGGGGTAGAAAAGTGTTGGGTAAGCTACGTCCAGACGTGGGTCGACACTGGGACGGATGCCCTGCCCGTCTGCGTCCGGTTCCGGCGGCGGGTGTACGGCGTACCAGGGAACCCCGCTCGCGGCCAGAAAAAACTGCCCCGGCTGCAAGGGGCTGAACTCAAAGCTGCCGTCATCGT
Organism: uncultured Acidobacteriaceae bacterium; assembly: GCA_964245045.1. Lineage (GTDB taxonomy): Bacteria > Acidobacteriota > Terriglobia > Terriglobales > Acidobacteriaceae > Granulicella. The sequence continues at coordinate 37,234 of CAXTLD010000001.1, read as the reverse complement.
CGACTACGGTGGAGTTGACGGGATGAACCGCGACCCGACCCTCGGCCATGTCCTGACGAAACAAGGTAAGCGAGGCGTGCGGCACCGGATCGCCAGCCTCATCGAGCACCCGGCCCGTGATCGTCGCCTGCGGCACCAGGGAAAGCACGAGATGGCTTACGGGCAGCCCGGCGCCAGTGACGATCGCAGTGGACAGCTGCTCGTGCTGCAGGTATGCCGCCTCAAGAAAGCCCGCGGCCTGGCCCACTAAGCGATATTTGCCGGAGGGCACCGGTCCAAAACGGAAGCTGCCATCGTCCGCCGCGCCCGCGCTGGCGATGGTGCGATTGGAGACCACGTCTTCCAGCGAGACGAGGGCGTGTGCGATGGGGTGCCCGCCCCGAGCGCTCACGACCTGGCCCGCCACGGCTTCGGGGGTGCCTGCGGGTTGCTGCGCAGTGCCCAGAAGGCTCGCCAGCAGCCCTAACGCGATGGCGCCCGTTTGTAGGCCTCTGTGCCGACTCATTTTGTCTCCAGCGCGGACGCGTCCAGCAACGGAGCCTCGATCTGCAACTTAGCGTTCGCCGCTACGTTCACCGCGGTCCCGATATCCTGCCCGTCGCGCAGCCCCTCCGGACTGCGATAGGGCGAGTTCCACAGGTTGCCGTCCATCGCGAACACGCGGTAGCGGCCCGGCACCACACCTTGCATGGAGAAATGGCCGTCCGGATCTGCGCCCGCCATGCTCAACCTGCCGTTGCCGTCCACAGGGGTCAGCACGACGAATCGGTTGCGCTGCCCGGACGCGGCCGCCTCAGTCGACTTCCCGCTCCCTTCGTTCACCACGCCGTCCACCGTTGCCATGTCGTCGCGCACAACAATGTCGATCGGTTGCGACCCGCCGGAGGTGACGGTCAGTTTTTCCGCGCGGAGGTCCGTGCCGCCCGAACGGATCTCCGCCGGGTAGCCATAGTTCGGCTGTACCTGCACCGTGTACTGGCCTGGAGCGGCGCCCGGCAGGATGATCTCGTCGTCACGGCCTTCCTCGGTGCTTCCTGACACGAATGATTGGCCCTGCTCCACCGGTTGCAGGTACACGCGCCCTTTGAAGTGCTGCGGCGCGTCCTTGCCCGTAAGGGCCGTGTGGATGCGCACCACAATGGGGGCGGGCGTGACCAAGGCCACCGGCACCGTATGCACCGGGCCGCCCGCGATGTGAAGGGACGTGACCCCGTAACTCCGGTCCGCGTTCGGCATGCGTCCCCTCATCGCCTGGCGATTCGCGGCCGCGTAGCCGGTCAGTTCCAAGCCGTAATCTCCATCCGGGAGGCTTCCTTCTACCGCGTGATGATTGGGCACATAGCCCAGGTGAAAGCCGGTAAACGCGTCCGCGCCGGCAATCCGTACATTCACAAAGCTCTCGGCGTTGCCGGTCACGGGTACCGTCACCGGGTAATACGTGGCCGTGTGCAGGTGCAGGTCCGCCTGGGCAGTCTCGCCAAAGTGCAGCTGCAATTTGTTCGCGGAAGCCATATCCGCGGCATCGCCCAGAAACACGGGCGGGCACTGCTCGGTGATGGCGTCGGGCTCCGGCGGCAACGGTTGGTCGCCGCGCCACTCCTCCGTCATCACGGTGTACTCGCCGGGGTTTAAGCCGTCGAACCGGAAGCTCCCCTCGGCATCTGTGCGATGCATCGCGATGCGAACCCAGGTGCGCTCGCCGTTGTTCACGGAGCGGAACAGGAGGTTCACAAACACATGGTGCGCCGCGTCGCTGCGGTCGGTAGACACATGGCCGGCGACTGCGGCCGCAGGCATCAACTTCAGCCGCGTCGCCTGCGACTCGCCTGCCGTCCCCTCGATCGAAGCCGCGGGCTGGCGATTGGCTTGGGTCAGATACCCCGGCTTTTGCGCCGCAAGATCAATCCTCACACCTCCCGGAACGCCACCGCTTTGGCGCTCGAGGCTCACCTCCAGCGCAAACGCGCCTTCACTGTCCGTCATTGTGGCCAGGCGGCGATCCGGCGAGGTCACCAGCGCCCGCGCGATCGGCTTGCCGGTTACGCCATCCACCACCGTCCCGTGGATGTGCAGGGTGCCCGTGGGGGCTCCGGTCAGGCCGGGCTGCGTGGGCGGCGCTCCGAGTTGCGCCATCGCCGGCAACGTTGCCGTGGGCGACAAGAGCAGCCACGCGCTCAAAGCGACCCCGCGGATTCGGAAAAGATTGGTCATCGGCAGTAGAAGCTTCCATTCAGGTTGACGTTTGCCACCCCCGGTTTGTGCCCGGGCCCGTGCAAAAATCTTTCCGCGCTGCCCGACCCGACCCAAACGGCCGCCCAGAGCCCCCCGTAGGCATCCCCCCGCCCGGCTTCGGCCTCAGACGGGGTAGCGTTACGTCCGGTCCCGACCGGTGCGGGGGTGCGTGCATCAACACCGGGCGGCGGTCGCCTCCTGGCCGGAGTTGCGTATCTGTGGCACCCATGCATCTTCCGGCGAACGGGGCGCGGGGAGGGTACATGGAGTTTCACATCGCAGGTTCGCTCCGCGAGCAGCTCAAGGTTGACGACCTGTTGTTCAGCTACACCGGCAACATTGTTTTCGCCAACATTGCCGCCGCTCGCAAACTCGCGCTAGCGCTGAACCAGCTGCGCGCGCAGCAAAATGGCGATGTCGCGGACCCCAAGCGGCAGGTCAACGCCGGCGCGCTCTATGCCATGGGTCTAATCGACGAACTCAGCCATGCCATGGTCGCCCGTTACCGCAAGGACACCGACCCTGCCATTCTCACCGAAGCGCTCCGGTGGTTCACCGCCCAGGCTGGCGAGGCCGAGGTCGATCGCCTCCTTGCGACCTTCACGGAGCGCTTTCCCAACGATGACATCCTCTCCGGCAAGCTCACCCCCACGCAGTGGCTGGAGGGCGAAACCGAGGGCTTGCCCAACCGCGAAGCCGCCTTTGAAGAGCTTCTTCTACTTCACCTTGCCAACACCAACCCAGCGCTCAGGCAGTTCGGGGAGCTCTTCGACGACAGCGACCTGAAGCAAACCACCTCCTACGCCGAGATCACTCGGGAGCTGCCTGAATTCTTCGCCACGCGCCCGCCGGTCTCGCCCGAAGTTGGTTCCCTGCTGGACGCGCTCCAGGCTCCCATGCGCCTCAACCCGGACTCGCTCACCGCCCAGCTCGACTACATTCGCGAGCACTGGGCGCAGTTCGTCGACGCCGACCTGAAGCAGATCCTGCTCGCCATCGACACCGTCAAGGAAGAAGACATTGCCATCTGGATGCGCTTCAACCCACCCGGCCCCGACGCCCATCGCCATAACGCGCCCGGCTTCGGCAAGGATGCCTTTCAGGGCGATGAATACATCGGTTATGAAGACCAGTGGGAGACCGGCCCCGACGGTGTGCGCCGGTTAAAGCGCTACAACACCGACTACCAGGCGCCGCTGAACGAGTACGAGGCTTTCTCCACAGACCAGGCCTGGATGCCGACGGTCGTCATGATCGCGAAAAGCACCTATGTGTGGCTCGAACAGCTAAGCCGCAAGTATGGCCGCCACATCCATAAGCTCGACATGATCCCCAACGAGGAGCTTAAACTCCTCGCTGACCGCGGCATGACGGCCCTTTGGCTGATTGGCCTGTGGGAGCGCTCGGTCGCCTCGCAGCGCATCAAGCACCTGCGCGGGCAGAGCGATGCGGTGGCGTCGGCGTACTCGCTCAAGGAGTACAACATTGCCGAAGACCTGGGCGGTAACCCGGCCTACCAGAACCTCCGCGAGCGCGCCGGGCGGTACGGGCTGCGGCTGGCCAGCGACATGGTGCCCAACCACATGGGCATCGATTCGCCCTGGGTTATCGAGCACCCGGACTGGTTCATCACCCGCCCCGAAAGCCCTTTTCCCGCCTACAGCTTCAACGGCCCGGACCTCAGCTCCGATCCGCGCGCCGAAATCAAGATCGACGATCACTACTTCGACCAGACTGATGCGGCCGTCGCCTTCCGCGTCCGCTACCACACCACGGGCGAGACCCGCTTCATCTACCACGGCAACGATGGCACTACCTTTGCGTGGAACGACACTGCGCAGCTGGACTACTCCAACGCATACGTCCGCGAGCAGGTCATACAGACCATTCTCCATGTGGCGCGCATGTTTCCCATCATCCGCTTCGACGCCGCCATGGTCCTCGCCAAGCGCCACGTCCAGCGCCTCTGGTTCCCGCTGCCCGGCGTCGGCGGCTCCATCCCCTCGCGCGCCGAGAACGCGTTGACCGACGACGAGTTCAACGCCATCATGCCCAACGAGTTCTGGCGCGAGGTCGTCGACCGCGTCGCGCAGGAGGTTCCCGGCACCTTGCTGCTCGCGGAAGCTTTCTGGATGCTGGAGGGTTACTTCGTGCGCACGCTGGGCATGCACCGCGTGTACAACTCGGCCTTTATGAACATGCTGCGCGACGAGGAGAACGCCAAATACCGCAGCTACGTGAAGAAGACTATTGAGTTCGACCCCGACATCATGAAGCGCTACGTCAACTTCATGTCCAATCCCGACGAGCGCACCACGGTCGACCAGTTCGGCTCCGGCGACAAGTGTTTCGGCGTCGCCACCGTGATGGCCACCATGCCCGGCCTGCCGATGTTCGGCCACGGCCAGATCGAAGGCTACACCGAGCGCTACGGCATGGAGTTCAAGATGCCGCGGCTGACCGAGCTTCCCGACGAGCACCTCGTTGCACGGCATCAGCGTGAGATCGCTCCGTTGCTGAAAAAGCGCTACATCTTCGCCGAAAGCGCCAACTTCGTTCTTTACGACTTCTGGACCGGCTACGGCACCGTCAACGAGAACGTCTTCGCCTACTCCAATCGCTTCGGCGACGAGCGCTCCGTAGTTCTCTACAACAACAGCTACGCCTCCACCAGCGGCACCATCCACATCTCCGCCGCTGACATGGACAAGAGCACCGGCGAGCTCCGTCAGCGCTCCCTGACCGAGGGCCTGGCCCTTCCCGGGGAGGGCGACGTCGTCATGGCCTTTCACGACCACACCCGCGGGCTCCACTTTCTGCGCCGCAACGCCGAGTTGCGCGATCGCGGCCTCACCATGGACCTCCGTGGCTACCAATACGCCGTTCTGCTGCAGTGGCGCGACCTACGCTCCACCGAACAGCATCCCTGGGATCGCCTTTGCGATGCGCTGAACGGCCAGGGCGTCCCCAATCTAGACGAGGCTCTCACTAAACTTCGCTTCCAACCCCTCTACGCGGCCTTGCGTAAGCTTCTCAGCCGCGACATCATCGAAGCCCTCCAGACCGCCTCGGAAGACGCGCTCACCCAAGCCGACGCCACGCCTGCGCCACCCGCGGAGGTCGCGGCCACAAACGGCAGCACGCCGGCTTTGGCCAGCGTCACGGTCGCTCCGGACGCCACTTCGGTGCCACCCGACGAGAACGCCGTAGTGGACGCGCCCGCAGACGCCGTGCTCGCCCCGCTCTTTGAACGCGCCAACGAGTTCTACTGGCGGCTCACCGAGCTCGCGCCGCCGGCGCTCCTCGAGCAGATCGCCCCCGACCCGCAGGCGGGCGCTGAGGCCTACCGTCGCGGCCTTTCCTTTCTGGTCCGGTCGGCCGTGGCGCTTCCAGGTGTCGCTCGCGACTTCTCGGGCGCGTGGCCCCCGGCGGTGCGGAATTTCGTGCCGGGTGCAGGGGTCGGCGTTGGGATTGAGCGCACCTGGACGCCCATCCTCGCGTACCTGCTCTTGCACGCTCTGCCCGGCACCGCCGACGGCCAGACGCTCATGGACGAACTCGACCTGCGCGCTGCGTTCGCCGAAGCCTTCGCCGGCATCGGCCTCGCGGGTGAGGACCCCTGGCGCTACGCCGCCCGCATCCGCCTGCTCCTCGGCGGTCGCATCATGCTCGACGAGCTCCGCACCGACGGCTTCTGGGCTCAGGGCGACGTGCGCTGGCTGGCCGGCGTCAACACAAGCGAGGGCATCAGCTACGTCAACAAGGAGAGTTTCGAAGAACTTCTCGTCTGGCTTCAGATCCCCAACCTGCTCGGCATCGCAGGCCGCCTGGGCGGTGACGACGCCTACGAACAGCCCACCGCACGCCTGAGCGACATCGAAGGTGCGCTCCGCGCCGAGTGCGACCGCATGGCTGCCGCCAACTACAACCTCCGCGCCTACCTAGGCACCGACATGGAGGCCGAGCCGGAGGCGGTCGAAGGCGAGACGATCGCACCGTAGGCCCGATCGTCTCCGGACGCGTGCGTCGCGTCGGCCGTGCCGGTTAGGCGGTCTTGGTCGGATGCAGCGCCGCGCGCACCTTGTCTACATGCGCGCCATGGCTGCGGATGGCCTCATGCAGCGCCTCGCCCGATACGCCAAACTCCTTCGCCCAGTAGGCGATGTCGGAGCTGAGCTTCGGGTTGATGACCTTGGGATCGTGCGGGCCCTTGGTGTGCTCTTCGTGCGGGGCATGCGCGGCGTGCTCTTTAGAAACTTGCTTATGCTCGTGCTGTTCGTGCTGGGACAAGAGATCTTCCTTCTTTCGTGACTTGTTGCATGGATGAGGAAGTCAGGGCCGGGGTGGCCTGTGGCGTTTTACTGCCGACCGCTGGGGGTCAACTAGGCAGTCAGTGGAGACGACCCGAGGAGCGCCGAGAGCAGGATGGGCGAGTGCTGGGAGTTGTCTTGGGTGGGGGCTAGGGTTCTCGGTGGTGCTACGGAAGGCGATTTGGTCGTTACGGCTTCGCCTTCGCTCCGGCTTTCGGCCAGCAGTACCGTTCATCTGCAGAAGCCCGGAGCACGGGAGCCCCTCAACTTCCGGGGAGAATCGGCGAACCACGTGAGATTCACCTAAGTGGCTGTACGCTTCTGATGTGAGAACAATTACCGCTAAAGTCTTGTTGAGCGGCGGCATTGACTCCGCAGCTCTGATGGCCTACCTGCTGCGGCAGCACGCCAAAGTAGAGGGACTCTTTATCGACTACGGTCAGAGGGCTGCACCACTGGAGAGAGCTGCTTGCGAACAGCTTGCGGGCCGCTATGGTTGGAGGATAGATTTTGCCGAATTCCGAACTGATCGTACTTTTGGAAGCGGCGAGGTCGTCGGTCGAAATGCCTTTTTGGTGTTCGCTGCCCTACTTCTGACCGGGGGAACAACCGACCTGATCGCTTTGGGATTGCACTCCGGAACGCAATACTACGATTGCTCTGAGGCGTTCGTCAGGTCTGTCCGTGATCTGGTACGAGAGCATACAGACGGTGGCGTCAACGTAGTTGTGCCGTTTGGGTCTTGGACCAAGAGCGACATCTACAGATTCTTCTGTGACTGCGAGCTTGATGTTGAGCTAACGTACAGTTGTGAAAGCGGGGTTCCTTTCGGTTGCGGGACCTGCTTGTCATGTCTAGACAGACAAGGACTGAAATGCTCGCCAAGAGACGTGCGCTGAGAATCAACGGGCAAGAAATCGCGAGGACTCCACTTCTCGTTCCATCGTTTTCAAGTAAGGGTTTCCCGGACGTCAACAAGATCGTCGAGTTCAGTTCCGAGCTCATCACTGACGTGGCCCTTGTCAGCGCGTACGATCTCCACCACAAGTTCGTGACGGCTCCATTCACTTTTCCCAGCCTCGTCTTTCTGGATAGCGGAGGGTATGAGGCCTCAAAAGACTCCGAGCTCTCCGAAATCAATGAAGGGGAGCATACCCCGCGCTCTGGTTGGACTCGTGAACTTCACGCAGTGCAGGTCGACAGCTGGCATTTCGAGGTACCGACGGTTCTTGTAAGCTTCGACTCGCCCGACGAGAAGGTGCCCTTGGATGAACAAATCCAACGTGCGCTCAAAATGGCTCCTGGCAGATCAGATTGCATTCGGGAAATCCTCCTCAAGCCGGAGAAGTCTACGCAAATACGTCTGCATATGGAGAGCATCCTTCAGCGCATCCATCGCCTAGCCGATTTCGACATTATCGGCGTCACCGAAAAGGAGGTCGGCAAGTCCATAGTGGACCGCATGCAGAACATAGCGAAGTTGCGCAACGCGCTCACTGCTGCGGGCCTCGATACGCCGATTCACGTTTTCGGCAGCTTGGATACGATCACTACGCCGTTGTACTTCCTAGCAGGGGCGGACATCTTCGACGGCCTCACTTGGCTCAGGTATGGCTACCACAAAGGCAACACCATCTACAGGCAGAACTTCGGAGCACTAGAACTCGGAACGACAGTGAACGCCGACCTCGTTAACCTGCGGTGCTGGAGTTCGAACTACCACTACATGAAGGAGCTTGAGCTGGAGATGCGCCGGTTTCTGAAAGACAGAGACTTTGGAGTTTTCCATTACAACTCAGATCTGTTCCGGAAATCTCTTGAAACAGTTCTTGAAGCGATGGGAGGGTAGTATGGGCGGCAGCGGTGGTGGGGGAACGTTTTACAGTCGCACTCCTAGCCAGGCTTGGGAGCAGGTGAAGGATGCTGAGGCGAAGACAACGGCTGCAGCATTTGAGTCCATCTTGGCGAAAACGTTCAGTGAGCTCCTAGCAAATTTCAACAGCAGAGATCATGGACTAGTCAATCAGAGACTTAGTGAAGTGAAAGCCGTTCTCGGTACGGAGATTGAAGGTAGTGTCGATCAGTTGTTTGGGGGATCAGTCGCGAAGCACACTTACGTGGACGGCCTCAGCGACATTGATTCACTTCTGTTTATTGACGATACGAGCTTGCAGGGCAAAAACCCTAATGCTGTTCTTCGGAAGCTTGAGCGCATCCTCGCCCGTTCTTTGGGGAGAGATGCGGAAATTACACACGGAAGGATGGCCATCACGATCAACTACAAGGACGGCATGACGCTCCAAGTGCTTCCTGCGCTACGAACAGAAGGAGACCACGTGCAGGTCCCATCTTCTAGGACGGACGGAGAGTGGTCGAAAGTCAACCCGGTCACCTTCCAGCGTGTCCTCACGAAGCGCAATGATCAATGTGGAGGGAAACTCATACCGACGATCAAATTGGCCAAAGCGATCAATGGCGAGCTACCCGAATCGCAGCGGCTGAGTGGGTACCACATGGAAAGCTTAGCGGTTGCTGCATTTAGAGCGTATGACGGGCCGAAAACCACCACAGCGATGGTTCCCACGTTCTTCGAACGTGCGAAGGACCTTGTGCTGAGCCCGATCACGGACAAGAGTGGTCAATCTGTTCACATTGATGAGTATCTTGGAGCGGCAGGCAGCGATGCGAGAAAGTCACTCAGCCACGTTTTTGGACGGATAGCAAGACGGATGCGCAATGCGTCCGCTGCTGGGTCAACAGATCAGTGGAGGGCCATATTTGGACTCGAAGAGTAACGGACAGTTCAGCTTGAAGGAGGAGTTGGTGCGGGTTCGACGTGTTTCGGACATGTTGTGCACGGGCCATGCTGTCTTACGCGACCGTTATGCTCGGAAGGCACTCATACTTGACGTTTTCGTGCTGGCACTTTCGACCTGGCTCGTCGCGCTTGCGTTTGTCGATCCAATTCTTAACCGGCTACTTACCCCTCGGTTCTTCTCCACAACGATATGGGTCGGAGTTCTGTCGGTCGGCGTGTTCTTTCTATCGCTCGTACAGATGAAAACAGACCTGAAGGGAAAAGCGGAAGCACACAAGCGAACGTTGGACCTCTACGCAGAGGTGAAGCGCGAAGCTGGATACATTTTGGCTGCCGGTGAGTTTGATCCGGTCGGCTGTCGAAGGGTGTTATTGAGGTATGATCTAGCCTCTGCAGTAGGAGAACCCCTACCAGAAGTACATTTTCTGAAATTGAAAGCGCGACATCGCATTAAAGTAGTGATCAGCAAAAGGCTTGACGTCGCGCCGTCGTCCTCCATAAGGTTACTTAGGTTGTCTATGTGGTATTCCGATACCTTCAAGAGGCGTAAGTGAAAAACTCCGATTTTGAGGCGGCTCTCACTTTTTTTGAACGCGCGCTAAAGTACCTTGAGCTGCCGGAACTTCAACACGAGTTACGCTGGCAGCGTTCACTCGATTTCAGCACGTTTACTGAGTCGGATATATTACGTGAAACGGCCTGGGTGGTATTGTGCTCAGGCTTTCGGGAACAGGTAGTTCGTCGCAAGTTTGATTACATTTCGCTATGCTTTTGTGATTGGGAGTCCTCAAAGGCCATTGTTGAATCTCGAGATCACTGTCGTAGATCCGCATTAAGCAGCTTCAGGAGCGAACGGAAGATTGGGGCGATCATCAAGGTTGCGGAATTGTTAACCGATGAGGGTTTCGCGACTTTCAAACAACGTGTGCTCCAAGATCCAATCGTCACACTTACAACTCTGCCCTTCATAGGAAGCGTTACAGCATTTCATTTAGCTAAGAATCTGGGGCTGGAGGTTGTAAAACCGGATCGCCACTTAGTGAAGCTAACGACCCGGTTTGGTTACACTTCTGCCGATCAGATGTGTCGTGAACTTTCCGAATGGACCGGCGAAAGTGTGAGTGTGATCGACCTCGCTCTCTGGAGATTCATGGCGGACAGCCGAAGCGCTCGACACGACTCCCAATCACTGCAGTAGCGTCCCGCCTTCGCCATTGGTTTTGGGGTCCTCTGGCGGGATGACCATCGCCGCCGCCACCTTGTCGTCCGTATCCAGGTCCAGCAGTTTTACGCCCATGGTGGCTCGGCCGGCGGCTCGGACTTGTTTGGTGTCGATGCGGATGATTTTGCCAAACTGGCTGATGACCATCATCTCCGTAGTGTCGTCGACGAGTTGGATGCCCGTGACCTTGCCGATCTTTGGCGTGGTGCGCATGTTGATGACGCCTTTGCCGCCACGAGTCTGGAGGCGGTATTGGTCGACGTCGGTGCGCTTGCCGAAGCCGTTCTCGCTTACCGTCAAGATGAGGCAGGGCGTGAGGCCGAGCTGCTTGTCCAGCTTTTCGAGCTTGGCTACCGCCTCGTCCGACAACGCCGGTGCAGCCAGTTCGCCGGGCTCGGCGAGTTCCATGGGCTGCGCGGCGGCGCTGCCGAGGGTCTCGTCCAGGACGGATTCCACCTGGTCGCGAAGGCCCTTGGCGGCGGCGAGCTCGAGCCGCTGCTTGTTGCGGGACTCGCTCGACGGGGTGACCGCGGCGCCGATGACGAAATCTCCCTTCTTGAGCGAGATGCCCCGGTTGCCAAACGCGGGCCGCCCCATCGCGCGCAGGTCGCGCTCATCGAAGCGGATCGCCATGCCGTCGTGGGTGGCCAGAAAGATGACCTGTTCGCCGTCGGTGAGACGGGCTGTAATGAGCTCGTCGTCCTTGTCGATGCCAATGGCGATGATGCCGCGCGCCATCACGTTCGAGAAGTCCTTGAGCGCCGTCTTCTTCACCGTGCCGTTGCGCGTGGCAAACAGAACGTAGCGGGATTCCTCGCTCAGGTCGCGCACGGGAAGGATCGTCACGACCTTTTCGCCGGGTTGCAGGTCCACGAGCGACGCCATCGCCTTGCCCTTGCCGGCGGCGCCGACGTCCGGAATCTCGTACACCTTGAGCCAGTACACGCGCCCGGAGTTGGTGAAGCACAGCAGGTAGGCATGGGTCGAGTCGATGATGAGCTGGGCGACGAAGTCCTCTTCGCGGGTCTTCATGCCCAGTCGCCCCGTGCCGCCTCGCTTCTGCTGGCGGTAGATAGAAATGGGCGTGCGCTTGAGGTAGCCGGTGTTGGACACGGTGACGGCGACCTGCTCGTCGGCGATCAGGTCTTCGAGGGTGAGCTCGTTGGCCTCGTCCATGATGACGGTGCGACGGATGTCGCCGTAACGTTCACGGATGTCTTCGAGTTCCTTGATGATAACGCGGCGGAGCTTCTTTTCGGAGGCGAGGATGGACTCATACTCGGCGATCCTGTCGCGGACGGCGCGGAGCTCGTTAAGGAGTTCGTCGATCGAGAGCTGGGTCAAGCGGTACAGTTGCAACTCAAGGATCGCGTCAATCTGCCGATACGAAAGGATGAGCGTGCCGCCTGCGGTGTTGGCGAGTTGGGCGTTGATGGAGCCGCCCGCAAGGTCGATGCCGTACTCCGCTGGGTCCAGGTTGACGCCGGCGAGCTCGGTGCCGCGCAGGTCAATGCGCCGGTTGCTGAAGAACGCGAACAGGTTTTCGCGCGCGTCCGCACGCGACGTGGACTGGCGAATGATGCGAATCACGCTGTCCAGGTGGTCGAGGGCGATCTGGTACCCGAGCAGAATGTGCTCGCGCTCGCGGGCCTTTCCCAACAGAAAGGCGGTGCGGCGGCGGACGACGTCGATCCGATGATCGATGAAGGCGTGAATGGCTTCATCGAGGGGAAACTCTTTCGGCTGGCCGTTGAGCACGGCCAGGAAAATCATCGAGAAGCTCTCCTGCATTTGGGTGTTCTTGTAGAGCTGGTTGAGCACGATTTCGTGCTGTGCGCCGCGCTTGAGCTCGATGACGATGCGCATGCCGGTGCGATCGGACTCATCGCGCACGTCGGAGATGTCGTCGATCACCTTTTCGTTGACCAGCTCGGCCATGCGCTTAATCAGGTTGGATTTGTTGACCTGATACGGGATCTCACTGACGATGATCGCCTGGCGACCGCCGGAGATCTGCTCCAGCCCGCACTTGGCGCGCATCATGAAGCGCCCACGGCCCGTACGGTAAGTCTGGACGAGGTTGCCGCGACCGTAGAGGAACCCGCCGGTGGGGAAATCTGGACCTTTGACATGCTCCAGCACGAGTTCGAGGTCGGAACGGGTTTCACCCCTTTCGCGCTGCAGTAGGGCGATGGTCGCGTTGAGGACCTCGGTGAGGTTGTGCGGCGGGATGTTGGTGGCCATGCCGACGGCGATGCCGGTGCCGCCGTTGACGATCAGATTGGGGACGCGGGCGGGAAGAACGCTCGGCTCCGTGGTGGATTCGTCGTAGTTCGGGACGAAGTCGACCGTGTCGGCGTCGATATCAGCGAGCATCTCGCCTGCCAGACGCGTCAGGCGCGATTCGGTGTAGCGCATGGCCGCAGGCGGATCGCCGTCCACCGAGCCAAAGTTGCCCTGGCCATCCACTAGCGGGTACCGCAGCGAAAAGGGCTGCGCGAGCCGGACCATGGTGTCGTAGATCGCCGCATCGCCGTGCGGATGGTAGTTGCCCATCACGTGGCCGACGACCTTGGCCGATTTGGTGTACTTTTTGTTGAACTGAAGGCCCATCTCCTGCATGCCGTAAAGGACACGGCGGTGGACAGGCTTGAGGCCATCGCGCGCGTCGGGCAGCGCGCGGCCGATGATGACCGACATCGAGTAGTCGAGGTACGACCGGCGCATCTCCTCATCGATATTGATCGGCAGCATGACCAGCGCGCCGGGACCGGTGGGCGCACCGGGGCCGTCCGGGTTGAACGGACCGCCAGCACCGCCCGGGGGCGGATTGTTCGAGTTGGCGTCCTGCGCCGAGGGCGGGTCATTTGGGTTGGGGCCGAGCGGGAGCGCGTTCTGGTCGTCTGGCATTGTTAGGTCTTATTATAAGTCGCTTGCGCCCTGCAGTCGGCTTTGATGAGGGCCTGTTTGGCCCCGGTTTGTCCCAGAAGCAGGCACTCCGGTCCGTTTTGGGACGGGTGTTGCGTTCAAGTGATTTGGGGCCTCGCCTTGGGTCCCGTTACGACTAGTGGGCACCTCCGGTTGGCGGCGTCAGCAGGTTGTGAACGCGCAGCCACGTGGCGAGCAGGTCTTGCCAGACGGCGAGTGCGGGGGTGGTGCCGCCGGTGCCGAAACCATGGCCGCCGTGATCGAAGACATGAAGCTCGCAATCGACACCGGCCTTCTGCATGGCCGTGAAAAAGTCAACGCTGGTGGCCACGGGGACGGTGTTGTCGTCGGCCGCATGAAGAAGAAAGGTGGGCGGCGTGGACGCGGACACGTGGTGAAGCGGCGTGTACTGCGGGTCGAGACGCGCACAATCGACTTGCGTCAGGCCTCGGGTGACGGAGCAGTAATTTATGTAGTCCTTGCCGGGCGCGAAGCGGTTGGGGACGGGTGGCTGCATGGCATTGAGCCAGGGGTAGAGGAGGATGAGGAAGTTGAGGCGGCTGGACTCGTGCTCGACTGGGTCGGGGTCGTTGCTGCGTCCGTCCTCGGGGAGCGTACCTGCGACCGCTGCGAGGTGGCCGCCGGCGCTGAAGCCCATCATGCCAATGCGGTCAGGAGCGTAGCCGTACTTGGGGGCGAGCGAGCGAACGAGACGGATGGCGCGGCGAGCGTCGTCGAGTGGCACGGGGTAACGGTACATGGGGCCGAGGCGGTACTTGAGCACAAAGGCGGTTACGCCGAGCTCCGTAAGACGGTCGGCTTCCTGCCGGCCCTCGTGAACAGCGGCGAGGTGGAGGTACGCGCCACCGGGCGCGACGAGGATGGCGGCGCCAATGGGGTGGAGGGGCCGAAAGACGGTTAAGGTCGGCACGTCCGCGGCGCCGTCGGCCTTCGCTCCCGGTGGAAGGGCGGAGTACAGGGGCAGCGTCTCGACCGCGAGGGTGGGGTCGAGTGGGGGTGACTGGGCCGGGAGAGCAGGGCTGAAACCGAGCAGAACAGCGGCGAGCCAAAGGTGGGTCGCGGTCGCCCCCAGCTGGGGGTACCCACCCCACAGAAAAGCGCAAAGTCTTAGAGACAGGCACTTTAACCCTGGACTTGCAACCTTCTTTAAAGCGCAGGGTGAAGCTGCTAGAGTTCCTGAGCGACAGGCGTTCCGCGTGGGGAGACAGTTGATCCAGTGTACCGACATTGCCGATCATTGTACGCAGCGGGGCGCTTGAGCGTAGTCGCTAGACGCGGCGGCGTTTGAGGGCCTTACCGGCCCGACAAAGCTACAGCCGGCAGATCAGCAGCTCGCGCTCGTAGACCATCTCGGGCGGCAGATGCCCGTGAAGCTGGATGAACAGTCGCTCGTGTCCGACGGCCTCCTCTTTCCACTGCTCGCGATCTACCGCCTCCAACGTCATGAATGCCTCCCGCGAGAAATCCATGCCCGCCCAGTTGAGGTCTTCGTAGAAGGGCGTCCAGCCGATCGGCGTCTCGCGCGCAGGGACGCGGCCGCGCACACGATCGACGACCCACTGCAGCACGCGCAGATTGTCCCCGAAGCCCGGCCACAGATAATTGCCGTCAGCGTCCTTGCGGAACCAGTTCACGTGAAAGATCTTGGGGGTCGCATTGAGATCACGGCCCATGCGGATCCAGTGCCGGAAGTAATCCCCCATGTGGTAGCCGCAGAATGGCAGCATGGCCATGGGATCGCGCCGCACCTGACCCACCGCGCCGGCGGCGGCCGCCGTGGTCTCGGAACCCATCGTCGCGCCCAAGTAGACGCCGTCGACCCAGTTGAAGGCCTGGTAGACCAGGGGAAGCGTCGTTGGCCGGCGGCCTCCGAACACAAACGCGCTGATAGGCACGCCCAGTGGGCTCTCCCAGGCTGGATCGATGGAGGGGCACTGCGCCGCCGGGGCAGTGAAGCGGCCGTTCGGGTGCGCAGACGGCGTGGGGGCGCCTGGAGTCCACGGCTGGCCTCGCCAGTCCTGCATTGTCAGCGCTGGGTCGGTTACGGAGGGGGGCTGGTCGGACATGCCCTCCCACCACACGCCTTCGGGCACGCCGTCACGCATTGTGAGTGCCACATTGGTGAAGATGGTGTTGCGCCGCAAGGTGGCCATCGCGTTAGGGTTTGTTTTTGCGCTCGTGCCCGGCGCTACGCCGAAGAAGCCCGTCTCCGGGTTGATGGCGCGCAGCTGCCCGTCGGCGTCGGGCTTGATCCAGGCGATGTCGTCGCCTACCGTCCACACCTTCCACCCCTCGAAGCCAGGAGGCGGGATCAGCATGGCCAGGTTGGTCTTGCCGCAGGCTGAGGGAAATGCGGCGGCCAAGTAGGTCTTTTCACCCTGTGGGTCTTCAATGCCGAGGATCAACATGTGCTCGGCCATCCAACCTTCATCTCGGGCGATGTTGGAGGCGATACGCAGGGCGAAGCACTTCTTCCCGAGCAGCGCATTGCCGCCGTACCCCGACCCATAACTCCAGATCTCCCGTGTTTCGGGAAAGTGCACGATGTACTTGGTCTCGTTGCAGGGCCAGGGCACATCGCGCTCCCCGGGTGCGAGGGGTTTGCCCACGGTGTGCATGCAGGGCACTACGCGCTGTGTGTCCTTGTCGATCTCCCGAAGCACGGGCTCGCCGATGCGAGCCATGATGCGCATGTTCACGACGGCATAGGCACTATCGGTAAGCTGCACGCCGATGCGACTCATCGGCGAGCCGATCGGTCCCATCGAAAACGGCAGCACATACATGGTGCGCCCGCGCATGGAGCCGCGGAACAGAGCCTTCAGCTTGCGCCGCATTGCAAACGGGTCTTCCCAGTTGTTTGTGGGCCCTGCATCTTCCTTACTCAGGGAGCAGATGAAGGTGCGGTCCTCGACCCGCGCTACGTCGTTCGGCGCCGAACGTGCGTAGAAACACCCCGGCCAAAGTTGTGGATCGAGACGCGTGAATGTCCCCGCCTCCACCAACGCGTCGCAAAGGGCCGCGTTTTCCTCCACCGATCCATCCACCCAGTGAATCCGCTCCGGCTGGCAAAGCTCCGCCATCTTCTCCACCCAACGAATCAGGTGGCGGTTGGAGGTGCGCGGCTGAGAAGCGTCTGGGGAGGAAGCGGGGATAGACGGGGGTACGGGTGATATTGCTGCTGCCATGAGGGACGCTCCTTTCCGTGCGACTGAAGCACTTTCAGGTTATCTCTTTGGCTCCGGCGCAGTTGTCCCATTTCGCAACATGAACGTATATCGACCAACACGGCGCAGGAAAGTTAGACCCACTACTCGAACAGACTGGGCTGCCCCACACGCAACACCTCTCCGGGCACGCCGCCCTGACACGCCGGACAGCACCGCTCCTTGATGTCCAGCCCATTGCACCCATAGCTGAAGCCACAATCCCGGCACCGCAGTGCATACACAGTCTGCCCCCGTCGCACAACTGATGCCGCGCCTGTAGACCGCTCTACTACCTGCCGATTCGGATTGGCAAACCCCGGCTCCGTGGTCGGCGCCCGCGGTCCCGCGGCTTTGCTTGCAGCGCGGCCGAGCTTTTCTACAGGCTGAGTCAGTCGCATGGTCCCTACAGGCTTTTTGCGAAGATCAGGTCGCAACACACCTGCGCCCCCACCTGAAAGGTTCGCGCCCCCGCTTCCACGAAGCCATTTCTGCGATAGAAGGCGATCGCCTGCAGGTTCCCGGCGTGCGTGCCCAGGAGCAGCCGCATCCGACCCATCTTCCGCGCGTCCGTCACTGCCGCGTCCATGAGCGCCTGTCCCGCTCGCAGCCCAGGAAGCATTTCAAGACTTCCGTCGACCTCGGAAAGTTGCACCACATGCGTGGCTGCCGAGCGAAACCGGGAGAATAGATAGATCCGCTTCAACTCAATGTCGGTCTCCCGCACGGCGAACGTGGGCAGCTCCGGTGCGGTCAGCATAGCGTAGCCGACGGGAGCACCGCCAGCAACGGTTTCGGCTATCGTGACCCGCGTGTCCGGCCGCGAAAGGTACGCCCGGTACGCCTCAGCCGTGTGGTGCTTCGTACAGTGCGCCACAATGTCGGCTCCCGGCAGCATCCACGTGAACGCCTCGAGAAACGTCGCGGCACCGACCAGGGCTAAAACGTCCGCATCGGCATGGGAGGCGCGCCGCAATCTCACAGCTTCGGCAGAGACAAGACGCTGATCTGTTGTTTCTGCATTCGATGCAGGCTTATGCGCAGCGGACGATTCCATGCGGTCAGTTCCATTTTACCCCTGCCCTCTCTGGCCCAAGGGGCGCTTAGCTCGCGGCTCGTTGCACGAATCCGGCATCGAAAGGACGCATGGAAACCTCGGTCCTCTATCCGGTTCAGGTCTTGCGCGAGCACATCACAGAGCTCGAAGCGGCCGTGGCCCTCTGTCTCGCCGACGCCCGGCAAAAGCCCGTGCACAAGCTTCGTACGGAGACTCGTCGCTTGGGGGCGCTCCTGCTTCTGCTTACGCGTGTCCCAAAGCTGCCGAAACATCACAAGGAAGCCGCTGCTTTTCAGCGTGCTCTGCGCAAATTGCGGCGCGCCGCCGGTGACGTGAGGGACTTCGATGTTCACCGCAGTATGCTCAAAGCGCTCTCCGGGGCGGTTCCGGACAAGTCTGGGTCCGGTGAGGGCACGTCTGTCCCGAAAAACGCGGCGGTCGAGCTCCGGAGGCATATGCGACGCGAGCGCGACAAGGCCGCCGCTGCGCTGCAGCAACTCCTGGCACACCGGCAGGTGAAGACAACGAGGGCAGCTGAGGCTCTGCTTGAGTCGCTCCGTCCGGCGCAGAGGTTGGCCGTTGCTGGGCCAGACCTGCTAAGGGATGCCCAAGCTGTTCTCGTTCAGGACGGCTTTCTCGATAGGAACGCTCTGGGTACGCTCAGTGAGGAAGACCTGCACACGGTACGCAAGGCTGCCAAAGCGGCCCGGTATGTGGCCGAATGCCAGCCCGACGATCCCGCGCTTGCAGCGGCTGCCCGCCGCTTCGAGTCGCTGCAGGAGGCTGGTGGCCAGTGGCACGATGCGCTGGAGCTTGCCCGCGCCGCCCGCCTACACTTCGGAAAGGATCACGTTTTGACGAGGTTCTACCGGCAAGAGCGTGATCGCAAATTGGAGGCTTACCGTGCTGCTCTTGAGTCTGAGCGAGGTTCCGCTGCGGAGTCCCCCACCGTGCATCGCAAGCACAAGCCGGTCTCCGCGACCAGGTTGATCAGCAGCGCCGCCTATGCGAAGATCTCACCGATCGTCACAGGGCGGTTTGCCCCAAAGGTGCAGCTGCGAAACACTAGTGCTTGATAGTGCTTCATGACCGACCTTCCAGTTTCAGGCAACACCGCCCAGACGCGCCCGGAAAACCGTGCCTTCTTTCCCGCCCTGGATGGCCTCCGGGCGGTAGCCTTTCTGCTGGTCTTTGGCCAGCATTATTTGTCGCTCGCCTGGGGCTGGACGGGAGTGAACGTCTTCTTTGTACTTTCCGGCTTTCTGATCACGGGCATTCTTTGTGATACACGCGACGACACGCACCGTGTCCGCAACTTTTACGTTCGCCGAACCTTACGCATTTTTCCGCTGTACTACGGCGTTTTCGCCGCGCTTATCCTGATTTGGCCCGCGGTGCATTGGCGTTGGGATCAACTCTGGCTCGCGTGGCCGCTATATGTCGGCAACTTCCTGCGCTTCACCTCACCGGACGCTCTTGTGCCGCGCTCCCCGCTTGAGCTCGCCGCCGATGCCCACCTTACTAGCCGCTTGCTCCCGCGCACTGAGCTTTACCTGGGCCACCTCTGGTCACTTTGCGTGGAGGAGCAGTTTTATTTGCTCTGGCCGTGGGTGGTCTTCTTTGTCCGCAGCCGCCGCAAGCTCCTAACGGTGTGCACCGTGGGCGTCGTTTTGGGACCTTTGCTCCGCCTTGCGCTGCAGGCCGGGGCGCCGCCCTGGATGCTCACGGAAGAGTTGCTCTATCGTTTCACCCCGGCCCAGGCGGATGCGCTCCTGCTCGGCGGGATGTTGGCTCTGCTCTGGCGCGGTAGCTCCCGCGACACCCTGCTTGCGATAGCGCGCCTTGCCGCTGCCCTCGGCACGCTTACGGTCGTTGTTTACCTGGTGTTTGTGCTTCATGGCTGGCGCATGACGCCTTCACAATACCCCCCGTGGAGGTACACAGGCGGTCTCCTGTTCGCCGACCTCTACGCTGCGGCGGTCATGGTTTGCGCGCTTCGAACGGGCGGGTGGGTCTACACGCTGCTCCACCTCCGGCCGCTACGCTGGATGGGTCGCCTCAGCTACGGGGCGTATGTGTTTCACGATCTTTTCCATGGCCTGTACGTGCACATCATGGTGCACGGCGGCGGCGCACGCTTCGCGGCGGAGACGCCGGAACGTGATGCCGCCACCGCGCTGCTCGCGCTGCCGTCGACGTTGCTGCTTGCCTGGCTGAGCTTTCGCTTTTACGAAAGCTTTTTTCTGGATTTCAAAGAACGGTGGACCTTGCCCAATGCCGGGAAGCAGAACGCCGAGGCCTAAAGAGTCTCAGCGCCTGCCCATCAACACCATCGCATACCGTCACCGCAGGCAGCCATACCACTTCTTCAGCATTACCGTCGAGGAAGTGTCCTAAACCGCGACAAGCTCGGCGGCCAGCGCGGGCTTGACCACCTTGCCCAACAGGTCGATGGAGCGGAGCATGCCCTCATGCGGGATAGGGCCGCCGCTCATCATCAGGCTTACGCGGCCGACCCCACCCAACGCCTCATCGATGTGCCGGAGCTTGGCCGCCACCGTCTCCGGTGAGCCAACAACGAACGCCCCTGTAGGCCCACGCTGCGCGTCAAAGGCCGCACGGCTGGTCGGTCCCCAACCCCGTTCGCGCCCGATACGCCCGAAGGTGTGTGCATACGCCGGCCAAAGCTGATCGGCTGCCCCCTGATCGGTTTCCGCAATGTAGCCAATGACGTGCACCGCGACATCCAGCGAAGCTGGGTCGTGCCCGGCGCGTCGCCCCGACTCGCGATACAGGTCCACCAACGAGCGGAACCGCCGGGGCTCGCCGCCGATGATGGCCACGGTCAGCGGCATACCCAGAACGCCCGCGCGGACGAAACTGTTAGGCGTCCCGCCTACGCCCAAGCGGATGGGCAACACGGCCTGGATCGGTCGCGGGTACACGCCCTGGCCTGTCAGCGACGCGCGGTGCCGGCCTTCCCAGTGCACCTTGACCTCGTCGCGCAGGTGGAGCAGCAGGTCCAGCTTTTCCGCAAACAATTCGTCGTAGTGACGTAGGTCGAAGCCGAAGAGCGGATAGCTCTCCGTAAACGAACCCCGCCCCACGGTGATTTCGGCACGGCCGTTTGAGATCAGATCCAGTGTCGCGAACTGTTGAAAGAGGCGAACCGGGTCGTCCGAGCTCAGGACGGTCACGGCGCTGCCGAGGCGAATCCGATCGGTGCGCGCGGCCGCTGCGGCCAACAACACTGCAGGCGCGCTCGCCACGTACTCTTCGCGGTGGTGCTCCCCGATAGCGTAGGCGTCCAGCCCAACCTGGTCGGCAAGCGTGACCTCTTCCAGCATCTGGTGCACGCGCTCGGCGCCCAGCCTTCCAGCGCTTTCGTTCGGCCCTGCCGCGACCTCAACGAACGTGTCGATTCCGATTTGCATAGCCGTCCTCGCCTTCATGTGGCAGTTTCAAAGCTCGATTCCGCTGCAAGCCTCAGATGCTTCATGCCGAGGAAGGACGCAGGCGCGGTGCGAGCTCGTTCGTTTCAGGCACACGCGCCTGGCGGTTACGGAAACGTAACCGGCCGCAGCGCCGCGGGTTGCACCGTGGCCGGCACGGCCGGGCGCGGCGCCACCGCCGTTGGGCTCGGCAACAGTACCAGGGGCACGGGCGGCGCGGCTACCGCGTCCTCCACGGCCTTGGGTTCTTCCACCCGCAGCGCTCCTGGCCAGACATACGGCGTGGCCACGGCGTCGCCAAAGCCCACCATGGGCTGCGAGTGTAACTGCCATGCCGCCCGGTCCAGCCAAACGTACAAGTGCTCCGGCGCGCTGCCGCGATCGCTCGCCAGCGCGACGCCGGTCAGCCGGAAGCGATGCTCCCCGAGCGCAAAGCTCAACTCGTTGTCCTGGAGTTTCGCTTCCGTGGCGATCGCCTCCGGGTTCGGCGTGGCCGAAACCACCGCCGTCCCTACCCCCGGGAGAAAGAGGTACAGAAAGCGGACGCCGTTTACGTCGTAGTTGAGCTGCACTTTGGCGACCATGCCGTCCACGGTATACACGCCGCTGCGCACACGCCCGAAAAGGCGGAGCTCTTCGGCACCACGGCGGTGCCCTGGAACCGCGACCTTGCCCATGCCCACATCTCCACGCGATGCGTCGGGCGAAGCCGTAATCACGGGATCGGTCCCCACGCTTGCTCCAAAGGCCTGTCCAAGGGCAGAAAACGGAGCAACGCAGGCAAGCAACACCGCAACCGCGGCAAGGTGACGTAAAGACACCGGCAAACGCATAGCTTTCTCCTAATAACTTCACCCTGAAAGAAGCTAGGTTCTAGCGAGTACATCGGCGGCGCGCTGGATGCCAAGGCAAAGGCGCCCGTTCGCGCGATCCTTGCCCCAAACCTGGCGGCTTTGCGGTAGTTCTTCGCTTGCCTGTCCCTATTTCGGGTGAGCCAACAGTAGCACTTCCGCTCGCGGTTGCTACAACTATTTGGTAACTCCCGGAGCGGAACGAGCACGTTACCCCACCATGCAGATCTCGTCTCCGCGCATCTGCCGCTGAACCCGCACGGGCCCGCTGACCCTGTACCCTAGACCTGTATGCCCTTGAATTGCGGAATCGTCGGCCTGCCCAACGTAGGCAAATCCACCATCTTTAACGCGCTCACGGCCGCAAAAGCGCAGGCGGCCAACTACCCGTTTTGCACCATCGACCCGAATGTGGGCATTGTCAGTGTTCCCGACGATCGGCTTGACCAGATCGCCGCCCTGATCAAGCCCAAGTCCCTGGTGCCGACCACGATGGAGTTCATCGACATCGCCGGCCTTGTCGCGGGCGCTTCCAAGGGCGAAGGTCTGGGCAACCAGTTTCTGGGCCACATCCGCTCCACGGACGCCATTGCGCATGTGGTGCGCTGCTTTGAGGACCCCGAGGTGATCCACGTGGCCGGCCACGTTGACCCGCTTTCTGACATCGACACGATCAACACGGAGCTCCTTTTGGCCGACCTGGACACCGTGGAAAAGCGTTCGCAGCGGCTGGAGAAGCTGCTCAAGAACACCACGGACCAGAAGATCAAGTCGGAAGGCTCCGCCGTGGCCAAGCTCAAGGAAGCGCTCGAAGCCGGTCGCCCGGCCCGCACAGTCGACCTCACCGAGGACGAGCGCGCCGCGGCTCGCGACCTCCATCTGATTACGGCCAAGCCCATGCTCTACGTCGCAAACGTGGATGAGTCGGCCCTCGCCGCAGGCAACGCCCACACGGCCAAGGTGGAAGTCCGCGCCGCCGAAGAGGGCTCCGAGGTGGTGCGCATCTGCGGCGCGCTGGAGTCCGAGATCGCGCTGCTTGACCCGGACGAGCGCGGGGAGTTTCTCGCCGACCTGGGCCTGACCGAACCCGGCCTGAACCGCCTGATCCACGCGGGCTATCGTCTCTTGAATTTGATTACGTACTTCACCGCGGGCGTGCAGGAGGTGCGTGCCTGGACGATTCCACGCGGGACCAAAGCGCCGGGCGCGGCGGGCGTGATTCACACCGACTTTGAACGCGGATTTATTCGAGCCGAAGCGTACAGTTCCGCGGACCTGTTCCGGCTCGGCTCCGAGCAAGGGGTCAAGGAGGCCGGGCTGCTACGGTCCGAGGGCAAGGACTACCTCGTGAAAGACGGCGACATTCTGTTTTTTAAGTTCAACGTGTAGCCTGGCGTCGAAGAGGCTGGCGGCGTTTTGTGCCGGGCTTTCAGCCCTCAGGGGTGATCACTGGACCTACCTGGGGCTTGCGCCCCAGGCTATGATATGGCGCGCCGTTGGCGCTGAAGACACCTTTACAGCCAACGCTCCCATCGCGCTAGACAGCCAAGGCTTCATCGCGCAGCCAGCCAAGGCTTCATCGCTCTAGGCAGCCAAGCGCGCGCGCTCGACGGCGCGCTGTACCGTGGCGCGGGCGCCCTCGTTGCCAAGCTGCTGCAACCACCGCTGCACGTTGTCCACGAAGACGGAGTCGGATGGGAGGTTGTCGCCGAAGAGGGAGCGCACCGACAGCATGGCGCGGGCGTCCAGGCCGCCTTTGCTCGCGATGCCGGTCAACTCCTGTGCGCGGGCGTCGACGATGTCGAGAGGCTTGCCATCGTCCGCGACACCGCGCCCCAGGTAGAAGATCCAGCTGGCCACCACAAGGCTTGTGAGGTCGATGTCCTTGCCCTGCTCGCGCAGTTGCAGGATGGAGGGCAGCAACCACTTCGGCATCTTCGCCGAGCCTTCCGAGCAGATGCGGGTGACCTGGTCGTTGATGGTTGGGTTCGAGAATCGCTCGATCAGCGTGCGCTTGTATGCCTCGACCGAGACGCCGGGAATGTGCGGGACCACCGGCGTGACCTCCTCCATGAACGCCTCGATGAAGGACGTCATCAGGGCGTCTTGCATGACCTCGTGAACCAGGACGAAGCCCATCAGGGCGCCGAGGTAGCCCATGGCCAGGTGGCTTCCGTTGAGCAGGCGAATCTTCATGTGCTCGTAGGGCGCGACATCGGTGACCATCTCCGCGCCGACGCGCTCCCAGCTTGGCCGGCCGTTCGAGAAGGTGTCCTCAATGACCCACTGACGAAAGGGCTCGGTGACGACGGGCCAGGCGTCTTCGATGCCGAAGTGCTCACGAACAAACGCGAGATCGCGCGGGGTGGTGCCGGGCGTGATGCGATCGACCATGCTGCTGGGAAAAGCGACGTGGCGCTCGATCCAGGAGCGCAGTTCCGGGTCGCGCAGCTCCGCGAAGGCAAGGACTACGCGCGCGGTGATGTGCCCGTTGCCTTGCAGGTTGTCGCAGGACATGACAGTGAAGGCGGGCAGCCCGCGGCGACGGCGACGGTCCAGCGCTTCCACCAGATAGCCGAGCGAAGAAACCGGCTCACCTGCGTGTTCGAGGTCGTGGCGGATGTCCGGATGAGTGTCCAGAAAGGCGCCGGTGGCTTCGTCCACTAAGTACCCGCCTTCGGTGATGGTGAGCGACACGATGCGGGTGTCGGGGGCGGCGAGCTTTTCGAGCGCGGCTTCGCGCTGCTCGGGCGCGTACAGAAACTGCGTCATGGAACCGATGATGCGCGCGGCGGGCGCGGCCGTGCTGCGCTCGACCACGGTGTAGAGGGTGTCCTGGCCGCAAAGCGCGTCGCGCATGCGATCGTCGCTCTTGAGCAGGCCGATGCCGCACTCCCCGAGACGTTCGGTATCGGGCAGGGCGAGTAGATCGTCGAGGTAGACGGCCTGGTGCGCGCGATGGAAGCCGCCGACACCGATGTGGACGATCGCTTGGGTCAGCTGTGCCCGATCGTACGTGGGGACGCGGACCGCCGCGCCGAGGTGGGCGAGGTTCGCGTTGCTGAGCTTGATCGCTGCCGTGTGGGTGCTCATGAAGGAAACTCCTGTTCGTTCGTTGAATGGGTTGCGGCGGAGCGCGTCGTGCGATGTTGGGCTCAGTTTGACCGGTGGTTCGACGTGGCCGATGGGGTCGCGTTGAGGGTAGCGGTTTGGAGCCCGTTGCCCGCCGGGGCACGCTGCAGCGTTTCGCCGCTGCTCCTGAAGAGAAACATATATCGCGGCTCAACGCCGAGTTGAATCTCCTGCTGGAGCCGTACCTCGGTTTCGCCACTGACCTTGACTACAAGCAGCTCGCCGCTGGCGATCTGAACGTGCAGAAAGCTCTCTCCCCCGAGACGCTCGATGAGCTGGACGCGGGCGGGCAGCCCGGCCTGCCGCGTGAGGGTGATGTGCTCGGGACGCGCGCCCCAGGTGAGCTCGTCGCCCATTTGTACGCCGTCCGCGACGATGGGCACGTCGAAGACCGAACCGTCTGGAAGCGCGACCTGCACGGTGTTGCCGGCCACCCCCTGCACGCGGGCGGGCAAGAAGTTCATGCGCGGGGAACCGATGAAGCCGGCGACAAACAGGTTGCGCGGGTGGTGGTACAAGTCCATGGGCGACCCCACCTGCTCGATGACGCCCGCCTGCAGCACGACGATTTTGTCGGCCATGGTCAGGGCTTCCACCTGATCGTGGGTGACGTAGATCATGGTGGCCTGGAGCTGCTGATGCAGGGTGGTGAGCTCCAGCCGCATGCGCACGCGCAGCGCGGCATCGAGGTTGGACAAGGGCTCGTCGAAGAGAAAGACCTTGGGGTTGCGCACGATGGAGCGGCCGATGGCAACGCGTTGCCGCTGGCCGCCGGAGAGGTCCTTGGGTTTGCGGTCGAGGTAGGGCTCCAGGTGCAGGATGCGGGCGGCCTCGCCCACCTTGGCCGTGCGCTCCGCGGCCGAAACGCCGGCCAGCTTGAGGCTGAAGGCCATGTTTTCCGCAACCGTCATGTGCGGGTAGAGCGCGTAGCTTTGAAAGACCAGGGCCAGCCCGCGTTTGGCGGGGGCGACGTCGTTGACGCGCACGCCATCCAGCAGGAGGTCGCCGGAGGTGATTTCTTCGAGGCCGGCGATGAGGCGCAATAACGTGGATTTGCCGCAGCCAGACGGGCCCACAAAGACCACAAACTCGCGATCGTTGATCTCGAGATCGACGCCCTTGATGATCTCGGTGCCGTTGAAGGATTTGCGCACCTGTTGCAGCTGTACGGTTGCCATCGTCTCCCAGTCTCCTCTATTTGACCGCGCCGAACGTGAGCCCGCGTACCAATTGTTTTTGACTCAGCCAGCCGAGGATCACGATAGGCGCAATGGCCATGGTGGAGGCCGCGGAGAGCTTGGCGTAGAAGAGATTTTCGGGGCTGGAAAAGGACGCGATGAACGCCGTGAGCGGGGCAGCCTTGGCGGCGGTCAGGTTGAGGCTCCAAAAGGCTTCGTTCCACGCCAGAATGATAGCTAGCAGCGCCGTGGACACGATGCCGGGCATGGAGAGCGGCAGCAGCAGGTCGTAGATCTCGCGCAGGGTGCCGGCGCCGTCCATGCGGGCGGCCTCGAGGATTTCGCGGGGCACCTCCTTGAAGAAGGTGTACAGCATCCAGACGAGGATGGGCAGGTTCATCAGGGCGTTCAGGAGCAGCAGGCCCGTCTTGGTGTCGAGCAGATTGAGGTCGCGGAAGACCAGGTAGACGGGCACAAGAACACCCACTGAAGGCATCATCTTGGTCGACAGCATCCAGAGCAACGTGCCCTTGGTGCGCTTGGAGGGGAAGAAAGCCATGGCGTAGGCGGCGGGGACGGCGAGCACCAGCGCAAGCAACGTGGACCCGATGGCAACGACGATGCTGTTCCACGCGAACCGGAAGTAGTTGGCGCGCTCCTGGACGGCGGCGTAGTTGCCCAGCGTGGGATGGAAGAACAGGTGCGGGATGCGGGAGATGGCCTCGGTTTCGGTCTTGAAGCTGGTCAGCACCGTCCAAAAGATGGGAAAGAAGAGCAGCAGTGCCACCGTCCAGCCCAGCAGGGTCACCGTCCATTTGTGCCGCACCGTGTTCGTCATGCAGATCTCCTGGCGCGCTGCGGCAAATTGGTGTTGGCGAGGACGTGCATCTCAGGCCTCCAGGCTGCGCGCGAAGGAGCGCATAAGAAAGATGGCCAGCACATTGGCGAGCACGATGGCCACAACGCCGCCGACCGACGCGCCGCCGATGTCGTACTCCAGCAACGCATAGCGATAGATGAGGAAAGAAAGATTGGTGGACGCGAACCCCGGCCCGCCGGAGGTGGTGACGTAGATCTCGGCAAACACCCCCAGCAGAAAGATGGATTCGATCATGATGACGGCCGTGACCGCGCGGCTGAGGTGCGGCCAGATGATGTAGCGGAACATGGCCAGGGCGTTGGCGCCGTCCATGCGCGCCGCCTCCTTGCGTTCGCCGTCCAAGGACTGCACCGCCGTGAGCAGGGTGAGCACCGCAAACGGGAGCCACTGCCAGGAGACGATGAGGATGATAGATAGGAGCGGCACGGACGCGAACCAGTCAATGGGCTTGAGGCCGACCGAGCGCATGAGGAACGAGATGACGCCGTTGTCGGGGTGCATCATCATGTTCTTCCACACCAGCGCGTTCACCGTGGGCATCACGAAGAACGGCGCGAGCACCAACACGCGGGCGATGCCGCGCCCAAAGAAGTCCTGATCCAGCAGAATGGCGATCAGTGTGCCCAAACCGACGGTGATGGCGAGCACCGAAGCCATGAGCAAAACGGTGTTCCAGACGGCAAGCGCGAGGCTGGGGTCACTAAGCAGATAGCGGTAGTTGCCGAGGCCATCGAAGCCGGTGCGCGTGGGCTCCATGAGGTTGTAGCGCCGGAACGAAAACCAAAGGGTCATGATGAGCGGAATGACCGACCAGACAAACAGCGCGGCCACCGAGGGCGCCTGTAGCAGCAGCTGCGCGGCCCGTTCGCGCCAGGTCCGTTCCGCTTGCGGCACGGCGGAAGGGGCCGTCACGGGGGCCAGCGTTGGGGCTACGTCAGGCTTGAAGGTTTGTGTGCTCATCGCGCCCTCACCGCAGGATGCCGACGCGCCGTTCCACGCGTTCGGTGGCTTTTTGGGCCGCGTTCAGGGTGGCGTCCACGCTCTCGTTGCCCACCAGAGCGGCGGCAAACATCTGCCCCACCTGGTTGCCCATGGTGGGGAACGCCGGAATCACGAGGCACTGAATTCCCGTGTAGGGCACCGGTTTTTCTGTCGGGTGCAGTGGATCGGCGGCCAGGATGGAGTGGTAGGTCAGCTCGGCAAAGGGCGCGGTCCGGAGATACTCGGGCTGCTTGTACGTGGACTCGCGGGTGCCCGCCGGGATCGCCGCCCAGCCGTCGGTGTGCGCCACCAGCCGGATGTACTCCTTGGAGGTTGCCCACTGAATGAAGGCGAGCGCGGCCTGAGCGTGTTTGGCGGAGGAGGGCACGGCGAGGCCCCAAAACCAGAGCCACTGCGCGCCGTGCGGGGTGACCGCCACCGGCGCAGGCGCGAAGCCCACCGTGCCGGCAACCGAGGATTGCTTCGGATCGGAGAGCGTGCCGGCGGCCACGGTGGCGTCGATCCACATGCCGCAGCGGCCGTTCTCAAACAGCGTCAGCGACTCGTTGAAGCCGTTGGAGCTGATGCCGGGGGGACCGTACCTCTGCAGGAGATCGACGTAGAAACTGGCGGCGGCGTGCCAGGCCGGGGTGTTGAACTGCGGTTGCCACTGCTCGTCGAACCAGCGCCCGCCGAAGGTGTTGGCCAGCGTGGTGATGTAGGCCATGTTTTCCCCCCAGCCAGGTTTGCCGCGCAGGCAGATGCCGTAGGTTTGGTGGGCTGGGTCGTTGAGCGCGGCGGCAAAACGGGCGATGTCTGCGTAGCTCGGTTGCGCGGGCATGGTCAGCCCTGCCTTGCGGAAAAGGTCCTTGCGGTAGTAGGTCAGCGAGCTTTCCGCATAGAAGGGCAAGGCGTACAGGTTGCCGCCGGAGGAGGCCGCATCGCGGATGGGCTTGAGGATATCGTTGACGTCGTAGGCTGCGGAGAGCCGGCCGTTCAACGGGGTGAGCCAGCCACGTTGACCCCAAAGCGGCGCTTCCCATGGGCCAATCGTCACCACGTCGAACTGGCCGCCGTGGGTGGCCACATCGGTGGTGGTTTTTTCGCGCAGGATCTTCTCTTCCAGAACGACCCAGTCGAGCTTGATGTCGGGGTGCGCCGCCTCGAACTGCTTGGACAAGCGCTGCATCACCAGCATGTCGCCGTTGTTGACCGTGGCGATGGTGAGCGTGGTCTGGGCCTGGAGCGCGCCGACCAGGCAGCACAGCGCCAGGGCCACACGTACAGCGCGAGGCAGGCGTGCGCGGAAGTTGCGGCTAGGTCCAGCGTTCATCATGTTGGGGCACGGGGGTGGAAGCGCTTCCAAGGCTAGACCGTGATAGCGGACCGATGGGCAAGTTGTCAACGGGTAATGTCGGTTGCGCCCTGGCGACCCAGGCGGCATCGGCTACACTCGAGGTCGTGAGACGCGCCCGTAAGCCCGGTGCACCACGCGCTGGGTGGGTGGTGCGGACCTTCGCTTCGGCATCACTCCGCGGGCTCTTCGTAGCCGTCAGCCTGCTGTTAGCCGGCTGTCGCAAAGGCGAGTTCCGGGTCGCGATCATACCGCGCACGACGGGCTCGGCGACCTGGGACGCGGCGCACGCGGGCGCGCAGGCTGCCGTGGGAAAGCAAAGAGTTCCGATTTACTGGAACGCGCCTACCAGCGAGGACGACGTGGGCCAGCAGGCCGCATTGATCGATCGCGTAATCGACCGGGGCTACAGCGGGTTGATCTTGGCGCCGGACCAGCCGCTGGCCCTAATGTCGGTGGTGCAACGCGCGCTGAGCAAGGGCATGAATACCGTGGTGATCGTGTCCCCGCTGTCGCTGCCGCCGCGCTCGCGTTTGGCGTACATCGTGAACGACGACGGGGCGACCGGCCGCATGGCCGCGGCGCGGGTGGCGCAACTGCTGCACAGGCAGGGCGAGGTTGCCGTGCTTGGCGTGGATCCGCAATCAGAAAGCGCGCTGGCGGTGTTGCATTCGTTTGAGAGCACGTTGGAGCGGATGTTTCCCGGTATCGTGATCGCGGACCGCCGCGCCGGGACGCACAACGAAGCCGAGGCCCGGGAGACCGCCGACGACGTGCTGCTGAAGCATCCGCGGCTCGGGGCGATCTTCACGCTTTCCGCGGTGGCGGGCGACGGCGCGTTAGCCGCCGCTGAGGCGCGGGGCCTGCGCGGCAAGCTCAAACTGGTCGGCTTCGAGCAGAGCCGGGAATCCGTTGCGGCGGTGCGGGACGGGGCCATGGACTCCCTGATCGCCGAAGATGTGTACCCCATGGGGCAACGGGCGATGGAGCTGCTGCTGCGCTATCGCGGGCAGGCGATGCCACCGCTGCGGGTGGCGCTCCAGCCCACGCTGCTGACCCGCGAGACCATCGATCAGCCCGGCTTGCGGCGCTTCGCGCAGATGAACTGGGGCGTGACGCCGTGATCGGCCAGCCGCGCCGCCTGGGCAGGGGCCGCTTGCCGCTTCGTTTGCTGCTGGCTCTGGCAGTTGCGACAGTGGTGGCGCTGGTGGTTGGGCTCGCCCTGCGCAACCCCTCGCGCGGTTTGCCGTTTGCGGACAAGGCCGCGACCGGCAGCCTGGACGGATGGACGGCCTACTCGGGCGACTGGCAGGCCACCGGGGGCGAGATCCGCAACAGCTCGGTCGAGCCCGGCGCGAAGTTACTGGCCGGGTCGCCGTACGCGACGGACTACACGGTAGACGCGGACGTCCAGCTGCTGGGAGGCGGCGACGCGGGGCTGGTGCTGCGCGTGAGCGATGCGGAGTGGGGGGCCGATGCGTACAACGGCTACTACGCCGGCCTGCGCACCAGCGACCAGAGTCTGGTGCTGGGGAAGGCGGAGTACGGTTGGTTGGAGTTTCCGTCCGCGCCCATGCCGGGCGGTGTTGTGCCGGGGCGGTGGTACCACCTGGCGTTCAGCGCGTACGGGTGCCAGCTTCGCGTTACAGCGGCGGATCCCGCCACAGGAAGCCGGCAAACGGTGGCGGCCTACGATCCTCAGTGTCTTCGCCGCGGCAGGTTCGGGCTTCGGTCGCTGCTGGCCGGTGGGCGTTGGCGCAACGTCCGGGTGGCACGCCTCACCGCTGCCCAAGGCGCTGCCCTAGCTTCCCTGCCGGCCGGGGAAGAGGCACCGACGCTTGCCGCCTCCCGAAGCGGGCCTTCCCCTGCCATCGACAGGCAAACCGGCCCACGGAGGCCGGAGCCTGTGCAGGCGATCGGGGGTCTTCGTCTGCTTTCCACCACGCGCCTGGCCCGTGCGGTGGTGCACGGCACCGTGGTGGTCGCCGACCCCTTGTACATCCAGGACGCGACCGGCGGCGTACTTGTAGAGCTGACGCAGGGCCATCCCTTGCGCGACGGCGAAGAGGTGGAGGTCGAAGGCGAGGTGGCGCCGAACGGGCTTGCCCCCGTGCTGCGCCGGGCGACCCTGCTGCGTACGAGCGACAGCACGCGGGTGCCTTCGCCGCTGTCGATCACCGCCGATCAGGCGGCTACCAGTGCGTTCCACGCGATGCTGGTGGAGGTGGGAGGCACGTTGCAACGCAAGATCGAGACCGCGGGAGGCGCACCGATCCTGGAGCTTACCGACGGCCAGCAGGTGTTTCGCGCCCTCGCCAGCTCGCCGGAGGTGGGCAGCAGCTTCCGGTCGTTGCGCTTGGGCAGCGTCCTGCAGCTGCGTGGCTTGTGCCTGGTGGACACGGCACATACGGCCAACACGGTTCCCTTTGCGATCTTGATTTCCTCCGGCGAAGGCGTCAAAGTGCTGACCGGGCCGCCGTGGTGGAGCGCGGCCCACCTGGTCACCCTCGCCTTGCTCATGCTGGGGATCGGGTTTCTGGTGCATCTGCTGCTGAGCCGGGCGGAGGCCTGGCGTCTGCGAGCCGTGATCGATGAGCGCGAGCGGCTCGCGCATGAGATCCATGACACCCTGGCCCAGAGCTTTGCGGGCATCGGCTTTCAACTGCGGGCCATCCGCAACCGAGTGGCTAGCAACCGGGTCGCGCTCGATAGCGCCGCGCTGGCTGAGGAGCTGAGCCGCACCTGCGACCTGGTGCGCCAAAGCCACGACGAGGCCCGCCGCAGCATCATCACCTTGCGCTCGGATGCGACGGAGGCCCGCGGGTTGATCGCAGCGCTGGAGCAGGCGGCGGGGCAGATGGTGGGTGGCGCGCCGGTGCGGATCGACGCGGAGGTGAAGGGCGATCTGCGCCCTATCCCATTACGCGTTCTGGACAGCCTCTTCCGGATCGGCCAGGAGAGCATTGCCAACGCCGTGCAGCACAGCCATCCAACCCGGCTGCGCTTGCTGGCCACCTACTCGCCAGCGGTGATCACGTTGCTGGTGGAGGACGACGGGAGTGGGTTTGTGATGGAACCGCAGATGAGCGGCTTCGGCCTGAGCGGCATACGACGGCGCGCGGAGGCCGTTGGTGGCCAACTGTCGATCGAGACAGCGCCGGGCCGCGGCACACGGGTGCGGGTGCAGGTGCCGCTGCCCTCCCCCAAGCGCCGCTTTTGGGTGTTCGCGACGCACCAAGAGCCCCTGGACGAAGGAGTGCGCGACCATGTCGGCTGAGGCCTCCGGCCCTATCCGGATTCTGCTTGTGGACGATCACCCGGTGGTGCGCGCCGGGCTGGCCAGCATGCTGCGGACCTTTCCGGATTTTGAGGTTGTGGGCAGCATGGCCGACGGCGCCCAGGCGGTGGCTCTGCTGACGGAAACGTCGGTCGACATCGTTCTGTTGGACCTGCGGATGCCGGGCATGGACGGGATTGCCACGCTGCAAGCGCTGCGCAAGTTGCAGCCCGCACCCCGGGTGATCGTCCTGACCAGCTATGAGAGCGACGAGGACGTGTATGAGGCGGTGCGCGCGGGAGCGCTGGGATATCTGCTGAAGAATTGCTCGGAAGAAGAGCTGATCGAGGCCATTCACGTGGTGCATGGGGGTGAACGCTACTTTCCGCGGCACATCGCGGCACGGTTTGCGAAGCGCTCACCGCGACAAAACCTGTCGGCGCGACAAGCCGAGATCCTGGATCTCATAGCGCGTCACCTGACCGATCGCCAGGTGGCTAAAGCGCTGGGCATCAGCACGGCAGAGATCTGGAAGGAGTTGCATGCCACCGTGGAGCCGGCAGATCGGCCCGAGTCGCAACGGGGGCAGGCCGACGACGCCCAGCCCCGCAAACCGACCATGGCCGATATCGCTCGCAAGGCCGGCGTGTCGCTGGCTACGGTGTCCCGCGTGCTGAACAACAAGGGGATGCACACCGAGGAGACCCGGCGGTTGGTGATGGAGGTGGTGCGCGAATACAACTTCGAGCAGAATGACGCGGCCGCGCGCCTGGCCATGCTGCGACCCTCCGCGCAGGAGACGTGATCCGGGCCGAGACCCTAAAAGGTAAACCGAAGCGAGAGTTGGGCTTGGAGGGGGTCGCCGACGCCTACGCGGAGAAAGCCGCTGAAATCGAAGAGCGCCGGGGAGCTTAGCGGATTGAGGTTGTTGGTGTTGTTGAAGGCGTTGAAGATCTCGGCGCGCGGGATGAGGCCGAAGCGGCCGTCGTGGAAGCTGAACGGGCGCGCGATGCCCAGGTCGGTGACGAAGAAGGCGTTGTCTTTGCGGAGGTGGTTGCGACCGCAGTCGATGCCGTTGACGAAGCGGGTCTGCGAGTTGTTGTAGGAGCAGGCAGGGCCCGTGCCGGTCCCGGCGGAGTTGTCGGTTTCGGGCTCGGCGGAGTGCTGCTGGATGCGGAAGTTGCCGCGGAAACCGAAGGGCAGCTCGCCGAGGCCGTAGGCGTTGAACTTGTGGCGTTCGTCGCGATCGGAGAGCGAGTACTCCGAGGCCAGGTTGTACAGGTTGGCGTAGCGGAAGGTGAAGGGGTCGCGCTCGTTGGAGTCGTCGTCGCGATCCACGGAGTAGGTGTACTCGGCTTCGAACTGGTAGTGGTGCGACATGCGCTTGCGGATGCCGACGGAGAGGCCGCGGTAGAGAGACTTGGAGTTGCTGATCGTGTCGGTGATCGCGCCGAGATTGGGAAAGGGCGACGGGCCGGTGTAGCTGACCGTGTCGGCGTTAGTGGCGGGCACAACGGTGGGGCCGACGTTCGGGTTCGTGAAGCGGGTCAGGTAGACGCCCTTGGAGTCGTTGAAGTCGACAAAGGCGACGAAGTCGGTGCCGAGCTGGCGGTCGACGCCGACATCGTAGGAGTAGATGCGGGGGTTGTGGTAGTTGCGGTCGAAGACGGTGACGCCGGCGCCGGCTGGGTACTGGCCGACGGGAATGGGCACGTTGGGAAAGGCGTTCGGGTAGACCGGGTTGCCGAGGCCGGAGAACTCCGTCAAGGTCTGCTGCTGGGCGCCGTTGGTGGTAATGGCGCCGACCTCGGTCAGCATGTTCTGGCGCGCGTTAAAGATGCCGGCGCTGGCCCGGAGGGTAGTGTGACCGTTGCCCTGGATGTCCCAGTTGAACCCGACGCGAGGCTGGAACTCCTTGGTCTGGTTGGGGAGGTAGCCGGTGGAAGGAAAGGCCGGATTGGTGAGGTATTGGCCGTACGCGGTTTGCGAGGGCGGCGTGGCGGGGCTGGGAAAGAACTGCGCCTCCCAGCGAAGGCCGTAGTTGAGGGTAAAGCGCGAGTGGATCTGCCAGGTGTCCTGCAGGTACAGCGAGGGCTCCTCGTTGTTGATAGAGGAGTAGCCGGCCTGCTGAACGGTCTCCCCGGCGCGCACGGCGGCGTCCTGCAAGTACAGTAGCAAGGGGCTGCCGCCGGTGCAGGCGGTGGAGTAAGTGCCATCGGCGCAAGCCTGGACGTTATTGCCGAAGGCGCTGCCCTGGCTGGCGGGGGTGGCGTAGTGGAGGAAGCCGGTGACCGAGCCGAAGATGTAGCGGCCAAGGGCGAAGCCGTCGAAGACCTGGGTGTTGTGGCTGAAGAGGTACTCGGCGCCAAATTTCACCGTGTGGCGACCGTGGACGATCGAGTAGTTGTCCTTGAGGTCGAGGTGGTAGAAGGTCTCGCTGGAGCCGGGCCCGAGGAAGAACGGCTGGCCGAAGCGGAAGGACGGCGCGAATCCGATGCCGGTGTCAGGCACGGCGGTTGGGTTGATCGCGGTGCGCGGGCGGGTCTCGTGGCCGAAGGTGACGTGGGCCTCGTTGAGCTGCTTGTCGTTGACGGTGGTGATGAGGTTGCCGTTCAACGTCTGCACGTGGGCGGGACCTTCGGTGCCGTTCGCGGAGGTGCCGTAGGTGGCGACGTCGAAGGTCTGGTTCGGGTTGTTGGAATAGTCGAAGTTGTAGCTGACGTAGAGGAGATTCTTGGGCGTCAGGTTGTAGTCGCCCCGACCGAAGAACGCGCCGTTGTGAACGACCTCGTCGACGGGCAGGCCCTCGTTCTCTTTGTAGGTGGACTGGTAGAAGTTGACCAGGACCTGCCGCTGGCAGTCGCCGTTGGCGCCGATCTGCGCGTCGGTGATGTTGTTGTTGAACACGGGGTTGGCGACCGGGCAAGGCGCGGAGCCCAGCACGCCGGCGTTGTACTGACTGAGGTTGGGACGAAGCAGGTTCTGGTCGATGCCCTCGGCGGCGCCGAAGTAGAAGAGCTTGTCCTTGATGATGGCGCCGCCGGCGGAACCGCCGAACTGTTCGCGGTGGAAGTTGGTCAGCGGCTGGCCGTCGGAAGTGCTGGCGGTGAGGGCCGCGAGGCGCTGGTACTCGAACAGGCTGCCGTGGAAGTTGTTGGTGCCGGACTTGGTGATGACGTTGACCACGCCGCCGCCGGTGCGGCCGAACTCGGCGTTGGCGCCGGAGGCGACCACCTGGAACTCGCGGACGGCCTCGAGCGTGATGTCGACCGCGGCGCGCTGACCGCCGGACTGCTCCCCGAAGAAGCCGTTGTTGTAGTCGCCGCCGTCGAGCGAGATGTTGTTGTAGATACCGCGCTGCCCGTTGATGTTGATCTCGTCCCCGTCAGGGCCCTGCGAGATGGAAACGCCGGGGGTGAGGGTGAGGAGGTCCTCAAACTTGCGGTTGAGGACGGGCGTGGTGGCCACGGTTGCTTCGCCCAGCGTGGTGGTGGAGGCGGTGGTCGTGACGTCGATGAGCGGGGCGGAGGTGACGACGACGGACTCGGCCGCGCCGGCTATTT
The DNA here is from genome assembly GCA_964245045.1 of uncultured Acidobacteriaceae bacterium. Taxonomy (GTDB): domain Bacteria; phylum Acidobacteriota; class Terriglobia; order Terriglobales; family Acidobacteriaceae; genus Granulicella. The sequence goes on along the minus strand of CAXTLD010000001.1, from coordinate 772 downwards.
GGAGGGTGAGGCGCAGCGTTTCGGTGAGGCCGACGGTGAGGTTCAGGTTCTCCTGGATGGTGGACGCGAAGCCAGCCTTGGTGATTTTGACGGTGTAGCGGCCGGGCTTAAGCGAGGGAAACTCGAAGTGCCCGGAGCGGTCGGTCACGGAGCGGTGAACGATTGCGGTCTCGACCTCATCGGCTTCGACCTGCGCCCCGGGAATGATCGCACCGCTGGTGTCGGCTACCTCGCCCTGGATGCGGCCGTTGATAGTCTGGACCTGGGCGTGGAGCGCGGGGGCGGCGGTGAAGAAAACGAGGGGAGCCGTGGCGAGGGCGAGGCGGTGGCGAATCGTCATACACGTCCTGTCTGCTGCGCTGCCAGGCAAAGCACGGAGGTGAACCCAGCGCGGGGTGCGGAGGATCGGAGACCCGAAAGACAAGGCCCGATGCGGGTAAATTGGGAGTGAACTTTGGATGAAGATACCATGCCGCGCCATGCGCGTTCGTGGAAATGCCTGAGGATTTCGCGACGCGGTAGGATTGTGGCGCCGATGAACAGTGCCGCGATGCCGCGCATGAAGAACCCCGGATCGCGGAGGCGATGGCGGATTGCGTGGCTGCTCGGCTTTGGGGTGCTGGTCAACTACTTCGACCGGGTGAACCTTTCCGTGGCGCCCGCCGCCTTGGCGGCCAGCTTTGGGCTGACGACGACGGCTTTTGGGTACCTGGCCGGAGCGTACAACTGGACCTATGCGCTGTGCCAGCTGCCAATCGGGGTGGTGCTGGAT